>DASQLU010000045.1:0-64149 GCA_035645855.1 Pyrinomonadaceae bacterium
GGGACGCCGCTTGATGTTGCGCACGGTGGTCAGCACGAGTCCCGCGTCGGAGATGACGCTGCGACCGGGTTCAAGCAGGATCGTGACGCGATCAAGGAGATGTTCGGCGTCGGCCGCGCGCGCCGCTTCGCGCGCGACGCGCAGGGCGGCGGCGAGCACTTCCGCAGGTTCGAGACTCGCGCCGAGCATGTCGCGTTCGGCCGCAGGCAGTTCGTCGGCCTGCGAGGGGTCGCGCAGGTAGTTGACGGGGATGCCGCCGCCGAGGTTGATGTGTTCGAGCGTGTGGCCGGTGTCGCGATGGAGCGCGACGAGGTGTTCCCACATCATCCTGAAGGCGTCGGCGTAGGGTTCGACATCGGGCGTCTGCGAGCCGACGTGGATGTGTATGCCGCCGAGGCGGATGAGCTCGGGATGTTCGAGCGCGCGGCGAAAGGCCGCCGGCACTTCCCCGGAGGTGATGCCGAACTTGGAGGTCAGGAGCGCGGTCTGCAGGCCGATGTGCGAACGCGTGCCGATCTCGGGCACGAGGCGCAGCGTGACGTTGGCGCGCTTCCCCGTGCGGCGCGCGGCCGCCTCGACGAGTTCGATCTCGTAGACCGAATCCACGTTGATGGAGTAAATCCCGGCACGCGCGGCGTCGTCCAGTTCATCGTCGGTCTTGCTCGTGCCGTTGAAGATGATCTGTTCGGGGCGAAAGCCCGCGCGCAACGCCTTGTAGAGTTCGCCGCCGCTGTTGACTTCGATGTCGATGCCGGCGTCGCGCACGGCGGCGAGGACGGCCATGTTCGAGTTGGCTTTTGACGCATAGCAGAATTTGACGGGGCGCGAGACGCTATCGGCGGCGCTCAGCAGGCGCGCGACGTTCGAGCGGATGCGCGGTTCGGAGAAGACGTAGAGGGGCGAGCCGTGGGCGCGCAGCAACGCGGGCGCGTCCGCGCCGTTGACGTGCAGGCGGCCGTCGCGCGCTTCCAGAAAGTCCGGAATCGTCCATGCAGGCGCGATGTCGGGCGCGGAGGTCTGTGCGGGCATGTTATAAAGGCTCCTTGAATTTTCCTTCGGAGAGAAGATGCGTGCGAAGATAGACCGACGCCGCAGGACGGTCAAGACCGGAAAGGGTAAAGGGTAAAGGGGAAGGGGGAAGGGGTGGAGGGGAAAGGCTAAGAGGGCGACGCCGCGGCGTGATCCGGCTATCCCCTCGCTTAATGTTTTCCCCTTTCCCCCTTACCCTTTACCCCTTCCCCTGACTCGGAGCGTGAAGATGGCTGCTGACGAAGTTGACTGGCAAAGAGCGCGGCGCGATTTCCCCGTGACGGAGCGGCTGGCTTATTTGAACAGCGCGGGCGCGGGGCCTGTCTCGCGCGCGTCTCTGGAGGCGGCGACCGAATTTTACCGGGAGACTCTGGAATCGGGCGACCGCCGCTGGCTCGATTGGCTGGAGCGGCGCGAGCGAGCGCGTGCGGCCGTCGCACGCCTAATCAACGCGGAGCCGGACGAGATCGCCTTCACCACCAACACCTCTACGGGGATGAATCTGATCATAGACGCGCTCGAAGGGCGCGGTGAAGTCATCTCCTGCGAGTTGGAGTTTCCGGTCTCGACTATCCCGTGGATGCACAGGGGCATCGGCGTGAACTTGTTGCCGGCGCGCGGTGGCGGCGGCGAACTCGCGTTGGAAGACCTCCGCGCGGCGATGAACGCGCGAACGGGCGTCATCTGTCTGAGCCACGTGCAATACTCGAACGGCTGGCGCGCGCCGCTCGCCGAGATCGGCGCGTTTAAGGGGGCACATGCCTTCGTGGTCAACGCGGCGCAGTCGGCCGGCGTCTTTCAACTCGACGTGAAGCGCATGAAGATCGACGCGCTCTGCTCGACCGGGCACAAGTGGATGCTGGCGGGCTTCGGTTCGGGCTTCGTCTTCCTGAGCCGCGCGCTGCTCGAAGAGACGCGCCCGCGCGCCATCGGCTGGCTGAGCGCGGAGAATCCCTTCTCGATGCGAAACGACGAGTTTCAGGTGGGCGGGGACGCGGCCGCGCGCGCCGAGATGGGCTGCCCGCACTTCGCGGGCATCTTCTCGCTCGGCGCGGCGGCCGAATACCTGTCACGCATCGGGACACAGGAGATCGAGCGGCGCGCGCTCGCGCTCAACCGCCGCTTGACGGAACAACTCGCGGAGGCAGGCTGGCGCGTGCTCTCGCCCCTCGGCGACGACCGCATGCGCTCGGCCGAGACGCTCGTCGCGGCCAGCGATCCGGAGCGCGTCGCGCGTCACCTCTCGACGCGCGGCGTCGCCGTCACGCAAAAACCGGAAGGCATACGCGTCGCCACGCATTTCTTCAACGACGATGAAGACATCGCACGTCTCGTCGCCGCGCTCGACGAAGTTCGCTGAGAAAAATTTCAACGCCGTTTGCGAAAGGGAGGGCAGAGACGATGACGACGGAGCGACCGCTATTCATCCCCGTGATTCTGGGCACGCCGCGCCAGGGGCGCATGAGCGAACACGTCGCGCGCTTCGTGTGCGGCCAGTTGGCAGAGCGCGAGGGCATCGAGACGGAGTTGATCGACGTGCGCGCGCTCAAGCTGCCGTTGGATGACGCGGGCGAGGCCATCAAGGACGAGGGCTTCAGCCGCGCGTGCGCGCGCGCCGATGGCCTCGTCATCGTCGCGCCCGAATACAATCACGGTTATCCGGGGCTGCTCAAACACGCGCTCGACACGAACCTGAAGGAATACATACACAAGGCCGTGGGCGTGTGCGGCGTCTCGGCGGGCGGCTTCGGCGGCACGCGCGTGATCGAAAATCTGTTGCCCGTCCTGCGCGAACTCGGACTCGTCGCCATCTTCAACGACGGCAACTTTTCCAGCGTGGGGAAGATTTTCGACGAGGCGGGCGCGCTGCTCGACGAGTCGTACATCAAACGCACCGCGCGTTTTCTGGATGAACTCGTCTGGATGTCGAAGACGCTGCGCCACGGGCGCGAAAACTTTCCCTCCTGAAGAAGAATTGATTCGTCGGTTCAACGATCCGTTTCTTCATTGAATCAATCAATCGTTGAACCGATGGATCGATTCTTCTGCAACCCCCGGCCGCCCCGGCGAATCACAAGACGTCGGCAAGCGAACAGACAGGGCTGTCCATGACTTCAACACACGGCGCGACCGCAAACGGCAGCGATATTTATCTCAATCCCGTCCACGGGCGCGACTTCCCAGACCCCTTCATCCTCAAGCACGGCGGCGAATACTGGGCTTACTGCACCGGCTTCTGGCGCGACGGCCGCGCCTTCGGCGTGCTCCATTCCCACGACCTCGTCAACTGGCGCGAACTCGACGGCGCGCTCGCCCCGCTGCCCGGCGAACACCCCTGCTACTGGGCTCCCGAAATCATCTACGAGAACGGGCGTTTCCTGATGTATTACAGCGTCGGCAACGAGAAGCTGATGCACCTGCGCGTGGCCGTCGCGGAACACCCGGCGGGGCCGTTCGAGGACAGCGGACACCGGTTGACCGACGCGGAGTTTGCCATCGACGCGCACGTCTTCGTGGATGAAGAAGGCACGCGCTGGCTTTTCTACGCCACCGATTTTTTGACGCACACACACATCGGCACGGGCACGGTCTGCGACCGGATGCTCGACCCTTTCACGCTCGCCGGAGAGCCGCGCCCCGTGACGCGCGCGCGTTACGACTGGCAGGTCTACGACCCGGAGCGCAGGGAGAAAGGCGGCGTGCGCTGGCACACGGTCGAGGGGCCTTTCGTGCTCAGGCGGAAAAATCTCTACTACCAGATGTTCAGCGGCGGCAACTGGCAGAATCTAACTTACGGTGTGAGCTACGCCGTGAGCGAACGCATTGAGCGCGCGAGCGAGTGGGAGCAATCGGCCGACGGCGAGCGCGTGCTGCCCATCCTGCGCACAGTGCCGGGGAAAGTCGTCGGCCCCGGCCACAACTCGGTCGTGCGCGCGCCGGACAATCGTGAGTTGTTCTGCGTCTATCACCGCTGGGACGGCGAGCACGGGCGCGTCCTCGCCATAGACCGGCTCGACTGGGTGGGCGAACGCATGACAGTGCTCGGCGCGACGACGACGCCGCAACGGGCGCCCGCGCGGCCGACCTACGCGGGCTTTTCCGGCGAGCGCGTGGGCGATGCGGGCGTGGGGTGGACGCGCGTGGGCGATGGGCTGTGGACGATGCGTGCGGGCGAGGCGCGACAGGAGTCCGCGTCTGCGAAGGACGCGTCGGCGCGTTTTGAGGCGGGCGCGTCGAGTTTTCTTGCGGAGGTCAGTCTGCGCTCGCTCGAAGAATCAGGCGCGAGCGAGACCGGCGCGATGGGCGAGACGGACGCGACGGGCGATACAGACGAGACTGGCGCGACGGGCGCGACCGGCGATGCAGACGAGACTGGCGCAACAGGCGATGCGGGCGAATCGCCGGCGACGGGCGCGTTCGGCGTCGCGCTCTTGAAAGGCGATGCGCGTGTTCTGGAGTTTACGATTGCGCCGGGGGCGAACGAGGCGCGTGTGGCCTGGACGGCGGCGGCTGGCGGCGCGCGTGTGTCGGCGCGCTTCCCGCTACCCGTGGATTTCGAGGCGCGCGCCCTGCACCTGCTCCGCGCGGAGATCGACGGGCGGGTCGCGACTATTTCTCTTGACGAAAGAGTCGTGCGCTGGCAAGGTACGCTGAACGTCTCGCCGGATACGTTCGCGCTCGTCGCGGAGGGCGTGCCGGCGGCCTTCAAAGGATTCGAGCTGACAATCGGGTGGGAAGAACTGTTCATGCGGCCGGAATTGTCGCTGGCCGAACGCGGCTGGCAACGGGACGGCGAAGGGTGGTGTTTAAAAGATAATTTGCTGCACTGCGACGTTGCGGAAGGCCGGGACGATACGACGGGCAGCGGGCGTTTAATTGTCAGGGAAGCGCCGTTTGGCTCTTATGAACTCGTCGTTAACGCACGGCTTGAGCGCGAGGAGCCGTCGCGGGGGATGGGCGGCTACGGTTTTCGCCCGGCTTACGGCGCGAAAGATTTCGATCTGCTGTTCACGGTCGAGCGCGCGGCGGCGGGCGAAGGCTGGACGCTCGTCGCACGCCGTTCCGACAATGACCTGCAAGTGGAAAGCTGGTCGCTCCCCGCTCCGTTCGACCCGTTCGTCATGCAACAGTTTCGCTTCCGCCAACAACACGGCCGGCTCGCTATCGGATGGGAGGGCACGCATCTAGGCGAAGCCGAGATCACCGCCGAGGCCACCGGCATCGGCCTCTATGCACACCGCGCCGCCGCCGTCGCCTTCGACATGGTGCGAGTGACGAAGATTGGTGAATCGCGAATCGTGAATCGTAAATAGATTGAAAACAAATTGAATCTATTCACAATTCACGAGTCGTGATTTACGACTTTTACTTATGAATGAATTGATACTGGGAACGAGGCCGGAGGACTTCATCTGGGCGAGCGGCGTGGAAGACACGTTCGTGCCGCAGGTGAAGGCGGGGCATCGCGCGCTCGACGAATATCAGTTGATGGGACACTACGAGCACTGGCGCGAAGACCTCGCGCTCGGCCGCGACCTCGGAGTGCGCGCCCTGCGCTGGGGCGTGCCGTGGTACCGGGTCGAGCCCGAACCGGGCGTCTTCGATTGGCGTTGGGCAGACGAGGTGTTGCCCTACATGATCGATGAGCTCGGCATCACCCCCATCGTCGACCTGATGCACTACGGTTGCCCGATGTGGCTCAAAAAGGAGTTCATCAGCAAGGACTACGTGCGTGCCGTCACGAACTACACCTCGGCCTTCGCGCGCCGCTACAAGGATTTGGTCAAGTGGTACACGCCCCTGAACGAGCCGATTGTCAACGCCCTGATGTGCGGCAAGCGCGGCCTGTGGCCGCCTTACCTGCGCGGCGACGGCGGCTACATCCGCGTCATGCTCCAACTCGTGCGCGGCATTCAGGCCACGGTCGAGGCGATCAAGGAGATAGACCCGCTCTCGATCATGGTACACGTCGAGGCGACGGGCTTGAGCCGCGCCATCCGGCAGGATTTGGAATCGCTCGCCGTCGAGGAACAGCGGCGCGGCTACCTCGCCTACGATCTGCTCGTCGGCCTGATTACGCACGACCACCCGCTCTTTCCCTGGCTCATTCGCAGCGGCGCGAGCGTGGACATGCTCGACGAGATCGCACGCCACAAAATACCGCTCGACGTGCTCGGCATGAATTTCTACCCGCAGTGGTCGACGCAACATCTCTTCGTCGACCCGAAAGGGCGTCTCGCCTATCGCGCGCACGAAGAGGACGGCGCGGGCTTCGCCGCCGTCATCAACGATTATTACCAACGCTACAAAGCGCCCATCATCATCACGGAGACGAGCGCCTTCGGTTCGGAAGAGTTGCGCGCGCGCTGGTTGAAATCCAGCATCGAATCGGTCAAATACCTGCGCGGCCAGCGCGTGCCCGTCCTTGGCTATACCTGGTTTCCCATGTTCACCATGATCGACTGGCGCTACCGCCACGGCCAGTCGCCGCTCGAACACTATCACCTCGAACTCGGCCTCTACCGCCTGAGCGAAGACCCCGCGCGCGGGCGTTGGAGCGCGACGCCGCTCGTCGAACAGGTGCAGCACTACATCGCCGATTCCGCCGCATCCGTCGGTACGCTCGCCCCGGACGCCCTCGCCCCGGCCCTCCACACGGACGCCTGCAAGGCACACTCTTACACGACGCAGACGGATGCTGCATTCACTCGACAACAGCCACAGCCAAATTTTGTCGAGGGCGATTAAACTCGATGCGAAAATCCGGCGTGCCAGCGAACCCTTCACCTCTCAGGCCGGCGTTGGCAGGCAAAACCGAGTTTGACAGCCGCGCACGCGTTTGAGTATCTTTCATCTCACCCAAAACGTTTGTGCTGAAGGCGCGAGCGAATCCCTTTGAGCGGGTGTGGCGCAATGGTAGCGCATCAGCTTCCCAAGCTGAGGGTTGCGAGTTCGAGTCTCGTCGCCCGCTTCAATAACTTCAATAATTTACGGGCGGCACATGGCCGCCCGTAGGCTTTGCCTGAAAAGTTGAAAACATGTGTATATGTTGAGGAATCATAACTAAGTAAGTACACCATATTGGGGTTGAGAGGACTTTCATGGGCAAAGCCGTGTAGCGGTTTTCGGGGCATAATCTTCATGTGCCCGTCGCCGCCGGGCTTAGATTCCCGGTTCCGCCTCAGGCCATCGACAACCTCACACGGAGAAAACGCCTATGAGTTTAGTGAAAAGACTCCTGCCTCTCACGCTGAAGCGAAAGATCAAGAACCTTCAGGAAGACCGCCAGAGAAAACGTTTGTTCGGGGCGCTCGCACCGCTCGTCCCGCCCGTCGCCCTCATGTACGACGGGCCACCGGGACTGGCTGAGTTCAAGGCCAACGGCGAGGAGTTTTTCAAAATTTACCGGGAGCGTTGCGGCCTGCGTCCCGACGAAGCGATGCTCGACATCGGCTGCGGCACGGGGCGCAAGACCCTACCCCTCACACGCTATCTCGATGCCCGAACGGCCTACGAGGGACTCGACATCACGAAACAGGGAATCGACTGGTGTCGTGAACACATCACGCCCCGTTTCCCGAATTTCAATTTCCAACAGATCGACGTCTACAACAAGCTCTACAATCCGGGCGGTACGTATCGCGCGGTCGAGTACAAATTTCCTTTCCCGGATGCGTCGTTCAGGTTCATCACGCTCGGCTCCGTCTTCACACACATGCTGCCGGACGATCTGGAGAATTACCTCTCGGAGGTGGCGCGTATGCTGGCGCCCGGCGGCCGCTGCCTGATCTCCTACTTCCTGTTGAACGAGGAATCTCTGCGCCACGTCGAAGCGGGCGAGGGCACGCTCGATCTCAGGTACGTGTTCGACAACTATCGCGTGATCTCGACGGAAGTGCCGGAGGAGGCGATTGCCTTCGACGAAGATTGGGTGAAGAATCTGTACGACAAGCTAGGGCTGAAGATCATGGGTCTCGATTACGGTTCGTGGTGCGGGCGCGCGGCCTATTTGAGTTATCAGGATTTGGTGCTGGCGGTGAAGACGTAAAGCCGAAGGTTTCCGCTCGCGATGCGCGGAGGTCGCCCGCGCCACCCCTCGCCCCTTCCAGACGCCCCGCGTGAAGGCCGGAGACGGCCGCGCGGGGCGTTTGATTTCCTCACGCGACGAGTTGGCTGACGGCGCGTGAGCAGTTTTGAGTTTCGCCGGAAAGTTTCCCCGAAGCCCGGCTGCGTGCCCGCGAAACTCCACGCACGCGAAAACAAGTGCGCGCGTCGAAACGTATCAGTTGAGCATTTGTCGTTCGGTTTTGCTCGGTTGCCGGGATCGTGAACATCATCAGAGGGACTTGAGGAGCGCATGGCATGTTGAAAATCTCGAACTCACACAGGCGTCTGCTGTTCGCACTGGTATTGTCGCTCGTGGCTTCAGCGGGCGGTTCGTCCTTTGCGCAGCAACGCGCGGCCGCGCCGTTCGGACGCGGGCAGTCCGGCGGCGGCATCAAGCCCTCCGGGGCGACGACGACGGCCGCGCAGGCGGCACACGTGTCGGAGCGAAACGTGCGCGCACACATGGAGTTTCTGGCGAGCGACGCGATGCAGGGGCGCGGCAGCGGGACGCAGTTCGAGTTGCTGGCGGGGCTGTACATCGCCTCGCAGTTGCGGCAGTACGGCATAGAGCCTGCGGGCGACGAAGGGACGACGGCCGGGCAGAAGAGTTTCATCCAGACCGTGAAGTTGACGCGCCAGGCTTTCGCCGACGCGCCCTCCGTCAGTTTCAGCGCGGCGGGCGGCGCGGAGCGGCGTTGGGTTCACGGGCGGGAGATGCTCGTCACGCGAATTACGACGGCGAGTCTGCAGGGGGCTTTGCAGAAGTTGCGCGCGGGCGAGAAGCCTGCGGCGGGCGCGTTCGTGCTGATGACACAGGGCGAGGGCGACGGCGCGCGACAGTTGTACGCGCAGGCGTCCGCGATGGGGCAACAGGGCGCGGGCGCCGTCTTCGTAGAAGAGAACGCGGCGCTCAGGCGCAACTGGGCGACTTTGGGCGAGAAGCGGCCGGAGTTGCCGTTGATGATCGGGAGCGGAAGCGGCGCGGGCAACGTGTTCGTCCTGAGCACGGACGCCTTCAAGGAATTGCAAACGATGGCCGACGGCACGCAGATCAGTTTCGCGGGGACGCTCGGGCCCGCCGAGACGAATTACACCTGGAACGTCCTCGGCGTGCTGCCGGGGGCGGACGCGAAACTGGCCTCGGAGGCCGTGTTGCTGAGCGCACACATGGATCACATCGGCGTCGGCGCGGGACAGACGGGCGACCGAATTTATAACGGGGCGGACGACGACGCATCGGGCGTTGTGGCCGTGTTGGAATTGGCGCGCGCGCTCGGCGCGGGCGCGCGTCCCAAGCGCACGGTCTACTTCGTCCTCTTCGGCAGCGAGGAGCGTGGCGGCTACGGCTCGCAGTATTTCCTCTCGCGCCCGCCCGTCGCGCTCACGCAGATGGTGGCGAATCTTCAGTTTGAAATGATCGGGCGACCCGACCCGAAAGTCGCGGCCGACACCCTGTGGCTCACCGGCTACGAGCGTTCCAATCTCGGCGCGGAACTCGCGCGGCAGGGCGCGCGACTCGTCCAAGACCCACACCCCCAGGAGAACTTCTTCCAACGTTCCGACAACTACGCGCTCGCACGTCGCGGCGTCGTCGCCCACACCGTATCGAGCTTCGGCCTCCACCCCCAATACCACAAACCCGACGACGACATCACTCACATAGACTTCGCGCACATGACACGCGCCATCAACTCCATGCTCGCCCCCGTCAGCTGGCTCGTCAACTCAAACTTCACCCCGGCGTGGGCTGAAGGCAAGAAACCGTAAAGGCCGATAACTTCGGCAGGGGATTTTAACCTTGCCCGTTACGGCCTTCGATGTATCGGTCAACCGTCTCGGCCAGCCGATCCACCCGCGCACTCATCAGCGTGATCGCCGTTTCGGTACGAATCTGAGCATCGGCTAAGGCCGCGATGCGCTCATCCGCGTTTGACCGTGCCGCTTCGCTGCGAATCTGAGCATCGGCTAAGGCGGCGATGCGCTCATCTGCGTTTGACTGTGCCGCTTCGCTGCGAATCTGAGCATCAACTAAAGCAGAGATGCGTTCGTCCGTGTGAAGTTGTGCCTCGCCATTGCGTATCTGAGCGTCTGTTAAGGCTGCGATGCGCTCGTCCGCGTGAGACTGTGTAATGCTCATTCGTGTCATCGCGTCTTCTGTACGAATCTGAGCATCGGCTAAAGCAGCGATGCGCTCGTCTGCATCAGACTGTGCTGCCTGCCTTTCATCTAACCGCTCATCGTGGCGACGCAGCATCTCAACCAGCATTTTGAAATACTGCTCAAGGTCTGAGACCCGCACTTCCAGTTTATCCGCGCCCATTTCTGTCCGCCTTTCTTCTTACTGGCATTCCCATCTCTATCAGCTTTAGCCTTTGGTGGTCTACCAACTTTAGGGCGATCTTCAACTAATTTCAAACCATCTTCATTAATCACGTAATCTCTGCCTACCTTTTTCGCCCGCGACATCTTTGCGCCGCAAAACGACAGCGGCCTCGCTCCTGTTGAACGAGGCCGCTGGTCGTTTGTCCGGACGGGCGTTTGATTACATGCCCATGCCGCCGCCCATGCCGCCCATGCCGCCGCCGCCC
This sequence comes from Pyrinomonadaceae bacterium, assembly GCA_035645855.1. GTDB lineage: Bacteria > Acidobacteriota > Blastocatellia > Pyrinomonadales > Pyrinomonadaceae > JAIVJZ01. Next base: position 10,725 of record DASQLU010000045.1, read on the forward strand.
ATCGCAGGGGCTTTGTCGTCGTCGGGCAACTCGGAGACGAGCGCTTCGGTCGTGAGCATCAGGCCGGCGATGGAGGCCGCGTTTTGCAGTGCACTGCGCGTCACCTTCGCCGGGTCGATCACGCCCGACTCCACGAGGTCTTCAAACGTCTCGGTCGCCGCGTTGAAGCCGTAGGAGTCCTTCTTCGACTCGCGCACCTTCTCGACGATCACCGCGCCTTCTTTGCCGGCGTTCTGCACGATCTGGCGGAGCGGCTCTTCGAGCGCACGCTTGACTATGGTGACGCCGATTTGCTCGTCCGCGTCGCCTTCGCCCTCGGCGTTGGCGCGGAACTTCTCAAGCGCCTTGGCCGCGCGCACCAGCGCGACGCCGCCGCCGGGAACGATGCCTTCCTCGACCGCCGCGCGCGTGGCGTGCATCGCGTCTTCGACGCGAGCCTTCTTCTCTTTGAGTTCCGTCTCGGTGGCCGCGCCGACGCGGATCACCGCGACGCCGCCGACCAGTTTCGCCAGACGCTCCTGCATCTTCTCGCGGTCGTAGTCCGATGTGCTGTCTTCGATCTGCGCCTTCAGCGTTTTGACGCGACCCGCGATGTCCGTATCCTTGCCCGCGCCTTCGACGACCGTGGTGTTGTCCTTGTCAATCGTCACTTTCTTGGCGCGTCCGAGGTCGGACACCTGCACGTTCTCCAGCTTGATGCCGAGATCGTCCGAGATCACTTTGCCGCCCGTCAGGATCGCGATGTCTTCGAGCATCGCCTTGCGGCGGTCGCCGAAGCCCGGAGCCTTGACGGCCGCGACGTTCAAAGTCCCGCGCAGTTTGTTGACGACGAGCGTGGCGAGAGCTTCGCCTTCCACGTCTTCCGCGATGATCAGGAGCGGCTTGCCCATCTTCGCCACCTGTTCGAGCAGGGGCAGGAGGTCTTTCATCGAACTGATCTTCTTCTCGTTGATCAGGATAAACGGGTTATCCAGCACCGACTCCATGCGTTCGGGGTCGGTCACGAAGTAAGGCGAGAGATAGCCGCGGTCGAACTGCATGCCTTCGACGACTTCGAGAGCCGTCTCCATCGTGCGCGACTCTTCGACCGTGATGACGCCGTCTTTGCCGACCTGCGACATTGCTTCCGCGATCAATTCGCCGATGGTGCGGTCGCCGTTGGCCGAGATCGTCCCGACCTGCGCGATCATGTCGCCCTTGACGGGCTTCGCCATGCGCTCGATCTCTTCCGTCGCGCGCTTGACCGCCTTGTCGATGCCGCGCTTCAAGGCCATCGGGTTCGCGCCCGCCGCCACGGTCTTCACGCCCTCGCGGAAGATGGCCTGCGCGAGCACGGTCGCCGTCGTCGTGCCGTCGCCCGCGATGTCCGAGGTCTTCGACGCCACTTCGCGCACCATCTGCGCGCCCATGTTTTCGAGCGAGTCCTTCAACTCGATCTCTTTCGCCACCGTCACACCGTCTTTCGTGATCGTGGGCGAGCCGAATTTCTTATCCAGGACGACGTTACGCCCCTTCGGGCCGAGTGTGATCTTCACCGCATCGGCAAGCTGGTTGACGCCGCGCAAAATTGCCGCGCGCGACTCTTCGCCGTGAATTACTTGTTTCGCCATAACTCTATCTCCTCAAATTTATTCTTAATCCGCAATTAACAAAAAAGAGCGACCGCGCGTTCTCCTCATAGAGAGGAAAACTACTTGCCGCTTTTCTTGCCGCCGCCGGCCTGTGCGCCCGCGCGCGCGATGATGCCGAGAATGTCATCCTCGCGCATGATCAAGAATTCGTCGCCGTCGAGCTTGATCTCGGAGCCGCTGTACTTGCCGAACAGCACGCGGTCGCCGACCTGCACATCCAGAGTCTGGCGCGTGCCGTCTTCCTTGTACTTGCCCTCGCCGACGGCGATCACTTCGCCTTCCTGCGGTTTCTCTTTCGCGCTGTCCGGGATGATGATCCCGCCGCGCACCTGCTCGCCTTCTTCAATCCGCTTCACGATCACGCGGTCTTGGAGGGGTCTGATGTTTATCGCCATAGAAAACTACTCCTTTCAGATTTCACCGAAAATTTCAGGGTGTTTGATTGCAAAATTTCAATTTGGTAGAACTCTTCTCGCTTTCGAGAGGCATTCGCCGCAAGGCTGCCTCACAACCTCTCTCGAACAATTCGAAAGGCCGTTTTCTGGCACTCTCTGGAAGCGAGTGCTAAGAATATGGCACCTCGGACGCACTTGTCAACGGGCAGCACAAAAATCTGAGTATTCAGCACTCAGATTTGGAGCGAATATCCCGTGTTACTGGATTTTTAAGGAATTTTCAGGGGAAGCTCGTCTAGCGCGCGCGCCGCGTGGCCGGTTTGCCGGAGCCGGCGCGCGCCTTGGTGCGTGCGGCTGAGGCGGAGAGAGTGCGTTCTTCCGTGCGATAGTTGGCGACGCGCTTGGAGAGTGTGTTGCGGTGTATGCCGAGCGTGGCGGCGGTGCGCGAGAGGTGTTCTTTGTGGCGTGCGAGCGCTTTCTGGATGTAGAGCTTTTCAAATTCGGCGACCGCTTCGTCGAGCATGATTTGGCCGTCTAACATTTCGTCTATCAACGCTTCGAGGCGTGTACGCATCTGCATGTCTTCTCCAAAATAGTCGTTTATTTAAAGTCTCAATCCCGCGCGTATTTCGGCAAACGATAAAATATTCAAGACGTGAGACGCCTGTACTCGTCCTCGAAGCGGGCGCGCATGTCGGCGGAAGTCAGCCACGAAATCAACTTCGCGCCCTCGGCCAGCGCGGGCGCGGTGCGCGCCTCGGCAACCGTCTCCAACCGCAGGGGAAACGCCGTCAACGCCAGGTAGATCACACAGCAGACGGCCATCCCGCGCGCGAAGCCGAAGAGCGCGCCCAGCGCCCGATCCATCCATTCGAGACGCGCGCGCCGGAGGCCGCCCTGCAACAACTGGCCGGCCGCGAAGCCGAGCGCGAGCGCGAAGCCCACGATCAGTAGAAATCCACAGGCGTTCGCGGCCGCGCTCGACTCGACCGCGTTCGACGCATGCAGGAAAGACCCCGCCGTCTCATAACTCCGCGCCGCGACGACAACCCCGACGAGCATCGCCAGCGTGGCAATCAACGCGCGAACGAATCCGCGCAGCGCGCCCGCGACGAGCGAAGCCCCGACCAACGCGAGCACGATCAAGTCGAATAAAGTCATTCAACCTCAGAGGTCAGAGGTCAGAGGTTAGAGATCAGTGAAGAAACTGTTCGCTGCTTTTACTAGTCTCTGACCTCTAACCTCTGACCTCTGCCTTTCACAATTCGCTGCCGGTGAGCAGCCTGTAGGCTTTGAGATAGCGCGCCGTGGTGGCCGCGGCGACTTCCGACGGAAGCGGCGGCGCGGGCGGTCGCTTGTCCCAGTCGAGCGTTTCCAGATAGTCGCGGACGAACTGTTTGTCGAAGGAGGCTTGCGCCCGCCCCGGCTCGTAATTGTCGAGCGGCCAGAAACGCGAGGAGTCGGGCGTCAGGGCTTCGTCGATCAGGATGATTTGTCCTTCCGCGTCCAGCCCGAACTCAAACTTGGTGTCCGCGATGATGATGCCGCGCGCGCGCGCGTAAGTTTCGGCCTCGGCGTAGAGGGCCAAGGACGTGGCGCGCAGTCGTGCGGTCGTCTCAGCGCCGACGATCTCACACATGCGCGCCTCGCTGATGTTTTCGTCGTGACCCGTCTCGGCTTTCGTGGCGGGCGTGAAAATGGGTTCGGGGAGTTGTGCGGATTCGGGCAGGCCAGCGGGCAATTTGTGGCCGCAGATTTCGCCGGTGCGTCCGTAGTCCTTCCAACCCGAACCGGCGAGGTAGCCGCGCACGACGCATTCGACGGGGAACACTTCCGTGCGGCGGACGAGCATGGAGCGGCCGCGCAGGGCGTCGGCGTGTGCGCGCACGCTCTCCGGCATCTGTTCGACGTCGGTCGTCAGCAAGTGATTCCGGGTGATGTGTCCGAGTTGCGCGAACCAGAAGCGCGAGAGCGCGGTGAGGACTTCGCCTTTGCGCGCGATCTGCGTGGGCAGGATGCAGTCGAAGGCGGATACGCGATCCGTGGCGACGATCAGGAGTTGCCCGGCGTCGACCTCATAAACGTCGCGCACCTTGCCGCGTCGCACCAACCGGAGACCTGCGATGGAGGTTTCGCTGACAGTGGCAGGGACGGACATGGAATCTCACCTTGCGGCCGGGTTGGTTGTCTCTATATTGAACGGAAGCACGCTCGCGCGAGCGGGGATTGTGCTCGCGCCCCGTCGCTTTGTCAAGAACAAGAAGGAGAGGTTAGAGGTCAGAGGTTGGAGGTCAGTAAAAACCAAATTTTCTAACTTCTGACTTCTAACCTCTGACCTCTAACCTCCGGCCTCTGCGTTTAACGCTTCGCGCAGGCGCAGGATTTGGGCGGCGTGGTTGTGTGCGTGCGCGGCGTAGACTTCGAGCCAGGTGTCTACGGTGTAACTCGCGTGTTCGGGATGCGTGCCTGCGCGCGCCCAGTCCGCGTCGGACAGGTGCGTGAGAAGTTGGGCGGACGCGGCACGCGCGGCGCGAAAGGCTTCGAGAGCCGGGGCGATGTCGCGCGCGTTGTAGTTTAAACGGGCGGCGTAGGCCTCTTCATCGTAAGACTGTATGGCGGGGCGGTCTTCGGTGAGAAGTTGGCGCAGGCGGATGGCGGCGCGCATTTCGCTGTCGGCGAGGTGATGTATGATCTCGCAGGCGCTCCATTTGCCGGGGAGCGGGCGGGCGGTCAGCCGTTCGCCGGGGAAGTTTGCGAGGGCGCGTTGCACCTCTTCGAAGCCGGACTCGTAGCGGGCGATCAGTTCGTGTCTGTCGGCGACGGCCATGACGGTGTACCTCTCAAATTAAATTCGGGCAAAACGCGGGCGCGAAAACGGCGTGCGAAAACGCCGGAAACGTCCGTTTGAAGTTGACCGGCGCGTGACGCGCACGGGCGCGGGCGCGCGCCGGGCAAACTGCGGCGCGCGAATCCATAAGCTCCGCGCGAATCCATAACCTTATAGCCGCCGGGGAAAACTGTTGCAAGCCCGCCAGGCCGGGAGCCGCGACATGGCGACGACGCGCGCGGCCGGTCAACTTATTGCTTGAGTTTGTGACGGTTATCCTGCTATATTCTCAATAGTCGGCGGCGCGGCGCGCTTCCGGCATACTGTATCGCTCGGTAAATCCCACAAGTTCCTGCGCTAAATTACAGCCTTGATGTCAACTAAACCTGCTGCCAACAACCCGCGCGTCAGAGAAGCAGAAGGCGAAGAGCCGGAATCTGTTGACCGCAAGTTGGCGCTCCTCGTAATCGAAGACGACGAGAATATTTCGACCGCGATCACCGAATATTTCTCGAAGACGGGTTACAACGTGAGGAGCGCGGCGGACGGCGTGGCTGGCGTCGAGTCGGCCTTGCAGGATCACCCGGACGCGATCATCCTCGACCTCATGCTGCCGAAAATGGACGGCCTCGCCGTCTGCCGCGAACTGCGGGAGAAAGCCCCTTACATCCCGATCCTCATGTTGACGGCGAAGGACGACGTGGTCGATAAAGTGCTCGGCCTGGAGATGGGCGCGGACGATTACATCACCAAGCCCTTCAACCTGCGCGAACTCGACGCGCGCATCAAGAGCGTACTCCGCCGCGTGCAGGCCGCCTCACGCACGCAGAGCGGCGGCGACGACGCGCCGATCCTACGCGGCAAACTCCGCATCGACCCGTCGAAGCGCGAGGTGACGGTCGGCGACAGACCCGTCGAACTGACTCCGAAAGAGTTTGAACTGCTGCGACTCTTCGCCTCGAATCCGGGGCGTGTGTTTCCGCGAAAGTACCTTCTGGAGAAGATTTGGGACTACTCCTACGAGGGCTACGACCGCACCATCGACTCGCACATCAATCGCCTGCGAGCCAAGATCGAAGACAACCCCGAAAACCCGCAGATGGTTCTCACCGTCTGGGGCATCGGGTATAAGTTCAGCGACGAGCAGCGGTAAATTCGGCCGCGCCCCGTCGCCTCCCGTCAGGTTCATTCCCTAAAGTGCTGCCGAGGCCAACCTACAACAAGGCCGATCAGCACGACATCAACTAAAATTCCCGGGCACGCAATCGAGCCGACGCGCTTGACGTTTTTTACCTGCCGCCCCTCCAACCCTTCAGGGCAACCCGCTCGATTGTCGCCAAACTCACGCGGGCAAGATGCAAATTAGTCTTGCTTACTTTCCGAACTAAGGTCGAAAGCCATGCATAACCTCAGCAACAAACTCTCCCGTCGCGGCCGCATCGCAGTGGCCGGCGTGTCGCTCGGTCTCGCCGTCGCCGTGTGCCCGCTCGTCTCTCCGCAGGCGCAGCGCACGAAAGAGTCGGGCGTCAACGTGACGGGCGTCTCGGCGCGCAGCAATGGTTCGGATGCGGTCGTTTCCATCGCCGCCGACGCGCCGCTCACGCGCGCGCAGACGTGGCAGGACGAGGAAGGCTTTCACGTCGTCGTCTACAAAGGGCAGGGAAGTTTCCGGGGCGTGCCGCGCGGCGTGAAGGTGCGGCGCGTGGGCGAGTCTCTGGAACTCGTCGTGCCGGTCAAGCCCGGCGGCAGCGTCTACGTCCAGCCGCGTTTCAACAATCTCGACCTCGTCGTCAGCGGCGGCCTGCAAGCCGGCGCGTCGGCGGACGAAGGGCGCAAGGGCGAGGCCGCGCAGGCTGCGCGCACGGTCGAGCGTCGCGTGCGGGAAGCGGCAGCTCAAGCTGCCTTGAGAGAGCGCCCGCAGGCGAGCAGCCAGGCGACCTCGACGCAGCCGAAAGAATCAATCGTCGCCATGCGGGGCGAGCGTGCGCAGGCGAATTTGACGCCCGCCATCCCTCCGCCCTCCGCCCTGAAATTCTCGACGCCGAACGCGGCGCAACCGGCGGCGACTAATCAAGCGGGCAACGGTGCCGCCGTGCAGGCGGGCAACGGCGTCGCCGGAGCGACGGTCGGCGGCGGTGCGCCCGGCAATGAGTCCGCGGCGAACGGGGCGCAGGTTGTCGCGCCGAACGCGCAGGGCACGCAGGCGGCCGCACCCGCCGCGATGCAGGTGCAGGTTCCGCAGGCGGGCGTCAGTTCGACGAAACGCATGTTCATTGTGCTGACAATCTGCTTCTCGACGGGGCTGGCGGCCTTCATGTTCATCTTCCTGCGCGCGCGTCGCAAGACGGCGGGCGCGGGCATGTCGGAAGAGGTTGTGAAGCACGAGACGAAAGAGACGAGTGAGGCAGCGGCGCAGTCAGAGGGTGACGCAGGGGGCACAGTTGACAAGCGCAAGGGCGAGCGCCGCAAAGACGCGCGCCGCGCCGAAGACAAGCAGGCGCTCGCGCTGGCCCCGGCCTCTTCCGCGCAGGCGCTTGAGAAACAGGAGCGCAAATTGTCCGCGCCCGCACATGCGAACGTCCCGGCCGTGATGTTCGGCGCGTACCAGATCGAACAGGAAGTGGAGAAGCTCGTCACGGGTCAGCCGCACAGCATCGAAGTTCTGGCCTCGCGCGCCTCGGACGACCGCCGTGCCATCGAGGCTTCGCTGCTCAAAGCCCTCCACTCGAACGAGCGCGCCCAGCCGGAGCGCGAGCGCGCGCGTTACGCGCTCGAAGAATATGGCTTCGTCGCGCGGCACAGCGCGGCCGTGCTGCTCGCGCCCGACGCCTACGAGCGTTCCTCGGCGGCACGCTCGCTCGGCGCGATGCGTTCGCGCGCGTCGCTGCCGTTTCTCCTCGAAGCGTTGTACGACGGCGAGCAGATCGTCTGCACGGAAGTCGTCAAGAGTCTCGGCGCGCTCGGACTGCCCTCGGCCATCGGTGCGCTGCTCGACATGGCGCGGCGTCATCCTGAATTGCCGCCCGCGCTGCTCGGTCGCGCGCTCAGCGCGTGCTCGGTTGATTGCCTGACTCTGGAAGCGGGCGCGGACGGCGATTCGTTCGCCTATCACGAGCCGGCGATTGACCCGTTCACGGGCGAGATCAGGGGACTCGAACCCGTGGCGGCGGTCGAGCAACTGCCCGAATGGATGGAAGACGAAAGCCTCGCCGACGCGCTCGAACGCCTCGACAGCGCGGACGTGGAAGCGCGCGTGGCGGCGGCGCAGCAACTCGCGCAGTTTCAGGTGCAGCGTTCCGTGGTGGCGCTCACGTCGCTCGCCGCGAACGACCGCGACGCGGCGGTGCGCGCGGCGGCCGTCACGAGTCTCGGCAACATCGGGCACGAGTCGGTGTTCCCGTCCGTCCTCATCGCAATGGCGGACGAAGCGCGCGAAGTGCGCGCGGCGGCCGCACGCGCCCTCTCGCGCCTCAGTTTCGACCGCGCCGACGCCTACGTGCGCGTGTTGGAAACGGCCGACGAAGAGACGCTCAGGCATCTGGCCTCGGCGTGTGTCGGCGCGGGGCTGGCCGCGCAGGCCTTGAGCCGTTTGGCGAGCGAAGACCGGCGGCAGGCGTATGAAGCCTTCTCGCTGTTGTCGCTCGTGGCGAGGGGCGGCCAAGCCGACTTGCTCCTGCGCGCCGTCGAAGAGTCGCGCGACTTGAACATGCGGCTCGCCGCCGCGCGCCTGCTCGGCCTGTTGGGCGACGCCGAACTCGATGGCCGCCTGCGACGCATCGCGCTCGGCGCGAACGCGCCCGAGAAGTTGCGTGCCGCCATCCTCGAAGCCGTCTATCGCGGCGAGCAGCAGCCGGTCGGCGGCGAGGTCGTCGAGGCGAATTGATGATGACAAGTGCTCGCCGGCTATAGCATAATGCCGCGTTACGAAAGCCCTGACTCGCTCGGCTCGCTCTGCCCCTGAATGCCATAAGCAATGCGTCAAAACAAACAAACGGTCTCGCTCTCGGTCAGCCTCCGGCGTTGGCTCTGGCTCGCCTGCGCCGCCTGCCTCTGCCTGGCGGCGGTCAACTTTGAACGCGCGCGCGCGCAGCAGCCCGGCGCGACGCCCGCGCAGAAGACGCGCTCCAAGCGGATCGCGCCGCTGCGCACGAGCGACACGGCCGACGGTTCGCGCGTCACGATCACGTCCGACGGCGAACTGAACGACTACTCGGCTTATCGCAGCGGCGACCGCTTCATCGTCGTCGTCCCGCAGGCCGAAGGCTCGGGCGGGGGCGGCGCGCGCGGCAAGGGTTTTGAAGGCGCACAGGTCGAGCGGCGCGGCAAGGATTTGGTCTACACGTTCAAACTCCAGCCCGGCGCGACCGCGCGCGTCAATCAACGCTTCAACCGTCTCGACGTGCAGTTCAGCGCGGCGAAAGGCGCGAACGCCAATGCGTCCGGCGCCGCCGTCAAAGCCACGCCCACGCCCACCCCGACGCCGACGAGGCGCACGACGCCCGAAGAGGCCGGCATCACGAAACCGCCCGCGAACGTCAACAACGCGCAGCCCACGCCCGACGCGCGCCGCACGCCTGACGCGAACGCCAATAACAACGCCGCTCTCGCCGCCGCGACGCCGTTCGCCATCCCTTCGCCGACCGTTACGGCCACGCCGGACGCCGCGCTCACGCCCGCGCTCTCGCCCACGCCCGCCGTGCCCGCTGCGGATCAGATCGCGCAAGTGCAGCCGTCGATTGCGCCGCCCACGTCCATCACGACGAACGCGCCTACAATCGTCGCGCCGACCTCCGTCGGCGCGGTCGTCACGCGCAACTGGCCCTGGCTGCTCGTCGCGTTGCTCGCCGTCGGCATCGGTCTCTTCTTCGTCTCGCGTTTCACCGGCGGCGACCGCGACCGCAGCAAGTCTCTGCCTCCCGCCGCGCCCCCGGCCACAAAACCCGCCGGCGTTAAAGAGACGCAGACTCCCGCACTGAACCCCCCCACCGCCACGACCGCCGCCACGACCAACGCAACCAAGAGCGGCGGGGCGTTTGCCTCGGCGACCGGCGAAGCGAACGCGACCACCGGCGCGGCGTCGGCGGCAACCGGCGCGACCGCCGCCGCGCTCGCAACTTCCGGCAAGCAGTCGAAGAAAAAGAAGAAGAAGGCCGAGAAGGCGAAACGCCACGCGACCGCAAACGACATGAAGGCTGGCGACTCGGCCGCCGGCGCGACGGGCGGAAGCGTGGCCGGGGCGACAACGCAGGGTGCGACCGGCGCGTCCATGACGGAGTCCAGCGGCGCGTCAATGCTGGATGCCAGCGGCGCAACGGCGCGGGACTCCGCCGGTGCAACGACGCGAGACGCGGGCGGCGCGACCACCCTTAATGAGGGCGCGGCTGGCGGGGCAATAGCCGCGAGCGCGGCGTTCATCGCCGGGGCGGCCGTGCTCGGCGGCGCGGCCGGGGTTAAGGAGAATGAGGCGGAGGAGACAAAGGCCATCGAAGCGACGCAACCCTTCGAGCCGCCGGTCGCCTTCGATTCCGAACTTATCGAAATTGAGATCAAAAAGTTGCTCGCGGGCGAGAGCTACGACGAGAGCATCGTCAACGCGACGGACAAGGGCACGCGCCAGCTCGTCTCGGCCGAATTGATGCAGGCCATCGGCGGGCGCAACGCCGTGCGACAGGGGCACGCCCGCACGGCCTTCCTGCGGCACGGCTATTTTGAAGAGGCCACCCGCGCGCTGCAATCCGCAGAAGCGCCGGGCGAACGCGCCGCCGCCGCGCGCACGCTCGGCATACTCGGCGACCGCACGGCGACGCCGCACCTCACCGCCGCGCTCGAAGACCCCTCGGCGGACGTGCGTCGCACGTCGGTCGAAGCTCTTGCCGAATTGCAAGACCCGTCGGCCGTCGGCGCGCTCGAAGCCCTGCGCTGGCGCGAAACGTCGCGGCAAGTGCCGCGCACGCTCATCCAGCGCGCCATCGAAGCGAGCAAGGTTGAAGAGGAAGCGACGACGCCCGACGTGAAACAGACGGCCACGGGCGAGGCCGCCACGAAAGAACTCCAACACGCTTCCACGCCCGCCCTCGCCGAGTCTCCGGTTGTCGCCGAAGAGTCTCCGGTTATCACGGAGTCTGCGATAAGCGTGGAGTCCCCGGTAAGCGTTGAGTCTGCGGTTGTCAATGTGGAAGAGGCCGACGCGACCGCCGATGAGTTGACCGTCGAATCTCCCGCGCCGCTAGCGGCCGCGCCCGCCGCCGCGTCGGCCGCGTTCGAGGAGACGACGACGGCCGGGCTGTCCGTGGCCGAGACGCTCACGGCCGACGAAGAGACGAAGGCCATCGAACTTAGAGAGCCGCAGCCTTATGCCTTCACAGCCCCGCACGTCGCGTCCGAAGAGGCGTTAACGGAGGCGGAGGCCGACACGTTTGCGGACGCGCGCGCCGCCCAGTTCGTTCCCGTCGAAACCGACCTCGCCACGACGCTTGCGGCGAAAGAAGCGAGCCTCATCGAAGCCCGCAAGCAGGAGAGCGGGCTGGCGCGCTACGAGCCGGAGACGAAAGCCATTGAGCCGGTCGCACCCGCTCACCGCGCCGAGTCTCCCATGACCTCGTTCGACATGCTCGCCGAGTCTGACCCGGCAAAGGAAGGCGATTATGCGTCACCGCCCGCCTATGTCTCGGACTTCGCCGCCGGCTCCGGCCGCCCCGCCGTGGGCGATGAGGACTGGATCGATCTCGACGAGCAGGAAGTGACGATTCAAACGACTGGAACGGCCGGTTCGCAGCCCGCCGAACCGCTCGGCACGTTCTACGCCGAAGGCGCGGATGCGCCCTATGCTGAGGATGCGAACGCGCCATACGCCGAAGGTGCGAACGCGCGCTATGCCGAGGGCGCGGATGCGCTCTACACCGAGGCCGCTGACCCGCAGTCGCTCGCGGACTCGTCGGACTTCCACACACACGAGGCACGCACCGACGGCACGAGTTCGCTGTTCGACTCTTTGGAGATCGAGACGTTCGAGACGAATGCCATCGAACCCGCCGCCATCGTCGCGGCGCCGGTCGCGGAGTCTGCCCGGATCGAAGAGGCGGACACGAAGCCGCTGACTTCCGGGAGCCGCCCGGAGACGCCCGAATCATACGACGACCTGCCGCACGACATCGGGTTGACACTAGCCGACAAGGGCTTGAGCGTCGTCGACGGCTCGGACGAAAGCGACTATTCGATCATCCCGAAGGGCATCCAACTGCGCCTCGCGAGCGATGACGCGAGCGAACGCGCCCAGAGCGTCCTCGCGCTCGCGCGCCTGAACACGGACGAAGCCTTCGACCAAATCTGCGCCGCCTTCGACGACCCCATGGAAGAGGTGCGCAACGCCGCCGCCCGCGCCATCTACGATTTGAACGACGACCGCGCCGATTCCTTCACGCGCGCCCTGCGCGAATCGCCCGTCGAGCGTCGCCGCCACATCGGGGCTGCGCTCGCCGGTTCCGGTCTCGCCGAGGAAGCCATCGGCAATCTCACGGGCGAGAGCCGCGACAAGACTTACGATGCCTTCTCGCTGTTGTTCCTGATGGCGAAGGCGGGCGAGGTCGCGCCGCTGATTCGCTCCATCGAGAGCCACCCCGACAACGAGGTGCGCCTCGCCGTCGTCAAACTGCTCGCGCTCTCAGGCCAGCACGAAATCCTTCCGTCGTTCCGTCGCCTCGCCGTGCGCGGCTCGCTCCCGACCGAAGTGCGCTCCGCCGTGATGGAGGCCATCTACCAGATCAGCAGCCAGCCGAACGCCACCACGCCGACGACCTGAGCGCTTTGAAACAATCTGTCGCGGCACACATCGAATGGGCGGGAGATGCGCTGACCAGGCGTCCCCCGCCCGTTTAAAATTTTAGCGCGAGCAGGAAGAATCTTGACGAGCGCGCTTCGTGCCGACCGCGTTCTATCGGAAGCGCCTGCACGCGCCGCCTCACACTTAAGGAGAACCCGAACTTATGACCGACGGAACACCGGAGAAGTACCTGACAGGGATTGACGTTTCGCACTATCAGGGCGCGGTCAATTGGCCGGCCGTCCATAGCGCGGGATGCGCCTTCGCCTTCGCCAAAGCGACCGAATCAACCTCGGTCGTCGATCCGGAGTTCGCCGCTAACTGGAGCGGCATGAAGAACGCGGGACTCGTGCGCGGCGCGTATCATTTCTTTCGCCCGGAACAGGACGCGCTCACGCAGGCCGATCACTTCCTGCAAGTCGTCCAACTCGAACCGGGCGATCTGCCGCCGGTCATCGACATTGAATTGAACGACGGCGTGACGGGCGGCGCGCTCATCGCGGGCGTCGGCAATTGGATCGACGCGGTCGCCGAGGCCACGGGCATGACTCCGTTGATCTACACGGCCGCTTACTTCTGGAACGAATACATGAACGACGGGTTCGGCAAGTTCCCGCTCTGGCTCGCGCACTATACGAACGCGCCCACGCCGCAGCCGCTCCCGCGCGGGTGGACGAGCTGGACGTTCTGGCAATACTCGCAAAGCCTCCCCATCTCCGGCGTGCCCGGCGCGGCCGACCACAACTATTTCAACGGCGCGCAGACCGACTTGCAGGCGCTCACGAAGCCCGCGACATAAAGTAAGTTTCAAGTTCCAGGTTTCAAGTTTCAAGTCTCAAGTCCCAAGTCCCAAGTCGCGTTTGACTTGAAACTTGAAACTTGAAACTTGAGACTTTTGAGCTTGCGCCCGCGTCGGGTTATCCTGTCCGCATGTCTTTTCAGCTTCGTTCGGAATTCAGCCCGCAGGGCGACCAACCGCAGGCCATCGAGGCGCTCGTGCGCGGCCTCAACGAGGGGCAGAAACATCAGGTGCTGCTCGGCATCACGGGGAGCGGCAAGACTTTCTCCGTGGCCTCCGTCATCCAGCGCACACAGCGCCCGACGCTCGTCATCGCCCACAACAAGACGCTCGCCGCGCAGTTGTACCAGGAGTTCAAAAACTTCTTCCCCGAAAATTCCGTCGAGTATTTCGTCTCCTATTACGACTACTACCAGCCGGAGGCTTATGTGCCCGCCGCCGACATGTACATCGAAAAAGAGGCGACCATCAACGAGGAGATCGACCGCCTGCGCCTCTCCGCGACGCGCGCCCTCTTCGAGCGCAGGGACGTGATCGTCGTCGCCTCCGTCTCCTGCATCTACGGCCTCGGCGACCCGGACGCTTACTACAACATGCTCCTCTTCGTCGAGCCGGGGCAGAAGATGACGCGCGACGCGCTCGTGCAGAAACTCGTCGAGTTGCAGTACGAACGCTCCGACATCGAGTTCGACCGCGGCAGTTTCCGCGTGCGCGGCGACATCGTGGAAATCTTTCCGAGTTATCAGGAGCAGGCCTACCGCATCGAACTCTGGGGCGACGAGATCGATACCATCTCGACCATCGACCCGCTGCTCGGCGAAGTGCTGCACAAGCACACCACGCGCCTGCCCATCTACCCGAAGACGCACTACGTGATGTCGAAGCCGACCATCAAGCGCGCCATCAAGACCATCCGCGAGGAGTTGAACTGGTGGGAGCCGAAGCTGATCGGCGAAGGCAAACTGGTCGAGGGGCAGCGACTTCATCAGCGCACGATGTACGACCTCGAAATGATCAAGGAGATGGGCTTCTGTCGCGGCATCGAAAACTACTCGCGCCACCTGACCGGCAAAAATCCCGGCGACCCGCCGCCGACCCTGCTCGATTACCTGCCGCGCGATACGATGGTCGTGATCGACGAATCGCACCAGACCGTGCCGCAGGTGCGCGGCATGTTCAACGGCGACCAGTCGCGCAAGCGCACGCTCGTCGAGTATGGCTTCCGCTTGCCCTCGGCGATGGACAACCGCCCGCTCAACTTCGACGAGTTCAATGAGCGCATCGGCCAGGTCATCTATGTCTCGGCCACGCCCGGCCCATACGAGTTGACGAAGACGGGCGGCGAAGTCGTCGAGCAGATCATCCGCCCGACCGGCCTCACCGACCCGATAGTTCTCGTCCGCCCCGTCAAAGGGCAGATCGACGATCTCCTCGAAGAGTGCCGAGTGCGCGCCGAGCGCAACGAGCGCGTGCTCGTCACGACGCTGACGAAAAAAATGGCGGAGGATTTGACCGAGTATTTCACGGAGGTCGGCGTTCGTGTGCGCTATCTCCACTCGGACATCGAGACCCTTGAGCGCATCAAGATTCTGCGCGATTTGCGTCGCGGCGAGTTCGACGTGCTGGTCGGCATTAACCTTTTGCGCGAAGGTCTGGACTTGCCGGAAGTTTCCCTCGTCGCCATCCTCGACGCCGACAAGGAAGGTTTCCTGCGCTCCGAGTCGTCGCTCATTCAAACCATCGGCCGCGCCGCGCGCCACTCCAGCGGCACGGCCATCCTCTACGCCGACCGCATCACCGATTCCATGAAACGCGCCATCGACGAGACCGAACGACGCCGCACCATCCAGCAGGAATACAACCTCGAACACGGCATCACGCCGCAGACCATCATCAAACCCATCGAGGCCACGCTCGTCACCGCCTACGAGGCGGACTACTTCAAAGTGCCGCTCGAACTCGAAGCCTTCGAGGAATATTCACGCGACAAAATCGACGGCACGCTGGCACGACTCGAAGCCGAGATGCGCCACGCCGCCAAGGCGATGGAGTTCGAGCGCGCCGCCGAACTCCGCGACCGCATCAAGTACCTGCGCGAGCGCGAACTGACGATGACCTGAGCGGGGCGCGCAGTTTACCTGTCAACCACGTCCGAGCGGGTGCGGAGCCGGTGAGGGGGCACGCATGTTCGAGCAAATCCGACCTTTCGCCTGTCCGAGTTGCAAGGAAGTCATCGGTGGCCGGATGACGGAATGTAAATTCTGTCATGCACCCGTCGACGAGGGCATCGCGGAGATGCTGGCCGCGACGCAGGCCAAAGTTAATCAGGCTTGCAGCGATGCCAGCTATCTCAAGGCGGCGGCGATAGGCATGTGGGTCTTGCTGGCAATCTGCTTCGTCCCCCTTGTGCCGCTGGTCGGGTGGTGCTTCGAGGTCACGTTCGTGGTGGTGCTCGTACTGTTGATCCGCTGGCAGTTGAAATTCAACGACCTCAACACCGGCGACGCGGATTTCGTGCGCGCCAGAAACACGAAGAACCTCGCGTTCGTCCTCTGGGTCGCCGCGATCCCCGTCGGCTTCGTCATCCTGCCGTCGGTGATGGAGGCCATCACACCCACACTCTTCGACGGGTAGGGCGGCGCGAACCGTTCAAGTCGCCCGGTGTGAAATTCGCGAGACGAAACTAAACTGATGCAAGAGAAATCTGAACCCGAACAAATTCAGTCTTACTTCATGGACGCGAGCAATCTCGCGGGCGGGCACGCGGCGCGCGTCGTGTTTCCGGAGACGGCTGAGGAAGCGGCTGATGTGTTGCGCGACGCTTCCGCCGGGGGCGTCGCGGTCACGGTGTCGGGCGCGGGCACGGGCGTTGTGGGCGGGCGCGTGCCGTTCGGCGGCATCGTGCTTGCGACCGACAGGTTGAATCGCATCGGTGAGATCGTGGCGGAGGAAGCGGGCGGCGGGCACGCGGCGGTCGAGGCGGGCGTGACGCTCGCGGATTTCCGGCGCGCGGTGGAGAGCCGGGGCTTGTTGTACCCGCCCGACCCGACCGAGTGGAGTTGCTACATGGGCGGCACGGTCGTGACGAACGCTTCGGGCGCGCGCACCTTCAAGTACGGCCCCACGCGCCGTTACATACGCCGTCTCAAAGTCGCGCTCGCAGGCGGCGACGTGCTCACGCTCGCGCGCGGCGAGGTGTTCGCCGACCGCGAGGGGCGTCTACGCATTCCGCTCGGCGCGGGGCGCGCCATCGAAGCGCAACTGCCCGCCTACAGGATGCCACGGACGCGCAAACACGCCGCTGGTTATTACGTCGAGCCGGGGATGGACGCCATCGATCTCTTCATCGGCAGCGAGGGCACGCTCGGCGTCGTCTGCGAGATCGAGGCCGCGCTCCTGCCGAAACCGGCGGGCGTGCTGGGCGGCGTCGTCTTCTTCAGGGAAGAGGAGCGTCTGCTCGCCTTCGTCCGCGACGCGCGCGCGGCGTCTCTGCGCACGCGCGCCGCCGATACCGCATCGCAAGGCGGCGAACCCGACGCGCGCGCCCTAGAGTTCTTCGACGCCGAAGCCCTCAACTTCCTGCGCGAGAAATATCCGAGCATCCCCGCCGACGTCCGGGGCGCGGTCTTCTTCGAGCAGGAGACGACCGGCGCGACCGAAGAACAACTCATGGATGCATGGCTCGGGCTCCTCGAACAACACGAGGCCGCGCTCGACGCCTCCTGGTTCGCCACGGACGAACGCGACCAGTCGCGCCTGCGCGAGTTTCGCCACGCGCTCCCGGTGCTCGTCAACGAGTGGCTGGCGCGCCACGGGCAGCGCAAAGTCTCGACCGACATGTCCGTCCCCGATGAGGCGTTCGCCCGGATGCTCCGCTTCTATCAGGAAACCTTGCGCGCGAGCCGCCTGCAATACGTCATCTTCGGCCACATCGGCGACAATCACGTCCACGTCAACATCCTCCCGCGCGACGACGCGCAGGCGGCCGCCGCGCGCGAGATTTACGGTCGCTTCATCTCCCGCGCCGTCGAAGCGGGCGGCACGATCTCGGCCGAGCACGGCGTCGGGAAAATCAAACGCGACTACCTGCGCGCGCTCTACGGCGAGGAGCACCTGCGCCAGATGGCCGTCCTCAAGCGCGCCTTCGACCCGGCCTGCATCCTCGGGCGCGGCAACATCTTTGCCGAGGAGTATCTTTAGGAGATAGCGGGTTAAAGGGTAAAGGGTAAGGGTCAAGGGTGGATTTTACCTTTACCCTTTACCCTTTACCCTTTACCCTTTCAACCTATGTTTCGTTTCAACACGGCGGGGGAATCTCATGGACGCGCGCTCGTCGCGGTGGTGGAAGGTTTGCCCGCGGGCGTCCCGGTGGACGTAGAGTTGATCAACCGCGAGCTTGAGCGGCGACAGTGGGGCTACGGGCGGGGCGGGCGGATGAAGATCGAGCGGGATCGCGCGGAGATTTTGAGCGGCGTCAGGCACGGGTTGACGCTCGGCTCGCCCGTCGCTTTGTTGATTGAGAACAAGGATTGGAAGAACTGGACGGACGTGATGTCGGCGGAAGCGCGTGAGGTCGCGCCGGAGAAATCGCGCCGCGTGAAACGCCCGCGCCCCGGCCACGCAGATTTGGCGGGCGGCTTGAAGTACGGCACGCGCGATTTACGCGACGTGCTCGAACGCGCATCGGCGCGCGAGACGGCGGCGCGCGTCGGCGCGGGCGCGCTGGCGAAAGCGTTGCTCGCCGCGTTTCAAGTGGAAATTCTGAGCCACGTCGTCGCGCTCGGCGGCGTGCCGGCCGTGCCGCTCGAATTGAAGTGGGACGAGATCGCGGCCATCCCCGACGATGCGCCGCTTCGTTGCGGCGACGCCGGGGCGCAGGCGCGGATGATCGAATTGATTGACGAGCGCAGGCGCGAGGGCGACACGCTCGGCGGCGTCTTTGAAGTCGTCTCGCGCGGCGTCGTCGCCGGACTCGGCGCGCACACCTCCTGGGACGAGAAGCTGGACGGGCGTCTGGCGCAGGCGTTGATGTCTATCCCGGCGGTGAAGGCCGTGGCCGTCGGCGCGGGCGTGGAGGCGAGCGCGCTCGCCGGGTCTGCCGTCCACGACGAGATCAATTACGACAGGGAAGCGCGCGAGTTCACGCGCCCGACGAACCGCGCGGGCGGCCTCGAAGGCGGCATCACCAACGGCGAGGAGTTGCGCGTGCGCGGCCACCTCAAGCCGATCTCTACGCTCCGTCGCGCGCTCCGCTCCGTGGACATCGACACGAAAGAGGAAGAGTCCGCCGCCTTCGAGCGTTCGGACGTGACGGCCGTCCCGGCGGCGGGCGTCATCGGCGAAGCGATGGTCGCGCTCGTCCTCGCGCGCGCGATGCGGGAAAAGTTCGGCGGCGACAGCCTCGCGGAGATGCGCCGCAACTTCGACGGCTACCGCGAACAATTGCGCGACTACTAATTGCGGAATGCGGAATGCGGAATGCGGATTGAAAGGCACTTGCCACTTCAATCCGCATTCCGCATTCCGCAATTCTTCAGGAGCCGGCGATGCGGCGATAGCGTGCTTCGATGAGCATGTAGAGGCCGTAGGCGACGAGGCCGAGGGCGACCGCGCCGAGCAGCCATTTGCCGTAAGACTGTTGAATGAGGAGTTGGAGCACGCCGTCGAGTCCCTTCGCTTCCGTCGAGTCGTAGTGTCGAGCGGCCTGGATGAGGACGCCGCCGACGATCAGGAAGACGATGCCGCGCGCGATGAAGCCGAAGCGACCGCTGCGCATCGCCCAGCGGATGCCGCGCTCGCTCATTTCGCCCGTCTTCAGCCGCTTGCGAAACTTCGCCTTGTATCCCTTGAAACACTGGTAGAGGCCGTAGCCCATGACGGAGAGGCCGGCGAGGATGACCAGCCAGTTGCCGTAAGGGTACTCCATCACGCTCGCCGTCCATGATTCCGCCGCGCTCGGCCTGCCATCCTCTTCCGCGCCGAAGACGATGCGCGCGGCCGAGTAGGCGAGACCCGCATAGACGAGTCCGCTGCCGGTGTAGCCGAACCGCAGGGCGATGCCTTTGGCGTCCGTCCCCTTATCGTCGGCGTCCGTGATCGCCTGCACGAAACGCCAGATGACGTAGGCGATGAGGCCGAAGGCGACGATGCCCAGCATCACGCGACCGAAGGGCTGCCGCGCGATGGAACGCATCGCGCCCTGCGTGCCCGTCGTCTCGCCGCCCATCCCGAGCGCCGCCAGCGTTGCCAGCGCGCCCACCACGATATAAACGACGCCCTTCGCCGCGTAACCGAAACGCGCGAGGCGTTCCACCCAGGGGTGCTTCCCAACTTTCTCCGCGACTATGTCCGCCGCGTCTTTTACATCCTCGATAGCCGAATCCGTCTGTCCCATTGATTCTTACCCGGTCTCCCGTGCGTCAATTTAGCGGAGACGATGCTAACACCGATCCGAAGCCGCTTGAAAGATGAAACGCCCGCAC
Source organism: Pyrinomonadaceae bacterium (assembly GCA_035645855.1). Classification (GTDB taxonomy): domain Bacteria; phylum Acidobacteriota; class Blastocatellia; order Pyrinomonadales; family Pyrinomonadaceae; genus JAIVJZ01. The sequence continues at coordinate 30,678 of DASQLU010000045.1, forward strand.
CGCCCGTTCAAGGCCTCCGCCCGACACCTCCGTTGATTTTCAGATGTTGATTTACAGACGTTGATTTGACGGTCGCCCCGCGCGGGCTTTTCTGTATAATCGAATCGCTCTCGCGCCGGACGAAAGTCGCGCCGCTTCCGCATGACAGAGACTTGGCACATACCGCCGACCGACACGCCCCTTGCCGTCGGCGAGGCGCATCCGCCCCTTATAAACGGCGAGGCGCATCCGCCCCTTGCCGTCGGCGAGGTGCATCTCTGGCGCGCCTCTCTCGTGCAGACGCCGGACGCTCTCAGCCAATTTCATTCGACGCTCGCCCCGGACGAGTCCGCGAAGGCTGCGCGCTACCGCTTCCGGCGCGACCGCGACCACTACGTCGCCGCGCGCGGCCTGCTCCGGCGTCTCCTCGGCCTCTATCTCGCGCGCCCGGCCGAGAGCCTGCAATTCACTTACGGCGCATACGGCAAGCCTTCACTCGCGGGCGCACACGCCGCCGCGGATGTGCGCTTCAACCTCTCGCACTCGCACGAACTCGCCCTCTACGCCTTCACGCGCGGGTGCGAGGTCGGCGTTGACATCGAGCGCGTGCGCGCCGAGTTTGCGGGCGAAGACATCGCCGCGCGCTTCTTCTCCGCGCGCGAAGTCTCCATGCTGCGCACGCTCCCCGCACACGCGCGGACGCACGCTTTCTTCAACTGCTGGACGCGCAAAGAGGCTTACATCAAGGCGCGGGGCGAAGGCCTGTCGCACCCGCTCGATGAGTTCGATGTATCCCTCATCCCCGGCGAACCCGCCGCCCTTCTCGGCACGCGCGGCGACGAGTGCGAACTGGCGCGCTGGTCGCTCCGCTCCGTCGACGCCGGCACAGGCTACGCCGCCGCCCTCGTCGTCGATGGCACGGATTACACCCTCCGCTGCTGGCAATGGCCTCCGTCAGGCGTCAATTCCTGACACTGCGATTTACACACCCTGCGCCGAACCTGCGACTCCGCGCCACACGCCCACACAGGTCATCCAGCACATAAGTCGCGCGTGCCACTTAGGCGACGGCGCGCGAGATCGACCGGGGCAAAGCGTCCAACGCGTCGCCGTATCGCGTGAAGGCATTAACCAACTCACACGCCCGATCCACGCCCGCGGACAAAGTTGATCCATGCCTGAACAATTCGGCGAAATCCGGTGCGGGCGAGTGGGCTGACGTGCCCTGCTGCCCGCTTTATTGTAAAATGCCGGGGCGTCGCGCCTTCAGATGCGACGCGAATTTATGTCGAAGCGGATTTCAGGAATATCAAGATGGCTTTATTGGAGATCGTGACTTATCCGAACCCCGTGCTGGAGACGCCGGGCGAGCCCGTGACGGTGTTTGACGAGGAGTTGCGGAAACTGGTCGCGGACATGTTCGAGACGATGGACGCGGCTTCGGGCGTGGGGCTGGCCGCGCCGCAGGTGGGCGTTTCGCGGCGTCTGTTCGTGATGGATTGTTCGGGCGGGCGCGACCCGAAACAGCGCGTCGCGCTCGTCAACCCGGAGGTGCTGAGCATAGAAGGCGAGCAGCACGGCGATGAAGGGTGTCTCTCGTTCCCCGGCGTCTTCTTCCCGGTCAAGCGTTCTTTGCGCGCCGTCGTGCGGGCGCAGGATGTGACGGGCGCGACGTTCGAACTCGACGGCATGGATTTAACCGCGCGCTGCATGTTGCACGAAACCGACCACTGCGACGGCATCGTCTTCATCGACCACACGACCGTTCTCAAGCGCGAGATGGTCAAGCGCAGGATGCGCAAGCTGGCGAAGATGGCGAAGATGTAAAAGCGCCGCCCGGACAATTATAAGACCATGAGAAACGCGGTCGGCTCGCACACGTGCAAGCGACCGCGTTTTCGCGTCCGGGTTGTGATAACATTCGCGGGTCAACCAACACCAAAACATTTATCCGACAGGAGCGATTCATGCACGGCGAATTTCGTAACGAGGCGTTTACAGATTTCAGCAGGGAAGAGAATGCGCAACTGATGCGCGCGGCGATTGAGCGTGTGCGCGGCGAGCTGGGGCGCGAGTATCCGCTCGTCATCGGCGGCGAGCGCATCGAGACCGGGCGCACGTTCGACAGCCTCAATCCGGCGAAGAAGACCGAGGTGGTCGGGCGTTTTCAGAAGGCGACCGAGGAACTGGCGCGCCGCGCCGTGGAGACGGCGGACGAAACATTCAAAACGTGGTCGCGCACTCCGGCCGGGGAACGCGCCGAGTTGCTGTTTCGCGTCGCGTCGATTTTGCGCGAGCGGCGGCACGAGATGTCCGCGTGGATGATCTGCGAGGTCGGGAAGACGTGGGCGGAGGCCGACGGCGACACGGCCGAGGCGATTGATTTCTGCGAGTTTTACGCGCGCGAGATGCTGCGCTACAGCGCGCCGCAGCCCGTCGTCGCGCTCGAAGGCGAGGTGAACCGCCTCGAATACATCCCGCTCGGCGTCGGCGTGGTTATTCCGCCCTGGAACTTCCCGCTCGCCATCATGGCGGGCATGACCGTCGCTTCCTGGGTCACGGGCAACACGGTCGTGCTCAAACCTTCGTCCGACGCGCCGACCATCGCCTACAAGTTTTTCGAGATACTGGAAGAGGCCGGGCTGCCCGCCGGAGTGGTCAATTTCATGACGGGTTCGGGCGCGGAAGTGGGCGACGTGGTGGTGGATCATCCGCGCACGCGCTACGTCGCCTTCACCGGCTCGAAGGAGATCGGCCTGCGCATCAACGAGCGCGCGGCCAAACATCAGGAGGGGCAAATCTGGATCAAGCGCGTCGTCGCCGAGATGGGCGGCAAGGACGCGATCATCGTGGACGCAGACACAGACCTGGACGACGCGGCGACGGGCGTCGTGCAGGCGGCCTTCGGGTTTCAGGGGCAGAAGTGCTCGGCCTGCTCGCGCGCCATCATCCACACGGACGTGTACGAAGAGATGCTCGAACGGATCGCCGCGCGCACGGAGAAACTCAAACTCGGAGACCCGACCGACGGCGCGACGAACCTGAGCGCCGTGATCAACGAGAAGGCTTTCAAGACGATCAGCCAGTACATCGAATGGGGGCAGCAGGAGGGCGGCCGTCTCGTCGCGGGCGGCGGCACGGACGGCGAACAGGGCTTCTACATCGAGCCGACCGTGATCGCCGACGTGAAACCCGGCGCGCGCATCGAGCAGGAAGAAATTTTCGGCCCCGTCCTCGCCGTGATCCGCGCCGAGGACTTCGACGACGCGCTCCGAATCGCCAACGACACGGAGTACGGGCTGACCGGCGCGGTCTACACGAACGACCCGGAGAAGCTGGAGCGCGCGCGGCGCGAGTTCCACGTCGGCAATCTCTATCTCAACCGCAAATGCACGGGCGCGCTCGTCGGCGTCCACCCCTTCGGCGGCTTCAACATGTCGGGCACGGACTCGAAGGCGGGCGGGCGCGATTACCTCGGCCTCTTCATGCAGGCGAAGGTCTGGGCGGAGAAGGTGCGCGCGGGCGAGAACGCGAAAGAGAAACGCACGGCCATCTAACCTTCACACTACTATTCCAAACACACGGAGCAGAGAGAGCACATGTCATTACATCCCCCAACTACTCGCACGCGAGTTGCGACACTGATGCTTTTACTTTTCCTCGGCGGCGGCTTCGCGACGACGCGTGCGCAACAGCCGCAGAAACAGCGCGCGGCCTCGACGGCGCAGAACACTGTGATCTTCGCCGTCACGCGCCGCGCCGACGCCGAGTACGCGTTCGAGCCGATTGCCACCTACCGGCGCGGGGCGTTCGCGGGTTCCATCTCGGGCGAATCGAGTGCCGAAGAACTCACGAGGTTCGCCAAAAGTTATTACCGTGCCGGTCAACGCTATCGCCTCATCTGGGGCGGCGCGGAGGCGGGCACGCTTGTCGCCAAAGAGTCGCAGAAGGAGAGCGATTGCGGGAAGGCGTCCGCAACCGCGTCCGCGCAGACGGATGTGCAACTCGGGGGCAATCGCATGGCGCTGGCGACGAATTCGCCGACGCTCGGCCTCGCGAAGTCCTCGCGCCGCGCGCCGACCGACGCCGAACGCGCGGCAGTGAAAACTCATGTCGAGCGTCTTTTCCGTGAAAAGGGCGTGCCCGCCGCCGCGCTCGACAAGTTGAAGACGATCAACCTGACGGCCACCGATCTGAACAACGACGGCGCGGCGGAGTTGATCGGCACGTACATGATTCGTCGCGGCGAGAAGAAAATTCTCATAGACCAGTTGTTCGTGCTGGCCGAGCCGACGGCGGAGGGCGGGGTGCGGATGGGCTTCGTGAATCATAAGCAACTGAAGGGCGAAGACTTCGGCGACCCGGAGTCGTTGGAGAGCGTCGGGGAGAGCGCGTTCCAGACGGAAATTCTGGTCGATCAACTCGACGTGGACGGCGACGGCACGGGCGAGGTCTTCACCATCGGCTATAGCTTCGAGGGCACGAACTACGCCATCTACAAGAAAGGCGCGAAGGGCTGGGCGCGCGTTCAGGAGTTTAATAACTACCGTTGCGCCTTTTGATCCCGGGCGCACTCGACGCGATACGTAAGCTCCGCGTTCTCGCCGGGTTCTCTTATTAACTATGCGTTTAGTTTTCATGGGCACGCCGGAGACGGCCGTGCCGACGCTCAGGCGTTGCTTGGCGGACGGCCACGAGGTCGTCGCTGTGTGGACGCAGCCCGACAGGCCTGCGGGGCGCGGCAACAAGTTGAGCGAGCCGCCGGTTAAGGACTTTGCCCTGGCGCACGGCCTCACGGTGCATCAACCCGCGAAGATCAAGACGGACGAGGCGCGCGCATTGTTCGTCTCGCACGAGGCCGACGCAGCCGTCGTCGTCGCTTACGGGCGCATCCTCCCCGCTTCCTTCCTCAACGCGCCGCGCCGCGGTTGCATCAACGTCCACTTCTCGCTGCTGCCGAAATACAGGGGCGCGGCTCCGGTCAACTGGGCAATCGTGCGCGGCGAGACGGAGACGGGCGTGACGACGATGCGGATCGACGAGGGACTCGATACCGGCGCGCTCTACCTGCAACGCGCGACGCCCATCGGCGACGCCGAAACCGCCCCGCAAGTGCTGGCGCGTCTCGCCGCGCTCGGCGCGGAACTGCTCGGCGAGACGCTGGCGCGGCTGGACGAACTCGAACCGCGACCGCAAAGGGAAGAGGAGGCGACGCACGCGCCCATCCTCCGGCGGGAGGACGGATTGATCGACTGGCGCGCGCGCGCCCCTGAGATAGACAGGCGCGTGCGCGGCTTCCAACCCTGGCCTAACGCCTACACGCATTTTCGCGGGCAGCGACTCGTCATCCACCAGTCCCTCCCGCGCAACGCGCCTGAAGAAGTCAGCGCGCCTGAGGAAGTTGACGCGCCTGAGGAAATTAACGCGCATAATGAATCTATGGACGGAGCACAGGGCAGTCGTCTCGCGCGCGCCGCCGAGATAGTGGAAGCGCACGGCGATCAACTCGAAATCGCGTGCGGCGAGAGGACGCGGTTGCGCCTGTCGGAAGTGCAACTCGAAGGCAAGCGGCGCATGAGCGCGCGCGACTTCATCAACGGGATGCGCGTGCGCGCGGGCGAACGGCTCGGCGAGGAAGGCGCAGGCGAAGAAGGACGCGGGGACGGAGAAGTGGGAAGGTGACAGGTGACAGGTGAAGGGGAAAGGGGGAAAGGGGAAGGGGGAAAGGTAAAAGAAGAGACGCGCGCATCATGAGGAGACGCGCGCATCAGATAGAGACGCGCGCATCGTCCGGCGCACACCTTCGACCCATCGCCTCTCGCCCGCCATCTTTACCTTTCCTTTTTCCCTTCACCTTTCCCCCTTCACCTTTTTCCATCCCCCAAAACTTATATGGCGATTCGCGTGTTGAAAAAAAAGGGTGGGCGCGGCGTGGCGAAGCCGGAGGGAGGCGCGCGACGCGTCTCGGCTGCGCGGCGTGCGGCGTCGGAGATTTTGCGGCGCGTGGAGGAAGACGAAGCCTTCGCCGCGGTGCTCCTGGCGAGCACAGGCGAAGAGTTGCGCGCCGACGACCGCGCGCTCTGCTACGAACTCGTGCTCGGCGTCCTGCGTCGCCAACTGTGGCTCGACAAGTTGATCGCGCACTATGCCGGGCGCGAAGCCGCGAGCCTCGATGCGCCCGTGCGTCGCGCGCTGCGGCTCGGCCTCTACCAGTTGCGTTTCCTCACACGCATCCCGCAGTCTGCGGCCGTCAACGAATCCGTGAACCTCGCGCACGAGGCGCGTCTGCGCTCCGCGGCCAACTTCATCAACGCGGTGCTGCGCCGCGCCACGCGCGAACCAAATTACGACCCGGCGGCACATGCGCCGGACGCGCTTGAGCGCATCGCTATCGCCACCTCGCATCCCGCCTGGCTCGTCGCACGCTGGATCGATTTTTTCGGCGCGGACGAAGCCGAGAGTTTCGCGCGCGCCAATAACGACACGCCGCCCGTCGCGTTTCGCGTGAATCCTTTGCGCGCCGCCGAGCCGGAAGTGTTCGCGCGTCTGCGGGAGGCGGGCGTGGAGGCGCGGCCGTCGCGCCTCGTGTCGGGCGGCTGGCGCGCGGAGTCTGCGGGCGGAGCCGGGGTGGCGTCGCGCCTGCGCGCGCTCGCGTCGGAGGGCGCGATTTACACGCAGGACGAGGCGTCGCAGTTGGTCGCGCAGGCGGTCGGCGTGCGGGACGGCGAGCGCGTGCTCGACGTGTGCGCCGCGCCGGGCAGCAAGGCGACGCAGATGGCCGCGCGTGCGGGCGCGGGCGCGCTCGTCGTCGCGGGCGACCTCCACGCGCATCGCCTGCGCGTTGTGCGCGAATCGGCCGCGCGGCAGGGATTGGAGCAGATACAGGCCGTCGCGTATGACGCCGAAGCGTGGCCGCTGCCGTTTCGTGAGGGGGCGTTCCGGCGCGTGCTCGTGGATGCGCCGTGTACGGGGACGGGCACGCTCAGGCACAACCCGGAAATTCGCTGGCGCATCACACCGGCCGACATCGACGCACTCGCCGCGCGGCAGCGACGCATTCTCGCACACGCCGCGCAGGCGGTCAGCCCCGGCGGGCGGCTCGTCTATTCGACCTGTTCGGTCGAACCGGAGGAAAACGAAGAGGTCGTCGCGGCATTTCTGGAGACGCATCCGGCCTTCGAGTCAGTCCGGCCGGACGTGCCCGAGCGGCTGTTGACGAAAGAAGGCGCGGCGCGCACCTGGCCGCACCGCGACGACACGGACGGGTTTTTCGTGGCGGCATTTGAAAAGAGAGGGTAAAGGGTAAAGGAGTCCGGGAGAGGGTAAAGGGTAAAGGGGAAGGGGCAAAGGTGGAAGCGGAAACACGCGCCTGAATCACACAGGTTTTTCCCTGTACCTTTCCCCTTTACCCCTTCCCCTTTACTCTGTTTTCGCGCCCTGTTTCGCTTTTGCTTTCCTGCGCGCCGATGTTAGACTCTCGCGTCCGCAAAACGCCCTCGTCGGGGGCGCGTCTGAGAGGTAATCAAAAAAGTTGGCCGGAACAAATCGTGCGCTCGGATCGGCGTTGGGCAAGGTCGCCGTCCTGATCGCCATCGCCGGACTTTTTCTCGTCGGCATGGCGGGCACGGTCTACCTCTCCCTGCGCAGCCCCGAAGTGGAAGTGCCCGAAGTGACGGGCAAGAACGTCCTCGAAGCGGAGCAGATTCTCGCGGCCGCCGGGTTGAACGTCCGCCGCCGCGCCTCGCGCTACAGCTCCGAAGTGCCGGCCGACACCGTGCTCGACCAGACGCCCCGCCCCGGCGACCACGTCAAGGCCGGACAGACCATCGCCGTCGTCATCAGTCGTGCCGAGGCCAAAGAGGGCGAGACTTCCGTCGGCGTCCGGCGCGCCGACGATGAGACGAAAAACGACAACCGGAACGCGAACGCCAATCAGAACGAATCCGCGGAGCCGGCCGAGAAACGCAACGAGAACGCCAACGAGAATGCCAATCGCCCGAAGGGCAACGCGAACGCAAACGCGAACGCGAACAAGAATAAGAACAAAAATGCCAACGCCTCTAACCGGAACGCAAACGGCAACACGAGCGCAAACTCGAACATCAACTCGAACCTGAACACCAACTTGACGACCAACAGCCGCAACGCCGACAATCGCAACGCTCAACAACGCCCAGACGCCGGACGCAACACGAACTCGCGCCCGACGAGCAACAATCTCAATACCGCGAACCGGAACGCGGCCGTAACGCCGAACGCGAACGCCCCGACCAATCGCAACGCGAACGCAAACACGAATCGCTCCAGAACCACGAACAACCGTAATACGAACACGCAGGCCAACCGCAACGCGCGCCCGTGAAGCATCGCGCGCGCAGGGAAGCGCGGCTCAGTGCGCGTGGGCGGGCGTTCGTTGGAGAGTCAGCTAACCGCGGCGGGGCGTGCGCGCAGGGCGACGCGGTTTAGTTCAGGCACAGGTGATTTTTATCCGGTTTATGCCCGAAATCGTGCATCCCCGGCGGCGACGGCGAGGCGTCGCCCAATCGCTCACACAAACTTGTCCGAGAGGGTAAGGCAACGATGATAGAGATCGCCCCATCTATTTTATCTGCTGACTTTGCGCGACTCGGCGAGGACATCGCGGCCATCGAGCGCGGCGGCGCGGGGCTTGTTCACTGCGACGTGATGGACGGCCACTTCGTCCCGAACATCACGATTGGGCTGCCGGTGGTAAAGTCTCTGCGGGGCGCAACCAATCTGCCGCTCGACACGCATCTAATGATTTCCGAGCCGGGGCGTTACGCCGAACAGTTTGTTGAAGCGGGCGCGAACATGGTCTCCGTCCACGTCGAGATCGACGCGCACCTGAATCGCACGCTCAACGCGATTCGCAAGGCGGGCGCGCAGTCAGGGATAGCCATCAACCCGGCGACGCCGCTCGTCTCGCTCGAAGAATCTCTGGCCTTCGCCGACTACGTTCTCCTGATGACCGTCAATCCCGGCTTCGGCGGTCAGAAGTTCATCCCGACCATGCTCGACAAAGTGCGTCGCCTGCGGCGCATGATCGAGGAGCGCGGACTCAAGACGCGCATCGAAGTTGACGGCGGCATCGACCGCACGAACATCGCCGACATTACCGCCGCCGGAGCCGAGATCATCGTCGCCGGGACGGCTGTTTTCGGCGGCGGCGATCCGGCGCAAGGCGTCCGCGATCTGTTGGCGTCCGCCGCGCAGTGGGTTTGAAAGGCAAACGAGGAATGCGGAACGAGGAATGATGAATAAAAATCTTTCATTTCGCGTTCAGCGTTCATAGTTCATCGTTTCGTTACTTTGGAGGTTTTATTAAATGCGTCTACGCAAATTTTTATTGGTCGCGAGCCTGTGCGCGTTGGTCGCGGGCGGGTTGCCCGCCGGGTCGGGCGTCGTGCGCGGTCAGCAACAGCAACCGGCGCGCGTGCAGGGCGAGGGCACGGCCACGCAGCGACTTGAAGTGATGCGGCAGCGGCTCGACACGACGCGGCGCACGCTGAACGGCGCAATCGCCGGTCTCAACGTCGGCGACGACAAGCAGAAGAAAGATAAAGATAAGAAGGCGACGGACGACCCCGCGTCGCGCCTGCGCGGTCTGGAAAAGGAGGTCAGCTCGTTCCAGAATGAGGTGGCCGAACTGCGCGGCAAAGCGGATCGCGGCGAGAAATATGAAAGCTCCGAAATCGAGAGATTGGAGAGCGCCTTCGCCGATCTCAACGCGCGCGTGGAGGCCGGCCTACAGGCAACGGCCGGCGCGCGCCGCGAGGCGGCCGTCTCCGGCGGCGGCGCCGTAGCGAGCAAGTCGAATAAAAAGAAGCCCGGCTTCTTCGGGCGTATATTAGGGCGCGGCGATGACGGCGGCGAGTACGACGAGTTGGTCGGCGGCATCGCGCCGGGGCGCGACCGTCAGTTGTTCGAGGAGGCCGCGAAACTCGCGCGTAAGAGCCGTTATGAAACCGCGCGCTACCTCTTCAACAACATCATCATGACCTACCCCGATTCGCCTTACCTGCCGCACGCCAAGCTCGCCATCGCCGACACCTTCTACCTCGAAGGCACGACGAGCGCGCTCATTCAGGCGGCCAATGCCTATCGCGAGTGGCAGACGTTCTTTCCGACCGACCCGCTGGCCGACGAGGTGTTGTTGAAGGTTGCCGAGGTCGAGATGCGGCAGATGGGCTTGCCCGACCGTGACGTGGCGCATGCGCGCAAAGCCGAACAACTCCTGAAGGCTCTCTTGCAGCAGTACCCGAACACTGCCCTGCGCCCGGACGCGCAGGTGCGTCTCGGCGAGGTGCAGGAAAATCTGGGGATGCACACTTTCCAGGTTGGCAACTTCTACATGGATCGCTACGAGCGCGGCGTCGCCTCGAACGCGAAGGGCGCGCAGTCGCGCTACCGCGAGGTGATCGAGAAGTACCCGAACTTTTCACGCCGCGACCGCGCTCTCTATCTCCTCGCCGTGACCTACGTGCTGGAGGAGGAGCCGGACGAAGCGACCAAGTATTTTCAGGAACTCCTGCGCTACTTCCCGAACAGCGAATACGCCGAGCGCGCGCAGGAACAGCTCGACGCCATCGGCGCGCCCAAGCCGGACGCCGACCCGAAAGCCCTGGCTAAACTCCCGCCGGAGAAGCGTTCGATGACCTCGCGCTTCATCCAGCAGGTGTTCGGCACGACGCCCGTCACGGTGGACAAAAACGGAGTCCTCATCAGTAAGGACAACAACGAGAGCAGCCTGATCGACGTGGTGATCGAGAACAAGGGCACGCTCCCCGTGACGACGCCGAACGCGCCGACGATTCGCCGCGTCTCGTCCGTCACGCCCGCCCCGCAACCGACGCCGGTGCCCGCGGAAAAACCGGCGAACGGCATTCAGTTGACGCCGACTAATCCCGGCGCGCCCGCCACGGTCGACACGCCGAGCGCGCCACCCGCACAGCGTCCGCCCGCGAACTGAAGCGAGCGGGTCGAGAGCCATAGAGGCGAAAGTGGAGAATTGGGGCGTAAACGCGCTCCGCTTCACTTTCGCCTCTTAATTTTTAGACGCCGTCGCGCCTTCCGCTTTCGCCTTTCTACTTCAGTTCGTCGGTGTTAAAATTTTTACCTCCCGAGAGCTTTAACAAATTGAGTTTGAGCGCGCCGCGTCTTGCGGCGGAGAACCGAAACGAACTCGTATGGCCGAAAAGATCACTGATGAACTGACGCGCCGCCACCGCTCGGCCGCGAGCGTCGTCTCGGCGTTTGTCACGCTCACGCTCCTGCTCGTCGTGCTGGCCTACGCGGGCGTGCGCGCGCCGTTGCCGGCGAGCTTGCTCGACCCCACCCTGTACGGCGCGCTCTGGATCGTCATCGCCGGACTCGGGCTCGGAGCCATCGCCCTGAGACGTATGCGCTTCGGCGCGCTCAGACTGCAAACCATCGCGGAGGCGAAGGGCGGCGCGGCGCTGCTCGCCACGTTGCACAAGACGACGGTGCTCGTCGCCCTGTTCGGCCTGGCTATCGCCCTCGTCGGCTACCTGTTATTTATGCGCTCGGCCGACCCTTGGGACATGTTGAAGGCGGGCATCATCGCCGTCGCCATTTTGCTCTACACCTACCCGCGCCGCTCGGCCTGGGAACAGGTCTGGCGTGCGACGCAAACAAACGAAGGGCTGACCACCGACGGCACGCCCGCGAAAGGAACAACTGCGTGAAGTTTTACGTCCGCCTCGCCTCGCTCGTCTTCGCGGTTTCGGCTTCTTCCATCGCCTCTCCTGTCGTCAACGCCCACGGCGCGACGACCACGCCCTTCGCGCATCCGACCCCCGCACAGACGCCCACACCGCGCCCCGCGCCTTCGGCCACGCCGCGCTCCGAGCCGCCGCCTGCCCCGCGCCCCGTGCCGTCGGCCACGCCGCGCACCGCGCAGCAGCAGCCCGCCGCGCAGCTAACGGCGCAGCAGGCCGCGCTCTCGCCGCGCGAGCGTCGCGTCAAGGCCTACGCGAAGCTGATGGAAGGTCAGCGTTTCTTCACGAACGCGCGCGGCGCGGGCGGCATCACGCGCGAGGATTTGGTCGTCGCGCAGGCGGCCTTCCAGCAGGCGGCCGCGCTCGACCCGACGCTCTCCGAAGCCCACACCGCGCTCGCCGAACTAGCCTTTTTCTTCCTCGACGATCAGGCTTTGGCCGAACGCGAAGCCGCCACCGCCATTCGCATCGACAACAACAACTTCGGCGCGCACCGCATCCTCTCGCGCGTCCACTCGCTCAAAGCCGGACTCGACTCCGACAAGACCGAACGCGCCGCCGCCGAACGCGCCATCGCCGCCCTCAAAGAGGTGCTGCGCCTCGACCCGAGCGACCCGGAAGCCCTCGCGCTGCTCGGCGAGTTTTACGTGCGCACCGGACGCGAGAACGAGGCCATCGAAGCCTTCCGCCGTTGGATGGGCGCGCCCGCCACGGTCGACACGAACTTCTACAAAGTCGTCACGCAGGGGCGCGAGTTGTCGCCCGATGCCGCCGCCGCGCGGCTCGCAGAAGCGTTGCTCAAGGCCGGGCGCACGGCCGAATCGGTTGACGCCATCCGCCGCGCGCTCGCCATCAACCCGGAAAACAACCAGTATCTCGCGCTGCTCGGCGAGGCCATCGACGCGGGCGGCGACAGCGATGTCGCCATCAACGAATTGCAGCGCATGATCGTGGCGAACCCGGCCAATCTCGCCGCCATCAGTTTGCTCGCGCACGCGCAGGCGCGCTCCGGCAAAGTTGACGCGGCCGTCGCCACGCTGCGCGCCGCCGCGCAGGCGCGCCCCGGCGACACGCGCGAGTTGCTGCAACAGCGGCGTCGCCTCGTGGACGACCTCGCCGGCGTGCTCGCCGATGCCCTGCGCTACGACGAGGCCATCGCCGCCTACGAAGATCAATTCAAGGCGCGCGGCCTCAACGCCGATGCGCCGCTCAAGGCCGACAGTGACAAAGACGTCGCGCGCGTGCTCCTCGAACGCATCATCAATTTGCAACGACAGGCCAATCGCCTCGACGACGCTCTCTCAACCGCCGGACGCATGCGCCGCCTGCTCGGCGCAAACGACCCGCGCGCCGATTTTTATTTTGTCGCCGTGCTGCGCGAACAGGGCAAACGACGCGAGGCTCTCGATGCCGTGCGCGCCGCGCGCCTGAAACATCCGGGCGTGGCCGAGTTTCTGAACCTGGAAGCCGAGACGCTGGCCGAACTCGGCCAGGTCGAAGAGGGCGCGACGCTCCTGCGCGCGCGCATCACGGGCAAGACGGAAGACGATTATCCGGCCTATCTCTCCATCGCGAATCTCTACCTGCAAGCCGGCCGGGGCAAAGAGGCCGTGGTCGCCGCGCGCAAGCTGCTCGAACTCGCGCCGGCCGATCAGCCGCAACTCGTCGCGCAGGCGCTCATCATGCTTGCATCCTCGCAGGAACGCGCGGGCGACACGAAGGGCGCGGAAGAGTCTCTGCGCCGCATCCTCTCGAAAACTCCGAACGATGCCACCGCGCTCAACAACCTCGGCTATTTTCTCACCGAGCGGGGCGAGCGTCTGCCCGAAGCGCTCGATATGATCAAGCGCGCCGTCAAAGCCGAACCGACCAATCCCAACTACCTCGACAGCCTCGGGTGGGTCTATTTCAAACTCGGCCAGCTCGATGAAGCCGAGCGTCACCTCAACGACGCCGCGCGCCGCAACACGCGCTCCTCCACCGTCCAGGAACACCTCGGCGACCTCTACCTGAAACGCGGGCAGCCCGAACAGGCTCGCGCCGCCTGGCGCAAAGCGCTCGGACTCACCACCGACGCCACGGACATCACCCGCCTCAAGGCCAAAATCAACGCCGAACCGGGCAAGTAAACTACACGATTCGGAGTGTAAATTTGACATATTGACGGTGTGTAGGCCGCGCGCTACACTGCCGTTAGTCCGAGCGTTTGCCCCAAGTATCGCTCAGACCGCAAGCAGGAACCCTCCTCATCAGTTAATAAAATCTAGGTCAAAGAAGAGAGTTCTACCCCCAATGACGCGCAACAATTTGTCCCCCTGTACCGGCCTGCGTGTGCGCCGACACGCAAGTTTCGCGCTCTCCGCCCTCGCCTGCCTTTTCGTCTCCGGCCTGTTCGCCGCGGGCGTCGAAGCGCAGACGAAGGGCATGCGCCCCGTCGCACGGCTCGTCGGAGTCTCGAACGGCGGCGCGAGCGGCGCTTCGCGCTCCGAGGCGTGCGAGGCGCAGGCACGCATGATGAACGCTTCGCTCGCGAGCGCACGCACGGCGCGCGTCAGCGCAACCGGCGACGAGCGTCGCGCGTTCGACCTGATCAATGCGGAGCGGCGCGAGCGCGGCGAATCCGTCCTGGTCTGGGATGCGGAACTAACGCGCATGGCGCGTCTGCACTCGGAGAACATGGCGCGGCTGAACTTCTTCGACCACATCGACCCGCAAGGCCAGAACATGACGATGCGCGCACGCGCCTGCGGCGTCTGCGGGTGGAGCGCGATTGCCGAGAACATCGCGTATAATTCCGGCTACGACGACCCGGCCGCGTTCGCCGTCGAGCGTTGGATGACTTCGCCCAAGCATCGCGCCAACCTGTTGCGGCAGGGTTTCACGCATTCCGGCGTCGGCGTGGCGCGCGCCGCCGACGGGCGCATCTTTTTCACGCAGGTGTTCGTCACGCGCTAGAGTTGCAGGCGAATTATAAAATTCGAGGCGGCCGGCGCTCCACTCGTTCGAGAGGCCGGCCGCTCTACTTTTGCCCGGTGAAATTTTGCCCAACGTGTCCGACGCATCCTTCACGCTTCCGTCCTACGCCAAGATCAATCTCACCCTGCGCGTCAGAGGACGCCGCCCGGACGGCTATCACGAAATCGAAACCGTCTTCCAAACCATCTCGCTTTGCGACCGGCTCACTTTTGAATTGCGCGAAGATGCCCGGCTCGATCTCGCCTGCGACGCGCCCGGCATCCCCTGCGACGAGTCGAACCTCGTGTACCGCGCAGCCCTCGCCCTGCGCGCGCGTTACGAGACGGGGCGCGGCGCGCGCATCACTCTGGAGAAAAAGATACCGGCGGGCGGCGGTCTCGGCGGCGGCTCGTCAAACGCCGCCGTCGCCCTCGTCGGCCTCGCGCGCCTCTGGAAAATAGATGCGGGGCGGGAGTCTCTGGCCGAGATCGGCGCGTCGCTCGGCGCGGACGTGCCCTTCTTCCTGACGGGCGGCACCGCGCTCGGCACAGGGCGCGGAACCGACATACACCCGCTCCCCGATGTGCCGCCGAAGCAGCTTTTACTCGTCACACCGCAGGTCAAAGTCTCCACCGCCGAGGCCTACAAGTCGTTGAACGCGCACGCCTTGACAAAGGCAGTTCCGGTCGTTAATCTCACTGTTTCGCGCGTGCAGGCCGAAATTTCAGGTTCGCTCCGTGCCATGCTGTGGAACGATTTCGAGCCGGTCGTCTATCGTCTCCATCCAGAAATCGAGCGGGCGCGCGACGCGCTCATGCAGGCGGGCGCGGAGGGCGCGTTGCTGTCGGGTAGCGGGTCGAGCGTCTTCGGCCTCTTTGATAATGAGAACGAGCGCGACCGCGCGCGGGCGAGTTTGAGGGCTAAAGCCGGCTGGCAGGTGTTCGACTGCACGACGCTCTCACGAAGCGCTTACGCGGCGGAGTTCGGCGCTGGTTGAGTTTTAAATGAGCGTGCCCGGCGAGGGTGCACGCGCGCGAGCAACCTTGGGGCGTCGCCAAGTGGTAAGGCACCGGTCTTTGGATCCGGCATTCGTAGGTTCGAATCCTTCCGCCCCAGCCATTATTCAAAAGTTTCAAGTTTCAGGTTACAGGTTCCAAGTTTAAAAACTTTCAGACCTGAAACCTGAAACCTGAAACCTGAAACTTTTTTATGAGTACGACCGGCGGCATCAAAGTTTTTTCCGGCAACGCGAACCACGAGTTGACCCTGGAGATTTGCAACTACCTGAGTTGCGATCCGGGCAGCGCGACCATCGGGCGTTTCTCCGACGGCGAGTTCAACTTTCAGATCACCGAGAACGTGCGCGGCGGCGACATCTTTATCGTCCAGCCGACCTGCCCGCCCACGGACGCGAATTTGATGGAACTGCTCGTCATGCTCGACGCCTTCCGGCGTTCGTCGGCCGAGCGCGTGACGGCCGTGATTCCGTACTACGGCTACGCGCGTTCGGACAAGAAGGATCGCCCGCGCGTGCCGATTGCCGCCAAGCTCGTCTCGAATTTGATCGCCACGGCCGGCGCGCATCGCGTCCTGACGATGGATTTGCACGCCGCGCAGATTCAGGGCTTCTTTGACATCCCCGTGGATCACCTCTACGCCGCGCCCGTCTTCATCGGCCACTACCAGGCGAACCCGATGCCGAATTTGACCGTGGTCGCGCCGGACACGGGCGGCGCGGAACGCGCGCGCGCCTACGCCAAGCGCCTCAACGCCGAACTCGCGCTCTGCGACAAGCGGCGCGAGAAGGCGAACGTGGCCGAAGTGATGAACGTCGTCGGCGACGTGCGCGGGCGCAACTGTCTGGTCGTGGATGATATGTGCGACACGGGCGGTTCGCTGACGAAGGTGGCGAAGGCTTTAAAGAGCGCGGGCGCGGCGAGCATTCACGCCTGCTTCACGCACGCCGTTTTGTCGGGTCATGCCTGCGAGCAGTTGGCGAAGTCGGACATCGAGCAGGTGGTGACGACAAACACGATCCCGTTCAACGGGAGCAAAAACGAGGCGGACAACATCAAGGTTTTAAGCATCGCGCCGCTGTTGGCGAAAGCGATCAAGTCGATCCACGAGGAGACCAGCGTCTCTTCGCTCTTCGTGTGAAGGGCAAACACTAACTTTGGTTTCAGGTTTCAGGTTTCAGGTTTCAAGTTACAGAACGAAGAACCCGTCAGTCCTGAAACTTGAAACCTGTAACTTGAAACTTGGTATTCGATTATGGCAGAGAAGAAAGAATTTACGATTAAGGCCGCGCGCCGCGAGGGGCGCGGCAAAAACGACGCGCGCCGCGTGCGCGCCGCAGGCCGTGTGCCGCTGACGATTTACGGCGGCGAAGGCGATTCCGTGTCGGCCTCCGCCTCGCTCGCCGAACTGGCCGCCATCCTGCGCACGGAGTCAGGCCACAACACCATCTTCACGCTCGACATCGACGGCGAAGGCGGCCATGACGTGATGTTTCTCGACCGCCAGATCGACCCCGTACGCGGTCGGCTGGTACACGCCGATTTGCGTCGCCTCGTGCGCGGCCAGAAGATCGAAGTCGCCGTGCCGCTGCACCTGACGGGCGAGCCTATCGGTGTGACGGAAGGCGGCGGCGTGCTCGAACAGATGGTGCGCGAAATCAACATCCGCGTGCGCCCGCGCGACATCCCCGACGCGATTGACCTCGATGTCTCCAACCTCGGCGTCCACGACGTGCTGCACGTCTCCGACTTGCAGGTGGCAGAGAACATCGAAATCCTGAACGAGGCCGAGACCGTGCTCGCCACCGTCGGCATCGTGCAGGAGGAGCCGGTCGAAACTCCCGACGTGGCCGAGGACGAAGACGCGGAGCCGGAAGTTATCGGCAAGGGCAAGAAGGAAGACGAGGGCGACGAAGCCTAGAGGAGTTTGGGGAAAGGGCAAGGGGGAAGGGGAAAGGGGCATCGCCCTTACGATCCCGGCGATACGGGGTTCATTCCTTTATCCCTTACCCTTTGCCCCTTCCCCTGTTTTCTGATGCTTATCGTCGGCCTGGGCAATCCGGGCGCGCAGTATGAATTGACGCGCCACAACCTCGGCTTCATGGTCGTGGACTGGCTGGCGCGCGAGGCGGGGCGCGATGTGCGTCGCACGGAGTGTCGCGCGCTCGTCGGACGCGCCGAGATCGAAGGGCGACAGGTCGAACTCGTCAAGCCGCAGACTTACATGAATCTGAGCGGCGAGTCGGTGCAATGTCTGCTGCGCAAGCGCGAGTTGAAAGCGACGGCGAATTTGCTGGTCGTCAGCGACGATCTGGCTTTGCCTTTCGGTGCGCTGCGCCTGCGTTCGCGCGGGTCGAGCGGCGGCCACAACGGTTTGAAAAGCATCATCGCGCAGACGGGCACGGATGAATTCATCCGGCTGCGCATCGGGATTCAACCCGAACACCCGCTCGCCGACACTGCGCGCTACGTGCTCGAACGTTTCCCTCCGGGCGCGCGCACCGAGTTGGAAAAAGTTTTAGAGCGGAGCGCCGAAGCACTCCGCACCGTCCTCCGCGACGGCATTGACAAAGCGATGGCAACTTACAATCAGTAAACAGTTTTCAGTTTTCAGTAAAAGCAGAACTGAAAACTAACAACTGAAAACTGAAAACTGTTTACTGATTCTTTCCTTCTTGCTTCCGCCACGAGGCCGAGGCTAGACATCCATAAGGAGGATGAATTTTGGCTGAGAAGAGAATTTACGAAGTGGTCTTCATCATAGACCCGGCGACGGGCGAAGAAGACTCGACCCGCCTCGTCGAAAATTTGCAAAAAATCGTCACCGATCAGGGCGGCGCGATCACCAAATCCGAGAGCATGGGGCGCAAGGCTCTGGCCTACCGCATCGGACGCAACACCGAAGGCCACTTCATGCTGTTCGAGATCGAAGGCACGGGCGGCGAGATCGCCGAACTCGAACGCCGCATGCGCGTCAGCGATCAGGTGATGCGTTATCTCACCGTGCGCGTGGATGAAGACCGTCGCCGCGCCGATAAGTTCAGAGACCGCCGCGCCCGCAAAGCGAGTAAACGACCGGAGAAGGGCGCCGGTGGACGCGCCGGTGGTGGCGGCGGTTACACCGCGCCGGCCGCCGCCGCACCCGCTGCCGCCGCCATCGCGGTCGCCGACGAAGGAGACGCCGACGCTTAACGCGCGCGCTCGAACGCTTCGCCCATGCGGTTTCGCGGGCGTCGAAACATTCGCGGCCTTTTGAGAGCCAACGGGCGCGCCGTAGACCGAGTTGATAACTCGTGTGTGAGCGCGCGCATGGTCGGGTCGCAGGGCCGCAGACAGCGGCCGCAAAGTTTGAAAGAGGAAAATTATGTCGAGAAATTTTGATCGTGATCGGGAACGTGATTTCGGAAATGACGACGACCGCGGCGGTCGCTTCGGCGGCGGTGGCGGCGACCGTGGCGGGCGCGGCGGCCCGGGCGGCGGGCGCAGCGGCGGCAGGTTCCGCCGGCGCAAAGTGTGCCGCTTCTGTCTGGACAAAGTTGACATCATCGATTTCAAGGACGTGAAGTTGCTGACGAACTACATCCCTGAACGCAGCAAGGTGTTGCCGCGCCGTATTTCGGGGTCGTGCGCGCCGCACCAGCGCATGTTGGCCGAGGCCATCAAACGCGCGCGCAACATCGCGCTCTTACCCTACGCCGCCGATTCGTAAAAAGGAGGGACTCAACAGTTATGGCAAACACACAAGTCCTCTTGCGTGAAGATATCGATAATTTGGGAGCACGCGGCGAGATCGTCAAAGTCCGCGCGGGCTACGCGCGCAACTACCTGCTGCCGCGCAAACTCGCCGTGCAGGCCACGGCCTCGAACGTCAAGCAGATCGAACAGGAGCGTGCCGCGCTCTTGCGTAAGGAAGCGACGGAGCGCGGCGCGGCCGAGGCTCAGGCCGGGCAGATGACCTCGTTGCGCCTCGCCTTCGAGCGCAAGGTCGGCGAACACGGGATGCTCTACGGCTCGGTCACTTCGATGGACATACAGGAAGCCCTGCGGGAGAAGGGCTACGAGTTCGACCGTCGCCGCATACACCTCGCGGAAGCGATCAAGGAGACGGGCGAGTTTTCCGTGCGCGTGCGCCTGCACCGCGAAGTGAACGTCGAAATTCCCGTCGTCGTCACGGCCGAAGGCGGCGCGGCGGCGGCGACAGCGGAAGCCACGGCTACGCCGGAGACGGCGGCGACGACCACAACCGGCGCGGACGCCGCGACAGGCGTAGCGAACGACACGGCCGGCGACGACGCGAACGCGGGCGACGAGTAAATGCAAACAAACGGCGGGCGCGCGCACTAAATCTTGGCGCGTCCGCCGCGGCTATAGTATGCTGTAGGCGAGTTGCTCAGGGCGGGTATGTTTCAGCCGGGAGCGACCACCGCTTACAGCATTTTTTTTCCGGTTCATACCTCCGGCTGCCGTTACTTCCGAAGCTTCCGAGTCTCCCGATGGTCAAAAATTTCGCTTCCGATTCGACGCGCGATCAGATGCTCGAACGCCCGCTGCCCCACAGCGCGGACGCGGAGCGCGCCATACTCGGAGCGATTGTCCTCGACAACGGCCTCGTCAATCAGGCCATCGAACTGCTGCGCGCCGAAGACTTTTACGTTCGCGCGCATCAACACCTCTTTCGCGCCATGATCTCGATGAGCGAGCGCGGGGCGGAGATCAACCCGATCCTGCTCGGCGAAGAACTCCGCCGCGACGGCGCGCTCGAACAGGTCGGCGGCATCGCCTTCATCTCCGAACTCACCTACGGCCTGCCGCACTTCACGAACCTCGCGCACTACGCCAAGGTCGTGAAGGACAAGTCCATGCTGCGGCAACTCGTCAAGGTCGCCAACAAGATCACGAGCGAGGCGCTCGAAGAGGAAGACGAGGCCACGCTCATCCTCGACCACGCAGAGCAGATGATCTTCGCGCTCGCCGACGAGCGCACGCGACAGGGCTTCACGCACGTTAAACCGGTCGCCAACCAGATTCTCGAAAAGATTCAGGAACTCGGCGGCCGGGGCACGGTTCTCACCGGCCTGACCACCGGGTTCACAGACCTCGACCTGCTGACTTCAGGGCTGCAACCTTCGGACTTGATCATCGTCGCCGCGCGCCCTTCGATGGGCAAGACCGCGCTCTGCCTGACGCTTGCGCAGAACGCGGCGATTCAGGCCAACGCCGTCGTCGGCGTGTTTTCACTGGAAATGTCGAAGGAGTCTCTGGTGATGCGCATGCTCAGTTCGGAGGCGAAAGTCGACGCGCATCGCTTTCGCTCCGGGTATCTGGCGCGCGACGATTGGGCGCGGCTCGCGGGCGCGCTGGGAACGATCTCGGAGGCGAGGATTTTCATAGACGACACTCCGGGCATCTCCGTGCTGGAGATGCGCGCCAAGGCGCGGCGGCTGGCGGCCGAGCAGAAGGGGCTCGACCTGATCATCGTGGACTATTTGCAGTTGATGTCCGGTTCGTCGCGGCGCTCGGAGTCGCGGCAACAGGAGGTGTCGCAAATCTCGCGCGAATTGAAAGGGCTGGCGAAGGAACTCAATGTGCCGCTGGTCGCGCTCTCACAGCTTTCGCGCGCGCCGGAAACGCGCACCGACCACCGCCCGATTCTGGCAGACCTCCGCGAGTCGGGCGCAATCGAGCAGGACGCGGATGTGGTCGCGTTCATTTACCGTGACGAGCAATACAATCGCACGGAAGAGAACGAGGGGCTGGCCGAAGTCATTATTGCCAAGCAGCGCAACGGCCCGACGGGCACGGCCAATCTGGTGTTCCTCAAGCAGTTCACGCGTTTTGAAAACGCCTGGCGGGACGATGATCGCACACTCTCTTCCGCCTCCGACGGCGGCCAGCTTCCTTCTAAGTCTCAGAATCAACTGCCCTCTTCTTCGGACTTCTAATGCTTCGTCGCCGGCAGCGTTCACCTTAAATGTCTTTGTTGATTTAAGCCGGCACACATGACAGCACGTCCGACTTTGTTTCCCCCGCACCCGCGAAAATGAACAGCCTGAAACCGACAGGCTGAAACTCCCGTACCCGGTCTGACGAAATTCTCAATTACAATGAATCATGTCTCGTTTCGAGCAAAACGCCAATAACCCCGAAGGCGACGCTCGCCCGCACGCCTTTCGTCCGACGTGGGCTGAGATCGATCTCGATGCGCTCGCCGCGAACTTCCGCGCGGTGCGTCGCCTTGTCGGGAGAGATGTCGGGGTGATGACGGTCGTGAAGGCCGACGCCTACGGGCACGGCGCGGTCGCGTGCGCGCGGCGGCTCGCGGCCGAGGGCGCGGACTGGTTCGGCGTCGCGCTGCCCGAAGAGGGGTTCGAGTTGCGCCGCGCCGGGATTGCGCAGCCGATACTCTGCCTCGAAGGATTCTGGGAGGGGCAGGCGGGCGCGCTCGTCAAAGAGCATCTCACGCCGGTTGTCTACCAACTCGACATGGCCGGGGCGTTCGACCGCGCGGCGCGCGAAGCGGGGACGGTCGCGGACGTTCACGTCAAAATCGACACGGGGATGGGACGGCTCGGCGTGCGCCACGAAGCGGCCGCGGAGTTCGCGCGCGCGCTCAAAACATTCACACATCTTCGCGTGGACGGACTGATGACGCACTTCGCTTCGGCCGAAGACGCGGCGCACGATTCGTTCACGGAGGAACAACTGGCGCGTTTCCGGGCGGCGCGGGAGTCCTTTCGCGCGGCGGGACACGCGCCGACTTACGTTGATATGGCGAACTCGGCGGCGACCTTCGCGCACCCGGCGACGCGCGGCAACATGGTGCGTCCGGGCGGCGTGCTCTACGGGCTGTGGCGCGACGTGTTGAGAGTGGGGAAAGGGCTGCCGGAGTTTCGGCCGGTGTTGAATTTGCGTTCGCGGATCATGCTGTTAAAGCGCGTCGAGGCGGGGGAGACGCTCGGCTACGGCTGCACGTTCGCGGCGACGCGCCCGACGCTCGTCGCCACCGTGCCCATCGGTTATCACGACGGCTACGCGCGCGCACTCTCGAACCGGGGGCGCGTCATCGTGCGCGGTCGCTTCGCGCCCGTCGTCGGTCGCGTCTCGATGGATTTAACGCTGCTCGACGTGACGGACGTGCCCGGCGTCGAACAGGGAGATCAGGTGACGCTCATCGGCGCCGACGGCCGGCTCTCCGTGCCCGCCGAAGAGATCGGCAAACTCGCCGGCACTATCTCCTATGAAATTACCTGCGGCATCAGCGCGCGCGTGCCGAGAAGATTCAAAGAAGAAGGGGAAGCGTAAACGGGTCAAAGGGGGGGGAAGAGTCGGGGGTAAAGTGAAAGGGTAGAGGCGGGAGCACGTCCACGGCGCGTCGCACAGACGCTCGCCCTGCTCTTTCCTTTACCCTTTCACTTTTACTCTAAACGGTGTTTCACCTTCCTGATTTTTTGCTTTGTGCTTCGGCGGAGTCTCCTTTCATTTGCGAGTTATGACACGAGTCATGGCGCGAGTTATTGAAGGATGAAGTTGTAGGTGATCACGCCGGACACTTTGACGGGTTGACCGGAGATGGTGGTCGGCGAAAAGCGCGCCTGATAGGCGGACTGTTGCGCGGCCACGCGCAGGAGTGGGTGGCCGTTCGTCGCCTGAGCCGCCACGACGCGCCCCTGCTCGTCAACCAGAATCTCGACCGTGACCGCCCCCTCTACGCGCGCCTGTCTGGCGAGCGGCGGGTAGGGTGGCGCGGGCTTGCTCAGAATCTTGCTGCTGATAACATTGCTCGAAAGCCTGATCTGCTGGCGCGGTTTCACGGGGGCGGGCGTCGGCCTCGGGGGCGGCAAAGGGTCTTCCTCGGGCGCGACGGGCACGACCACGGCCTCGCGATTCGCGCGGGTCGGAGAGCCGTCGCCGTCGCCGGGCAGCTTCAAACCGCCGCCGCCCCCCGGATTAACGTCGACGCGGCTGGAGATGTAAGGCTCGTTATTGCGCGGCAACTCGGCCTTGCGGTTGCGCTCGGTCGAAATGGTGCTGGGCGGTTGATAGTTTTCGAGCAGCGGCGCGATGCGGTCGGCGCGCTGAATCATTTCGCGGCCGTCTCCGCCGCCCGCCGCGCGCCGTGGTTCGTCGGGTCTTTCCGCCTCACGTGGCGCAAGCGGGATCGCGACGAGCATGTAGCGCTCAAGATTTTGCGCGCCGAGGTGCGAATCGTAAGCGTAGACGCTCGCCACGCCCGCAACGACCAGGAGCAGCCCGTAGAGCGCGAGCGTGCCGAGAAAGAAACGCCCTCGCCGCGCCATGTCTCGTTTGTGCGAGCCTGATTCGATTAAGTGTGTGAACATAACTTTAGTCCTCTCTCTCTGTGTGTGTGCCGGTGCCGACGGGTCGCAAACGAGCGGACTCGGTAAGGTTAGACTCCGCCGTCGCGCGTCTTGTTCCCGCCGAAGTTTCCGGCTTTAGACTTTGGCGCGAAGACTAAGGTAGGATGAGGCGAAGTTTTCAGACGCGCCTTTCAGGAGGAAAAACCCAGGTGGCAACCAGCGCAGAGTGGCATGAGAGTTACGAGAAAATGAGCGAGGAGACGTTGAACTTTTCGCGCGCCGTCAAATCCGTACAGGAAGAGTTGGAGGCGGTCGACTGGTACAACCAGCGCGCCGAAGTGACGACGGACAAACAACTGCGGCGTATTCTCGAACACAACCGCGACGAAGAGATCGAGCACGCCATGATGGCGCTCGAATACCTGCGCCGCATGAGTCCGGCCTTCGACAAGCACATGCGCACCTACCTCTTCACCGAAGGCGACATCCTCGAAATCGAAGAGAAAGCCGAAGACCACTGATGCGCCCTCGCGCCGGGCACGCCGCGACCTGATTCACCATGCCCGCGCGAGATGCTTAAGGAGCGAACTTGACCGACGACAAGATCACCATCTACGAGAAGCCGACTTGAAGCACGTGCCGCGAGGCCGCCCGCCTGCTCCGTGAGAGCGGCGTCGAATTCGAGCAGATCAACTACCTGAACGCGCCGCCCGGCGAAGCGAAACTGCGCGAACTCGTCGCCAAGCTGGGCATCGCGCCGCGCGAACTCCTGCGCACGAAAGAAGCTCTCTACCGCGAGTTGAACCCGGAGCGTCGCGCGCTTTCCGACGAAGAGAGCATCGCGCTCATGGTCGCGCATCCCGAACTGATGGAACGCCCCATCGTTGAACGCGGCGAGCGCGCCGTGCTCGGTCGCCCGTTGGAAAAGATTCGTGAGTTTTTAGAGCGGAAGGGATAGGAGCGTGGCAAAGGTAACGGGGACAATTTACGTCTGCCAGAGTTGTGGCAAGCAGTCGCCCAAGTCGCTCGGCAAATGCCCCGCGTGCGGCGAATGGAACTCGTTCGTGGAGGAGCGCGCGCGCACCGCCCCGAAAGGCGCGGCGGCGCGCGGCGTCGGCCTGCACGCGCGCGAGGCGAAGCCCGTCGCCTTCGCCGACATCGAATCGCAGGACGACGTGCGCGTCACTTCCGGCATCACGGAGTTCGACCGCGTGCTCGGCGGCGGCATCGTGCCGGGCAGCCTCGTCCTCATCGGCGGCGACCCCGGCATCGGGAAATCCACGCTGCTGCTCGAAGTGGCGGACAAATTGAGCGCGGGCGGCGCGCGCGTGCTCTACATTTCGGGCGAAGAGTCGGAGCGGCAGATCAAGATGCGCGGCGAGCGTCTGGGCGTGGCGGCGGCGAACGTCTACCTGCTGTCGGAGACCAACCTCGAAAACATCTTCGGCGAGATCGAACGAGAGGAACCGGGTGCGGTGATCGTGGATTCGATCCAGACCGTCTTCTCCTCGCAGATCGAGAGCGCGCCCGGCTCCGTCTCGCAGGTGCGCGAGGTGGCGGGGCGATTTCTAACCTTCGCCAAGACGCGCGGCGTGCCCGTCTTTCTCATCGGCCACGTGACGAAGGAAGGCTCCATCGCGGGGCCGAAGGCGCTCGAACACATCGTCGACACGGTGCTCTACTTCGAGGGCGACCGCCATCACAATCATCGCATCGTGCGCGCGACGAAGAACCGCTTCGGCGCGGCCAACGAACTCGGCGTGTTCGAGATGACAGGCACGGGGCTGAAACCCGTGGCGAACCCCTCGGAGATTTTCCTGCAGGAGCGACCCGAAAACGCGGCCGGCTCGGTCGTCACGGCCTGCATGGAAGGCACGCGCCCGGTGCTGGTCGAAGTGCAGGCGCTCGTGTCGCGCTCCCAGTACAATTACCCTCTGCGCAAGGCGCAGGGCATCGCGGAGGGGCGCATCGCGTTGCTGATCGCGGTGCTGGAAAAGCGGATCGAGGGTTATCTGCTGAGGGAACAGGACGTTTTCATCAACGTGGCGGGCGGTCTCGATATTGACGAACCGGCGGCAGACCTCGGCGTGATCGCCGCCATCGCGTCGAGTTATAAGAACCGTCCGCTCAACGGCAAGACGGCCGTCTTCGGCGAGGTTGGTTTGACGGGCGAGGTGCGCGGGGCGATGCAGGCGCAGGTGCGCGCGCGCGAAGCGCAAACGCTGGGCTTCAAAAAACTGATCATGCCCGCCTCGAACGCCGAAGGTTTGCAACGCCTGTTGGGTCTGCGCGTCGTCGGCGTGCGCTCGGTGGAAGAAGCGCTGCACGAACTATTCTGATTGCGGATTGAAAGACAATCGCTTTCTTTAATTTTGCAAAAGGTTAATCATTTAATGTTAACTTTAATTGGCGGTTCCGAGCTGGCTCTATAAGGTATGGATTTAGAAGTTGACGTAGCTGTTTAGCGGGCGATCTTACCGAATACTCGCCCTTGTTACTCCAAGGAAAAGTTCTTTTGCTATTAGTCTGTATTATTTCTAATAGCTCATCATGCGGATAAAGGTACCAAGCATCTCGGTAGGGAAAGGCGATATGCAGGGATTTGTTAATATACTTCTTACAAAGTGTAAGACGCCCTTTCAATTGCACTTTTAAGAAAGTTTCGCCATCAATGTGCTGCGCAATCAAATCCGCACCTTTCCAATCGTCACTCAATCGCATGGTGACGAAGCCATAGTCCGCTAGCACGGCGGACAGTTTTTGATAGTTATAGTTTTCTTGTTGCCTCGCATTTAGGGTTTCATATTTAACTTTGGTGAGATTTAGTGCCATATCTTTGCTCCTAAAGTGAGGCTGAAAGTTAATCTAACTTAATGAATCCTTAATCCGCAATCCGCAATCGACGAATCCTTTTCGTGACGCCTCTGTTAAGGGCGTGTTACTATTCTCGCCGTTATGAAAACGGATTTGATCCTCATTCGTCTGGTCTTCACGGCGCTGCTGGTGGCGGCCGGATACGTGTTGCATCCGATCCGGAACAGGCCGCTCCTGTCGGCGGGCGTCGCCGCTCTGATCGCGTTCGCCATCATCATGTTTGAGCGGCGCATCCAGCGCGCCTCGCTGAAGACTTTGATCGGCGCGGCGGTCGGATCGATTCTGGGCATCGTCGGCGCGTATCTCATCGGCTCGCTCATCAGCAGCCAGCACTCGGACGCCGTACCCGTAGGGATGAAAACTTTCCTGACGCTCGCGCTCACCTTCCTGATGGCCTACATCGGACTCGTCGTCGGCGCGGCCAAAGGCGACTATCTCGATCTCTCCGCGCTCGGCGGCATCTTCAGCGATAAATCGACGCGGCGCGATTTAAAAATCCTCGACACCTCGGTCATCATCGACGGGCGCATCGCGGACATCGCCGAGGCCGGTTTCCTCTCCGGCACGATTGTCATCCCGCAGTTCATCCTGCGCGAGTTGCAGCAGGTGGCCGACTCGCCCGATTCCAACAAGCGGCAGCGCGGGCGGCGCGGTCTCGACATGCTCAATCGCCTCCAGACCAACAACACGCTCGACATACAGGTCGTGGACACGGACTTCCCGGCCGTGCGCGAAGTCGATCTCAAACTGCTCGAACTGAGCAAGCAACTCGACGCCGTGGTCGTCACCAACGATTTCAACTTGAACAAAGTGGCGCAACTGCACGGCGTCTCCATCCTCAACATCAACGAACTCGCCAACGCTCTCAAGCCCGTCGTGCTGCCCGGCGAACTGATGCGCGTCTTCATCCTCAAGGAAGGCAAGGAATACAATCAGGGCGTCGCCTATCTGGACGACGGCACGATGGTCGTGGTGGACAACGCGCGCAAGATGATCGGCAAGAACGCGGACATCTCCGTGACGAGCGTGCTGCAAACCACCGCCGGGAAGATGATCTTCGGCCGCCTCTCCGAGGAGCCGCACGAGAACGGCGCGAGCATCCACAACACGGACACGCGCGGCATCAACGGCGGCAACACCTCGCGCCGCCCCTATCGCAGCGACCCGCGCCCGCACACGGTCGCCGCCCGCAGCATCGAACCGGAAGAACACTGAAATAAAACGATGAACGCGGAAGGATGAACGATGAATAAAAAGCCAGAGTCTTTCAGTTCATCGTTCATCGTTCATCGTTCATCGTTATGAACGTCGCTATCATTGTCGCCGCCGGGCGGGGCACGCGCGCCGGGGGCGGAGAGCCGAAGCAGTTTCGCGCGCTGGCGGGCGTTCCTCTCATCATTCATACATTGAGGCGATTTGAGGCGTGCGCGGCCGTGGACGAGATTGTTCTGGTCGCACCCGTCGAGGAAACGACCCGGCACGTGGCGGCCGCCGGCGGCGGAGAGTTGAAGAAACTCGCGCGCGTCTGCGAGGGCGGACGGACGCGCACCGAGTCGGTCTGGCGCGGCCTTGAACTCCTGCCCGCAGGGGAGGTCGAGATCGTCGCCGTGCATGACGGCGTGCGCCCCTTCGTGACGCCGGAAGAGATCGAGCGCACGGTGCGCGCCGCCGGGGAATCGGGCGCGGCCGTCCTGTGCGCGCCCGTCGTGGACACGATCAAAACGTGCGAGGACGGGCATGTCGCGCACACGCTGCCACGCGAGAGTTTGCGCCGCGCGCTGACGCCGCAGTGCTTTCGTTACGAACTGCTCCGGCGCGCCTACGAACACGCACGCGCCGGGGGCATCGAAGCGACAGACGACAGCGCGCTCGTCGAACTGCTCGGCGCACGAATCGCCGTCGTCGATGGCGACGCGCGCAACATCAAGATCACGCGCCCCGAAGACTTCGCGCTCGCGGAAATTTTACTGAAAGAGGTCAGAGGTTAGAGGTCAGAGGTCAGAGGTCGGTTAAGACCATCTTTCACTAACCTCTAACCTCTGACCTCTGACCTCTATTTTATGTTTCGCATCGGCATCGGACATGATACGCACCGCCTGGCGGAAGGTCGTCCCCTTGTTCTCGGGGGCGTCGTCGTGGAGTCTGAGCGGGGTGCGGAGGGGCATTCTGACGCCGACGCGCTCTCTCACGCGATCATCGATGCCATCCTCGGCGCGCTCTGCGAGGGCGACATCGGCGTGCATTTCCCGGATCGCGACCCACGCTGGAAAGATGCGAACAGTTTGCAACTGCTGGCGCGCGTCGTCTGGCTGGCGAGCCAGAGCGGCTACAGGGTGGTCAACGTCGATGCCAACGTCCTGCTCGAACGCCCGCGCCTGCGCCCGCACATACAGGAGATGCGCGAGCGTCTGGCGCAGGTATTATCGGTCGAGTCGAACTGCGTGAGCGTCAAGGCGAAGACGGGAGAGGGGCTGGACGCCGTGGGCGAGGGGCGCGCCGTCGTCGCGCAGGCCGTCGTGTTGCTCGGCCGCGCGTGAGCCGCAAATTTTGCACGGTCGCGCGGAGCGTGTTTTCGCCCGGTCGCGTGTGAGTCGTATTTTTGCACGGCCGCGCGGGTCGCATTTCGGTTGCGTGCCGCCGGATGTTAGTATGCGTTTCGTCTTCTCGAATTTCACATCGAACATCCGAATAACCAGACGCAAGCGTGGGGCAGACCTTTTTCTTTATGCGACCGCAGGACGTGATACGCCGAAAACGGGAGGGGGAGACGCTCTCTGCCGAAGAGATCGAGTTTTTCGTGCGGGGCGTGACGGCCGGCGAGTTTGCGGATTACCAGGCGGCCGCGCTCCTGATGGCGATCTACTGTCGCGGCATGGACGAGGCCGAGCAGCGCACGCTGACAGGCGCGATGCTGCGTTCGGGCGAATCGCTCGACTTCTCGGACATCCCCCTGCCGAAAGCCGACAAGCATTCGACCGGCGGCGTGGGCGATAAAACTTCGCTCATCATCGCCCCGCTCGCGGCCGCGTGCGGCCTCGCCGTCCCGATGATTTCCGGCCGTGGCCTCGGCCACACCGGCGGCACGCTCGATAAACTCGAATCCATCCCCGGCTACCGCGTCAAACTCACGCTCGCGGAGTTTCGTCGCATACTCAAGCATTGCGGCTTCGCCATGATGGGACAGACGGCCGAGATCGCGCCCGCCGACCGCAAGCTCTACGCGATCAGAGACGCGACGGCGACCGTCGAGGCCATCCCGCTCATCGTCGCCTCGATCATGTCGAAGAAACTGGCGGCGGGTCTGGACGCGCTCGCGCTCGACGTGAAAACCGGCACGGGCGCGTTCATGCGCGAAGAGGCTCGCGCGCGCGAACTGGCGCACGCACTCGTCCGCATCGGCAACGCTTACGGCGTGCGCACCGAAGCCCTGCTCACGGATATGAGCCAGCCGCTCGGCCGCGCCGTCGGCCATGCGCTCGAAGTCCACGAGTGCATCGAGATTCTGCGCGGTGAGTCGCAGGCGGGCGCGGAGCCGGTCGTCGCGCTCTCTCTGGAACTGACGGCGCGCATGGTCGCGCTCGCGGGCGTCGAGCCGACGCTTGAGGCGGCACGCGAGCGCGCGGCGCGTGCGCTCGGTTCGGGCGCGGCGCTGGAATTTTTCCGCCGCAACGTCGAGGCGCAGGGCGGCGACCCGCGCGTCTGCGACGAGCCGGCGCGTTTGCTTCAGACTTCGACCCTGCGCGCGGTTAAGGTAGAATCCCCCCGCGCCGGATTCATCACCCAGATCGAGGCCGCCGAAATCGGCTACGCCGTCTCAGGGATAGGCGGCGGCCGCACGCGCCTCGAAGACGAAATTGATTTTCAGATCGGCTTCGTCGCAAACGCACGGCACGGCGATCAAATAGGGGCGGGAGACGCGCTCGGCACGCTCTACTGTCGCAACGAGACGCAGGCCGAGACGGCGCGCGCGCGCATCCGCGCGGCCTATACCGTCGGCGACGAACAATCGCCGGATGCGCGCCTGAAGCTCATCAAGGAAGCGATCACCGCATGAAGTTTATCCAACGGAAATTACTCGCGCTGCTGCCGTTGCTGCTGTGCCTCGTCGCGCTCGCCGGTTCGCCCGCCTGCACGGGCGGCAAAAACGAGGCCGACGATCCGTCGAGAGTGCGCGTCGGGATCGTCTTCGACATCGGCGGAAAAGACGACCGCTCATTCAACGCGGCGGCCTTCGAGGGCGTCAAGCGCGCCGAACGCGAACTGGGCATCGTGCTGCGCGACGTGGAGCCGGGCAACCCCACATCCATCGAACCGGCGATTCGCGCCTTCGCCGAGCGCGGGTACGATCTGGTGATCGGCGTCGGCTTCGCGCAAGCCCCGATCATGGAGGTGGTGGCGAAGGATTACCCGAACATCAATTTCGCCATCGTGGACGGCGTGAGCGAACTGCCGAACGTCGCCTCGCTCGTCTTCAAAGAGCATCAAGGTTCTTATCTCGTCGGCATGATCGCGGCGCGCACGACGCGGACGGGCAAGCTCGGCTTCGTCGGCGGCATGGACATCCCGCTGATTCACCGCTTCGCCAAGGGCTACGAGGAGGGCGCGCGTGCCGTCAACCCGAACATCAATGTCTATCGCAACTTCGTCGGCGTGACCGATAGCGCGTGGAACAATCCCGGCAAGGGTAAGGAGCTCGCGCTCTCGCAGATCGGCCAGGGCGCGGACGTGATCTTCACGGCGGCGGGCAACTCCGGCCTCGGCGCGTTCGACGCGGTGGAGCAGGCGGGCAAAGGCGCGGACGGCCGCGCCACCCATTTCGTCATCGGCGTGGACTCGAACCAGAACATGGTCAAGCCCGGCTTCGTCCTCACGAGCATGGTCAAGCGCGTGGACAACGCCGTCTACGACATCATCAACGACGTCAAGAACAAACGCTTTCAGGGCGGCCTGCACGTCTTCGGACTCGACAAGGACGGCGTGGCCTTCTCGCTCGACCAGCACAACCAGTCGCTCATCGACCCCTCGATCCTGCAGGAAGTCGAAGCCGCGCGGCAGAAGATCATACGCGGCGAGATTCAGGTGACGGACGCGATGGCTCCGAAATAATTCCAGCGACAGCAATCATCAATTCTATCCACGGGAGAACGCATGAAACGTAACGCAAACGCCGAATGGCGCGGCGGACTCAAAGACGGCCGGGGCACGATCTCGACCGACAGCGGCGTGCTCGAAAACACGCAGTATTCCTTCTCGACGCGCTTCGAGGACGGCAAGGGCACGAACCCCGAAGAACTGATCGCGGCGGCGCACGCCGGTTGTTTTTCGATGGCGCTCTCCGGCCAGCTCGGCAACGCGGGTCTCACGGCCGAGAGCATCAAGACCACGGCCGGCGTCAAACTGGAGAAGACGGACGCGGGCTTCACCATCACCGAAGTTCACCTGACGGTCGCGGCGCGCGTGCCCGGCGCGAGCCGGGAGCAGTTCGACACGGCGGCGGCCAACGCGAAGGCCGGGTGCCCGGTCTCGCGCGTGCTGAACGCGAAGATCACGTTGGAAGCCACGCTCGAATCATAAGTTTAGAAAAGCTGTCCGTTGTCCGTGGTCAGTTGCCCGTTGTTTGTGCCGGACGAATGCGCTCCTATAGGTGGAGATCGAGCAACTGAGAATGGATGAAATCAACGGACGACTGACCACGGACAACTGACTATCGACCATGCTTGAACTGCGAGACATCACCAAACGCTTCGGCAACGTGCTGGCGAACGACGGCGTGAGCATCAAGGTGCGGCCGGGGACGATTCACGCCATCGTCGGCGAGAACGGGGCGGGCAAATCCACGGCGATGCGCATCGCCTACGGCTTTTACACGTCCGACGGCGGCGACATTCTGATCGACGGCGAGGCGCGGCGCATCTCGACGCCGCACGACGCCATCGCGCTCGGCGTCGGCATGGTGCATCAGCACTTCATGCTGGTCGAGACGATGACGGTGGCCGAAAACATCGTGCTCGGCGCGGAGACGGGCGGCATGGCGTCGCTCGACTTGAACCGGGCTGCCGAGGAGATTCGCGCGCTCTCGGACGAGTTCAAGCTGTCGGTCGATCCGCGCGCGATTGTGGAGAGCTTGTCGGTCGGGCAGCAGCAGCGCGTGGAGTTGCTGAAGGCGCTCTATCGCCGCGCGCGCCTGTTGATTCTGGACGAGCCGACGGCCGTTTTGACGCCGCAGGAGGTGGAAGAGTTCTTCGCCATCCTGCGGCGCATGCGCGAGCAGGGAAAGACGGTCGTCATCATCACGCACAAACTCTCGGAAGTGCTCGCCATTTCGGACGACGTGACGGTGATGCGAGACGGGCGCGTCGTCGGTCGCGTCGAGACGGCGGGCTTGCGATAATGGTCGCCGAGGATGGAATTTTCGGCGAGCGTGAAATCGAGCAACAGGCCGCGCCGGTGCCGGTCTTCGGGAATGTGCGCGAGGCCGAGTTCGCGGCGCGCGCGCGCATCGAGCCGCGTGATGTCGCGCCCCTCGAACTCGACCGCGCCCGTCAGGGTATGTCCCGTCGCGGCCAGTCCC
>DASQLU010000046.1:0-13439 GCA_035645855.1 Pyrinomonadaceae bacterium
CCGATGCCGTTACCCGTGCCGGTGCCGGAACTCGTCTCGGTCGAACGCGATTTCGGGTCGCCGTAAGCGATCTGGCGATTGTCGGGCGGAAAGAGCGTCGGGTCGGCGACGATGCTGGCGGCCACCGGCAGATTCGGATTCCTGATGGTCGGCGGACGCGGATTGGGTGCGACCACCTGCGGGACGGTTAAAGAGGCCGGAGGCAATTTGCCGAACGACGCGGGCTTGGCTTCCTGTCGTCCGCCGCCGCCGCCGCCGCCCGGTTTCTCCTGTTTCGGTTTCGAGCCGCCGCCCTTGCCCTTGGCAGTGCCGGCCGTGCCTTCTTCGGGCTTCTTCTGTTCTTCGGGGATGTCTGTAACGAGTCCCTGTAGTTCGAGGTCTTCGCGCACGGCGTCGAGTCCGGCGAGGTGTTTGTCCTGCATGCGGAACAGCACGGCCGCCAGCACGCCCACCGTCATCATCAAGACGAACGCGGACATGATGCCGAGAGCGACGTTTCGCTGCGAGACCACGCGCCAGGAGGCTTTGCCGTACACAACTGTCCCGCGTTTCACGAAGCCGCCCGGATCGCGTTTGAACTCCGGCCACGTCAACTCCGCGTCGTGCCCGACCTCGCGCACTTCTTTCGAGAGGCGACGCAACAAACCTTCATCTTCCAGAAATGTGAGGTGATATTCTCCGCGTGCGTAAGGAACAATTCCCGATTGGCCTTCCGACGAAATATTGCTGGCCGGAATCTGCGCGGCGGGCACTGTAGCGGCGGTTGCGTCCGCGTTGGCCGCATCGTCTGTGTCGGCGATAGAGGCAGTATGCTTGTCGTGCGCGGAATTATTGAAAGTGGTGGTGTCTATATTCGCGGGCTGTTGGTCGCCGGGGAGGGGTGTGCCGTCCACCGGGCAGAATCCGAATTGCACGGGGACAACCTCATTACACTTCGGGCAGCTCTTTGTCGTCATACTTCGCGCCTCAATTGGGGAACATACTTCTTCAAATTGTTGGGTTACTCGAATTTAAGGCACAAGCCTTCTAGCATCGTGAGATGCCCCGTCGGCCGCAAGAGTTTACTACCGGACATAAAAATATCATAGTTTCCAGCCGGTTGACCTCATACCTGCCGAACCCTAAAATGCACGGGCATCTCCCGCAACCGTTTTGATGCATCTAAAACACGTTTCGAGTCGAATTTATTCCACTGCCGCCGCGCGGCCGCGCCTCGCCGCCCCGTTCAGACTTCCGAGCCATGTTATGAAACGCAAATTACTTACGCTTCACGCCGCGCCGAAGACCCGGACGCTCCTGGCCGCCCTGCTTCTCGTCACGCTCTGCCTGCCCCCGGCCTACGTCCGCGCGCAAAATCCCGCGCCGCGCCGCGAACAACTCCTGAACGGGCTGCGCCTCCTGCTCCTGCATCGCCCCGGCGACGCGCAGGTCTTGCTCAAAGTCAGGATCAACAACGGGGCGGCCTTCGATCTGGCCGGCAAGGAGGGTTTGATGACGCTCCTGAGCGATGCCCTGTTTCCCGACCCGGAGACGCGCCAGTACGTCGTCGATGAATTGGACGGCCGGCTCGAAGTAAACACTTCCTACGATCACATCGAGATTTTGCTCGGCGGCCGCTCGGCCGACTTTGAACGGCTCGTCGAAATCCTGCGCACCGCCCTGCTGCAAATGCGTCTCGCCGCCGACGACGTGAACCGTCTGCGCGAAGCGCGTCTCAAAGCCGCACGCGACACGGCCGCGCAGCCCGCACTCCTTGCTGACGGCGCAGCTGCGGCCAGACTTTATCGCTCATACCCATACGGGCGCGCGCTCACGGGCACTCCCGAAAGCCTCGCGCGCATTGATCGCCCCGACATGTTGCTCGCGCGCGACCGCTTCATCAATCCCAACAACACCACGCTCGTCCTCGTCGGCGGCGTCGAAGCTCCGCGCGCCCTGCGCGCCTTCCGGCAGTTTCTCGGCTCGTGGCGCAAGAGCGACACTATTCCGCCGGCGACTTTCCGACAGCCCGACGCGCCCGACGTGCGCACGCTCATCGTCAATCTCCCCGGCGCAAGCGAAGTGGAGGTGCGACTGGCGGCGCGCGGCCTGTCGCGCACCGATCCTGACCGTGCGGCCGCTCAGGTCGTCGCCGCGCTTCTGCGCGAGCGTTGGGCAACCGCGCTCAAAGAGTTTCAGCCCAAATCAATCTTTGCGCGCCACGATGCACACAACCTGATGGGCGTGCTGCTGCTCGGAGCGAGCGTCCCTTCCGGCGGCGCGGCACAGACGCTCGAAGCGGCGCGCACGGCCGCCGCGAATCTCGCCGCCGCGCCCGTCAACGCCGCCGAACTGGAGAACGCCAGGCGCGTCGCGCTCGCCGCGATCAACGAGCGCAGGCAACGCCCCGAAGCCCTCGCCGACGAATGGCTCGATGCGACCACCAACAATTCCACGCTCGCCGATAACGAACGCGCCCTGAACGCCCTCACGCCCGCCGACGTGAAGCGTGTCGCCGCGCGCCTCTTCGGCGGCGAAGCCAAACTGGCGAGCGTCGCGGTCGGCGACGCGACGCAACTGCGCAGCGAACTGGCGCGCCTGAGCGGCGGCATCGAAGTGGCGGGGGCGAATGCCAGCGTGCCCCCACCTGCCGTCGCCGAGCCGAAGTTGCCGAAGCGTCCGTAGTCAATTCACAAAAGAATCGCAAGCTGCTTGCAACCAATCGCCCGCATATAATCATTTAAGGTGTCCACGCCAACGAGTCTTAAGGAACATGAACGACGGCAGGAGCACGCGCGTCGCGTCAACACGATGTTTGCGGGCATCGCGCGCCGTTACGATCTTTTAAATCACCTGCTCTCGGCGAACATAGATCGCCGCTGGCGCAGACTTGTGGCGGAACGCCTGCGCTCTGCGCTCGGCGTTGGGACGCGCACGCTCGACGTGGCCTGCGGCACGGGCGACCTCGCCCTGACGTTGGCCGAAGCCGGGCAGACGCATGTGACCGGGCTTGATTTCTGTCGCCCGATGCTCGAAGTCGCGGCGCGCAAAGCCGCGCAGCGGGCGCGCGACATTCCCTTTGTCGAGGCGGATGCGCTTCGGCTGCCCTTCGCGGCCGAGACCTTCGATGTCGTCACTATCGCTTTCGGTCTCAGGAATCTGGCGAGCGTCGAGGGGGGACTGCGGGAGCTGTTTCGCGTGCTCAGACCGGGCGGGAGCGTCGCGATTCTGGAATTTTCGCACCCGGTCGTGCCGGGATTCCGCGCTCTTTTTCAGTTCTATTTCACGCGCGTGCTGCCGCGCATCGGCGGCCTCGTCAGCGGCTCGCGCGGCGCGTATGAGTATCTGCCGGATTCCGTGTCGCGCTTTCCGGATCAGCAGCGGCTGGCCGAGTTGATGCGCGAGACGGGTTTCGGCGAGGTGACGCATCAGAATTTGACGGGCGGCATCGCGGCTCTGCATCTGGGCGTTCGCCCCGGCCGCTGATTGATCCGAGATTGGCTTGCGCTACCTTTGAAAGAGCGCAAACCGAAACGTAGTCCGATGGTTTTGTGTCATTCCCGTGCGACGGTTGTCGGGGCTGTTCGCGCGACGAAAGACACACATTCCGTCGGGCTACGTTTTTTAGTGAATCGTCAAACGTGAATAACTGGAATCTGCTTTATCAATTCGCGTTTGACGCCTCTCCGGCGATTTGCGATTCACGATTTACTTTCTTCCCTGCTATCATTCCCGGCGCAGTTCCAAACTAAACATTTTTCCGAACATACGCCGGCTCGCTCGCCGAAGATGAAGCACAAGCTACTCGATGTCTCGCGGCGCATCCTGATCCTCCTCCTCGTGGTGTGGACGGTGGTATCGCTCGTCACACTCCTGATCGAACTCGTGCCGGGCGACCCGGCCACGGCGACGCTCGGCGAAGACGCCACGAGCGCGCAGATCGAGCAGTTTCGCCAGAAGCACAATCTCGACCGCCCCGCCTTCTTTTTCTCCTACGCCCGCGACGAACAGGGCGGGCGGAACTTCCTCTGGCACGGGCTGAACAATCGTTACATAGATTACTGGGGCACGATCCTGCGCGGCGACATGGGGCGTTCTTTCCGCTCGGACTGCCCCGTCACCCGCGCGATTTTCGGGCGGTGCGGCGGTCAGCCCGCGACGTGGGGCGACGTCTTCAGCGATTTTCTACAATCGCGCTTTATCTCCACGGCTCAACTGGCCGTCGTCGCGTTGCTGGTCGCCGTGTCCATCTCCATCCCACTCGGCGTCATCGCCGGCAAGAATCGCGGGACGTGGCTGGACAATGTGCTCTCCGTCTTCGCGCTCATCGGCATCAGCACGCCGGGCTTCGTCCTGGGGCCGCTGTTCATCTATCTCTTCGCGCTCCAACTCGGCTGGCTCGCTCCCTCCGGGCGCAACAACTGGGAGGACATCATCCTGCCGGCCGTCACGCTCGGCGCGGCGCTCTCCGCGCTCCTGACGCGCATGGTGCGCTCGTCCGTCATCGAAGAGATGGGCGAAGACTACGTGCGCACGGCGCGCGCCAAAGGGTTGAACGAGCGGACGGTCGTCTACAAGCACGTGCTGAAAAACGGACTCATCCCCGTCGTCACGATTCTCGGCCTGCAACTCGGCGTGCTGCTGGCCGGCGCGATCATCACGGAGAAGATTTTCAACTGGCCTGGCCTCGGCCTCCTGCTCATCGACGACGGTATCGGCAAACGCGACTATCGCCTCGTGCAGGGCTGCGTCCTCGTCATCAGCGTCACCTATATCTTCGCCAACACGCTCACGGACATTATTTATCGCCGCCTCGATCCCAGAATAAGAGTTTCGTGACACGCGTCGCGTGACAGGTGACAGGTTAAAAACCAGATACTCTTATGTTCTAACCTGTCACCCGTCACTTGTCACTTTTTGGAATATGAATCGCCTCTCAAAATTCGGTCTCGTCATCGTCGGGTTTTTCGTCGTCGTGGCGCTCTTTGCGCCGCTCATCGCGACGCACGACGTGGGGGAGACCGACCTGCTCAACCGCTATGCCGCACCCTCGGCGGCGCACTGGCTCGGCACGGACGCGACGGGGCGCGACGTGTTCTCGCGCGTCATCTACGGCGCGCGCATCTCCCTGCGCGTCGGCCTCGTGGTGGTCTTCGTCTCCACTTTCATCGGGACGGTCATCGGGTCGCTGGCGGGCTACTACGGCGGCTGGATCGACCGCATCGTCAACGGTTATCTCTTCAACGTCTTCCTCGCCTTCCCCGGCCTGTTGCTCGCCATCGCGATGGTGGCGTTTCTCGGCGCGGGGCTGAACAAGTTGATCCTCGCACTCTGCATCATCGGCTGGGTGGGCTATGCGCGCGTGATTCGCGGGCAGGTGTTGAAGGTGCGCGAATATGATTTCGTGCAGGCGGCGCGCGCGCTCGGCGCGAGCGACATGCGCATCCTCTTCGTCCACATTCTGCCAAACGCCATTCAGCCGCTCATCGTGCAGGCGAGCCTCGGCATGGCGGGCGCGGTGCTGGCCGAAGCGACGCTTTCGTTTTTAGGTCTGGGCGTGCCGCCGCCCGCGCCTTCGTGGGGCGTGATGCTCGAAGAGGCGCGCGATCTCTCGACGCTGCAAGCCGCGCCGCACGCGCTGCTCGTCCCCGGCATCGCCATCGCGCTCTCCGTCCTCGCCTTCAATTTCATCGGCGACGGCCTGCGCGAGTATCTCGACCCGCGACAGCGCAAACGCTAGACACGTTTGTTACAGTTGCTTACCGTTCTCTTTGCGCCTTTGCGCCTTTGCGTGAGATAAATTTCTCGCAAAGGCGCAAAGGCGCGAAGGAAGACAAAAATTCAACTCCTTATTTGTGGCTGCGAAATCTCCGGCCGTGAGACATCGAACGGACAAATTTTTAAAGTGACTGCTATCGGTTCGTCAGCTATGATCCCAGACCGCACGTTGCCCGCGCGTGAGACTCCGGCACAACAACAGCAGGCCGCCATCTCGATCCGGCAACTCTCGAAAACTTATCCCGTCTCGCTTGCGCGCCTGCGGAAATTTTTTCGCCGCAAGGCAAAGCATCCGGTCGAAGCCCTGCGCGATGTCAGCTTCGAGGTGCGCGAGGGCGAAATCTTCGGCCTCATCGGCCGGAACGGCGCGGGCAAGACCACGCTCACCAAGATCATCGCGACGCTCGTGCAGCCCACTTCCGGCGCGGTCGTCGTGGGCGGCCGCGACAGCGTGCGCGAAGAGATGGCCGTGCGCGCCCAACTCGGCCTCGCCACCGCCGAGGAGCGCAGTTTCTACTGGCGTCTGACCATCGAACAAAACCTCGTCTTCTTCGCCCGACTCTACGGTCTCGCGGATGCGCGCGCTCGCTCGCGCATCGGTGAACTGCTCGCGCGTCTCGAACTCGAACCGCTCGCCCGCCGTCGTTTCGGCGAACTTTCGACGGGCAACAAGCAGCGCGTCGCCATCGCCCGCGCGATGCTCAGTTCGCCGCGCATCCTCCTGCTCGACGAACCGACGCGCTCGCTCGACCCGCTCGCCGCCGCCGGCACGCGCGCGCTCATCAGCTCGCTCGCGCACGACACGGATAAGCCCGTGACCGTGCTGCTCACCTCGCACAACCTCGCCGAGATAGAGGAACTGTGCGCCCGCGTCGCCGTCATCTCGCGCGGCCAGATACGCGCGCTCGACACGCCCGGCGGCCTGCGCGCGCTGCATAAAAACGCCGAGCGCGTGCGCCTCGTCGCGGGCGGCCTCTCGCGGGAAGCGATGCTCGACGCGCTCTCTCCGGCGTTGGACGAATTCGACCTGTCGGAAGGCGACGGCGATACGCTCGCCGTGCAGTTCACGCGCGCCGTCGATGACGACTCGCTCGACCGCGCGATTCGCGCGTTGCACGCGGCGGGCGGGCGCGTCCTCGCGTGCGATGCGGAGCGCGCGACGCTGCTCGACGTGCTGGAAAAATATGAGCGCGAGCCGGAGGAGGACAGCGAAAGATGAAACGTGTGGGCAGATTTTTCGGGCGGTTGCGGGCTTTCATCGTGCGCGATTTCCAGTTGGCGTTGAGCTATCGCATCCAGTTTCTCTTCCGCACGCTGGAGATTCTCTTCTTCGTTACGACGCTCTTTTTCATCTCCAAGATTTTCACGGGCGGTGCGGTCACCTCCTACACGCAATGGGCGAACCCGCTCGCCGCCTGGATCACGGGGCTGGCCGTGCTCAACTATTTCATGACGGGCTTTTCCAGTTTCGCCAACGCCATCCGGCAGGAGCAGGCACAGGGCACGCTCGAAGGCGTGTTGATGACGCCCGTCAGTATCCCCACGTTCATCGTCTCAAGTTCCGCCTACGACTTCGCACAGGCCACCGTCTATTCTTCGCTCTACCTGTTCTTCGGCTGGCTCTTTTTCGACGTGCGCTTTCAGGGAAACTTCCTGCTCGCCTTTCTCTTCCTGTTCATTACGACGCTTGTGCTCGCCTCAATCGGCATTCTCTCCGCGAGCTTCGCCGTGGTCTTCAAGCGCGGCGACCCGTTCGGCATCCTGCTCGCCACTAGCTCCACGCTCTTCTCCGGCGTCTTCTTTCCCACGCAACTGCTCAACGAATACGGCGGGCGCATACTCGGCGGAATTTCGCGTTTCCTCCCGCCCACCTACGGCCTCGACGGCATCCGCCGCGTCCTCATACAGGGGCAGGGCTTCAACGAAGTGCGCGAACCGCTCTTCACGCTCCTCATGTTTCTCGTCGTCCTCATGCCCTTCTCCTTCTGGGTCTTCTCGCGCGCCGTCCGTCGCGCCAAACGCGAAGGCAGCCTGATACAATATTGAAAAGATGAGTTTTCAGTTTTCAGTTTTCAGTCTGTTAGCTAATCCCGAAAATTGAGTTGGCGCAGAGGCTGAGCACTCAAAACTGAAAACTGAAAACTGTCATGCAAGTTTTCTACACGCCGCGTTATTACGCGGACATCGGCGAGGGGCACGTCTTTCCGATTCGGAAGTTTGAACTCGTGCGCGACCGCCTGCTCGCGGAGAGCACGCTCGCACCGCACGAGATTATCGAACCGCAGCCCGCGCCCATCACGGACGTGTTGCTCGTCCACACGGAGGACTACGTGTTGCGCCTGCGCGCGGGGGCTTTGACGCCGCGCGAGTTGCGCCGGCTCGGTCTGCCCTGGTCGAAGGCGCTCGTGCGCCGTTCGTTTCTCGCCACGGGCGGAACTACGAGCGCCGCCCGTGCAGCGCTCTCCGAAGGCATCGCCTCGAACCTCGCGGGCGGCACGCACCATGCCTTCCCCGAACGCGGCGAGGGCTTCTGCGTGTTGAACGACGTGGCCGTCGCCATCCGCACGCTGCGCCGCGACAAATTGATCGAGCGCGCGGCGGTCGTTGACCTGGACGTTCATCAGGGCAACGGCACGGCGACGATTTTCGAGAATGATGCGGGCGTGTTCACCTTCTCCATGCACGGCGCGAAAAACTATCCAATCTTCAAAGCGCGTTCGACGCTCGACCTGGAACTGCCCGACGCGACGGGCGACGACGAATACCTGCGCGCCCTCCGCGAACACTTGCCGCGCGTCTTCGCGCATCGCCCCGACATCATCTTTTATCTCGGCGGCGCAGACCCCTACGCGGGCGACAAACTCGGACGCCTCTCGCTTTCAATCGCGGGCTTGCGCGCGCGCGACGAGTTTGTCCTCGGCGAATGTGACGCGCGTGGCGTGCCAATCGCCACAGTCATGTCGGGCGGTTACGCCGCGGACATCAACGACACAGTGGAGATACACTGCAACACGATCCGCGCCGCTAAAGCCACGGCCGCCGCGCGAAGTGCCGGTCGCAATTCAGTTCGGTTATAATCCGACGCGCGATGTTCAGAGCCATCTGGAAATTGATACAAATGATCACGCTCGGCGTGGTCGCCTTCATCGTGTTCGCCTTGATCTACGAACTCGCCACGTTCCCGCGCGTGGAGAAGCTGCGCGACAACAATCCGGAGACGACGGCGTTGATCGAGACGCGGATACAGGAGGCGCGCGCGCGCGGCGAGCAGCCGAAGCGCGTGCAGCAGTGGGTTCCACTCGAACGAATTTCCGTACATCTTCTGCGCGCCGTGCTCGCGGGCGAGGACAGCAATTTCGCCACGCACGACGGCTTCGACTACGATGCCATCCAGAAGGCCTGGGAGCAGGCGCAGCGCGACGCCGCTAAGGAAGCGAAACAGCAGGGCG
The DNA here is from genome assembly GCA_035645855.1 of Pyrinomonadaceae bacterium. Taxonomy (GTDB): domain Bacteria; phylum Acidobacteriota; class Blastocatellia; order Pyrinomonadales; family Pyrinomonadaceae; genus JAIVJZ01. Next base: position 9,207 of record DASQLU010000046.1, read on the forward strand.
AGGACGAATCAAGTTGGATTCCCGCCATGCCCAGTTTCAAACGCGGCGCATCCACCGTCTCCCAGCAGTTGTCCAAAAACCTCTATCTCTCCACGGAGCGTTCCTTCGTTCGCAAGGCGCGCGAGGCGGCGATCACCTATTTTCTGGAGAAGCATTTGTCGAAGCGTCGCATCCTCGAAATCTACCTCAACGTGATCGAATGGGGCGACGGCATCTACGGCGCGGAGGCCGCCGCGCAGTCTTACTTTCGCAAGCCGGCCGCGAACCTGACGGCGCAGGAGGCTGCCTTCCTCTCCGCCATCATTCCCAACCCGCGCACCGAGTTCAACCCGCAGATCAACCCGCGCCGTGTCGCACGCCGCCAGCGCATCATCGCGCGCGGCATGCCCCACGTGAAGTTGCCGAACTGAATGGCGAGCCGCGCAGCGGAGGTAGATAGAAGCCGCGCAGCGGAGTTTGGTTAAAGCCGCGCAGCAGAGTTTGATTGAAGCCGCGCAGCGGCGGCAGTTAATAGCCCCTACCGTCAGGTAGGGGAACGAACACCACGACAACACGGCCGAAGCCCCGAAGGGGCGGCACATTGTTCGTAACAATGTGCCGCCCCTTCGGGGCTTCATTATTGTATCCGCGTCTTGACCCCGCGCTCACGCGCGGGGCTATCAACTGCCGCCGCTTCGCGGCTTTGGTTATTCGTCGCTTCGGGGCTTCTACCTAACTCCGCTTCGGGGCTTCTACCTAACTCCGCTGCGCGGCTTTGGTTGTCGTCGCTTCGCGGCTTTGGTTGTTCGTTGCTCCACGGTTGCCGCTGTCACCGTTTCGCGGCTGTCATCATGCCGCCGCTCGCGCGGCTTTGTCTATTGCTAAACCGCGAACTCGCGCGCGAGGTCGAGTTCGACCTTGCGCAACTCGAAACGGCCGCGCCCGATGTTGCCGTCCTGTGTGAGGGCGAGCAGGACGAAGTATTCGCGGTTGAAGAGACGCATGAGGACGTTCATGTCGTCGAAGCCGACGACAACTTCCCTGACCTGGCCGAGGCCGATGTCACCGCCCGCGCGCTGTGCGTTGCGCAGGAGCGAGGTGAATTCGGCGGCGGCCACGTCAAGATTGGCGTCGCTCCCTTCGGGCATCAAGACCTTCTCGACGGCGATGCCGTCCGTGCCCATGATGAGCGCGCCGACCGCGCCCTCCGTTCTCTCGACCATGCGTGTAAGTGTCTCTTTAAACATGATGGGTTCTCCTTCCGAATTAGGGGCGCTCGCCGCGCGTCGCGGAGGGTCGAGCCGTCGGAGCGTTATCGTTCGAACCCGGCTGCGTCTGCTGCTGTTGCTGCTGCGAACCGTCCTGCGACGGCGGGGGTGTGTTGCTTTGCGGGTTGCCGAGCGGCACCGGCTGCGGGATGGTGGTGGAGCGGCCGCGGTCTGTGACGGTGCCGGCCATCGGGCGGCCGTTGAAGTCAGGCCGGTAGATGCGCGGTGTGATGAAGAACAGCAGTTCGTTGGTGTTGCGCGTGGTGGCCTTGCGTTTGAAGAGGTTGCCGAGGACGGGGATGCCGGAGATGCCGGGCGTGCGCGTCTGCGTCTCGCCTTCGCTGTCGAGCAGGACGCCGCCGACCACCGTCGTGCCGCCATCGGGAACGAGCACTTCCGTCTGCATGCGCTGCGTGTCGATGCCGGGCGTGCCGAGCGAGTTGACCAGAGAGCGGTTGACGGTGTTGTTCTCCGCCGTGACGCGCAGCACGACCGTGCCCGCGTCGGTGATCTGCGGCGTGATGGAGAGTCGCAGGGGGACGGAGATGAACGTGGTCGTAAAGACGGTCGAGCCGCCGAGGTTGCCGCCGCCGCCACCGCTGGAGCCGGACGCCTGCGGGGTAACGACCGGAATCTGCGAGCCGCTTTCGATCTGCGCCGGACGGTTGTTGAGAGCCGTGACGCGTGGGTTGGCGACGACTTTCGCCTGACCTTTACTTTCGGCGGCGGTGACGCCGAGGTCGCCCGTCGAGGGCGGAGTGTTGCTCAGGCCGCCGGGAAGGCCGCCGGGGCGCAGTCCGCCGTTGGCCGGGGCGGTCTCGAACGACCCGGCCGCCCCGCGCGAACCGAACACGGCCGCCTGCAACTGCACGCCGAGGTCGCGGCTGAAACTGCGGCTGGCGACGACGATGCGCGCCTCGATTTCGACTTGCGGTTCGGGCTGGTCGAGCAACTCGACGAGTTGGCGGATGGAGGCGATGTTCTCGCGCACGTCCGTCACGATCAGCGTGTTGCTGCGGCCGTCAACTTCGACGCTGCCGCGCTTGGAGAGGCGGCGCGAGATGATCGGGAGGATGCCCTTGTCGCCGCTCTTGCCCGTGGCGTCGCCGCCCGCGCCGCCGGAGAAGCTGTCGTTGCTCGCGCCGCCGGAGAAACCGCCGGTCGAACCCGCGGCCTGCGCCAGCGTGCCGACCGCACGCGCGTAATTGAGGCGAATGAACTCCGTGACGAGCGGCGCGGCGTTCAGCCTGCCCTCGTCGATGGAGGCTTGCGCCTCGGCCTCTTCGGCCAAAACCTTGAGCGTGGCGACGCGCAGGATGTTGCCGGTCACTTCGATCCCTAAGCGGTTGGCGCGCAGGATCGAATTGAGCGCGACGTTCCACGGCACTTCCGTGACGTTGACCGTGACCGGCACCGCGCCGACCGACGAGTCGATGATGAAGTTCACGCCGTACTGCTCCGTGATGTAGTTGAGAATGTCACGAATGTCGGCGTTGACGACGTTCAGGTTGATCGGCTCGCCGACGAAACCGTATTGGCCGTACTGCTGTCCCTGCGTGGACTGCTGGCCCGGCGCGTCGCTCGGCGTCGATGCCCTGATCTGGGGCGTGGGCGAAGGTCTGCTCGCGGGCGTCTGCTGATCGGAGGCGTGAGCTTCGCGCGAGCCGCCGGGTTGTTGCGCCGGAGCTTCCGTCGGTCGCAGTTCGAGCACTAATTCGTTGGCGTCGAGGAAAGAGCGGTCGCTCGCCGAGGCGCGCAGGGCGACACGCAGGCGCGCGAGGGGCACGCCGTCTTTGTCGGTCGCGCACTGCACGGTGAGACCCGCGACGAGCGGCGAGGCCGGTGTGTACGAGGCGGCGAGGCGCGTCGCATCGACGCCCGGCAGTTCGACCAGAAGCGTGCGTTCGTCAACGCGGCGCACGCCGTAAGCCAGAGGCCGGGTTCCGGCGAACGTGATGCGCGTCGCATCGCCGTTGACCGACGTGCGAACGCCGGTCAGCAGGCGCGCGCCGAACACCGTGGAGAAAGTTGATAACGAACATAAAAGAAAGAGGACGAGCGCGCCTCTTTTTATGACCGCCGAATGCGGGTGTTGCTGGTTGAGCATTTTCTTTTCCTTTGTCAGGAGTGTCCGGCCGTTTTACGCCACGCGCTAACGCTCGTGCGAGTCTTAAAGACTCTTCAAAGCGCGCGCCGCACAATGCGAAAACCACCGGCGGGTTTGTATTTCTAAACAGCGGGAGCACAGACCGGCGAAGTCGAAAACGGGTAGGAATCCTCGCGGGTGTGCAATGGGAGTTTCCGGTTCATTCGTCGTGTGCCTCTCGGCTCAGGCTTCCGTCGGGCACGCGCGGAAAGAACGGGTGGGAAAGCTTTATCGTCTGTCGTGAGCGGTTGCGCCTTCTTCTTTCGCTTTGGGCGCGGCGGGAATTGTCGGTGCGGCGGCGGCGGGGGCGTTGGCGGTCGTCAAAGTATCTTTGACCGCGTTCGTCGCGCCGAGGGCTTTCATCTCGACGTTCATCTCGCGCCGCCCGTCGCTCCAACGCGTCTCTTTGCGAAACACGAGACGGTCTTCTTCGATGGCGACCAGCATCCCGTCGAAGAAAATTTCGCCGGGGTAGATGACGTATGAGAGTTTGATTGGTTTGGCTTCAACCATCGCCGCGTAGCCGCGCGGCGTGCGGAAGATGCCCGTCACCTGTGCTTCGCTGAGGAGCAGCGCCGTGGTCGGTTTCGGCGCGGGCTCTTGCGCGTTCATTGCGATGGCCTTCTGCGCTTTGTAGGCGGCGATGCGCTGTTCGATGGTGGGCGCGACGAGGGGATGCGCCACCTTCTTCACCGGGCGCTTCGCGGGCGGCCTGTACTTCGTGAACGGGTCGCGCCCCGCGCCGCGATACGTGGTGCTCGCCTCCTGCGCCTGCGCGATGCCGCTGGCGGAGAATGTCAACAGCGCGCCAGCGGCCAACGCCGCCTGCAAGGTCTGTTT
>DASQLU010000047.1:0-26287 GCA_035645855.1 Pyrinomonadaceae bacterium
CATGTCGATCATGCAGAAACAGCGCGCACGCGATTCACGCGCCGGCTACGCGCGCGACTTTGTGCCGCTCATGCGCGAGATTCTTCCTGCCTGCGTCGAAAGAAATATTCGCGTGACGGCGAATGCCGGGGGCGTTAACCCGGTGGGCTGCGCCGAAGCGGTGCGCGACGTGGCGCGCGAACTCGGCCTCGCCGGTCAGTTGCGGATCGGCACGGTGACGGGCGATGACATCATGGATCGTCTCGACGACTTTCTCGCGCGCGGCATCGAATTGCGCAACATGGATACGAATGAGCCGCTCTCAAATGTGCGCGATGCGATCCAGAGCGCAAACGTCTATCTCGGCGCATGGCCGATGGTCGAGGCTCTAAACCGGGGCGCGCAGGTCGTCATCACCGGACGCGCGACCGACACGGGACTGACGCTTGCGCCGCTCATTCATGAATTCAACTGGCGCGCTGACGATTGGGACAAAATCTCCGCCGGAACCATTGCCGGTCACATCATCGAATGCGGTGCGCAATGTTCGGGCGGCAACTGCCAGTACGATTGGCAATCAATTCCCGATCTTGCAGGTGTCGGTTTTCCCATTGTCGAAGCCGCGCCCGACGGCACGTTTATCGTCACGAAACACGAAGGCACGGGCGGCCTCGTCTCGATCCCTTCCATCAAGGAACAACTCGTTTACGAGATGGGCGACCCGCACGAGTACATCACGCCCGATTGCGTCGCGGACTTCACTTCGATCCGGCTCGCCGAGGAGGGCGCAAACCGCGTGCGCGTGCACGGCATCAAGGGGCGACCGGCGACGGAGTTTTTGAAAGTCTCGATCAGTTATTCGGCGGGCTACAAGGCCGTCGGCACGCTCGTCTATTCGTGGCCTGACGCTTACGCGAAGGCGCGCGCCGCCGACGTGATTTTGCGCGCGCGGCTCGAACGCCTCGGCCTGCGCTTCGATCAAATCCTGACCGAGTTCGTCGGCGCGAACGCGACGCACGGGCGGCTCGCCGGTGAGCCGTCGGCCGATTTGCCGGAAGTGCAACTGCGCGTCGGCGTGCGCGGCGCGGATCGCGCATCGGTGGAACGCTTCACGAAAGAGATCGCGCCGCTCATCCTGACGGGGCCGCCGGGCGTGACGGGTTTCGCAGGGGGGCGGCCGAAGGTAGAAGAGATCGTCGCCTACTGGCCGGCGCTGATTCCGAAGACGGAGATCGAGGCGCGCGTCGAGGTGACGGAGGCGTGAGCGCGGGCGAAGACGACATGGACACCGCCCGGTCGGAAGACACCGGCGTAGCTCGGTCGAACGATGCCGCGCGGAATCTTTCGTGGCAACGGCGTAGCTCCGAGATCATCGCCGATTGCCGCGTCTTCCGCGTGCGGCGCGACGTGAGCATCAGCCCGCACAAGGGCAGCGAGCACGATTTCTTTGTCCTCGAATCCAGCGATTGGATCAACATCATTCCGCTGACGGCGAATGAAGAGGTGGTGTTGATCGAACAATACCGGCACGGCTCGCGGGAGGTGACGCTCGAAATACCGGGCGGGATGGTGGACGCGGGCGAGTCGCCTCGTGCGGCCGCCGCGCGCGAGATGCTGGAAGAGACGGGCTACGCCGCCACGGGCGAAGTGATCTCTCTGGGCAAGGTGCGACCCAATCCCGCGATTCACGACAACTGGATACACACGTTTCTCGCGCGCGACGTGACCCTGCGGCAAAAGCCCGTGATCGAAAGCACCGAGCACACCGTCGTGCGGCTCGTCCCGCTCGCGGACATCCCGCGGCTCATCGGCGAGGGCTCGATCAATCACGCGCTCGTCATCGTCGGCTTTCATTGGCTCGCGCTGTCCGGGCAACGCCTCACGAGATAGGGGTTTCGCGTCTGATGGAACAGACCTACTCGGTTCTCATCATCGACATGAGCTACATCGACGAAAAGAATTTCGTCGTGCAAGGTTTCCCGACCGTTCAGTTGGCGAATGAATTTGCGCGGCGGCGGGTGCGCGACTCGGTGGAGGAGTTGCGCGAGCCGAAACAGGCGAAGGAAGACTTGCGCCGCTTGTGGCACATGTTCGGACAAGATGCCTCGGTGCTCGGCGGCGAGCCGCACTACGCCGGCTCTCACGAACTGAATTACTTCATCGAGCACCCGGCCAACGCCGAAGAACGCGACTGGCAGGCGATCAAAAGGCTGGCGGGGCTTGAATAAAGACGGAAGGATTCACTCGATTATGCGTGTTCAACTACTCAAACTCGCGCACGCGCGCTCCGGCGACAAAGGCGACACGGCCAACGTCGGCCTCATCGCCCTGCGCGCGGACTATTATCCGCTGCTCGTCCGCGAAGTGACGGCGGCGCGCGTCAGAGAACATTTCGAAGGCATCTGCAAAGGCGAGGTGGAGCGTTTCGAGCTTGAGAACCTCGGCGCGCTCAACTTCCTGCTGCACGAATCTCTCGGCGGCGGGGGCACGCTCTCGCTGATGACCGACGCGCAGGGGAAGACCTTCTCAACCGCCCTGCTGCGCATGTTTATAGATGTGCCCGACGCGGAAGCCCGCTCGCTGGGATTAGTCGCCGGGGGCGTTTAAGGGTTGTATCCGACCCCGGTTATAATCTTTCCCACCTGTTGTCTGTGGACTCGCTACGCCGTAAGTTAATGCCGAATTGCGGCGCGAACGGCTTTTATAGAACTTCACTGAATTGCTCTTAACAATATGAACCGCGAATCCGACAGCGCCGTTCCAGGCGTGCGATACGGCTACGCGCAGGCGGGCGAAGTGCGTCTGCATTACGCGGAGTGTGGGCGGCGGGACGAGCAGTTGGTGCTGTTGCTGCACGGCTTTCCCGAATGCTGGTATTCGTGGCGTCATCAACTGACGGCGCTCGGCGAACGCTTCCACGTCGTTGCGCCAGACCTGCGCGGCTACAACCTGAGCGACAAGCCCGCGCGCGTGGAAGACTACCGGATAGAGAAACTGGTCGGCGACGTGCTTGGCCTGATGGATCATTTCGGGGCGCGCGAGGCGGGCATCGTCGGTCACGATTGGGGCGCGGCGGTGGCATGGGCGGCGGGCGCGCATCACCCTGAGCGCGTCCGGAAACTCGCCTCGCTGCAAGTGCCGCCGCTGCCTGTCTGGCTCGCCAACATGACCCTCAAGCAAGCCCTGAGCAGTTGGTACATGCTCTTTTTCCAACTCCCGTCTCTACCCGAATGGCAGATCAGCACAAACGATTTTGCCGCGCTCGAACGCATGTTCAAAAAGACCGCGCGCCCCGGCACGTTCACCGACACAGACCTCGCCGTCTACAAAAACGCGCTCCGGCAAAAAAGCGCACACACGAACACGACCGCCCTCACCGCCGCGCTCAATTACTACCGCGCCAACGTCTTCTCTAATCTCTCTCTCTCTCCCACCGCCGCGAAACCCGAAGACGCGCGCATCCGCGTCCCCACTCTCTTCATCTACGGCGAACGCGATTTCGCCATCGTGCCGGAGACCGTGCGCGATGTCGGCCGGCACATAGACGCCCCCTACCGCGAACTGCGGCTCGCACGCAGCAACCACTGGGTGCAACAGGAATCGCCCGCGGAAGTGAACGCCGCGCTGCTCGATTTCCTCGGATCGTAAAAGCCGCCGGGCGTATAATGTTCGGAGAATTATCGTGTCGAAATTTTGAAGGGGACGACTGGAAAAGAATGTTTGCGTCCCCGAACGTCTTCGCGGAAAGAACGTGCGCGTGGAGAACGTGCGCGGAAAGAATATGCGCGGAAAGAATATGAATGAGCAGCAGTCACAATTGATCTACACGGTGGAAGGCGCGGTCGCGCTCCTGACGCTCAACCGCCCGGAGAAGCGCAACGCCCTGAACGACGCGCTCATCGGTGAACTGAAAGATGCGCTGCGTCGCGCGGATGCGAGCGACGCCGTGCGCGTCTGCGTCCTGACGGGCGCGGGCGCGGACTTCTGTTCCGGCGCAGACCTCTCCGCGCTCCAGAAAATTTCCGAAAGCTCCATTACGGAAAACCTCGAAGACGCGGAGTCGCTGGCGGAGCTGTTCGCGCTCATCCGGCGCGTGCGCGTGCCGGTGGTGGCGGCCGTGCGCGGTCGCGCGCTGGCGGGCGGGTGCGGCTTGGCGACGGCCTGCGACCTGGTCGTCGCCACGCGCTCGGCGCGTTTCGGCTACCCGGAAGTGAAGATCGGTTTCGTGCCCGCGATGGTGATGGCGATTTTGCGCCGCAACGTCTCGGAGAAACGCGCTTTTGAATTGATCACGCGGGGCGCGGAAATCAGCGCGGAAGAGGCGTTTGCGTTCGGTCTCGTCAATCAAGTGTTTGACGATGAGAATTTTGAGACGGAAGTGGAACGCTACGTCGCAGAGTTCGAGCGCGTCAGCCGCTCCGCCGTGATGCTCACCAAACGCCTGCTCTATCACATGGACGGCATGACCTTCGACGCCGCGCTCCAATCCGGCGCAGACCTCAACGCCATCGCGCGCATGACCGACGATTGCCAGCAGGGCATCGCGCGATTTCTCAAAAAGTAAGTTGCTGAAAGATGACTTACCGCCAACAGACGAGGTAAACGCGAAGCATCCGGTAGAGCTTTAGTTAGACTGTTAAGAGCTACTGAGTCATGGGAACTTGATAAATAAGCTGAATAATAATTGCCTCATATAAAATTCAGTTGTACATTATGGACTCTTCATGTCCGCGTCATCTCTAAACAAACAACTGATCGAAGGAGTTTCTCGAATGAATAAGCCTCTCAGAGTATCGCTGAATAGCTTCTTCAGTTTCCTTCTCTTGAGTGTCGCGCTAACTATTCCTGCCCTGGCACAAGTCACGACCGCTGATATAACGGGACGCGTTACCGACCAGAGCGGGGCAGCCGTACCTAACGCGACCGTAACCATTCGCAATGCCGGGACGGGACAGACGCGCTCCGTGCAGACGGATGAGGAAGGCACTTACACCGTGACGCAGTTGCCACCGGGCAACTATGAACTCGCGGTGGAAGCCGCCAGCTTCAGCAGGGCTGTAAGCAAAGACTTGCAGTTGAATATCGGCACGAAACAAACGGTGAATATCACTCTTAGCCCCGGACAGATCACTGAAACCGTCGAAGTCTCGACCGCAGGCGCAGTGGTCGAAACGACCCGCTCGGATTTGGGCGGAGTGGTGACGCCAATTGAGGTGGATAACCTTCCGCTCATCAATCGCACCTTCGCCAACCTTTCGGTCATCATGCCGGAGGCGCGCCCCGCCGGTAACTTCGACCCGACCAAGACGCGCGTCGGCAATGTCGCCTTCAGCGGCGGCGACGGGCGACAGGTTGACGTGAACGTCGACGGCGGCGATAACAAGGATAACGTCGTCGGCAGCCTGTTACAGAATTTCTCCTACGAATCGATTCAGGAGTTTCAGGTCTTGCAGCATCGCTGGACGGCGGAGCAGGGGCGCGCCGTCGGCGGAGTGGTCAACGTCGTAACCAAGTCAGGCACCAATGAGTTTCACGGCTCTTTCTTCTCCAACTTCCGCGACGAGAAGTTGCGCGCGCTCGATTTCTTCGAGAAGCAGCGCGGGTTCACCGAACCGCCGCAGTTCAGCCGACAGGAGATCGGAGGTTCGCTTGGCGGCCCCATCGCCCAGGATAAGCTCTTCTTCTTCTTCGCGCTCGAACGCTTCCGCGAGCGGCAGAACGTCGCCGTCCGCCAGGACGCCCTGACGCAACTCCCGCTGATCCCCGGCGCGCAATTCGTCTCTGAAATCCCGACGCCCTACAACGACACGCTGCTCACGGCCAAGATTGATCATCGCCTGACGAACAATCAATCAATGTTCTATCGTTTCGCGTATCAGAAGAACGACTCGCCTAACGACCAGGTCCAGAATCCGGCGACGACAGATTTAAGTGGCGGGAACTTCACCAATAACAAGCTGTATAGCTTCGTCGTCAATCACTCTTACACCCTCAGCCCGACAAAGCTCAACCAGTTTGTCTTCCATGTCCAGGACTTCGCGAACGAAATCCTCGGCGTGACCACCAACCCGCGCCTCACTTTCGGCACCAGCCAGTTCGAGATCGGGCCTAACGTCAACACACCGCAGGCGACGCTTGAGCGCAAGTACCAGTTCCGCGACGACTTCTCGATGCAGGCCGGCAACCATAGCTTGAAGTTCGGCACCAACTATATCTACACCGACCTCGGCGGCTACTTCTTCTTCGGGTCGAGCGGCTACACCGTTACCTTCTTCGACCTGCCGTCGGTGATCACTACGAACACGACACGCTACCCGCAGGGCTTCGCCACGCCCGGCGCGGTGCAGAGCATCCAGTTCGCTACCGGCGAGGCGAGCCACGATCAAATCTTCCACCAACTCGCCTTTTACGTGCAGGACGATTGGAAGGTGCGCCGCAACCTGACCTTCAATCTTGGTCTGCGCTGGGACGCCAATATCGGCAACCTCCCCGATCAGACCAACAACCGTACATTCGCGGTTCTGCGCCAGCTCAACGAGCCGCGCGCGCGGGCGCTGACCTCCGACCCCTCGAAACTCAGCCGCACGACCCCGAACTGGCTTGAGTTCCAGCCGCGAGTCGGCTTCGCCTACGATCCGACCGGCGCAGGCCGCACCGTCATTCGTGGCGGCTACGGCATCTTCTTCGACCAGCTCTTTCAGAACCTGACCATCTTCGGCCTCGCTCAGAGCGGCCCGGAGATTTACCAGACTGTGCTGAACCTGACCAACACGGCGGTCGGCCAGGGGCAGCTCGCCAACTTCCGCTACGGCGTTGACCCTCTGCCGGGACTGCCGCAGGGCTTCACAGTGAGCCAACTCGGCACAGGCAGCTTCGGCCGCATCACAGACCCGGACGCCAGCGAGCCTTACGTGCAGAAGTTCTCCCTCGGCTTCGAGACGCAGGTCGGTCGGAACTTGACGCTTTCAAGCGATTACGTCCACACGCTCGGCATCAACGAGCCGCGCGTGCAGGTCATCAACCCGCGCATCGAAAACATCTGCAACCCGCTCTACCCCGGTTCGACGCCCAATTCGCCGAGCTGCGTCCGCGGGGCCAACAGCCGCTACTTCGACCTCGCCTTCACGCAGGCGGGACTGCCGGCCAACCGGCTTGAGCAGATCAACATGATCGGCACCACCAACCGCTCGCTCTACGACAGTTGGACGACCACGCTGCGTGGCCGCCGCCGCAACATGACCTTCTCGGCCAGCTATGTGCTCGCCAGTTCGCGCTCGTGGGGCGGTCAGCCCGTCGCTTCCTATACCGGCAACGGCATCGCGACCACGCCCGAAAATCAGTTTCGGGAGGGTGAGTTCGGGCCGACCCGCTTCGACGAGCGCCACCGCATCGTTGCCAGCGGTGTCTTTGAACTGCCCTACGGCTTCCAGGTCTCCCCGATCCTGCAACTGGCGAGCGCGCGACCCTTCTCGCCGACCACCGGCGTTGACATCGACGGCGACGGGCTGCCGACGAACGACCGTCTCTGCGAGGGGGTTGATCCGCTCTCCGTCCTACTGGCTGTCCGCAACCGGCCTTCCACCCAGACGCCGACGGATGTGGTGCGTAGTCTGAACCCGCGCGGGTGCAGGCAGACACGCGTCAACACTCAGCGCAGCGGCTATGTGCTCAACAGCGACGGCAGCTTTGAAGAGCGCAGTGGCCGCTTCTTCAATCTCGATCTGCGCGCCGCCAAGAACTTCAAGTTCGGCGAGCAGGTCAGGCTCAGCACCTACGCCGACTTCTACAACCTCTTCAACGTGGAGAACCTCGCCTTCGCAAACCGCTTCGGCCTCACCCCGGCGACGAACGTGACGCCCACTGGCGGCTTCCTGCAACCACTCTCGCTCTTCGGCCCCGGTTTCGGGCCGCCGGTCGGCCGCCCGTTCACGCTCCAACTCGGCGCGCGCCTGACCTTCTAAGGCGTCTGCCCGAAAAGCGATAACTTAAAGGTGACGGATAAGCTTATCCGTCACCTTTTTTTTACACGTTGCTTGAAATTTCCAGCGCGCAGTCGAGCGCATTCTCGCCCAGGCGATTGACCAGTCCCATCTCCAGCGCCTCTGCGCCCGAGACCAAACGGGCGGTGAGAAACATCTCGAACGCGCGCGCTGAACCGATCAACTGTGGGAGACGCTGCGTGCCGCCCCAGCCGGTGATGATGCCGAGACGTGCGCCGGGATGTGCGAAGACGGCAGCGGGCACGGCGCAACGCAGGTCGCAGGCGAGCGCGAGATCGAGACCGCCGCCCATGCAGTAGCCGTTGACGGCGGCGATGGTTCGTTGCGGCGCGTCCGCGATCATTTGCATAAGTCGTTGGCCGCGGCGGGCAAAGTCTCGCGCGGTCGCAGGTCTGAGGGCGTGCAGTTCGCGTATGTTCGCACCGGAAGCGAACGCCTCACCCGTGCCGGTGAAGATGAGTGTGGAGATGTCCGCCCGCCGGGAGAGCGCAGAGACGGTTATGTCCAGTTCTTCGAGAACAGCCATGGACAAGGCATTGCGTTCGGCGGGACGATTAAGGCGGAGAATGATGATTGAACGACGCTCTTCAACTACGATGGAGGGCGTGTGTCCCGTCTGCTCCGCATCTTGCATGTAGGTGAACGCGACAGGGAAGGCTCAAGTGCGGGGGCGTACGTTCTCGCGCAGGAATGTGACGATATCTTCCGTCGATGTGCCGGGCAGGAAAACTTCGGCCACACCCATCTCCTTCAGGCGCGGCACATCTTCTTTCGGCACGATGCCGCCGACGAGCACCAGGCAATCGTCCATCCCGCGCGCCTGCAAAAGCTCGACGATGCGCGGGCAGAGCGTGTTGTGCGCGCCGCTCAGAATCGAGACGCCGACCGCGTCAACGTCCTCCTGCAACGCCGCGGCCGCGATCATTTCCGGCGTCTGCCTCAGACCCGTATAGATCACTTCCATGCCCGCATCGCGCAGGGCGCGCGCGATCACCTTCGCTCCACGGTCATGGCCGTCGAGTCCGGGCTTTGCGACGAGTACGCGAATTTTTCTTTCACTCATAAGCAACGACACCTAAGCAAGTACCGGCTTGTGGGCTTCCTGCGCGCCGCGCCCCAGACCTGCGTGCAGGTCATTGCACAAAGCTTCAATTTCATCTCGTGATGCTCCGAAGCGTTGCTCTAATTCATCCGCGCCGAGCGTGTGCAGTGCGAGAGTTAAGGCAGTCTCCAGTACGGTCAATTCGTCTTCCGTGACCTGGATGTCCATAACCTCGACCGAAGCGATAGTTTGACTCCTTAGTATTTCCATAACACTTTAACCCCCGATCATTATTGCACCTCAATCGGCAATTGAGCACGCTCGACGTGTTCCCATTTGCCTGCGTTGACACGTCTGCGGCGGTTGCCGCGAGTCGTGCGAAAGCTGGTGTGGTGCAACCCTTTCGCGGTGTAGATGTGGGTACGCCCACGCGCTCCGACGAAGATGTAAAGCCCGGATTCAATGTCCCTGTAAATCTCCGTTGCCTTGCGCCTATCACTTTCTGCTTCGCCCGTTGGCCTGTCAGCCTCGGTTCGCCTCTCTTCGCCGTGTGGCGTGCGCTCGGTCATCAGTCGAGATTCTCCGAAGCGTTACGGCTAAAATGCAGGCTCTTCGTAGAGACCGTAAACGTCGCGCAGGGCGTCGCAGATTTCACCGAGTGTCGAGTAGGCGCGGACGGCTTCGATGGTGGCGGGCATCGTGTTGTCGCCTCCTTGCGCCGCGCGTTTCAGTTTTTCGAGGGCGTTTGCGACCGCGCCGGCATCGCGGCGCGCACGCGTCGCTTCGAGCCGGGCGATCTGGTGTCCGCGGACGGATTCGTCGATGACGAGAATGTCGATCTTCGATTGCTCGTCATCCATCTGGTACTTGTTGACGCCGACGATGGTTTGCTCGCCGCGCTCGACGGCCTTCTGATATTGATAGGCCGACTCCTGAATCTCGCGTTGCGGGAAACCCTTCTCGACGGCCGACACCATGCCGCCCATCGCATCGATCTTGGCGAAGTAGTCGAGCGCGCCGTCTTCCATCTTCTTGGTCAGCGATTCGAGGAAGTACGAGCCGCCGAGCGGGTCGACCGTGTTCACGACGCCGGTCTCTTCGGCGATGATCTGCTGCGTGCGTAGCGCGATGAGCGCGGCGCGGTCGGTCGGGAGCGCGAGCGCTTCGTCGTAGGCGTCGGTGTGGAGGCTCTGCGTGCCGCCGAGCACCCCTGCGAGCGCCTGTATGGCGACGCGAACGATGTTGTTCAAAGGTTGCTGCACGGTGAGCGAAACACCGGCCGTCTGCGTGTGGAAACGCAGTTGGAGCGTGCGCGGGTCTTTGGCGTTGAAGCGTTCGCGCATCGTGCGCGACCAGATGCGTCGCGCGGCGCGGTACTTCGCGATCTCCTCGAAGAAGTCGTTGTGCGCGTTGAAGAAGAAGGAGATGCGCGGGACGAACTCGTCCACGTCGAGGCCGGCATCGACGCCCCATTGAACATACTCGATGCCGTCGCGCAGGGTGAAGGCGAGTTCCTGCATGGCCGTCGAACCGGCCTCGCGTATGTGATAGCCGCTGACGGAAATCGGGTTGTACTTCGGCACGTGGCGCGTGCAGAACTCGAAAGTGTCAATCACGAGTTTCATCGCCGGGCGGATCGGGTAAATCCATTCCTTCTGCGCGATGTATTCCTTGAGAATATCGTTTTGCAGCGTGCCGGAAATCTTGCGCCAGTCCGCGCCCTGCTTTTCCGCGACGACCAGGTACATCGCCAGGAGGACGGACGCGGGCGCGTTGATCGTCTGCGAGACCGTAACGGCTTCGAGCGGGATGCCGTCGAACAAAGTCTCCATATCGGCGAGCGATGAGACGGCGACGCCGCACTTGCCCACTTCGCCCTCGGAGAGCATCGCGTCGGCGTCGTAGCCCATCAGCGTCGGCAAATCGTAGGCGACGGAGAGGCCGGTCTGTCCCTGTGCCGTCAGGTATTTGAAGCGCGCATTGGTTTCTTCGGGCGTGCCGAACCCGGCGAACTGGCGCATCGTCCAGAGTTTGCCGCGATAGCCGGTCGGGTGTATGCCGCGCGTGTAGGGGAAGTCGCCGGGGAAAGAGATGTCTTCGTCGAAGTCTATGTCGCGTGTGTCGGCGGGCGTGTAAAGTCTCTCAACCGCATCGAGCGAAACGGTCTCAAAACGCTGCTTGCGCTCGGGACGCTTCTGCAACACGGGCGCGAGCGTCTCATCTTCCCAACGCTCCACGGCGGCTTGTTCCGGCGATGTGATTTCTTTGACTTCAGACATAAATTTGCTTGTCTCTCCCGCGCCCGACGCTTGCGGTTTTCGGTGTCGATAAAGTTTATGACGAGATATATAGAGTTTGATATTAGTTGACGCTCACGGGGGTGTCAACCGCATCTTCCGGCCACAAAATGGAGGAGAATCGCTGGACGAAGCAGCGCGGCTGCCCGATTTAAACGGGCAGCCGCGCGTGGTCTGGAAGGAGCTAACGTTAAGCGGAAACCAGCGGGCGACGAACGGCGGGCGACCGGCGGAACCTGGTATAAATTGCGACACTGTCCACGGTGATAAAGAGCAGCCGCCTCACACGTTAATCGACGGGCACCACAAACTCGTTGGCGCGCACCATGTTCAGACGCTCGCGCGCGGCGGCCTCGATGGCGCGCGGGTCGTTGCGCAAACGCTCGGCCTCGCGCTTGAGCGAATCGTTCGTGTTGCTGAGCGCCTGCACCTCCGTGCGCATCTGCGAAAACTTCTGCTCCGCGCCGCGCATCTCGGCGTGCGTCCGCATCGTGACGGTGACGCAGAGCGCGAAAGTGGCGAGCATGATCATGGTGAACACAGCCCACGAGGGGATGAGTCCGCCGCGGCGGCGCACTTCCGCGCGCGTGCCGACGAGTTCGCGTGACAGTTCGCGCGCCGGAGCGGCCAGCGCGAGGGGGCGTGCGGCGGGGCGTTGCGCGGAGAGACGCGAGTCAGTCCAGTAAGTATTTGCGGCCTTGTTCAAGTAGCACCTCCAACTCTTGTTCCGATTCAGATTCAGCGTAGATGCGCACCAGCGGCTCCGTCCCGGAAGGGCGCAGGAGCAGCCACGAGCCATCTTCAAAAATAAACTTCACCCCGTCCGCGCGATTCGTGCGTGCGACGCGCCGCCCCTCGATTGCTTCTGGGTCGCGTTTCAACTTCTCCGGCAGCGTCGCCAGAATCTCCGGCGTCAGGCGCACGCCGATGCGCCCCGCTTCGAGTCGGCCGACGCGGCCATACAACTCGTTCAACTGCTCCGACAGGCTCGCCCCGCGCGCCGCCACGGCTTCGGCCGCCAGCAGGCAGGCCAGGATGCCGTCTTTCTCCGGATAGTGGCCGCGAATCGAGAGGCCGGCCGATTCCTCGCCGCCGAGGATGATCTTGTCCTCATTGATCAATTCGCCGATGAACTTGAAGCCGACCGGCGTCTCGTATACCGGCAATCCGCGCGATTCGGCGACGCGATCCACCAGGTGCGAGGTGGCAACCGAACGCGCTACGCCTCCCGTCCAGCCGCGCGAATCGGCGAGGTAATCGAACAGGAGCGGGATGAGCCGATTCGGGGTGATGAAGGTCCCGTCCGCATCCAGCACGCCGAAACGGTCTCCGTCTCCGTCCGTGGCGAGGCCGAGCACGCAGCCCCCGCGTTTCATCGCCTCGCGCAACTCGTCCAGATGGTGATCGTCCGGCTCAGGCGAACGCCCGCCAAACATCACGTCGCGCCAGTCGTGAATGGTTTCCACTGCGAGGCCGTGGTTGCGCAAAGACGCATCCAGATAGCCGCGCCCCGTCCCCCACAGCGGGTCGTAGGCATAACTCTTTCCCGCTCCCGCAATTACGTCGAAACGGATTTTCTTTTCAAGGTCGGCGAAATAGGACGGGCGCGGGTCGTAAACTTCAATATTCCCGGCCGTTTTATCGCCCGTCGCGGTTTCGCCCTCTCCCAGCATGCCCGCGATTAACGCTTCGACTTGCTGCGTGGCATCGGGCAGGGCGGGCGCGCCGTCCGCCGTGGAGAACTTCATCCCGTTGTATTCAGGCGGGTTATGCGAAGCCGTGAAGTTAATTCCGCCCGCCGCGCCGCGTTCCCGAATCGTGTGGGAGATGGTCGGCGTCGGCGTCGGTTGATCGCAAAATATTGCGTTCAGGCCGTTAGCCGCAATTTCCCGGACACACTCGGCGGCGAATTTTTCTCCCAGAAATCGGGTGTCGTAGCTAACCACGAGGGATGCGCCGTCGCCCACCCCGCTTGCGCGTAAATAGCTGCAAATCGAGCGTGTTACGGTACGCACGTTGGCGAACGTGAATTCGTCGGCGATGATGGCGCGCCAGCCTGATGTTCCGAACTTGATAGGCATGTCTATCGGGACTTCTTTGTGTTCCGTTTATGTCAAAAGCTCAAGATAGTGTGCCACTCACTTCGGGACACTACAATGGGATGTGCTTTGATCATGTTCAAGCCTTTACCGCTCAAATGTTTAGCGGTAAAGTGGGCGGAATTTAGCACGCGCCCAATACACTGTAAAGCTATTTCTTTGCAACGATTTATACGGCTAAGTTCAACGTTTACATGAGGTAACGGTGCTTAAGCGCTTAAAATGGCGAACGGGGAGCGAACGGAAATCCGCCGAGTGGGCAGAAGCTGAAATCCACGTTATCTTGCAGCTAGATAGAGAATCGAGTTGGCGGGCACAGGTGTGGAAAACATTATTTGGACGGGAAAAACCTACCAAAGGGGAAGCTGCGAGGCAGAGAAAAGAGACGTTTTTGTAACAATTGCCCTCCTTCTGCCCTCCTTAGAGAGTAAATCTTGTAATCGCCATCTTTGCAATTATTTACACAAATATTCCCGGCGGATGGCAGGTAAAAATAAAGGCGGCTCCGACGCGAGACGAATCGAAGCCACCTTTATCTTGTTGAGACTGAAAGAGTTCGTGTTTAGCCGCGCGTCAAACCGTCGAACGGTTGCGGCCTGTGATCAATCTATAGCCGAGCAGCAGAATTATCGCGCCGATAATGGCAAACACGATACGCATGATCAAACCCTGTTCGTCGCCCGCGCCGAATATGCCGCGTGCGATGAAAGTTCCGATGATGCCGCCGACAATTCCGAGCAGGATAGTGACGATTAAGCCACCCGGGTCTTTACCCGGCATAATTGCCTTCGCCAACGCCCCCGCTATCAGACCTACAATAATCGCTCCAATAATATCCATCATCTCGCGTTTCCTCCTAAGGTAGTCTTGTTGAAATACTGAAAACTGCTCGAAAGCAGCCACGAAATCCGCAACTGTACGATTTCAAACTAAGAAACCGGTCGCACCTGACCAGTTAGCAAAGCGCACGCCAGAGCGTTTTGTGCGTATTCAGTCGGTAAACATGAGCGTGCCGGGAAGCGTGGGAAGGATTCCGCTACGTGGTATGAACGTTGCACGTATCAGGCCGTAGAACGCCTCGCGGTGTTTGGAAAAAAATCGCTTTACTTAGGAGGAACTTTTTATGGGTCTTTGGGACAAAATGTTTGGCAACGGCGCAGACGAATCGCAGCAGCAGCCGAACGCGCAGCAACGCTTCGATGCGCTGAAGCAAAAATACCAGTCAGTTCTGAACACGGCTGACCAGCAGCAAATTCAATTTCACAACCTGCACGTGCAGGATGATAAACTTTTCATCAAGGGAACCGCGCCTTCGGACGAAGCCAAGGGCAAATTCTGGGATCAGATCAAACTCGTCAACCCGAACCTGGACGACATTACGGCGGACATCAACGTGGATTCGAGCCGCGCGCAGGCCGCGACGGCGGGCGGCGGCAGCCAGAACGCGCAGAGTTACACAGTGAAATCCGGCGACACGCTCTCGAAGATCAGCAAACAATTCTACGGTGACGCCAACGAGTACATGCAAATCTTCTACGCGAATCGCGACAAATTGAAAGACCCGGACAAGATTCAGGTCGGCCAGGAGTTGAACATCCCCGGCAAGTCCTAAGCTAAAATTCAAGCGTCTGAACTTAAGACGTGAAAGAGAGCGTCGCCGCGGGTAGCCAATCCGCCGTGCGACGCTCTCTTTCGCCGTTCAGGCTCAAAGCGACTTTACCCTGCATGTTCGGGCGGCCGCCGTATTTTCTCTCTCCCGGCGGGCGCGATTCTTAATTTTATTGACACTCGCCGCATCGGACGTCTAGACTAAATTTAGTTTGAGTCGAAGCCACCTCACGTGTTCTTCGGCAGGACGAGCCGCTCCCCGTACTTCTCGTCAGCAAAACTTGCCCTGACTCAGCAAACTTCGTTTGAGCGCGCCGATTTGTGTGCGCTTGAAGCCGACGCTCGTCATATTTAAGTACAGGGGTTTCATGGTTCAAATACCCGGGTCAACGCCTTCGCCGAATTCTGATCGTGCGGAAAACATTACCGCGCCCGTGTTTCAACTGCCGCTCGCCTCGATGGTGCGCGCGCTGTGCAGGGCTGCGACGACCGGCTCAGACATGCTCTACGATGTCATGCTGAAACTCGCCCTGATGGTTGACGCCACGGCGCAGACTTACGGCTTAGCCACCTTCGCGCAAAAGTCCGGCGAGCGGCCGCACCTCAAATGGGTCGAAGGACTGGATCAGGAAGAGATCGCGGAAGCCGAGGCGCAGGTGGCGGAGACGCTTGCGAAGATCAACGCCGTCGCGGAGATGAAGGCGGGCGACCGCGCCATCTGTCTCGTGCTGGCCGTGCCGACGGAGCGGCGCGAGGGCGTCGCCATCTACGGTCGTTGCGTGCGCCCGCTGTCGGAGAGACAGGCGAAGGAACTCAAAATCCTCTGCGACGTGGCGCAACTCGCGCACGCGCACGCGCTTTTGACCGAAGCGGCGCAGCCACGGCTACAGCAGCCCGCAACTCCCGCGCCCTCTGTCGCCACGGCCACGCTGCCGGGAATGGTCTTCGTCAGTCGGCGCATGTCGGAGTTGGCTCGCGCCGTGGAGCGCGTCAAGGATTCAGATTCGACCGTGCTGGTCACGGGCGAATCGGGTACGGGCAAAGAACTCGTGGCGCGTGCGATTCATCGCCTGAGTCGTCGTTCGCAGGCCGCGTTCATTCCGTTCAACTGCACGGCCGCGCCCGCCGAGTTGATCGAGAGTTTGCTGTTCGGCCATCGGAAGGGCGCGTTCACGGGCGCGCACACGGACCACGACGGCCTCATCCGCGCGGCCGAAGGCGGCACGCTGTTCCTCGACGAGATCGGCGATTTGCCCCTCGCCCTGCAACCGAAACTTTTGCGCTTCCTACAGGAAGGGGAAGTCCACACGCTCGGCGAGCGCGCGCCGCGCAAGGTGAACGTGCGGGTCGTGGCCGCGACGCACAAAGACCTGCCGCGCGCCGTGAGCGAAGACCGCTTCCGAGAGGATTTGTATTACCGCGTCGCCGCGCTGAC
This sequence comes from Pyrinomonadaceae bacterium, assembly GCA_035645855.1. Lineage (GTDB taxonomy): Bacteria > Acidobacteriota > Blastocatellia > Pyrinomonadales > Pyrinomonadaceae > JAIVJZ01. The sequence continues at coordinate 16,461 of DASQLU010000047.1, forward strand.
GCTCGAAGTGCCTCCTTTGCGCGAACGACCCGAAGACATCGCCGCCCTCATCTCTCATTACCTGACACACTACGCGCGCCGCAACGACCGCGCCGTCACGGGCATTACGGCCGAAGCGATCCGCACGCTGCAAAATTATTCCTGGCCCGGCAACGTGCGCGAACTCGCCGCGGAGATCGAGCGGCTCGTGCTCTACACGGACGAGGGCACTTCCATCAGCGCCGATCTCATCAGCGCGCGCATCAGCCCGCCGCTCGCGTCCGCCGCTGGCGAAGCTTCGGGCGCGCCCGCCCATCTCGAAAACATGCTCGACGATTTTGAGCGTCGCGTGATCACCGAGACGCTCCGCCTCCACGATTACAACGTGGCGCGCGCCGCCACCGCCCTCGGTCTCGGCTCGCGCCAGACGCTCTACAAAAAACTCAAACGCCTCGCCATCAACGTCGGCGACTTCCTGCAGGACGAACAACAGCCCGGCCTGCAACTCTGCGCCGAGAGAAATTAAAGAGATAGGCAGTTTTCAGTTTTCAGTTTTCAGTTGTTTGTGATGGCGCGGCTTGACGCTCAAAGACAACTGCGAACGCCCATGACGATCACCTGACAGTTGTTCGCGGATACCGACAACCGACGACTGAAAACTGACAACTGACAACTGAAAACTGAAAACTGAAAACTGACAATCCCTATGCTCCTCACCTACATCCTCTCTTTCGCCGTCGCGATGCTGATACACGAGTTGGGTCATCTGTTGGCGGCGCGCGCGTGCGGGGTCGGCGCGACGGAACTGGGGCTTGGCTGGGGGCGCAAAATCTGGGGCTTCAAGCGCGGCGGAGTCGAGTATAAGCTGCACGCGCTGCCGGTTGGCGCTTACGTCCGGCTGGACATGGCGGGCTTGCAGGTGCGCCCGCTCAGCCAGCAAGTGCTGGTGCTGCTGGCGGGCATTATCGTGAATTTGTGCGCCGCGTCGCTCGCGAGCGGGACGATCTTCGGCGCGATGAACTACCTGCTGGCGGCGACGAATTTGTTGCCGTTTTATCAACAGGACGGCTGGAAGTGCGGCATGGTGCTGGTGCGCGCGTTGATGCAGCGGCGCAGCGCGTTCGTCGAGTGGACGTTCACCATCGCGGGCGGGGGCGTCAGCGTCGCCCTGTTAATCGCGCTGGTGAAGCAAGGTTCGTGAAGAACGACTCGCACCGCCGGCGCGTCACGGCCGTCTCGATAGACGCACAAGCTCTGATGAACAAGTTGAACGCGCCGCACGCGAGCCTGCACGTAAGCGACGTGCGTCCGGCGAGCTTTGCCGAACATCATCAGGAGATCATTTTCTTCAAGCATTAGGTGGCGGACGGGCACAGGTTAATGAGATCAATTTGAGAGGGACGCGGCACGGGCTGCGTCCCTTAACTTTTTCGCGCGACCACTTCGCAACTTTTTCACTCTACCGCTCCGCAACTTTTTCGCCTGGCCGAGCCACACCTTTTTCACGCGACCGCTCCGCGCACGTGTCTCAACCGCCGCTCGCCTGCCTCCTCCCAATCATTCACGCAACATTCGTCGCCGCCGGTTGAAACTCGCGCGTCACTCTGTCAACCGAAGGCGACAGGGGGTTAAGTGCTTCTCATAGCTCAATTTCGTCCGGGAGCGGGGGGCGTGGCGGGAGGCGCGTGGGGCGTGAAGTTGTCGCCGCGCGTTCACAGGGCGTTTCGGCGTGAGAGGCGAAAACGTCGTGTTTGCCTGCGTTCTCCGCGTTTGGAGCTTGTGGCACGCGCCTTGAAATAGCATCTGTCGTCCGCCGGCAACGATGAAAGGTGTGGCAACTCGATTCTTGACGACGTGGACGACGAGGGAACTTCAAAAGATGAAAACCGTGCTCAACAAAACGCTCTTGATAGTAGTCGCCGGATTGCTCGTTCTGCCGTTCGCAGCCTTCGCGCTGCTGGCCGGTGCGCGCGCTCTGGCGGTCGCCTCCGAGAGCGCGGACGGCAACTGGCTCGTCGCCGTCCTGGCGATTGGCGGCGTGCTCGTCAGCTCGTGGCACGGTCTCTCGAAGCATCCCGTTCTCTGATGGTCTCGTCGGTCGCTAAGAGCGCTCAGGCGCGCGGCGGCTGAAACAACAAACTCAAAAATTACCGCTTTGAAGGAGCAAACAAATGATTAAGAAATTCCTCCGCGATGAAACTGGTCTGGAACTGTCGGAATACGCCGTGGCCGCCGCGCTCGTCGCGCTCGCCGTCATCGGAGCTTTCAGCTCGCTCGGCACGAACATCGGCTCGAAGATTCAGGGCTTGGCCGACAACATCGTCAAGTAGTCAGCCTGCAAGTCACTTCCCCCGGACAGGGGCTTCCACCCAGGCTGGCGCGCGCCGCGCCGCTTCCCGCAGGAAAGAGTCGGAGCGCGCCAGCCACATTTTTTAACCTCAATCAAAAGCCCGAACGCCCGAAGCTGAACTCGCAATATTGAACACTCAGATGTGAACTCCAAGCCGGCCGTGCCGAAAGCGACCGCGACACGCAGCCGGAAACTTACCTTTCAGCAATTTTTATAAACAGCATGTCAGGCACTTTAACCATCGTCAGCAGCGCATTGCTCGTCCCGCTCGCGGTCGTGATCACTTATTACGATGCGCGCTATCGACGCATCCCCAACGCCTTCGTGCTCGCCACGCTCGTCGCCGGCCTGTCCATCAACATTATCTGTAACGGCTTGAACGGCGCGCTGGCGAGCCTCGGCGGTTGCGCGCTCGCGTTCGGGTTGATGTTCATGTTGCACGTCTTCGGCGCGATGGGCGCGGGCGACGTGAAGTTGTTCGCCGGCATCGGCTCGGTGCTCGGTACGTCGCTCGTCTTGCCGACGTTTCTCGTCGTCGTGCTCGTGGGCGGCGCGCTCGCCGTCTTGACGATGATTCGCGCCGGCACGGTGCGGGAAACGCTGTGGCGCGTCGTGCAAATTTTCGTCGGGTTTTTGCCCGGCTGGGAGATGCCGCGCTTCTCAGTCCCGGCCGAACGCCGCTACACGATCCCTTACGGCGTCGCCATCACGGTCGGCAGCCTGATCTCGCTCGCGCTCTTTCGCGCCTGATGCGCGCTCGCTAACTGACACGCACGCCCCGCCGCCGGACGGCCGTCCGCGTTTCGGCTGAACGCGCGGGAATTCGACCTCGAACGGAGAATGAAATTATGCGGAATAAACGTCTAGTCTTTGTGATGTGCGGCGCGGTGGTATTCGGGCTGGTCGCGGCCTTCTCGGTGAGCCGCTACCTGAACGGCTCGCAGGCCTACGCGAAGAATCTCAACACGGTGGTCGTCGCCAAAGTGGACATCCAGCCGGGCGAGAAGATCATCGCCGAGCAACTCCAGAGCGTGCAGTTTCCGAGCAACGCCGTGCCCGACGGGACGTTCCAGTCGGCCGATAAACTCGTGGGTCGCGTGGCGGTCGTACAGATCGCGGCGCGCGAACCCCTGACGGATTACAAGCTCGCGCCGGAGGGCTCGGCCGGCGGCCTCTCGGCCGTCATCCCCGAAGGCTATCGCGCGATGACCGTGAAGGTTGACGACGTGGTGGGCATCTCCGGTTTCGTCATGCCGGGCGCGCTCGTGGACGTGGTGGTCGTCATCGATCCGGCCGAGCAGCACGGGCAGCAGAACCCCATCTCGAAGATCGTCCTCCAGAACATCAAGGTGCTCGCCAACGGGCAGAACATAGACCGCCCGAAGAACGACCGCGAGGCTGAGAGCGTCAAGGCCGTGACGTTGCAAGTCCTGCCCGAACAGGCCGAGAAGCTCGCGCTCGCCTCAAGCGAAGGCAAGCTGCAACTCGTTATGCGCAACAGCGTGGATCAGGGCGACGAGCAGACGCTCGGCGTGGACAAGCGCGTCCTCCTCGGCGGCGAACGCGCCCGTCCCGTGCCCGACGCCGGTTCGCTCAAGAGCGAGCAGCCGACGCAACAGCAGCAGGCGCAGCCGTCCGCGCCGGTCTTCCGCCGCGCCCCGCGCGCCGACAACAGGAGCAGCGCCACGACGACGAGCGCCCCCGCGCCGCAGGCGGCCACACATCCCCCGGCCACCCCTGCTCCTGCCCCCCGCTCCTCGGTCGAAGTGATCGAGGGCGCGAAGAAACGCAGCGTAGATTTTCCCTGAGAGACCCTAGTTTCAAGTTTCAGGTTTCAGGTTTCAAGTCTGAAAGACGAGAGCCGGGAGCCTGAAACTGACGACTTGAAACCTGAAACTTGAAACCTGAAACCCTTTCCGTTTTCCAAAGGAGTCCAATCATGCAGACCCGTCGTCTTATCCCCTTCATTCTCGCGCTGCTGTGCGCTTCGCTCATGTTCGGCATCACGGGCGCGGCGCAGGCGCAGGAGACCAGTGTCAGCGCTTCGTTCGCCAACCAGCAGAAAGAGTCTCTGCCGATCAACGTGCTCGTCGGGCAGTCGCGCGTGATCAACTTCGACCGCAAGATCGGGCGCTTCTCCGTGTCGAACCCGGAAGTGGCCGAAGCCGTGCTGGTCGCGCCGGATCAGGTGCTCGTCAACGGCAAGGCGTTCGGGCAGGTCAACTTCATCGCGTGGGAAAAAGAGTCGGGCAAGTTCGTCGTCTTCGACGTGTTCGTGCGCGCCAACCTCTCTCTGATCGATTCGCAGATTCGCGCGCTCTTTCCGCGGGACGACATACGCCTCAGCCAGGCCAACGGCTCGGTCGTCATTTCGGGCAGCGTCGCGCAGCCGCAGACCTCCGCGCAGGTGGAGGCCGTGGTGAAGGCCGCCGGATTTCAGACGGTGAACATGCTGGCGTCGCCGGTGAAGAACATGATGCAGGTGCAGTTGTCCGTGAGGGTGGCGGAAGTGAGCCGCACGAAACTGCGCGAGCTGGGTTCGTCCTGGGCTTCGTCGAACGGCGGCACGAGCATCTCGGCGACCAACAGCCTCGCCTCCCTGTTCGAGACGGCGAATTTGTTCATCTCCAACACCGGCCTCGGCTCGGCCGCCTCCATCCGCGCGCTGCAAACTTCGGGCGCGATTCGCTCTCTGGCCGAACCGAACGTGATCGCGATGAGCGGCCAGCAGGCCAGTTTCCTGGCGGGCGGCGAGTTTCCGATTCCCGTCATCCAGTCGGACGGCACGCGCGTTAACGTGACGGTGGTCTTCAAGGAATACGGCGTGCGCCTGAACTTCAAGCCGACGATTATCGACGAGGATCACATCCAGTTGGAACTCGAACCCGAAGTTTCGACCATCGACTTCCAGAACGGCGTCAAGTTTCAGGGCTACCTCATTCCCGCACTGAAGACGCGCCGCGCCAAGACCGGCATCGAGCTGCGCGACGGGCAGAGCTTCGCGCTCGCAGGCCTGCTGGACAACAGCGAATCGAGCACGCTCTCGAAAGTGCCCGGCCTCGCCAACATCCCCATCCTCGGCGCGCTCTTCAAATCGAAATCGTTCGAGAAGCGCGAGACGGAACTGGTCTTCTTCTGCACGGCGAACATCATCAAGCCGCTTAACCGCGACGACCTGCCCGCCACGCGCAGCCTCGACGGGTTGAAGAAAGGCTCGCCCCTCGGCCTTGAGCCGCAGGGCGAAGGCATCAAGGGCGCGAGCGGTTATTCGACGGGCAGCGAAGGCGCGAAAGCGACGAACTCAACCGACGCGAAAGCGGCGAACACGACGGAAGCCGGCACGGCGACCGCCAGCAGCGCGACCGGCAACAGCACGACCGGCGGCAACGCGCCCGCTGCCACGACGCCTGCGGCCGCGCCCGCCGCGAGGGAAGCCGCCACGCCCGCGAAGGATGCCGCGCGCGAAGAGAAGGAGGCCTTGAAAGAGGCCGCGAAAGTGGAGTTGAAGGAACAGGCCGCGAACTCTTCGCCGGAGTTGCCGCTCGCGGGCGAAGCGGCGCGCGCCGCCCTGTCGAATTATGTCAGCCTACTGCCGGGCGCGTCCGTGGCGACATTGAAGGCGGCCGCCAAGCAGTAAGCCTGTGTTGCGGATAAGAGTTGGTCTCGCGGTTTGAATGTCTGGAGAGGAGAGCAGCGATGAAGCGAATCGGTGATGTGCAAAATCGGGCGGCGCAGCGGCGCGGCGAGCGTGGGTCGGTGCTGGTCGTCAGCACCGTCGGGATGCTCGCCCTCCTGCTCGCCACCGGCCTCTGCATAGACATCAGCCACCTCTATCTCGTGCGCTCGGAGTTGCAGAACGCCGCCGACGCCGCCGCGCTCGCCGGCGCGTCCGCCCTGAACTCCGACGACGGCGGCATCACGAAGGCGACGGACTACGCCGTCCAGTCTTTGAACAGTTACGAGTTCAATAAGAAGGGCGTCACGATCCCGCGCGCGAACGTCCTCTTCGCGAAGAACCTGGACGGCCCCTACATGAGCGAAGCGGCGGCGAAGGGACAGGCGCGCAACATCCGCTTCGTGAAAGTAATCGTCCCGCCGGCGGCCGTCAGCACGTCGTTCGCCGCGCCCGTCCTCGGCGCGTCGCGCAACGTGGCGGCCGAGGCGCAGGCCGGCATGAGCATCCCGCTCAACGTCTTTTGCGATTACATTCCCGTCACCGTCATCGACCACGAACCGACCTATTTCATCAAGGGACAGACCTACACCATCCGTCGCCCGCCGGGCGGCGCGGTGACGCCGGGCAACTACCAGATTCTCTCGATTGACTATCCGGGCGGCAACGACGACCGCTACGGGCTGGGGCGCGGCGTCAGGAATTGCATCGGCGCGGGCGGCTACGTGCAGACCAAGCCGGGCGTCACGTCGGGCGCGGTCAGGCAGGGCGTCAACACGCGCTTCGGCGACTACGGCGGGACGCTCGACCCCGCCGAGTTCCCGCCCGACGAGAACGTGCAGGAGAACATCAACTACCAGCAATATCTCGACGCGCAGCAGGCGATGGACGCGAGACAATCGCCCGCCTCCGGCACGTTCCGCTCGCCCTCTGTCGGCAGCCCGACGCGCAACCGCCGCGTCGTGCTCATCCCGATCATCCTCAAGAGCGAATTCGACAGCGGGCGCGACAGCGTGCAGATCAATCGCTTCGCGGCCTTCTTCCTGCAAACCAAAATCGGCGGCGGCAACGGCGGCGAAATCGTGGTCGAGTACATTGAGCTGCGCACGGTCGTCGGGCGCGGCGGCTACGACCCGAACGGTGGCACGCCCAGCCCGGAGCTTTCCATCCCCGTCATCTATCGCTAGAGGATTCTTCGCCATGAGACTACGAACAACACCCCGACGAGGACGCGGACGCGTGCTGCGCGCGCTGCGCGGCTGGCGCGACGAGCGCGGTTCGCAACTGGCCGAACTAGCCATCGTGATGCCGATCCTGCTCGTGCTGCTCGGCGCGACGGCCGAGTTCGGGCGATTCTTCCACACTTACACGACGCTCCTCAAAGGCACGCGCGCCGCCGCGCGCTACCTCGTCAGCCAGCCGCCCGGCGAGGGCACGGCCGCCGCGCGGAATCTACTGGTGTACGGCAACACGGCGGGCACGGGCGCGCCCATCGCCGCCGGGTTGACGACGGCCAACATCAAGATCACTCCGAGCAAAAACGGTTCTGGGTTGACGCAGACGCAGACCGTCGAGATACAGAACTTTATCTACGTCCCCCTGTTCGATCTCGGCAAGCTCACGCGCAGCGCCTCGCTCTCGCTGGGCGTCAACGTCGGCGCGAGAAGCACCATGCGCCAACTCGTGCAGTAACACCGGAAGCGGAAGCGGAAAGCGTGACAGCGATGCGCCTCAAACATTTTCAACCAGAGCAGGGCAATGACCGCCGCAATGACCGGCGCCATGATGCGCGCCGCAATGATCTGCGCCGCGACGGGCACAACGTCGCGCACAACGTCGCGCGCAACGTCGCGCGCAACATCGTGCGCGACGGCGAGCGCGGCACCGCGCTGCTGGAGTTCGCCATCGGCGCGTCGCTGCTATGCGCCGCCGTCTTCGGCGCGCTCGAAGTCGGGCGTCTGCTCTGGGTGCACAACTCGCTCGTCGATGCCACGCGCCGCGCCGCGCGCTACGCCGTCAACCGGGACATGGGCGGAGCGGCGCAGTCGGCAGCCCGAAACATGGCCGTCTACGGCAACGCGACGGGCACGGGGCAACCGCTCGTGCAAGACCTGACGCCGGAACAGGTGAGCATCAGTTACGACAACTTCAAACTCGGCGGCGGCAGCGTCACCGTCGAGATCGTGGGCTACGATTTCAACTTCGTGCTCCCGCTCGTCAGCCAAAAGCTGCGCCTGCCGGCTTACAAAACTTCCCTGACCGGCGAGAACGCGGGCTACGTCCCGACGGACATTCCTTAACGCGAAACACCGGCCGGGCGACCGGGCGAAATTCCGCACACATCTTTTCAGCGAGAGAGCGGCACACAATGAATCAATTATCATTCGTCATCCTCAGCACCGGCCTCGAATCCCTCAAAGAGCTGCGCGGCGCGCTCGCCTCGAACGAGCGCACGCGCCTGCTCGCGGGCGGCGACGACGCCGAACAACTCTTTCCCGAGATCGTGCGCCTGCGGCCGAGCGCGGCCATCATCACGCTCGGCGCGGAGACCGAACAGTCGTTGAAGTTCGTCGAACGCCTCGCCGCCGAGTGCCCGCGGACGGCCATCATCTGCGCCTCGCGCGACGCCTCGCCCGACCTCATCCTGCGCAGCTATCGCGCCGGCGCGCGCGACTTCCTGCGCCTGCCCGTCATCGGCGAAGAATTTCAAACCGTCATCGAGCGCACGGCCGAATTTTGCTCGACGCAGACGGATGCGCCGAAGAAGCGCGGCCGCGCCGTCGCGGTCTTTTCGAGCAAGGGCGGTTGCGGCACGTCGTTCATCGCCACGAACCTCGCCGCCGCCTTCGACGCGCCGACCGTCCTCGTCGATCTCAATTTGCAGGCCGGCGACCTCTCGTTGTTCCTCGGCCTCGAACCGCAGTTCTCCATCGCCGACCTCGTCGAGAACCGCGCGCGCATCGACGACTCGTTGTTGAAAAGCTACGTCGTGCCCCACGCGCCGAACCTCTCGCTCTTGGCCGCGCCGCGCGAGGCCGACCTCGCCGACGACATCGAACCCGAACACATCTTCGAGGTGCTCGAACTCTTGCGCGAACGCTACGACTACGTCGTCATCGACCCGCAGCACACGTTCGACTCGATCACGCTCTCCGCCCTTGATCAGGCCGACGAGGTGGTGCTCGTCCTGACGCTCGACATCCCGGCCATCCGCAGCACGCAGCGCGCCCTCGCTCTCTTCGACCGGCTCGGCTACCCGCGCCACAAGGTGCGCATCGTCGTCAACCGCTGGAGCAAGCAGGTCGATCTCGATCTGCGGCAAGTCGAACGCTTCCTCGGCGAGCGCGTCACGGGCTACGTGCAGAGCGATTACAACGTGGCCGTCAATTCGATCAATCTCGGCGAGCCGCTCGTCACTTCCGACCCCGCCTCGCGCATCGCCGCCGAAATTCGCGGGATCGCGGCCAGCATTACGGGCGCAACTGTCGAAGCAAACAGCGCCGCGCCGGGCAAGAGCCTCTGGAATTCGGTCTTTGGGCGTCGCGCTCCTGCTGCGGCACATGCCGGATTGCGCACGCGGCTCGATAAAAGCAAAGCGACTGCCGCCATTTGAAGCGCCGCAAAAAAAGCGCGTTTCAAATCTGAAACAGCGCAGTTGAAATCTTTTACCTTCAAACTAAACGAACCGACAGCGAATTTAAAAGTTATGTCCTTACGTGAAAGACTGGTCAGAGAAAACAATGTGTCGGCGATGCCGCTCGCGGCTCGCTCCGGTGGCGATGAAGCGAACGCCGTCAGCGTTCAGCATGCGTTTCAGGAGATGAA
>DASQLU010000048.1:0-84358 GCA_035645855.1 Pyrinomonadaceae bacterium
TGCGGGACTCGACTTATCTTCTCGGTCGCCCCGAATCCACTTGTGCCCGTTTAGACGCGCGCCGGGCGCGGTTGGTCTGAAAAACAATCCGTGTCGCAACGAGAGGCGCGATGACGGAGCAACGGTCGCCCGCGTCGATCTTCAAGTTCTCGCCGTCTCCATCCCGCGCTGATTGTCTTTCCGCTTGACGTGCAACGCGGGCGCGTCTCGCGTTACAATGCGCGTCGAAATGAGACTTATCCAGCACATCAACACACCCGCCGATTTGCGTCGGCTATCGCTTGAGCAGTTGCCGGAGGTGGCTGCCGAAATACGCCAGTACATTATCGAGACGATGGCGCGCGTGGGCGGCCACACGGGCGCGTCGCTCGGCGCGGTGGAACTGGCCGTCGCCCTCCATTATGCGTTCGAGACGCCGCAGGATCGCCTCGTCTGGGACGTCGGCCATCAAGCCTACGCGCACAAGATTCTGACGGGGCGGCGCGACCAGCTCGCGACCATCAAACAGTACGACGGCCTGAGCGGCTTCCTGCGCCGCGACGAATCGGAGTACGACACGTTCGGCGCGGGACACGCCTCCACTTCGCTCTCGGCCGCGCTGGGAATGGCGATTGCGCGCGACCGCGAAGGCAAGACGCACCACGTCGCCGCGCTCATCGGCGATTCGAGTTTGGCGGGCGGCATGGCGATGGAGGCGATCAATCAGGCGGGGCATTTGAAGACGCGCCTCATCGTTCTCTTGAACGACAACGAAATGTCCATCGCCCCGGCCGTCGGCGCGCTCACGGGTTATTTGAATCGCCTGCGCGAGGCGCAGGGGTATCACCGTTTCAAGGATGAAGTGGGCGAAGCCCTGCGCGCCGTGCCGTCCTTCGGCGAGCGTCTACACCAGGCTGCGAAAACCGTCAAGGACGCCATCGCGGCGGCCGTCCTGCCCGGCGCGCTCGTCAACGAACTCGGCTTCAAGTACATCGGCTACGTTGACGGCCACGACACCGAGGCGCTCGTCCACGCGCTGCGCGAGGCACAGCAGATCACAGACGGCCCGGTCATCGTCCACGCCCTGACGACGAAGGGCAAAGGCTTCCCGGCGCGCGAGAAGAACTATTACGCGTGGCACGCGACGGGCGCGTTCGACCCGAAGACCGGCGCGGCCATCAAGTCGAAGGCGTCCGCGCCGGGCTACACGGCGGTGTTCGGCCAGACGCTCTGCGAGTTGATGGCGCGCGACGAAAAGATCATCGCCCTGACCGCCGCCATGCCCGACGGCACAGGGATAGACATGGCGCTGGAGAAGTTTCCCGAACGCTCCTTCGACGTCGGGATCGCCGAACAGCACTGCGTCACGTTCGCGGCCGGGATGTCCACCGAAGGCCTGAAGCCCGTCTGCGCCATCTACTCGACCTTCCTGCAACGCGGCTTCGATCAACTCGTCCACGACGTGTGCATCCAGGACTTGAACGTGAAGTTCTGCATGGATCGCGCCGGCATCGTCGGCGGCGACGGGCCGACGCACCACGGCCTGTTAGACATCTCGTACCTGCGCGCCGTGCCGCACATCGTCGTCATGGCTCCGAAGGACGAGGGCGAGATGCGCGACATGCTCTACACGATGATCGAGCACCAGGGCGCGGCGGCCATGCGCTACCCGCGCGGCAACGGCGTGGGCGCGGACATCGAGCGCGCGCCCGAACTGCTGGAGATCGGCAAGGCCGAAATCCTGCGCGACCACGGCGGCGATGTCGCCATCGTCGCTTACGGTTCGATGGTGCACCCGTCCGTGCAGGCGGCCGAACGCCTGGCGCGCGACGGCATCGAGGCCACGGTCGTCAACGCGCGTTTCGTCAAACCGCTCGACGCCGGGTTGCTGCTCGCGCTGGCGCGCACGAAGCGTCTGATCCTGACGGTGGAGGAAGCCTATCTCGCCGGCGGCTTCGGCTCGGCCGTGTTGGAACTGCTGGAAGAGAACGGGCTGCTCGGACAGGTGCGCGTCGTGCGCATGGGCGTGCCCGACCGCCTCGTCACACACGGCGACGCGCGTCTCCTGCTCGCCAAATACGGCCTCGACGCCGACGGCATCTACACGCGCGTCAGCGAATGCGTGGAAGAAAGTAATCGCGCCGGGATGCCTTTCTCCTCCGCGCGCCGCTCGTAAGCGGGCGTGCGCCGGGGCGTCGTATGGAGAGATGCGGGGACACGCCGCCGGGCGGCGTTGTGTCCGGCCGGAGAAATTTTCGCCGGGGGAACATTCAAAATGACGAACGATGAGTGCGCCGCTCCCGGCCGACGGAGGCGGCGCTTTTTTCGTGCCCACCGCTTCGTGCCCGCCTCCTCCATGTCTGCCGCCGCCTTCATGCCCGTCGCCGACGTGTCTGCGGAGGGCGGAGTCACGATTCCGAACACCAAAGCGGATGCTTGTATCCCCGCAAAGACGTGCGGCACGCCCGCGCGCGCAACGAATTTGCAATTTATTTAGTACAGCAACGACGTAAACCGAAGCATCAAAAGAGTTGACGCAACAAACGGCGGTTCGCGCCGGCGGTTGCGCGGACGGGCTTCGCGGCTGGCCTGAAATTTGCAATTAAGTGGAAAGTTCAGTGTGTGCGAGTAGTTTTGTAGGACGCTGAGATTCGGGAGAGTAAATGCAAGACACGCAGAAAATGTTCGATCCGACGCCGTTGGAACGCGACAAGACAATCTTCCAAGAGCCTGACGCGACGCTCGTCACGCCGCGCTTTGACGAGGTGGAGGCGCAGGTGGCGCGGCCGGTCGTGCCGCTCGCGGGTCGCCCCGCGCGCAGTAGTAGCGCCCGCCGCCAATGGCCGATTGCGCTGGTGCTGATTTCAGCCCTGGCGGGCGGCGTGGTCAGCCTGCTGGCCTTCCGCCTCTACCAGCAGCGGCAATCGACGGCCGCCGCCACAACGAACGTCGACGCACAGGCGGACACTGCCGAGGCCGCGCAGTTGCCGCAACCGACGCCGGCCGGTGCGCTGGCCTCTACGGATCAGCAGGCGCAGTCCGATGCCCCGGTGGTGTTTGAAGAGTTCGACCCGGCGAAAGAGGGCGGCGGCATCAGCGACGCCGCGCCGGCGCGCCCGCGTGTGACGACGGAGACCGCCGCCCCGCCCGCCGCGCGCCCGAAAGAAGAGGCGAGAGAGGAGCCGAAGGCCGCTGTTGCTCCGCGCGCCGCTGAGCCGAAGCCGCGCATCGTCGAAACCATCGCCGCGCCGCGCCCGGTCGAGTCGAGACAAGAGGACGTACACCGCGACGACCGCCGCGCGGGCGACGAAGACTTCGGCGAACGCCGCCGCGAGCGTCGCCGCCAGAGACGCGAGGAGCGGCGCGAGCAGCGACGCAACATCGACCGCATCAAAGACATCTTCGAGGGCGCGCCGCCCAGTTAAAGATTCAATTTAACTTCGCAACGAGAAGTGGCCGGACGTGTTTCAACGTCCGGCCATTTCTACGTCCGGCCATTTCCATGTCCGGCCATCTCCACGTCCGGCCACGTCTCGCGTCCGGCCACGTCTCGCGTCCGGCCTGTGGGCGATGGCGGCGGCGTGGGCGGCGAGGGGTTTTAGCGTTAAAGTATCGGGCGGGATGAAACGTGAGCGGATAGACAAGTTGCTCGTCGAGCGCGGACTCGCGCCGTCGCGCACGCGGGCGCAGGCTCTCGTCATGGCGGGGCTCGTCATCGTGGACGAGCAGCGCGTGGAGAAATCGAGCGAGGCGTTCGCGCCCGACGCCTCGATCCGCGTGCGCGGGTCGGACGACCCGGCGGCGCGCTACGTCGGGCGCGGCGGTTTGAAAATGGAAGCCGCGCTCGGCGCTTTCGGCATCGAGGCGCGGGATGCCGTCTGCCTCGACGTGGGAGCTTCGACGGGCGGGTTCACCGATTGCCTGTTGCAACATGGGGCGCGACGCGTCGTGGCCGTGGACGTGGGGCACAACCAGCTCGACTGGCGCATCCGCACGGACGCGCGCGTGGAGGTGCGCGAGGGCGTCAACGCGCGCTATCTCAAGCCCGAAGATTTCGAGACGACATTCGATCTCATTGTGATGGACGTGTCCTTCATCTCGGCGACGAAGGTGCTGCCCGCGCTCGTGCCGCTTTTGTCGCACGGCGGGCGGATCGTTCTGCTCATCAAGCCGCAGTTCGAGGTGGGACGCGGCGAAGTCGGGAAGGGCGGCATCGTGACGGACAGGGGCGCGCACGCGCGCGTCGTTGAAGAAGTGAGCCGGGCGGCGTTAGACTTGGGACTCGCCGCGCGCGGCCTGATCGATTCGCCGATCCACGGCGCGGACGGCAACCGCGAATTCCTCGCCTGCTACGAACGCGCCGGGGCGGACGATTGAATGAATCTGTTTGCTACTCTGTCAGTGTCTGCCGGCTTGTGATGAAGAAACTCTCGGAGGCGTCCGCGCTCGCGCGCTTGCAGCGGGGCAAGGCCGCCGTCCAAAGCCACATCAAGGTCAACTACGAGCCGGCGGCGCGCGATTGCCGCGTCTGCCCGACGCCCGGCGTCTGCTGCACCGACGCGCACTTCGTCAACGTCCACATCACGCGCCTCGAAGCCGTCGCCATGCGCGAGACGCTCCGGCGCACGCCGCGCCTCGACTCGCGCGCGCGCCGCGCCGTCTATGAGCGCGCGCGCCTCGCCGTCGAACGCTACGGCCTGCGCGCCTCGGCCGCGGCCGACACCTACGCGCAGACTTACTCGTGCCCGCTTTTCGCCCCCGGCGTCGGCTGTCTCGTCCACGCGCGCGCCAAGCCCGCCCCCTGCATTCAACATGCGTGCTACGACAACTGGGAGGAGATGCCGCCCGTCGCCTTGCAGTGGAGGGCGGAGCGGCGCGTGGAATCGTTGAACGAGAAGACTTACGGCGCGGCTTGGGCGTGGCTGCCGACACCGCTCTGGCTGACGCTCGTTGACCCCGATGCGGACGGCACAGAACTCGCGCGCCTCGTCCGCGTGTGGGAAGCACGCCGCCCGCACGCCCCGCACAACAACAACAATGCGCCCCGCGCCTCCGACGGCAAGCGTCGCCGGAGCCTGCCCGTCATCGCCGCGCGCTAAGGAAGCGTCCGCGCTCATGCGCTAAGGAAGCGTCCGCGCTAAAGTTAAAAAATCTCCCGGTCGTCCCTGTTAACGCTTTTCGCCCCGGTCGCGTCTTACCAACCGAACGCGCAAACGCTCCCGGCGAGAGCGAGTTGGAAGCGGCGTATGAGGTTGTTTTTGCATGTATGAAGTAGAGGCGATGGGCGGCATTCTCCACATGATCGGAACGGACATGCACGCCGATGCCGCCCCCCAAAAGATTGAAATTTCCCCGGACGCCGCGCTCGTGGCGGCGGTGCGGGCGGGCGACCGCGACGCCTTCGGGCGGCTCTACGATGCCTATGCGCGCATGGTGCACGGCATCCTGCTGGCGCGCGTGCCCTACGGCGAGGTGGACGATCTCGTGCAGGACGTGTTTCTCGTCGCGCTCCGTAAGCTTGACGCGCTGCGCGACGCAAACGCCTTCGGCCCCTGGCTCGCCATGATCACGCGCAACCGCGCGATGGACTTTCATCGACGCTCGCGCGACACCACCGAACTGACCGACGACATCGCCACGGCGAAGAGCGCCGTCGCCCACGACGCCGAGGCGACCGAAGTGTTGAACCTCATACGGCAACTGCCGGAGGCCTACCGCGAGCCGCTGATCCTGCGTTTCGTGGAGGGCATGACGGGGCCGGAGATCGCCGAGCGCACGGGACTCGCGCCCGCTTCCGTGAGGGTCAACATCCATCGCGGGATGAAACTGCTGCGCGAGAAGGTGAGCGGCGCCAGTTTCCTGAAGGAGCATTAAAGTTATGAGCGATTACCTGTGGGACAAGACAGGCGAACCCGAAGAGGACGTGGCGCAACTCGAAAATCTGCTCGGCGCGCTGAAGTACAAGCAGCGCCCGCTGGAAATTCCGGCCGCCGCCATGCCGCCCTCCGCCCGCGCCGCCAACGCCGCGACGATGGCGCGCACGCGCCCGGCCACGATCTTTTCGCGGCCGCGCCTCGCGCTCGCCGCCTCGCTTCTCCTGACGTTGCTCGCGGGAGCGTGGTTGTTCACACGGCAGGGCGAGGAGCCGCGGAAGACTCAACTGGCGGAAGCTAGACAGGGCAGCCCGGCCGCCCGGAACGAGAAGCCGGACAAGGCGCACGTCCCGGACGCCGCGACTGTCACGGACGCCGCGACTGTCACGGATACCGCGACCGTAGAGAGAGAGGCGACCATCAGCGTCGAACAATCGAAGCTGCGAGAAGATAAGCCGGCGTTCGTCGCGGCCTCAGTCCGCAAACCTCGTCGTCCGTCGCCGCAGTTGGCGGTGAAGCGGCAGAAGTTCCCGGCGCGCTTGAAAGAGAACGCGGCCGCGCCGCGTGAGGAAGTCGCAGGTGCGATGCGCTGGCAGGCCGAGCAGCCTTTGACGCCGCAGCAGCGTGAGGCGACCGAGCAGTTGATGCTCGCGCTCAGGCTGGCGAGCGCGAAGCTCAACTACGCGCAGCGAGAGATGCAGGAGATCGGCCGCGCCGGACGATAGCGCGCGGCCGCGACCTCGGAAGATTACCAGCGCAGACGGATATGGAGTGATTATGAGAACGAAACTTAATTCATGGCTGAAACTTTTATGCCTCGGCATCGCGCTCATCGCGGCCGGAGCGACGAGCGCGCGGGCACAGCAGACGCAGGGCGCGCCCCGGCTGCAACTCGACAACGAAGAGTCGCTCGCGCGCAAAGCCAGCGAACTCATCGATGTGAACCTCGACGAGAATTTGCTGCGCATCATCCCGAAGCGGATCACCACCAAGACGGACGACGGCAAAACGGTGGACGTGGGCGCGATTGTCGCCGGCCTGAGAGGCGTCTACGTGCGCAGCTACGGCTTCAATAACGAGGGCGAATACGACGAGAGCAACCTCGCCGGAGTGCGCACGCAGTTGCGCTCGCCCGGCTGGGTGCGGCTCGTCAACATCGTCAAGAAGAAGGCCGAAGAGAATGTCCACGTCGAGGTCTACATGATGACGGCCACCGGGAGCATAGACGGCATCGCCATCCTCGCGCTCGAACCGAAGCGGCTGACGTTCGTCAACATCGTCGGCCGGATCGACCTCGAAAAGCTGAGCCAGCTCGAAGGCCAGTTCGGCATCCCCGAACTCGGCATCGGCAGCACGGGCGACGACAAAGACTCCAAGCCCGCGAAGAAACAGTAAGGGGAGGAACACTACGATGCGCCGGTCACTTATCCCACTGTTACTGCTCTTTGTCATCACGGGCGTCGCGCCCTTCGCCGTCGCCGCCGCCACGCCCGCGACCGCGAAGGGCGCGGAGTATAACGCGGTGGTCAAACTCATCGAGTCGCACTATCGCGTCAAGCATCGCGGCGTCCCGTTCGTCGTCGACCTCGGCGTGGCGACCGCAAAGGTGGTCTCGAAGAGCGCGCGCCGCCTCGGCAGCTTCAAACTGGCGATCTTCGAGGATCAGGATTTCACGGGGCGCGACGCCGCTCCTGCTGCCGCTGCGGGCGGCGACATCCGCGCCCGCTTGCGCCGCACGCTCGAACCCGCATGGCACCCGCTCGTCGCCGCGCGGCTGGAAGAGGAAGCGCAGACCTACACCTACACGAAGTCTGACGGCGACAAGTTCAAAGTGCTCATCGTCGTCATCGCGCAGCGCGACGCGTCCGTGCTCCAGGTGAGCCTCAACCCGGAAGATTTCGCGAAGCTCCTGTTGAATCCCGAACGCGAGAGCCGCGAACTGACGAACGAGGCCGCGAGCGCCGAGCAGGAGTGATTTCCCCACTCGCCCACACGCGCCGAACGCGTCGCTCAACCGGAACGCGTCGCTCAAACGCGAACGCACACATTCAACGCCAGACGCTTCACACACTAAACACCCGTCGAACCCGGCACGGAGCATGCAGACAATGAGAATCCAACACTTTTTCCCGCGCCTCTGCGCAAACGGAATATCACTCGCGCTCGCGCTCGCGCTCGCGTGCGGCGGCGCGGTCGAAGCCGCGGCGCAGGACGCGGCGCAGGACGACGAGGTGGTGAAAGTCCGGACGCGCGTCGTCTTTCTCGACGCGCTCGTGACGGACAGGAAGACGAAATCGTTCGCCGCCGGCCTCACGGCCGAGAACTTCGAGGTGCTCGCCGACGGACGCCCGCGCCCCGTCTCCTACTTCACGCGTGAAGGCGACAAGAACCGGCGTCCGCTCGCGCTCGCGCTCGTGTTCGACCTCGAACGGCTCGGCGCGGGGCGTTACATGCGCCGCACGGAAATCCTCGAAGCGATGGCGGCCGAACTCTCGAAACTGCCCCCGGAGGACGAGGTGGCCGTCATCGTGCTCGACCCGAACGGCGTCGACAACCGCCGCGAATGGCTGACGCCTTTCACGCGCAATCGCGCGCAGGTGGCCTCGGCGATGGCGATTGTGCCCACGCTCGTCGGCGAAGGCGCGGACGGCGTGGATACTGCAGCCAAAGAGACCGAACCGGCCGCGCAGGTGGAACAAAAAGAGAAAGCGAAGCGCGCCGAAGAGAAGGGCGAGAAGGGCGAGAAGGGCGAGAAGGGAACTTCGATCACGGTCGGGACGGGCGGTGTGAAGGTCGAGTCGGGCGGCGGGAAAGATAAGACGGTGAACGAAAAGGACGAAAACGTCGAGGTGGATTACGTCAAGGACAGGAAGGGCAACACGGTGAAGCGCATCGTCAAAGCCGACGGCTCGATGATCATCGAACGCCGGAACGAGGACGGCTCGATCACGAGCGAATACCAGGAGCCGTTCGACCTGGCGTCGGCGTCCGTCGAGATCACGAAGCGCGCCACGGCCGAGCGGCCGAACTCGCAGCCCGCGCTCGTCTACATCACCGACGGCATCGCGCCCGTCTTCTACACGCAGAGGGATTACGTCGAGTCGAAGCTGTTGAAGTCGAACGTCATCTTCAGCGCGCTCGTGACGGACATGAAGACGGGCTTCAAGTTTGCGATGCCGATATTGAAACCGCTCGGCAATCTCGCGGGGATCAGCATTTCCGGCAGCGCGCAATATCTGGCGAAGGCCACGGGCGGCGAGACGGTGCGCGTCCGCCGCCCGGCCGATTACGCCGACGGCCTCGGCCGCATCGTCGGCAATCTCAACTCGCGCTACAGCCTCGGCTTCACGCTCGCCGAAACCGAAAGCGACGACGGCCGGATGCACCCGCTCGAAGTGCGCGTGCGCGCGCGCGACGCCAAAGGCAAAGAGCGCAAACTCGAAGTGAAGGCGCGGCGCGGTTACTACCTGACGGTGGACGCGAAGTCGAAATCGGCCGAGGCCGCGAAGAAAGCGGAGGCGGGCGAAGCGACGCGAACTGAACCCGGGAAGAACTGAGAATCCGCAATTGAAAAGTCCCGTCAGCGGGTGGGCGCTTCAATTGTAAAAGTCCCGTCAGCGGGCGGCCGCTTCAGAGTCGCGTCTTTTAGCGGCGTGTGACCGATTGAAAATAATGTGCGAAGCCTCGCGGGGAAGTTCCAGCTTCCGAACTTCCCCGCGAGGCTTCGCACGAACGTTCAAGCTTCCCCGCGAGGCTTCGCTCGAACCTTTGCGAGCGGTCGCCCCCGTTCATTAATCAACGGACTATTGCCATCCCTGCCGGGACTTCCACAGAGTTTTTGCTTCGGAGACGCAGCATGAGAAACGCAGTCAAGTTAATCGCCGCCGTGTGTTGCCTCGGCCTGATCGTTCACGCCCGCGCGCAGGAGGGGGTTGGGACGTTAACGCCGACGGCGCAAACTTCCGTCGGCGGCGGCGCGGCCGGTAGCAGCGGCGAAGCGGCGACTTCGCTCGTCTCGCAGTGGAAATTCAAGACCGGCGGCAGCGTCTATTCGACGCCCGTCGTCGCCGACGGCGTCGCTTATTTCGGCAGTTACGATTATTACTTCTACGCGATAGACAGCACGACGGGGCGCGAGTTGTGGAAGTACAAGACGGGCGGGCGCATCCTCGGTTCGCCCGCGCTCTCCGGCGGGCAGGTCTATTTCGGCAGCCAGGACACGCGCTTCTACGCGCTCGACGCCGCCACGGGCAAAGAGCGTTGGCGGTTCAAAGCCGAGTATGCCGTGAACTCCGCGCCAATCGTAAGCGGCGGGTTGGTCTATTGCGCGGGGACGGTCGGGCTGCTCTTCGCGATTGACGCGCAGACGGGGCGCGAGGTGTGGCGCTTCAGCGCGGAGGCGGGCGCGCCCACCACGCCGCACCTCGCGGCCGGCACGCTCTACGTGGGCAGCGGGCGCGGCCTGCACGCGGTTGACGCCGCGACGGGGCAAAAGAAGTGGACGGTGAAGACTTCGCGCCCCGTCGTCTCCGCGCCCACGGGCGACGGCGCGACCATCTATTTCACGAGTCTCGACAATCAGCTTCACGCGGTTGACGCCGCCGGCGGACAGCGGAAGTGGAGTTTCAACACAGAGGGCGGCCTGCCGCATTCGCCCGCGCTCGCCGCCGGTCTCATCTACTTCGGCGGCATCGACGGAAACCTCTACGCCGTCGATGCCGCGAGCGGGCAACTGCGCTGGAAGTTTGCCGCCGCAGAGGGCATCACCTCCGCGCCCGTCGTCTCCGGCTCGCTCGTCCACTTCGGCGGCCTCAAAGGTCTCTACACGCTCGACGCCGCGACCGGGCAACTCAAATGGTCTTTCCCCACCGAACGCATCGTCACCTCCGCGCCCGTCGTCTCCGGCGGCCTCATCTATTTCGGCGGCTGGGACGGCAACCTCTACGCGGTGAAATAAGGAAGGGCGAGCCGCCGGACGGAAGCGCGGAATCAACGACCTCCGCCTAGCCTGAAACTTCGTTCCCGACCGGCGCGCGCGAGGAATATTACGCTCGCGTTCGCATCCGTCAGCTCAACTGCCGGCTCGTCGGCGCAAGGTTCTCACAAGCTCTGTTCGCTCTCCGTTTTCGCGCCATCCGGTTCGGCCTCCCGCGCGCTGACGGCTTAAACGTCGCAAGCGTTCGCCCGCCCGTGGCGGCGTAAGACGCTTTCGCGCCTGTGTCACGCGCGGCGGGCAAAAAAACTCCGCGTTGACACCCGGAAAGACGCGCCTGTATCATCCGGTGCAGTTTTCTTTCGCGCCTTTTTTGAGCCTGACTTAGCCTTAAAGATATTGCCGGGAGAGGTGTCCGCGCGCGGTGCGCCCGGCGCGTGCGTCGTTGTCGCTTCCGCGAGCGTGTGTGGCTGATGGAGAAACTTACCGTTCGACGCATCGGCGTGCTCGTCAAGCCGGATCAGCCGGAGGCGAATAAGACCATCTGTCGCCTGCTCGAATGGCTCGCGCCGCGCGGCATCGCGCTCGTCGTCGGCCCGCGCGTCGAGCGCGAAGAGATCGTGCGCGAGACGGGTTGCGCCGTCGAGATGCTGGAACACGAGGAACTCGCCGCCAGCGTGGACATGATCGTCGTCCTCGGCGGCGACGGCACGATGATCGCCACGGCGCGCCTCCTGGACAACAGCGACGTGCCCGTCGTCGGCGTCAACTACGGCACGCTCGGCTACCTCACCGAAGTGCGCGTCGAAGAGATGACCGCCGCGCTCGAATCCATCATCGCGGGCAACTATCACCTCGACCGCCGCGTGATGCTCGCCGCCGAACTCCATCGCGGCGCGGAGAAACTGTTGCGCAACCGCGTGCTGAACGACGTGGTGATCAGCAAGTCGGCGCTGGCGCGCATCATCGAGATCGAGACGTGGTTCGACGGCCAACTCGTCAACTGCTTCCGCGCCGACGGCCTCATCATCTCCACGCCCACGGGTTCGACGGCCTACAACCTGTCGGCTGGCGGCCCCGTCGTCTACCCTTCGATGAACGCCATCGTCATCACCCCCATCTGCCCGCACACGCTCTCGAACCGCCCGCTCGTCGTGCCCGATGACGCCGAGATCGAACTCATCCTCAAGACGCCCAAAGAAGAAGTCGCCCTCACGCTCGACGGGCAGGTCGGTTATCGCATGGAAGTGAATGATCGCGTCCTCATCGCCAAGAGTCGCACGACCTTTAACCTGATGCAGCCCCTCAACCGCAACTACTTCGAGGTGCTGCGCGGAAAATTGAAATGGGGGCGGTAGGAAGAGTTTCAGGTTTCAGGTTTCAGGTTTCAAGTTGAAGAACCTGAAAACATTCAGACTTGAAACTTGAAACCTGAAACTTGAAACCTTATCTATGGCTACCTTCCAGAGTTTTGAGGAGATAGAGGCATGGCGGAAGGCTCGCGAGTTGACCCGGCGAGTTTATACCGCTACCAATGGGGGAAGTTTTTCTAAGGATTTCGGACTGCGCGATCAGATACGCAGAGCCAGTGTTTCGATCATGTCTAATATTGCCGAAGGTTGCGAGCGAAGCGGAACCGGGGAGTTCGTTCAGTTCCTCGCGATTGCTAAAGGTTCAGCCGGCGAAGTTAGAGCGCAGTTATATGTCGCCGTTGATCAAGGCTATCTTGAGCAGGATGTCTTTGAAGAATTACTTAGCACAGCGGCGCAAATAAGTCGTATGCTTAGCGGCTTGATGAGCTACTTGCGTAAATCCGACTTGGCAGGTACGAAATACAAAAAGTCTTAACCTGAAACTTGAAACCTGAAACCTGAAACTTATTATGGCTGACGAGAGTAAAGATCGTGATGTGACGAGGCCGAAGGTTAGCTCGGACGCTTACGAGCGCGAGGCGACGACCGACCTCAAGGACGAGACGCCGGACAGGCCGAAGGGGATGGCGCTGCACACGCGCATCATGATCGGGTTGGTCGTGGGCGTCGTGGCGGGCGTGCTGGTGAACTACACCCTCGGCGGCAATCACCCCGGCGTCGCCTGGACTGTGCGCCACGTCACCGAGCCCATCGGGGCGCTCTTTCTCCGGCTCCTGCTGATGGTGGTCGTCCCGCTCGTCTTCTCGTCGCTCGTCGTTGGCGTGGCCGGG
The DNA here is from genome assembly GCA_035645855.1 of Pyrinomonadaceae bacterium. GTDB lineage: Bacteria > Acidobacteriota > Blastocatellia > Pyrinomonadales > Pyrinomonadaceae > JAIVJZ01. Next base: position 12,989 of record DASQLU010000048.1, read on the forward strand.
ATCGGCGACATCCGCAAACTCGGCCGCGTCGGGTTGAAGTCTTTCGCCTACACGCTCGTCATCTCCGCCATCTCGGTGATCATCGGGCTGACGCTCGCCAACACGATTCGCCCCGGCGAGCGTATTGACGAAGCGACGAAGGCGGGACTCGAAGCGCGCTACGGCACGGACGCGTCGAAGCGCGTCGCCGACGCCACGAAAGCGGGCACGACCGCCTCGCCCCTGATGCAGGTGGTGGAAACCGTCGTCCCGTCGAACCCGGTCGCGGCCGTCGCCGGCATCATCGCAGGCCGGGAGACGCAGACCGACACGCCGAACATGCTCCACCTGATGTTCTTCGCCGTCATCCTCGGCATCGCCGCCACGCTCATCCCGACGAACGTCACCGCGCCGCTCTTGCAAGGCTTGCAGGCTCTCTTTGAAATCTCCGCGAAGATCATCGACATGATCATGAAGATCGCGCCGTTCGCCGTGGCCTGCCTGCTCTTCAACAACACGTCGCGCTTCGGCCTCGATCTCTTGCAGGCGCTCGGCTGGTTCGTCCTGACCGTGCTCGGCGGCCTCGCCCTCCACATGTTCGGGGTCTATTCGCTCTCCGTCTATTTCCTCTCGCGCATAAGCCCTCTGGAGTTCTTCCGTCGCATCAAGACCGTCATGCTCACGGCCTTCTCCACCTCTTCTTCCAACGCGACGCTGCCGACAGCCCTGCGCGTCTCGGAGGAAAATCTCGGCGTGCCGCGCGAGATCAACAGCTTCGTCCTGACCGTGGGCGCGACGGCCAACCAGAACGGGACGGCTCTCTACGAAGGCGTCACCGTGCTCTTCCTGGCGCAACTGGCGGGCATCGATCTCACGATCTATCAGCAACTCGGCATCGCCTACTTCGCCATCCTCGGCGGCATCGGCACGGCGGGCGTCCCCTCCGGCTCGATCCCCTTCATTATCGTCATGCTCGTCACCTACGGCATCAACCCCGCGCTCATCGCCATCATCCTCGGCGTGGATCGCATCCTCGACATGTGCCGCACGACCCTGAACGTCGCGGGCGACATCACGGCGGCCACCTTCGTCGCCCGCTCGGAAGGCTACGAACTTTTGCAGCCCCACGTCCCCGAACTCGAACGACGCGGCATCGTCGCGGGCGGCCCCTCAAGCCGCGACTTGATAGAATAGAAGGCACGCGCCGGCACGCGCACGAAAATTCGCGCCGCCGACCGGCCGCCGCCGCCGCGCCGACGGCACGTAAAAGTCGCGCCGCCGATATGCGAAATTCGCGCCGCTTGAAACATGAAACGCACGCAACCCGAATCCGGGTTGCGTGCGTTTCGTTTCTCGGGTCGCGCGTGTGTTTTTTCAGCGGCGCGTGTGTTGATGAATCGAGTATGTGCCGGAGACAGCGAAGGGCGGCACATGCCTTAGTTACAACACGAAGTTATACGTGATGAGGCCGGAGACTTTCACGGGCTGCCCACCGACCCGCGTGGGGGAAAACTTCGCCTTGAGCGCAGCCTTGACCGCGGCCTCTTGCAACAGCGGGTGCCCGGAGCGCGCCGTGGCCTTCAACACGTTGCCCGCTTCGTCGATGGTGATTTGCACCACCACGACGCCCTGCGCGCCCTCCGCAATCGCCGCCGACGGGTATTTGGGCGCGGGTTTCTTGATGGCCTTTCCATTGAGCACGCCGCCGGTGACGGGCATCCTCTCCTGCAACTCATAGTCGGGCAGCTTCAGTTGCGCCGCTTCGGGTTCGCCGAAGACGATGCCCGTCGGCTCCGTGACCATGAACACTTTGCCGCTCGCATACTCCACGGTCTTGAGCGGCACGCGGCCGAGTTCCGGCGTGAAGTAATAGTCCACGTCCGGCTGGCCGGTCTTCGCGTCCTTGATGCGGTGGACGTAGGTCGTCCTGCCCAGCACCTCTTCCGTCCTGATGAAATGCGGGCTGGCGCGCAACTGCTCGGCGGTGGGCGGCGGCGTCGTCGCCGTCTCGGGCGGGTTGCTTCTATTCGGCGCGATCATCCTGTGGCCGTGGTCGACGTTGAAGAACCCGCGCCCCCGAATGAAGACCTGCTCGCTGGAGACCGAACCGTCCGCACGTGTATAGACGGCTCTGAAATTGCCGCTGGATGAAACGTAGCGCACTTCTTTCAATTCCTCCCTGCCGGCTTCGCCCAGGTTCATCTGGACGCGGCTGTGGAGCGTGAAGGCGGGTTGCTTCGTCTCCCCCTGCTCCTCCTGCGCGAGCGCGGCGGGGCAGAGTTGCGTGGCAAGACAGAGGTGCGCGACGAAAAGCAGCGCGGCCAGTGTGACGATTGATTTTCTCAAGAGTGCCTCCGGTGGCGGAAATGTCGTCGGGTCTGTAAAAGGTACTGCGACTCGCTTCGCGGGTCAAAGGCGTGTCGAGCAAACACGCCGGAGCCGTCTCCCGTTCGGCGGCGGGCAGGCGGCGTCGGCAGATGCCGTCCGCGCGCCTGCGCCTGCGGCCACGGAGTGAAAGCGTGCGCCGCCGATGTACGGGAACGATGCTGGACGCGGCGGTGCATCCACGCACGGATTCAGCGCGCTTCGCCGCTTTCGGCCGGTAAACGGGCGCGCGCGCCGGCCGACGACGTGCGCAATCGCCTCGGGAACGTGAGATGCAAGGGAATATTCCTTAACTTCTCGTATAGGCTTTGCAACATTATGGCGTGAAGATGCGCGCTCTATAAAATGCGCCCGTTAAAGGATGCGTCGTTGAAGCGTCCGGGCGGGCATCGGGCGTGGCGGCCGGGTGGAGGCGGCGGGCAGTGCCCGGCGGCGGACACTTCTCTCCGGCGCTTTGCCACTTGAGACGAGGTTTAAACGATTATGTTTCCCATTGGCGATGACAACTCCGACCGGCACTCGACGCCCCTCATCAACTATCTACTGATCGCGGCGAACATCCTCGTCTTCGTGCTCTTTCAGGGGTTCGGCGGCAACGACCGCTTCACCTACGCATGGTCGACCGTGCCCGCCGAGATCACGGCCGGGCGCGACCTCGTGACGCCCGACCGCGTCGCCGTCGACGAGGGCGTCACGATTCCGGGGCTGCAACCGACGCCGGGCAGCGTCTATCTCACGCTGCTGACCTCGATGTTCATGCACGGCGGACTGGCGCACCTGTTCGGCAATTTGCTCTTTCTCTGGATTTTCGGCGACAACCTCGAACACCGCATGGGGAAAGTGAAGTATCTCATCTTCTACCTGCTGTGCGGGCTGCTGGCCTCGCTCGCGCACGTCTTCTCGACGGTGGCCTTCGGGCAGAACCCGCTCATCCCGAGCCTCGGCGCATCGGGCGCAATCTCCGGCGTGCTCGGCGGCTACCTGCTGCTGCACCCGACGCGCGGCGTCCACGTCATCATCTTCAGTTTTATAGTGCGCACCGTTCCGGCCTTCGTCGCCATCGGCCTCTGGTTCGTCTTCCAGTTGATCAACGGCCTCGGCATGTTGGGGTCGGGTTCGCAGGAGGGCGGCGGCGTGGCCTACGCCGCGCACATCGGCGGCTTCGTCGCAGGACTCCTGCTCGTCAAATTTTTCGACTCCGGCGCGAGCCGCGACCCGGCGCAAACGTGGACGGGCAATCGTGCCGGTTACTAGCGGAACATGTGCGGCGCGTCTTCGTGTCTCGCCGCACAGGCCGCGCCGCGAAACATCACGCGGGGAAAAATAAAGGGAGAAATAAAATGACTGACAACGACAACGTGATTTCCAAGCTCAATAACCTGATCGAAACCTGCAAGGACGGCCAGAACGGTTTCCAGACGGCCGCCGAAGGCATCAAGCGCAGCGACATCAAGTCGCTCTTTTATCAATATTCGCAGCAGCGCGCGCAGTTTGCCGGCGAGTTGCAGAACGAGGTGCAACGCCTCGGCGGCGACGCGACGCAGACGGGGAGCGTCGCGGCCACGCTCCATCGCGGCTGGATCAACATCAAGTCCGCCGTGACGGGCGAGGACGAGAACGCAGTACTCGCCGAATGCGAACGCGGCGAAGATTCCGCCGTCTCTAACTACAAAGACGCGCTCGCCGATGCGAACCTGCCGGCGGATGTGCGTGCAATCGTCGAACGCCAGTACGCGCAGGTGCAGGAGGCGCACGACCGCATCCGCAACCTCGAACGCGCGACCGAGACTGACGGCGGCACGCACACCGCGAGCGCGTAAACGTCTATCATTCACGTGAGGGGGCGGCCTGAAACGCCCCCCCCTCATTTTTGGTCGAACGACCAGACAAATTCACAAGGTACGAACAACCAGAGGGAGAACGAACATGGGAAGAGTTAAGAAATTCGGTTTCATCCTGAGCGCGGCGATGCTGTGCACGGCGCTCTCGGCCGTGACGGCGTTGGCGCAAAGCACGAACTCGAACACGTCGAGCATGGGGCGCGAAGGCGGCATGGCGATGTTGAGTTCAGCGGACAGGAAGTTCGCGTTGATGGCGGCGATGGGCGGCATGGCCGAAGTCGAGATGGCGCGGGTCGCTTTGACGAAAGCGTCGAGCGATGCGGTCAAGCAATACGCGCAGAAGATGATCGACGACCACACGACGGCCAACGCCGAGTTGATGCAGATCGCTTCGGCGAAAGGCATCACCCTGCCGGCCGCGCCCGACGCGAAGCACCGTGCGATGATGGCGAAAATGGAGCGGCTCTCCGGCGCGGAGTTCGACCGCCAGTACATTTCGATGGCGGGGCATAAAGACCACCAGAAGATGGAGAAACTGTTCCGCGACGAGAGCATGCGCGGCCGGGACGCGGACTTGAAAGCCTTCGCCGCCAAAACGCTGCCCGTCGTGCGGCAGCACTTGCAGATGGCGCGCGACCTGCACACGGGAATGTCCGGCATGAAGGGCATGAACCACGACGAATAGGCGCGGGCAAAAACCTGCTCGCGGCGCGCGGGCGCGGGGCGGAAGCGCGGGGCGGCGATGCCCTCCGGCTTCCGCCTTTTGCTTTCCCGCGCGGCTCAGGTAACATCGCTCGTCGCCAGTTTCAAGGAGTAAAGAAAGTCTATGTCAGCCATCGAAACCGCCCCGCCGCCCGTCAATCAACAGGGTCTGGAAATCCGCCCGACGCCGCGCGCGGAGATGAACCTCTACCCGCTCGACACGTTCCCCTACGAATTTGCCGGGCGCGAGATCACCGTCAGCTTCGAGATGCCGGAGTTCACGGCCATCTGCCCGTTCTCGGATTTCCCGGACTTCGCCAACATCCGGCTCGCCTACGTGCCCGGCGAGCGTTGCGTCGAACTGAAAAGCCTCAAGCTCTACATCAACTCGTTTCGCAACGTCAAAATTTTTCACGAGCATGTCGTCAACGTCATCCTCGAAGACTTCGTGCGCGCCTGCGATCCCTTAAGCGTCGAACTCGAAGGCGACTTCAACATTCGCGGCAACATCAAGACGGTCGTGCGCGCAAGCTATAAGAAGAGCGTCTAGCCGCCTGCTCGATTGAAATACGGGATGAACAAACTCCGCCCGTCCCAAATATTCGGTTCATTGCTTATTTCGCTCTGCGCTCTGCCTGTGCTCGCGCAGACGAGTGAGAAGCCGATCATCGTGCGACGGGTCAAACCCGAAATTGCGCACGATGCCCGGCTGGTGTCGGCGATTATTTCAGCGTTGGGCGCGATTGAACTCAATGGTGTCCGGTATCACTATAATAAAGTTGATCTGAACGGCGACGGGCGGCCGGAAGTGTTGGTCTTTATCTTCGGCCGGACGATGTGCGGGACAAGCGGGTGTGACGCGATGGTATTTCAGTCGCTCGGCCGCAGCGGCTACAAACTGATCACGCATTTCGGGCCGGCGCGAAATCCCATCATCGTCAGCGGGCGCAGAAGTCACGGCTGGAACGATCTGATCATGCCCGTCGCCGGCGGTGGAATCCGTCCCGGTTATTACGCCGTGCTGCGTTTCAACGGCAAGACATACCCGGAGAACCCTACGGTCGAACCTGCCAGGTCGCTCGGCCGGAGGGTGAAGGGCACGGCGTATGTTGTCGGCAGTTACGCGCCCGACGCCGGAACGGCTCTGCGCCCCGGACGCAAAAACAAATCGGTTATGAGCCTCAATCGCTGAATATCTTATGACAATCGGAATCATCGGCATCGCCATCCTCGTCGCGCTCGTCGTGCTGTTTCTGGTGTGGCGGACGGTAAAAATGTTCGTCAAACTCGCGCTCGTCGGCCTGATCGCGCTGCTCGTCGTCGCCGCGCTCGTGTGGTGGAACTTCGCGGGCGCGGGAGAGAGTTCGACGCCGAACGCGAACCGCCCCGCCGCGAACACGCGCCGCAACACGAATCGTTGAGCCGCACGAATCGTTGAGCTGCCGCCGCGCGAATCGCTGATGCGCGAATCGCTTCGACGCGCGCGCCGCCGTCCCGTCATGGCCGAAACCGACACCGACCCCGCCGACGAGTTCGACGCCTCGATCAGCCGTGGGGCGCTCGACGAACGCACGCCCGGCCTCTTCCGGCGTTATCGCGGCCTCTCGCGAAACGTCTTCATCATCAGCCTCGTCAGTTTCCTGAACGATGCTTCGAGCGAAATCATTTATCCGCTCCTGCCGGTGTTTCTCTCGGCTTCGCTCGGCGCGTCGCCGGCCGTCATCGGTTTGATCGAAGGCGGCGCGGAATCCGTCTCCAGTTTTCTCAAACTCTTCGCCGGTTATCTGAGCGACCGCACCGGGCGGCGCAAAGCCCCGGTCGTCTTCGGTTACGCGCTGGCGAGCGCGGTGCGCCCGCTGCTCGGGTTCGCGACGAGCTGGCCGCAGGTCTTCGCCGTGCGCTTCGCAGACCGCGTGGGCAAGGGCATTCGCAGCGCGCCGCGCGACGCCTTGATCGCCGACTCGGCCGCGCCCCACGAACGCGGCCTCGCCTTCGGCTTTCATCGCGCGATGGATCATTTCGGCGCGGTCGTGGGCCCGCTGCTCGGCTTCGCGCTGCTCGTGCTCATCGCGGGCAACTACAACGCGCCGACCCTTAGTGAGTATCGACTGATCTTTCTGGCCGCATCCGTGCCCGCGCTGGCCGCCGTGCTCGTCGCCGCGTTCGCGCTCCGCGAGACGCGCGGGAAGGGCGCGCCAGCCGAACTCTCGACGGGCGACGCCGAACGCGCCGGCTTCGTCCCGCGCGCCGCTAACGGAGAGGCTGCCCCGCGCGCTGAACACGGCGACGCCGCAACGCGCGCCGCACACGGCGACGAGGTCACGCGCGCCGCAATCGTAGACGACGGAGCGCGCACCGGGAGCGGCGACGACGGAGCGCGCGCCGGGAGCGGCGACGAGAGAGAGCGCGCCGGAAGCGGCGACCATGCAGCGCGCGCGGCCGCTCCCGGCACGACCCCGGCCGTCCCACCCCTGTCGCTGCGTCTCTCTTTGCGCGGCTTCGACGGAAACTTCAAACGCTTCCTCGCCATCCTCGCGCTCTTCACCCTGTCGAATTCTTCGGATGCGTTTCTCCTGCTGCGCGCGCAAGAGGTGGGCATCTCGACGGGGACGATTCCGCTGCTGTGGGCTGCGCTGCACGTCATGAAAGTGTTGAGTTCGCTCATCGGCGGCGACCTCTCGGACAGGCTGGGGCGCAGGGCTTTAATCGTGGCGGGCTGGTTCTTTTACGCCGCCGTCTATCTCGGCTTCGCGTTCGTCTCGACGGTCGGTGGCGCGTGGACGCTCTTTCTCCTCTACGGCATCTATTTCGGTCTGGTCGAAGGCGCGGAGAAGGCGCTCGTCGCCGACCTCGTGCCGGCCGATAAACGCGGCACGGCTTACGGCCTCTACAATCTGGCGTTCAGTGTCGCGGTCTGGCCGGCGTCGCTGTTGATGGGCGCGTTGTGGAGTTGGCGCGGCGCGTCCGTGGCCTTCGCCGTGAGCGCCTGCATCGGCACGATGGCCGCGCTGCTGCTCGCCACTAGCATCCGCACGGGCGGCGCACAGCCCGCCGCGGCAGGCGCCCCCGCGCGCTGAGCAAAACGTTCGAGATGAAGCGTCGAAATAATGGTATAGTGCGCCCGCTTTGACGCCGCTCCGCGTGTCTCTCACGCCGCGCCGGCGATCCTTCATCTTTTAACAGGAGCTTGATAACCCCCATGAACAATGAAATCACCGATGCCATGCTGCGCGACATCATGCCGAATTTGCCCGCCGCGAAACGACAACTCTACCTTCCATATCTCAACGCGGCCATGCGGGAATTCCAGATCGTCACCTACCTGCGCGCCTCCGCCTTCCTCGCGCAACTCGCGCACGAGTCGGCCGAGCTACGCTATTTTCAGGAGATCGCTTCGGGTAAGGCTTACGAGGGGCGCAAAGACCTCGGCAACACGCAGCCCGGCGACGGCGTGAAGTACAAAGGCCACGGGCCGATCCAGATCACGGGTCGCGCCAATCACACCGCCTGCGGCAAGGCGCTCGGCTTAGACCTCGTCAACAACCCCACGCTCATCACGCTGCCGCCCAACGCCTTCCGCTCCGCCGGCTGGTTCTGGGACACGCGCGGCCTGAACGCGCTCGCCGACCAGCGTCTCTTCAAGGCCATCACCAAGAAGATCAACGGCGGCTTCAACGGCTTGGCCGACCGTCAGAAATATTACGACCGCGCGCTGCGCATCATCCCCGAAGATTTGAACATAGGGACGGCGAACTTGAACGTCCCGGCTGATGCCGAGCACGGCGACGTGACCCCCGCCGCCATCGCGGCCGCGCCGCCCGCCACGCCGGCCGCGACCGCCATGCCGATCACGACCACGACGACCGTCACGACCACCGTCACACCCGAAGTTGTGGGCGAAGCGGGCGCGGAGGTCGAGGCGGGCGACGGCGGAAGCGTCGCGGCCGACGCTTCCGCTGAATCCGACAATTAAAGGGCATTCGCCGATTAAGCGCATCCCCCGGCTAAGAGCACCCGCTGGCTGAGAGCGCCCGCCGAATAAGCAAGCGCATCCGCCGATTGAGCGGCCGGGCGAACCGACGCCGTCTGCTCCGCGCCTCGCGTGCTCACCTGCCGTGCGCCTCGCGCGCTCGCCATCCACGGCTTGACTTCCGGCCGCCGTTCTCTGTATCACGGTTTTGTCATTCGTTCGGATGAAATCAAGCGCGGGGGCAGCGGCCTTAAGTCCCTGCCCCCGCGTCTGATTTCAGTTTCGCAGCAGTTTGCGCCCGGCGTGCAGGGAGTGTCGGCTTCCCGTCCGCGCCGCCGTTCGACATCCGTCCGGGCATTTATTCCGGCAGCGTAATTTTCACATGGACTCATCCAGCTATCATCTGATCAACGACCGTGCGGAACTCGCCGCCGCCGCCGCCGCGCTCTCAGGGCACGCCGTCATCGGCTTCGACACCGAAACCACCGCGCTCGATCCTTATCGCGGCCGCATGCGCCTCATGCAATTCGCCGCGCCGGACGGTGCGGCTTACGTCATCGACCTCGACCGCTTCCGTGCAAGCGACGGGACGCCCGACCGCGAAGCGCTCGCCCCGCTGCTCGAACTGCTCGCCGCCCCGCGACCCTTCAAGGCGGCGCACAACGCTAAGTTCGACGCCAAGTGGACGAAGCACGGGTTCGGCACGGAACTCGGCGGCATCTTCGACACGATGCTGGCGAGCCAGCTCGTCTCGGCCGGCGAGTCCGAGGATCGCCACTCGCTCGCCGCCGTCGCCGCGCGCTACCTGGACGAGACCGTGGACAAGTCGGAGCAACTGAGCGACTGGAGCGGCGCGCTCTCCGCTTCGCAACTCGAATACGCCGCGCGCGACGCAGCCCTCATGCTCCCCCTGCGCGAGCGGCTCTTCGAACTGCTCAAGCGCGACGAACTCATCGAGGTCGCGCAACTCGAATTTCAGTGCGTGCTGCCGGTCGCCTGCCTCGAACTGGCCGGGATTTTTCTCGACCGGGAACGCTGGCGCGAGCAGTTGCACATCGTCGAAAAGCGGCGCGCCATTCTCGCCGAAGAGTTGCAGGTGATGCTCGCCGAAGAGTCTCAACAACAGTCCTTCTTCGGCCCCACGCGCAACGACATCAACCTCGACTCGCACGTCCAGTTGATGAAAGCCCTCAAGCGCGTCCTGCCCGGCGTGGAACTCCCCAATTCCACGCGCAACTGGAAACTGCAACCGCTCGCCGCCGAGCACAAAGTGATTGAGGTGCTGCTCGAATACCGCACCGTCCAGAAGGCGCTCACGAGCTACGGCGAAAACATCCTCAGCGAGATCAACCCCGCCACGGGGCGCATCCACGCCAACTTTCACCAGATCGGCGCGCCCACCGGCCGCTTCGCCTGTACGAACCCGAACGTGCAACAGGTGCCGCACGCCGTCGAGTATCGCCGCTGCTTCCGCGCGCCGGAGGGGCGCAAGCTCATCATCGCGGATTATTCGCAGATCGAACTTCGCATCCTCGCCCACGTCACCGAAGACAAGGGCTTCATAGATGCCTTCAACTCGGGCGCGGATTTGCACCGCGTCACGGCCGCGCAGGTCTTCAACACGCCGCTCGAAGAAGTTACGAGAGAGCAGCGCGATTTCGCCAAGCGGCTTAACTTCGGGGTCGTCTACGGCATCGGCGCGCAGCGTTTCTCCATGATGACGGGCATCCCTCTGACCGAAGCCGAAGGCATCCTCGCGCGCTACTTCCAGACTTATCGCGGCCTCGACACCTGGCTCAGAGACGCTGCGCGGCGGGCTTTGCGCGAGCGCACGGCGCGCACCATGTCCGGGCGACTCGCACGCTTCAACTTCGACGCCGAAGACCGGCAGGCGGCCTCGCTCGCGCAGCGCAACGGTAAGAACATGCCCATCCAGGGCGCGTCCGCAGACATCCTCAAGCGCGCCCTGCGTCTCCTCCACGACCGTCTGAAAGAGACTACGGCGCGCCTCGTCAACATCGTGCACGACGAGATCGTCGTCGAGGCCGACGCGGCCGACGCTCCCGAAATCGCGCGAACGGTGGAAGAGGCCATGTGCGCGGCCGGTGAAGAATACGTCACGCGCGTGCCCGTCAAGGTGGAGACGGAAGTGGCCGACGAATGGGTGAAGTGAAGGCCGGCGAGAGATGAATCTCGTTGCCGGAGAGATGCGCGCGGAAGTTTAGACGCCCGGCGCGTCGCGCCCGGCCGCGCGTTTGCGCCAGAGGAAATAGACGGGGATGCCCGTGAGGACGAGCAGGTAGCCGATGCCGGAAGTCTCCGGCGCGAGATAAGCGAGGTCGAGGACGAGCAGGAGCGCGAGCAGGATGTAAACGAGCGGCACGAGCGGGTAGCCGTAGGTGCGATAGGGGCGCGGGGCATCGGGGAGCGTGCGGCGTAGGACGATGACCGCCCCGACCATCAGCGCGTAGAAAACAAGGTCGGCGGAGATGATGTATTCCAGCAGTTGCGTGTAGACGTTGCCATAGGTGACGCTCGCGGCGCGCGTCTGCGGATTGAACGTCTCCGTCACGGTTCGCGGCAGCGTCAGCAGCGACGCCCAGACGCCCTGTATGATGAGCGCGACGGCGGGCACGCGCCGCGCGTTCAAAGTGCCGACGCGCGCGAAGAATAACCCGTCGCGCGCCATCGCGTAATAGACGCGCGCGCCCGCGAGGATCAGCCCGTTATTGCAGCCGAAGGTCGAGACGATAATCGCGCACGCCATCAGCGCCGCGCCCTGCCCGCCGAAAATCACCCCCATCGCGGCCGTCGCCACGCGGTTCTGCGGCGCGGTCTGAATCCCTGTAAGCGGGAGCGTCAAGACGTAGGCCAGGTTGGCTAACAGGTAGAGCGCGACCGTGAACGCGCACCCCCAGAGCAGCGCGCGCGGCAGGTTGCGCCCCGGCTCTCTCACCTCGCCCGCCGTGAACGTCACGTTGTTCCACGCCGACTGCGCAAAGAGCGGCCCCACCATCGCCCTCCCCAACAGCGCCACGAGTGCGAGCGTGCCCGTCAGCGCGAGGTCGCTTTGCGCGCCCTGCGGCGTCCAGCCGTTTGCAGTGGAATCCCACCAGGCGGACGTGAAGGCCGCGCTCCCACGGTTCGCGCCGAAGGCGAGGCCGAGCACGATGAGCGCGCCGAGCGCGGCCGTCTTCGCGACGGTGAAACTGTTCTGGATGAATTTACCGAGTTGCAGCCCGCGCGTGTTCATCGCGGTCAAAAGCAGGATCATGAGGACGGCGACGAGTTGCTGCGTGGATAGACTGACGGCGTATTTGCCGAAGACTCGCAGCGGGGCGACGAGATAATTACTTGCCGAGACGCCGGGCGCGAGCACGCCGACGAAGTTGGCGAAGGCGATGGCGACGGCCGCAATCGTGCCCGTCTGGATGACGAGCAGCAGCGACCACCCGAACAGAAACCCCACGGCCGGGCTATACGCCTCGCGCAAAAACACATACTGCCCGCCCGCCCTCGGCATCATCGCCGCCAGTTCCGCGCAGCACAGCGCGCCCGTGATGGTGAGCACGCCCGCCAGCACCCACGCCAGGAGCAGCCACCCCGGCGCGCCCACCAGCCGCGAAGACTCCGCCGACACCAGAAAGATGCCCGACCCGATCATTGAGCCGACCACGATCATCGTCGCATCGAGCAGCCCGAGGCCGCGTTCGAGTTTCGGCGATGGAGGCGTCTCTGCCACGGCGGTCTTCATAGTTTCGGGTGCAGGCGTAAATGGCTGGAGCGGCGCGTATGTTGCAGCGTCAGCGGCGGTGCTGTCAAGGTTTATGCTCCGAATCTCCCCTCGCTTGACAGTGGCCGCGCGGCTCACCTAGTCTTGATCGTTAGTAACTCAAACACATCGTTTAGTAAATCAAACACTTCATCAACAATCGGCAAGGTATCGGGACGCGAAAATATTCCTATGATTAAAGAAGAAATGGCGCGGTTGATTAGCGAGCGGCGCGCGCACGTGGGCGTGATCGGGTTGGGCTACGTGGGCTTGCCGCTCTCGGCCGAGTTCGCGCACAAGGGCTTTCAGGCCACGGGCTTCGAAGTTGACGAGGCGAAGGCCGCGCAGATCAACCGCGGCGAGTCTTACATCGGCGACGTGCGCTCGTCGCTCGTCAAAGAGTTGGTCGAGGCCGGGCGTTTGCGCGCGACGACCGACTTCTCGGAATTGTCGAAGTGCGATTGCATTATCATTTGCGTGCCGACGCCGCTGCGCAAAACCAAAGAGCCGGACATCTCCTACATCCTCGCGGCGGCGGGCGAGATTCAGAAAAACCAGCGGCGCGGCCAACTCATCATCCTCGAATCGACCACCTATCCGGGCACGACCGACGAGGTGCTGCTGCCGATGCTCGAAGAGAACGGGATGCGGCTCGACGCGGATTTCCTGCTCGCCTTCTCGCCCGAACGCGTCGACCCCGGCAACCCGCAGTTCCAGACGCACAACATCCCGAAGGTCGTCGGCGGCTGCACGGACGATTCCACGGAAGTGGCCGCCGCGCTCTACGGCCAGATCGTCAACAACGTGCACCCGGTCACGTCGGCGCGCGTGGCCGAGGCGGCGAAACTCCTGGAGAACACCTTCCGCGCCGTCAACATCGGCATGGCGAACGAGATGGCGCGCCTCTGTTACGCGCTCGGCATAGACACCTGGGAAGTGATCCGCGCGGCCGCGACGAAGCCCTTCGGCTTCATGCCCTTCTACCCCGGCCCCGGCATCGGCGGCCACTGCATCCCGCTCGACCCGCACTATCTTTCGTGGAAAGCGCGCCAGCACGGCTTCGACTCGCGCTTCATCGGCCTCGCCGAAGAAGTGAACTCGCGGATGCCCGACCACGTCGTCACGCTCGTCGCCGATGCCCTGAACGACGAGCGCAAGGCGCTCAAAGGATCGCGCGTGCTCCTGCTCGGCGTGGCCTACAAGAAGGACGTGGACGACGTGCGCGAAAGCCCCGCGCTCTCCATCATCGACCGCCTGCGCGCCAAGGGCGCGGACGTAACCTATCACGACGAATACGTCTCCCGCATACGCTTCGACGATGCCCACACGGAGGGCAGCGGCGAGCCGCTCGAATCCATCGCGCTCTCCGACGACGAGCTCAAAGCGGCCGACTGCGTGGTCATCGTGACAGACCACAGCACGGTTGACTACCACCGCGTCTGCGCACACTCCACGCTCATCGTGGACACCAGAAACGCCCTCAGCGGCGACGTGCGCAGGAACAGTTCTGCTCGCATCATCCGGCTTTAAAAGTTTCAGGTTTCAGGTTTCAAGTTTCAAGTTGGGGAAGATGTAGACCTGAAACTTGAAACTTGAAACTTGAGACTATGTTGATAATGAGGCATGTGGACGAATACGGATGAAACTTCCCAATGTCGAGCATGCAGTCATAGACATTGCGAAGCTGCGAACTTATAGCCTTAATCCGCTGCATGAGGCCGGACAGCACAAGGCGCGCGTCTTTCAAGCGGCGTTATCAATTTCGATTGGCGATGCGGAATGGCTGCGCGAAATGCTGCTGATGGCGGTGGCTGATAGTGAGGCTGTTGTCGGCGCGCCTTCGCCGTTTGGAACAAAGTACATAGTAGATGTTTTAATTGTGCGAGGGGAACGCAGTGCTATCGTGAGAACCGCATGGATTATCGAGCACGGCACGGAGTTTCCACGTTTGACGAGTTGCTATGTACGATGAAAGGATTATGGCAATGCAGAAAATTAAAGAGAACGACCTCGTCGCGTTGCTGATCGATGTCCCTGACCGTGGCTTACGGCGCGGGCAGGTGGGAACAGTGGTCGAGGTCTTTACCGGAAACGAACATCACCCCGGTGGCTATATCGTCGAGTTCGTCACAGAGTCCGGCGATGTCTATGCTCATGCCGACATTACTGATGCCTCCCAACTTGTGCAACTGCACTTCCGCCGCGAAGCCGCCTGATATGTAGTCAGAACTAGCTTCCTTTGACAGAATTTATCTGTGATCAAAGTCATCAACGTCGTGGGCGCGCGCCCGAATTTTATGAAGGTCGCGCCAATCGTGGAGGCGATGCGGCGGCGGCCGAAGGAGTTTCAGCCGCTCGTCGTGCATACGGGGCAGCACCACGACGCGCTGATGTCGGAGGCGTTCTTCCACGACCTCGAATTGCCCGCGCCGGACGTGCATCTCGGCGTCGGGTCGGGCACGCACGCGGAGCAGACGGCCGCCGCGCTCACACGCTTCGAGCCGGTGGTCTTGCGCGAACAGCCCGATTGGGTCGTGGTCGTCGGCGACGTGAACTCCACGCTGGCCTGCGCGCTCTGTTGCGCGAAGCTGGGCGTGAGAGTCGCGCACGTCGAGGCCGGTTTGCGCAGCCGCGACCGCACGATGCCCGAAGAGATCAACCGCCTGCTCACGGATCAAATCTCCGACCTCCTGCTCACGCCTTCGCCCGACGCCGACGCCAATCTGCTCGCCGAAAACATCCCGGCCGAGCGCATCCGCTTTGTCGGCAACGTGATGATCGATTCGCTCTACGCGCAACTGGAGCGCGCGGGTCGTTCGCGGATTCGCGAGGAGCTGGGCTTCGGGCGCGGTACGGATTACGCGGTCGTGACGCTGCACCGCCCGTCGAACGTGGACGAGCGCGCGACGTTCGCGCGCATTCTCGACGCGCTCGAACGCATCGGCGAACGGCTCACGGTCGTCTTCCCCGCACACCCGCGCACGCGGCGCAGGCTGGAAGAGTTCGGGCTGCTGGAGCGCGTGCGTGCGTGCGCGCCGCGCCTGCGTCTCATCGAACCGCTCGGTTATCTGGATTTCCTGCGCCTGTTCAGCGGCGCTTCGGTCGTGCTCACGGATTCGGGCGGCATTCAGGAGGAGACGACCGCGCTCTCGATCCCCTGTCTCACTCTGCGCGACAACACGGAACGCCCGATCACCATCACGCACGGGACGAACCGCCTCGTCGGCACGAACGCCGCGAGCATCATCGACGCAGCCTTCGACGCGCTCGACCACCCGCGCGAAAGCCTCCCCCCGCTCTGGGACGGGCAGGCCGCCGACCGGATCCTCAACGCCCTGCTCGAACGGCAATGGCGGCCGTGAAAGCATCAACCCGCGCTCTCGACAACCGACTCGAAGACCGCCGCACGTCACTTCACCGTCGACACGAGCGGTTTCGCACTCATCACAACGTCCAAAAGGGACATCGCCTACATATGGGCACGTGTCGGCGTTGTCAGTTCGCTTCTTTTTGCCAATCCCGAATACATCGGGCGAGTGAGCGTGCGAGCGGTTGGGGTTGCCAGCGGGGTGCGAGCGTACGCAGGCGTGTGATGTCCGCGCGCCACGCGCGCGGGTCGCCGGCGCGTTCCCGCCCGCGACAGTGAATCTCTTTCTCCGGCGCGACGAGTCGGCCGACCTGCGCGGCCAGCGCGAGCACGCTCGTCTCCACGCCGCTCGCCACGTTGACGACGAGACAACGGCCACGCCCCCGTGTCTCGCCAGCCGTCGCGGCAGTTGCATCGGGCGAGGCGATGTTGGGCGAGGCGATGTTGGGCGAAGCGACGTTGAGTGCAGCCGGGTCGAGGGAAGCGATGTCGAGCGAGGCGATGTCGAGCAGGGCGGCGGCCACGTCGTTGATGTGCAGATAGTCGCGCGTCTCCTCGCCCGTCCCTTCGAGGCGGACGATGGGATGTGCGGCCGACTCGAACTGGCGATATAACTCCCAGACGAGCAGCCGCCGCTGCGCCGCGCCGAAGAGCGAGAAGAGACGGCAGACGACGATGTTGAGGCCGAAGCATTCGGCGTATTCGTGCGCGAGCAGTTCACAGGCGGCCTTGTGAAAACCGTAAGGCGAGATGGGGCGCGCGGGCGCATCTTCGCGCGCGGGGAGCGCGGCGAGATTGCCGTAGACGGCCGCGCTCGAAGCGTAGAGCAAAAGCGGACGCAGGCCGGAACGGCGGACGCTCTCAAGCGTGTTCGCCCACGTCAGGAGCGCGGCGCGCAGATCGTCGAGCGGGGCTTGAAGCGACGCGCCGACGGAGGCCGTGCCCGCCGCGTGCAACACGGCGTCGGGCGCGAACGCGCGCACCGTCTCGGAGAGATCGGAACTCACGATGTCGGCCGAGACATAGTCGCCCGGCCAGCCGACCTCGGCTTGCGTCGCGCGCCCCACGCCGAGCACCGTATGACCCGCGCGCGCGGCGTATCGCCCGACGCTTCCGCCGACGAACCCGCGACTTCCCGTAATCAAAATTCTCAAAGGCTTGTCCCGCCGCCATCGCCCGCGCGCAGGGCAGTTTGCGTTAATCCCAGTTCGCGCACCGAAGAGTTGACGACTTCGGCGACCACTTCGGGCGTGAAATATTTTTCGACGTGACGATAACCGTGCTCCGATAGTTGCTCCCACAAATCTTCGCGTTCATAGGCGCGCACGACCGCCGCGGCGAACTCCCCCGGCTCGTCCGCGATCAACGCTTCGACGCCGCCCGTTAAGCCGAAACCTTCCGCGCCCGTCGAAGTCGTGACGACCGGCAGGCCGTAGGAGAGCGATTCGCCGAGTTTGCCTTTGACGCCCGCGCCGTAGCGCAGCGGCACGACCATCAGGCGACAGCGGCGATAGAGCGGCTCCACGTCGGGCACGTAGCCGAGCACCTCCACTTCGGTCGATGCGTAGGCCGCGATCTCCGGCGTCACGTTGTCGCCGACGACGTAGAGTTTGACCTGCGGCAGCGCGCGCCTGACGGCGGGGAAGATGTCGCGCATGAAGTAGTGAACGGCGTCCGCGTTCGGGCGGTGGGCGAGATTGCCGAGAAACAGGAGGTGCGCGCGTTCGGCGAAACCCGGGCCGCGCGGATGGAGCGGGTGAATCGTCGGGATGACCTCGATCCTGACTTCGGGCGCTTCGCTCGCCACGGATTCTTTATCTCCGCTGGAGTTGCACCAGACGAGATCGCAGGCGCGCGCGAGTCGCAGTTCGATCTCGCGGTAACGCGCGACCTCTTCCGCCGTGCGCGCGTCCTGAGTTACCAGATGCTCGCGTTCGAGGCGGATGAAATAAGCGTCCACCATATCGAAGACGATCTTGAGCGAGGGCTTGATCCGGCGCAGCGAATCGATGAGACTATCGGCGACGAGCGGACGACTGAGGACGGCCGCCCTGAAATCCCGCTCCCGCAACAGCCGCCCATACTCCACGATGTTGGCCGTCTCGATCCCTTCTTTCCACAACAGCCGCTCGTACTCGATGCCGTGCGGCCGGTTGAACGGCACGAAGACGGGGCGGCACGAGCGGGCGAGCGATTTGAGGATGAACATCATGCGCGCGCTGCCCGCGTCGCGGTCGGGCGTGGGGATGCGTTCATCGAAGATGATGACGAGCGGGGCGCGCCTGCGGTTCGAGGCTTCGAGCGTGCGCGCGCGGTCTTCCGGTAGATGTTCGCGCTCCAGCACCTCGCGCCACTTCGCGACGAACTTCGCGCGATTGATCACCTGATAGCGTTTGAAGCCCGTGGCGGTGTCGCGCCCGGCCGTCGCGCCCTCGTGGTGGACGATGCGCGACATCGGTTGATAGACGACCTTGTAGCCGAGCGAGCGCACGCCGAAGCAGATGTCCACGTCTTCGTAATAGGCGGGCGCGTAGCGCCGGTCGAAGCCGCCGAGCCGCTCGAAGAGTTCGCGGCGCACGAGGAGCGAGGCGCCGGAGCAGTAGTCAACTTCGCGCGCGAAGTTGAAACGCCGGTCGTCGGGCGAGCCGCCCCAGCCGTAGTGGAAGGCCGCGCCGTTTCGCCACACGCCCGCGCCAGCCTCCTGCACGCGCCCGTCTTCGTAGAGGAACATCGAGCCGACCGCGCCCACAGACGCGTCGCCTTCCGCAGTCTCACGCAAGGCCGCCAGCCAGCCGGGGAGGACGACCGTATCGTTGTTGAGGAAGACGAGATGCTCGCCGCGCGCGACCGCCGCGCCCTGATTGCAGGCGTCCACGAAGCCGCGATTCTCCGCGTTGCGGATGACGCGGACGAGACCCGCGAAATGCGCGAGCAGCGCGGCCGTCTCGTCCGTCGAAGCGTTGTCGACGACGATCACTTCGGTCTCCGCGAAATCAATTTCGCGCAGGAGCGAGCGCAGGCACTGGAAGGTGAACTCGACCTTGTCGAAGACCGGGATGATGATGGAAGTTCGCGGCAGAGTCCCGTCGTCCCCGCCCGCAGGCAGGCGCGCGCCGGAGAGCACGTCGTTCAGAAACAGAAAATCCCGCACGCCGAACGAAGAGGCTTCGGCGGGCGCGGCGAGATTACCGGCGCGGTAAGTGTTGACGTTCCACGCCGAGTGTATGTCCAGCCCATGCTTGACGGCGAGTTGTAAAACGCGCGCGCCGAAGTCGTAGGCGAGTGCGGCCAGCTTGACGCACACGCCGACAGTCGCGACGAGCAACTGCTTCAACAACAGTTTCGCCGGGAACGGCAAGTTTTCCTGTAGCCATTTCTTCATGTGCGGAGATGTTTACGAACCCGCCGGCGGCGGCAGTGTGTCTTGCGGCGGCGCGTCTTGCACAGGCGGCGGCGCGTCCTGCCCCGGCGGCGCGTCTCGCCCCGGCGGCGGGTCGAGGCGCGCGGTCTCCCAGTCGAGCAGCGGGCGCACGATGCCGGGGATGGGGCCGATGTAATCGCCGCGCGCCGAATCGCCCCCCTGGCTGTCTATGATCTGGAAGGCGACGGCGTTGCGCTCCTGCGCGTGGAGCGTCGTGTGCGGCACGTGCGACATCACGGCGACGTGCGCCCGCAGCGTTCCTTCCGAGAGCATGTTGCCGGGGATCGTGATGACGCTCGCGTAGCGGCCGGGAGCGCGCGGCGTGCGCCGCCACGTTTCGCCCGTGTCGTGCGAACTGAAGACGTTGACGCCTGCGTCGTCGTGAAACTCGACGTGCGGCGTGAGGACGCGCCCGCCCGTGAGCACGTCGTAAGTGATCTCGATGCGGACGGGGCGGCGGATGTCGAAGGCGGTCGAGGGCGCGCACGCATCGTCGAGCACGCGCACGCGCGCGAGGCGCACCACGTCGTTGCCGGGCGCGTCGGCAACAATCGGCCATTCGCGCACGGCCGCAATGTTCCAACTCGCGCTCAGGTAATCGTTGACGACCGCCTGCGGCTCGCCCTCGCTCACGATCCGTCCCTCGTGCAGCAGGATGACGCGGCGGCACAGGCGCGTCACGGCGGGCATGTTGTGGGAGACGAAAAAGATGGTGCGCCCGTGCCGGCGGATGTCGTGCATCTTGTCGAGGCACTTCTGCTGGAACGCCGCATCGCCGACGGCGAGCACTTCGTCCATGATCAGGATTTCGGGTTCGAGGTGCGCGGCGACGGAAAAGGCGAGGCGCACGTACATGCCGGAGGAATATCGCTTGACGGGCGTGTCGATGAATTTTTCGAGTTCGGAGAAGGCGACGATCTCGTCGAACTTGCGCTCGATCTCGGCGCGGCGCATGCCGAGGATGGCTCCGCTCAAAAAGACGTTTTCGCGCCCCGACAGTTCCGCGTGGAAACCCGTACCGACTTCGAGCAGGCTGCCGACGCGCCCGTACATCGCGACGCGCCCCCTGGTCGGTTTCGTCACGCGCGAGAGGATTTTGAGGAGCGTGGATTTTCCCGCGCCGTTGCGGCCGATGACGCCGACGAGTTCGCCCGGCCGCACTTCGAGGTTGATGTCGCGCAGCGCCCAGAAGTCGCGGCGCGACTCGCCGGCCGTGCCCGCTTCAGCGTCGGCGTCGGCGCGGTCGCCGCCGCGCTTGAAGGCGACGCGCTGAAACGCGCCGCCGAGCATGTCACGAAACGTCAGGTAGCCGGGATGCAGGCCGCCGAGCCGGTAGCGCTTGCTGACATTTTCGATGGTGACGATTGGTTTCATCGGGCGCGCTCAGATGATGTCGGCGAAGGTCTCTTCGATGCTGCGGAAGAGGTAGTAAGAAACGGCGACGAGGGCGAACGTGATGAGGACGGCGAGGAGCGTCGCCGCGCGGTCGAACTCGCCGCCGAAGAGAGCGGTGCGAAAGCCCTCGATGATGCCGGTCAAAGGATTGAGCGCGAGCAGGTGTCGCCAGCCCCCGGGCAGGCGGCTCGCGGGATAGATGACGGGCGAGGCGAACATCCAGAATTGAAGCAGGAAAGGCAGAGCGTGGCGCAAATCTCGATACTTCACGGTCAGCGCCGAGATCAACATCCCGACGGCCAGCGCGAGCAGCACCGAGAGCAGCAGAAAGAAGGGCACGAGCGCCAGCCCCCATCCCGGCGTGATGCCGTAATAGACGACCAGCCCGACGAGGATCAGCCCCGCGATGGCGAGATCGACCATCCCGGCCGCGACGGCCGCCGCCGGGATGAAGGCGCGCGGGAAATAGACTTTGGTGATCAGATTCGTGTTGGTGACGAGGCTGTTGGTGCTGTTCGTGATGGCGCTCGAAAAGAACGTCCAGATCAAAAGTCCCGTATAGGCGAAGAGCGGGTAGGGCACGCGCCCCGTGTCGAGCTGGGCGAGGTATTTGAAGACGAGCGTGAACACGATCATCGTGGCGAGCGGCTGGATGATCGCCCACGCCGCGCCGAGCGCGGTCTGCTTGTAGCGCACCTTGATGTCGCGCCACGTCAGGAAATAGAGCAGCTCGCGGTAAGACCACAAATCCGTGAAGGCCAACTGCACGCCCGTCTCTTCGGACTCGATCAGGATGAGCGGCCGTTCGGGCAACACGAGGGCGGCGGCGGCCGCGTCGTCGTCGCCGGCAGGAGCGGCGGCTGTCCGGGATGGAGGCGATGCGTGTGCGACGGGCGTGGCGGCTGCGGCGTGGTGCGGAGACGCGATTGGGTCGCTGGTGTGTGAATCCATCAAATTCGAGTCGCGTCCGAAGCCGTTCGAGCGGCGCGCGGCGGCCGGCGACGGCCGGAGAAGTTTTGCGTCGACAAGTACGGGGCAAGTGTAGACACACGACGATGGAGCGTCAAGAATGTAGGGCGCAAGGCCGTCGCACAAGTTCGAGCGTTGATGTGTGCAGACTCTCTCAAGATAATGTTCTTGACACCGCATGGGGGCGAGAGTAGATTGTCTGCGCCCCTTAAATGCCCCCAGTAAAAGCGGTTGTCTCTATCTGCTCAAAATATAGCAACCGCCATTTCGCCACCAGCAACGCAGGAGGACGCATGAATCTTTTTTCCAAAGTGAAAAAGCCATTTGTTTTTGCCGCACTAACTTTAACGGTCGTGCTGTCGAGCGCGTTCATTCCGCTGAATGCCGCCGGAGCCGATGCCGCCGTATGTCGAACGAGGTACGCGAAAGAAATTACCTATTACAGCGATGCGTCCTACACGGAGCAGGTCGGCGTCGGCAACATCTACTGTAACGGGACGGGCACTCTCGACGGAACCAGCACGCAATACAGCCAGGAGCAGATCACTGACGTTTGTTGCGGTTGCCTGGCGTGTTAAATCTTAAAAACCGCGCCACCGGCGGCCAACTCGCCGCTTTCCAGGTTCAGGAGGGCTCGGTTACGAGTTGACGCGCCGGTAAACATTCGGCCGCGAGATACAAACTGAACCGCCCGCCGGCGGAAGATAAGGAAAGACCGCGCTCAAGAGAATGGCGCGGTCTTTCCTTATCTTCCGCCGGCAACGTTTCGCCCACCTCGGCTTTCGCGCCCGCGCCCGGTTTGCGTCTTCGCGGCGTGGTGGTGCATTCTGTCGAACGCTCGGGGCGAATTTACAGGAACGTTAAACGAAAGCGATGAGCGACGGTCACACGTTAACACGCATTCTTCCACGACGATTGAGGACGCGTCTCGGTGCGGTGCGCCGACGCGCGCGTGCGCTCTCGTTCAGGACTGAGGCGCAAAAGCGGCGACTGCTCGAAGACCCAACGCTGGCCGCACGGGAGCGCGAACTGCTCGGGGAAGTGGAGAGCCGCATCTCGCCGCGCGATACGATGTACACGGGCGACGGCGCACACTATTTCAAAGTCGGGCTTTCGGCGATGCGCGCCGTCGAAGAGGCTTTGCGGCGGGCGAACCTGCCGGTCGTAGGGCGCGTCCTCGATCTGCCGTGCGGCCACGGGCGCGTGCTGCGTTTCCTCGTGCGCCGCTTCCCGCGCGCGGCCTTCACGGCCTGCGATCTCGACCGCGACGCGGTTGATTTTTGCGCGCGCGCGTTCGGCGCGACGCCCGTCTATTCCCGCATCGACCTCGACGCGCTCTCCTTCGCCGCGCCTTTCGATCTCATCTGGTGCGGCTCGCTCATCACGCACCTCGACGCCCCGCAGACGCGCGCCCTCTTTCGTCTCTTCGCGCGCCACCTCGCGCCCGGCGGCCTCCTGCTGTTCAGCGCGCACGGCGATTTCGTCGCCCGCCGTTTGCCCTCCGGCGAGTTCGATTACATGTTGACGCACGGGCAGGTGGAGACGATCACGCGGCGTTACGCCGAGACGGGCTTCGGCTACGAAGACTACGCGGGGCAGGGCGGCTACGGCGTCGCGCTCACCTCTCCCGCGTGGATACGCGCGCGCCTCTCGGAGGTGGGCGGCCTCAAAGAAGTCTATTTCGCCGGGCGCGCTTGGGACGATCACCACGACATACACGGGTACGTCAGGAAAGCATAGTAAATGCCACGGCAACGAACGGGCATTCAACGCTTTTGTCTTCCTTTGCGCCTTTGCGAGAAATAAATCTCACGCAAAGGCGCAAAGGCGCGAAGAAATCAGAGAGCATCTTTTTCACATTTCGAGCGCGCCGTAACGTTGTGCGGCGTGCTCTTGCCTTCGCGCCTGCCGCCGCGCGAGCAGGCGGTGCGGGACGAGCAGCCCGGCGAGCAGTGTAAACGCCTCGCCCTTCGAGCGCGCGCCGTGCCAGTTGCGCGCAGCCAGTTTCAGAGCCTTCAACTTCGCGCCCTGCCGCATAAATTCCTGCGCGCTGCGAAATCGCGCGAGTGTCTGAAACTCCGCCAGTTCCTCCGCGCTCAAGTTGAGCGACGCGGCGGCGCGACGCTGCGCGGCCAGCCGCTCTCGCAGCATCAATTCCAAATTGCGGCTCGTGTTATAGCCGTGCTGCCGCCAGGCGGAGAGCACGTGTGGGTCGAAAGCAAACTCGCCTTGCGCGCTCAGGCGCAGGTAGAGTTCGTAATCTTCCAGCCCGGCCTCTTCGTTCCACGGTTGCGGTCGCAGCGCGTCGCGGCGATAGAGCACCGTGGGGCTGAGCGGCGCGAGCGTCTCCAGCAGCATCCCGCGCACGTCTCCGTCGCGGTAGCGCGCCCAGTCAATCGTGCAATCGATGATGCGATCCGCGGCGTCGATGCTGTAGGCATGTCCGTAGGCGAGAACGGCGCGCGGGCGCGCTTCCAACATCTCCACGCGCGCCCGCAGGAAGCCGGGAAACCACACGTCGTCCGAGCCGAGATAGGCGAAATAGCGGCCGCGCGCGCGCGCGAAACCCTCGTTGAGCGTCGCGGCCAGGCCGCGATTGCCGCGCGCGATAAACTCGCAGGCGAAGGGGCAATCGCTGAGCGTGGCTTCGATGATGCGCGTCGAATCGTCGCGCGAGCCGTCGTCTATCACGAAGAGTTCGAGCGGCGCAAAAGTCTGGCGGAAGACGGAGCGCAGCGTGCGTTCGACGAACGGCGCGTGGTTGAACGAGGGCACGACGACGGAGACGGCCGCGCTCTCGCCCATGCTCTCGCCCGTGGTCTCGGTCGCGTGCGGGGTGCTTGCTGGCGCTTTTGGCATTCGGTCTCTATATTAAAACAAGTCCGGTCTTCCATGAGAGTCTTGCACCTACTCGATTCGCTCAATCGCGGCGGCGCGGAAACGCTCGCGCTCGACGTGTGCCGCAACGCGCGCGCCGCCGGTCTCGAACTGACCTTCGCGGCGACGGGCGGCGGCGAACTCGAAGACGACTTCCGCCGCTCCGGCGCGCACTTCATACGTCTTTCGCGCCGCGCACCGCTCGATCCGAAACTGGTCGGGCAACTGCGGCGTCTGATAGAGGAGCGCGCCGTGGAGGTCGTGCATTGCCATCAGGCGGTCGAAGCCCTGCACGCTTACCTGGCGACGCGCGGCCGCGGAAGAGTTGCCGGCAATCGCGTCAAACGGGTGCTCAGTTTTCACCTCTGCACGGCCGACGCGAAGAACCGCCTGGCCTTGAAGTTTCTCGCGCCGCGCATGG
This sequence comes from Pyrinomonadaceae bacterium, assembly GCA_035645855.1. Classification (GTDB taxonomy): domain Bacteria; phylum Acidobacteriota; class Blastocatellia; order Pyrinomonadales; family Pyrinomonadaceae; genus JAIVJZ01. The sequence continues at coordinate 38,088 of DASQLU010000048.1, forward strand.
ACTGGAACGTCGCCGTCAGCCGCGAACTGCTCGCGTGCCTCGGCGCGGAAGGCGGCTTCGAGACCGCGCGAAACTTCCAAGTCGTCTACAACGGCGTGGACGCCGCGCGCGTGCAACAGGAGGCGACGGCGGGCGCGCGCCAACTCCTGCGCCTTGAGTTGAAACTGGCCGAGGGCGACCTGCTGCTCGGCATGGTCGGCAACTTTTACGCCGACGCGCGCAAGGATCAACTCACGGTTTGCCGCGCGCTCCCGGCCGTCTTTCAACGCGCCCCGAACGCGCATTTCGCGTTTGCCGGCGGGTGCGTCGGCGCGGACGCGACGCGCATTTATCAGGAGTGCGTCGACTACTGCCGCGAGCAGGGCATCGCCGCCCGCGTCCATTTCCTCGGACAGCGCAGGGACGTGGCGGACATTTTGCGCGCGCTCGACATCTTCGTTTTTTCGTCGCGCCGTGATTCGTTCGGCGTAGCCGTCGTCGAAGCCATGCTCGCGGGCGTGCCGGCGGTCGTCTCGGACATCGGCGCGCTGCTGGAAGTGACGCGGGGAGGCGAATTTGCGTCCGTGTTTCGCACGGGCGACGCGGACGATCTGGCGCGTCGTCTCTCGGAACTCGTCGAAGACGGCGCGCGGCGCGAGCGCTTGGCGGACGCGGCGCGTGTTTGGGCGTCGCGCGAGTTCGGCATCGAAACGCACCTCGCGAATTTGCTCAAACTGTACAAGTCTCCGGCGGGCGTGCCATGATCGCGCCGCTCGGGTTCAGACAGCCTTTCGATTATTCGATGAACAGGAAACGCCAGGCGTGCGCGTATTGATGGGGATGCCCGACCGCGATTCTCTGGGCGGGCCGGCGGCCTGCGAGCCGCCCTTCGCAGAGGGGTTGCGCGCGCTCGGCGCGTTGGTCACGGAGGAGACTTACGTCTACGGCGAGCGTCTGGGCAGGACGACTCTCCGGCAGCGCGTCGCGCGCGTGCTCAGGACGGCGCGAAGTTTGCGCCGCCGCCTGCGCCGGGAGCAGTTCGACATCGTGCACCTGAACACTTCGTTCGACCGCATGGCGCTCTTGCGCGACGCCGCGACCGTCCGGCTCCTGCGACCGACGCGCGCGAAAATCTTCTTGAAGTTCCACGGCTCGGACGCCGCGCTGTTTGAAACGCGAAATCCGGCGCTGCGCGCCCTCGTGCGATTCGTGCTGGCGGGCGCGGACGGTATCGGCCTGCTGTCTTCGGAGGAGCGCGAGAACTTCACGCGCGCCGGAATTGACGGCCGCAAACTCTTCGTCGTCAAAAACGTGGTGGCGGGCGCGGACGCGGTTCCACCGCCGGACGCAGCGACGCGCGCGCAGGATGATGAGGACAAGGTTTCGCAGCCAAGAGCGGCGACGCGCGCGCAGTCGGACGCGGACACGGTTTCGTCGCCGGATGCGGACGCGGTTTCGCAGCCGGACACGGACGCGCTTTCGCAGCCGGGCGCGGCGTCAGGCGCGCAGGCGTGCGCGGGCGAGGAGACGCCGGTGCTGCTTTTCGTCGCGCGCTTCATTCCGGCGAAAGGTTTGGCGGACGTGCTCGCCGCCTGCGCCATCCTGCGCGACGAGGGGCGCGCCTTCGAGTTGCACTGTCTCGGCGACGGCGAGGCGCGCGCCGCGTGGGAAGCCGAAGCCGCGCGGCTCGGCCTGCAACCGCGCGTGCGCTTCCACGGTTACGTGCCGGAAGCGGAGACGGCGAAGTTTTACGCGGGCAGCACGATGCTCGTCTTCCCGACCTATCACTACGAAGGTTTCCCGATGGTCATTTTCAAATCAATCGCCGCCGGGCTGCCCGTCATCACGACGCGCATCCGCGCCGCCGCGGACTACCTCAGCGAGCCTGACAACTGCCTCTGGACGGAGCCGCGCAACCCGCGCATGCTCGCCGACAGGATCGCACACCTCCTGGATCGACCCGACGCGCGCGCACGGATGCGGCGGCGCAATCTGGAACTCGCGCGGCAATTCACCGCATCGTCCGTAGCCCCTGAGTATCTGGAAATATATAATCGGCTGGCGAAGGCATGAAACAGATTTTGCAAAACTATAAGACGGGCGAAGTCTCCGTCGCGGACGTGCCGCCGCCCATCGCGCAGCGCGGGCGCGTGCTCGTGCGCACGGCCGCCTCGCTCATCAGCGCGGGCACGGAGCGCATGGCCGTCGAACTCGGCCGCAAGAGCCTCATCGGCAAGGCGCGCGAACGCCCAGACCTCGTGCGGCAGGTGATTCAAAAGGCGCAGCGCGAAGGACTGTTGCACACCCTGACGGCCGTGCGGACGAAACTGAACGCCGCCAACGCGCTCGGCTACAGCGCGGCAGGCATCGTCGTCGGCGCGGGCGACGACGTGACGACTTTCAGCGCGGGCGACCGCGTGGCCTGCGCGGGCGCGGGCTTCGCCTCGCACGCCGAAGTTTTGTCCGTGCCGAAAAATTTGTGCGTGCGCGTGCCCGACGGGGTGGATTTCGAGGCGGCCGCCTTCGGCACGCTCGGCGCAATCGCGCTGCAGGGCGTCAGGCTCGCCGAACCGACGCTCGGCGAGTCAATCGTCGTCATCGGCCTCGGCCTGCTCGGTCAACTCACCGTCCAGCTTTTGAAAGCGAACGGCTGCCGCGTCTTCGGCGTCGATCTCGACGCGGCGAAAGTCGCGCTCGCACGGCATCTCGGCGCGGACGACGGGTGCGTCTCCGGCGGTGAAACTTTGCACGCGGTCTCGGAGTGGTCGCGCGGGCGCGGCGCGGACGCCGTGTTGATTACGGCCGCCACCTCCTCCGATCAGCCCGTGGAACTGGCGGGCGAGATTTCGCGTCTCAAGGGGCGCGTCGTGGCCGTCGGCCTCGTCGGGATGAACGTGCCGCGCAAAATTTATTACGAGCGCGAACTGACGCTCAAAGTTTCGATGTCCTACGGGCCGGGTCGCTACGATCCCGAATACGAGGAGCGCGGCCACGACTACCCGTTCGCTTACGTGCGCTGGACGGAGGGGCGCAACATCGAAGCCTTCCTCGACCTCGTGGCGGCGGGCAGCGTGCGAATCGCGCCGCTCATCACGCACAGGTTCGCAATCGAAGACGGCGAGCGCGCCTACAACCTGATCGCGGGAGAGACGACGGAGCCTTACCTCGGCGTCGTGCTCGCCTACGACACGGAGCGCGAACTCGCGCGCAATATCGAACGCCGTGCAGGCAGCGGCGCGCAGCCACGCCCCGACACGGCGCAGGCGACGGGAGCAGCGGCCGGTTTGACGACAACGCCGGCGCAGGTGCGCGTCGGCATGATCGGCGCGGGCAGCTACGCGCAGAAGTTTTTGTTGCCGCACTTCAAGGCGGGCGGCGCGATCTTCCAGTCAATCGCGACGGCTTCGGGCATCTCGGCGCGCGGCATCGGCGAGAAATACGACTTCGCGCGCGTCGTCGCGGACGCCGAAGAGGTCTTCACGGACGACGCGGCCAACCTCGTCGTCATCGCCACGCGCCACGATTCGCACGCCGCGCTCGCGCGCCGCGCGCTCGAAGCCGGGCGGCACGTCTTCGTGGAAAAGCCGCTCGCGCTGAACGATGAAGAGTTGGACGGCGTGCTGGAAGCGGCGCGCGTGGCGAGCGGTCAACTGTTGGTCGGGTACAACCGTCGCTTCTCGCCGCACGCGCGCGCGTGCGCGGAAAGTTTCGGCGCGCGCCGCGAACCGCTCTCGATCCTGTATCGCGTCAACGCCGGGCGCATCGCGCGCACACACTGGATTCAGGATTCGCGCGAGGGCGGCGGGCGCATCATCGGCGAGGTCTGCCACTTCATCGACCTGATGCACTTTCTCACCGGCGCGACGACGACACGCGTCTATGCGGAGTCGATTGCCAGCCGCAACGAAGAGGTGATCGACGAAGATTCGGTCATCATCACGCTGCGTTTCAGCGACGGCTCGAACGGCCAGATTGCCTATCTCTCCGAGGGCGACCGCGCGCTCCCCAAGGAACGCATCGAGGTTTTCGGCGGAGGCCGTACTTTCGTCATCGAAGATTTCCGCTCCGCCACGCTCTACGAAGGCGGGCGCGAGCGTCGCCACCTGAAACTGCGCGCGCAGGACAAGGGACAGGCCGCGGAGGTGCGCGCCCTCTGCGCGATGGTCAGGGGAGAAGCGCCCGCGCCCATCGCCCTCCCAGACCTCGCCGCCACCACGCGCGCCACCTTCCGCATCCGCGACTCCCTGCGCACGGGGCAGGCGTTGGAAGTGACGGGTGACAGGTGACGGGTGACAAGTGACAGGTGACAGGTGACAGGTGATGGGTGACAGGTGACAGGTGACGAGTGACAGGTTGAAGACAATGCTTTTGTTTTAACCTGTCACCCGTCACCTGTCACTTGTCACTAAATTCTTATGTGTGGAATTGCCGGAATCATCAGCCCGCACCCGGAGCGGCGCATCGGCGCGATGCTCGCGTCCATAGAGCATCGCGGGCGCGACGACGAAGGCGTGTGGACTGAGGCGAGCGCGGACGCGGAGGGGCGGCGCGCGTGTCTCGGCCACCGGCGTCTGTCGATCATCGACACAAGCGAGGCCGGACATCAGCCGATGCACTACGGCGACGGCCGCTACTCCGTCACCTTCAACGGCGAGATTTACAACTACCGGCACCTCCGCTCGCAACTCGAAAAGTTAAACCACATCTTTCGCACCGACTGCGATACGGAAGTGCTGCTCGCGGCCTACGCCGAGTGGGGCCTGGACGCGCTCGCGCGCCTGAACGGGATGTTCGCCTTCGCGCTGTGGGATTCAGTTGAGCAGGAGTTGATCCTCGCGCGCGACCGTCTCGGCATCAAGCCGCTCTATTACGCCTTCGGCGCGCGCGACGAAAACGGCGTGAGGGATGCTAACGGCGCGCTTCCGAGCGCAGCCGGCGCGGGCGCGTCGTCTCCGGCGTCGTCGTTCATCTTCGCCTCTGAGATCAAAGCGATCCTTGCGAGCGGACTCGTCGCGCGCGCGCTCGACGCGGAAGCCCTCAATCAATACCTCACGTTTCTCTGGACGCCCGACCCACACACGGTCTTTCAAGGCATCTACAAACTCCCGCCCGCGCACGTCCTCAAGTGGCGCGCGGGGCGCGTTACGTTGCGCGAGTGGTGGGACGTGTCTTTCGACGAGATCGAAGAGGGCAGGAGCGAAGCGTGGTGGCGCGAGCGCGTGCTGGAAACTCTGGAGCGCGTCGTCGGGATGGAGATGGTGGCAGACGTGCCGCTCGGCGCGTTCCTCTCCGGCGGCGTGGACTCTTCCTCAATCGTCGCCCTGATGAATCGCCACAGCGGCGGGCGGCGCGTCTCCACCTACACGGTCGGCATCGCGCAGGAAGATTTGCGCTACGACATCATCCCCGACGACGCGCGCTGGGCGCGGCAGGTGGGCAAACTGCTCGACACCGATTATCACGAGTTGATGCTTCGGCCGGACGTGTGCGACCTCCTGCCGAAACTCGTCTATCAGATGGACGAACCCGTCGCCGACCCGGCCGTCATCACGAGCTACCTCGTCTCGCGCGCGGCGCGCGAATCCCTGACGGTGCTGCTCTCCGGCGTCGGCGGCGACGAAATCTTCGCCGGCTATCCGCGCCAGCTCGCGATGCGGCTCGCAGGCGCGCTCGACCCCGTGCCCGGAGCGTTGCGCCGCCCGCTCATGTCCGCCCTGTCGAACGCCCTGCCCGGCGGTCTGCCCGGACGCTTCACCGCACCCCTACGCAACGCCAAGAAGTTCGCGCGCTCCGCCGCGCTCGATTTCGAGGAACGTTATCTCGGCTTCGGAACCTACTTCACGGACGCGGCCAAACAACGTCTCTACACGGACGACCTGGGAGAGGCCGCCGCCGGCTTCGACGCCTACCGCGAACACCGCCGCCACTTCGCACGCGTGTCCACGGCCGCGCCGCTCAACCGCCTGCTCTACCTCGATCTGAAAACTTTTCTCCCCTGTCTCAACCTCGCCTACACGGACAAAACCTCGATGGCCGCCACGCTCGAAGTGCGCGTCCCGTTCCTGAACGTCGAACTTGTCGAACTGGCCGCGCGCATGCCCGTCAATTTGAAACTGCGCGGCCTCAAACGAAAGTACATCCTCAAACGCGCCGCCGAGAGCCTGCTGCCCCACGATGTCGTCTGGCGCAAAAAGGCTGGCTTCGGCGCGCCCATCCGCTCGTGGCTGCGCGGCGCGCTGCGCCCGATGGTCGAAGACCTGCTATCCGAAGAGACCGTCCGCCGTCGCGGCCTCTTCCGCCCTTCGGAAGTTCGCCGCATCATCGACGCCAACCTCTCAGGCCGCGAAGATTACAACCTCCAGGTCTTCCAACTCCTCACCCTCGAACTCTGGCAACGCGCCTTTATGGATTGAACGAAGGCGACGAATCGTTACTTGTCGCGTGCGAATGGGGCGTGTTAATTTCCCTGTTTCGAGTGGGGCGGAAATTTCCGTCTATGTGTCTTCGATGTGCGCTCGCGTTGGTCGAAAGCGAGTCGCCGACGGCCGGGCTGTCCATGAGTGATAACGGGAACAAGTTGAAGGAAGAGGTGCGCGCCTTCTGGCAGGCGAACCCGTGCGGGACGAAGTTTACGGACGCCGAGACGGGGTCGCGTGAATTTTACGAGCGCGTGGCGGAGCATCGCTACGGCACTGAATGGCACATCCCTTCGGCGGCGGGGTTCGGGCGCGCGCGCGGCTTGCGCGTGCTTGAGATCGGCTGCGGTCTGGGCACGGACGGGGCGCAGTTTGCGCGCGCGGGCGCGGATTATACGGGCGTGGATTTGACGGACGCGGCGGTCAGTCTCGCGCGCAGGTGTTTCGAGGTCTACGGCCTGCGTGGAGAGTTTCGCACGGCGGACGCGGAGCAACTGGATTTCGCGGACGAATCTTTCGACCTCGTTTATTCGCACGGCGTGCTGCATCACACGCCGGACACGGCGCGGGCGGTGCGTGAAGTGTATCGCGTGCTCAGGCCGCGCGGCCGCGCTGTCGTCATGCTGTATCATCGCAACTCCTATAACTATCGCGTGAACATAGGCGTGCTCAGGCGCGCGGGCGCGCACCTGTTGCGGCGTGAAGCGGGGCTGGCGTTGGCGCATCGTTTGACGGGCGAGCCAATCGCTTCCCTGCGCGAGCACGCGGCGCGCGTGCGTGAGGACGCGGAGAGTTATCTCGCGCCCGGAGAGTTTTTGAACCGCAACACGGACGGCGCGGGAAACCCGCTGGCGCGCGTCTATTCGCGGCGCGAGGCGCGCGAGTTGTTCCGCGACTTCGCGGAGGTCGAAACGGCCACGCACTTTTTGAATAAACGCTGGCTGCCCGTCGTCGGCAACATGCTCTCGCGCGGGTTCGAGACGCGGCTCGCCGCGCGCTGGGGCTGGCACCTGTGGATTTACGCGCGCAAGGGAGAATTGAAAACGGCTTGACGGATAAACGAAACATACTGGTGACGGGCGGCGCGGGCTTCATCGGCTCGCACCTCGTCGAACGCCTGCTCGCCGAAGACGCGTGGCGCGTCACGGTCGTCGACGACTTCAACGACTTCTACGCGCCTGCGATCAAGCGCGCCAACGTCGCGCCCAATCTGGCGCGCGCCGATTACCAACTCGTCGAAGCGGACATCCGCGACCGCACGGCGCTCGCGCGCGTGTTCGCCGCCGCGCGTTTCGATTGCGTCGTGCATCTGGCGGCGCGCGCGGGCGTGCGCCCGTCCCTGACCGAGCCGTTTTTGTACGCGGAGACGAACATCACGGGCACGCTCAACCTGCTCGAAGCGGCGCGCGAGACGGGCGTCGCGCAGTTCGTCTTCGGCTCGTCCTCGTCCGTCTACGGCATCAACGCGAAGGTGCCTTTTTCGGAAGACGACCCCATCCGGCAAACCATCAGCCCTTACGCGGCGACGAAGGCGGCGGGCGAAATGCTCTGCCACACTTACGCGCACCTGCACCGCCTGCGCTGCGTGGCCTTGCGCTTCTTCACCGTCTACGGCGCGCGGCAGCGTCCAGACCTGGCGATTCACAAGTTCGCGAAGTTGATCTCGCAGGGGCAGCCCATCCCGGTCTTCGGCGACGGCACGACGCGGCGCGATTACACTTATATCGAAGACATCATCGCGGGCGTGCGCGCGGCCATCGACTACACGGCGAGCGACTACGAAGCGATCAACCTCGGCGAATCGCGCACGGTCGAATTGCGCGAATTGATCGCCCTGCTCGAACGCGAACTCGGCCGTGAGGCCGTCATCGACCGCCAGCCCATGCAGCCCGGCGACGTGCCGCAAACCTTCGCCGACATCTCCAAAGCGCGTCGCCTGCTCGGCTACAATCCGCAGACCCAGATCGAAGAAGGCATCCGCCGTTTCGTCGCATGGTTCAATAGTGCAGAGGTCAGAGGGTAGAGGTCAGAGGTCAGTTAAAATAAAAACTGCTTCTTACTAACCTCCAACCTCTGACCTCTAACCTCTGCTTTTATGAAAGAGCGCCTGTTGCAATATCTCGCGTGCCCCTCGTGTGAGGGGGAGTTGGCGTTGGCGTCCACGGCCGCGCGAGACGATGCGCGCGGGTGGGTGGAAATTCTGGAAGGCGAGCTGGCGTGCGCCGTTTGCGCGCGCCGGTTCGCGGTGCGGCGGGGCGTGCCGCGCTTCGCGGATGTCGCGGAAATCGAGAGCGAGAAGGCCGCGACGGCCGAGAACTTCGGCTGGCAGTGGCAGCATTTCACGCAGGCGGACGCGCGCTACGACGAGCAGTTTCAAGGCTGGCTCGCGCCCGTCCGGCCGGAGTTCTTCAAAGATAAACTCGTGCTCGAAGGCGGGTGCGGGAAGGGGCGGCACACCGTGCTCGCCGCCGCGTGGGGCGCGCGCGACGTGGTCGGCGTGGATTTGAGCGACGCCGTGGAGACGGCCTACGCCGCGACGCGCGACGTGCCGAACGCGCACGTCGTACAGGCCGACATTTATCATTTGCCGTTCAGGCGGCGCGCGTTCGATTACGCCTTCTCCGTCGGTGTGCTGCACCACCTGCCCGACCCGCGCGCGGGCTTCGTCGCGCTCTCGACGCGCGTGCGCCGGGGCGGCCACCTGTCGGCGTGGGTTTACGGCGCGGAGAACAACGAGTGGATCACGCGCTTCGTCTCCCCTTTGCGCGAGCGCGTCACGTCGCGTATCAGCCGCCGCGCTTTGTTGCATCTGTCGAAACTGCCGACCGCGCTCGTCTATGCGGCGACGAAACTCGTCTATGCGCCCGCCAACCGCAGCGCGCGCGGCGCGGCGCTCGCGCGCCATTTGTTTTACAATGACTACCTGAAATCAATCGCCGCTTTCGGCTGGCGCGAGCAACACACCATCGTCTTCGATCACCTCGTCGCGCCGACGGCCTACTACATTTCGCGCGCGGAGTTTGCCGAATGGTGGCGCGAGATCGAAGCGACCGAAGTTGAAATCGGGTGGCACAATCAAAATAGTTGGCGCGGCTTCGGCCGGATTGGCGGCCGCCGCCGTAGCGAAGACGGGGATGAAGATGGCGAGCGAAGTTAAATTGGGCGACCCGTCCGTGTTGCCGCGTGAGATGGAGCAGCACACCTACGCCATCATGTACGAGGTCGAAGGCTCGCACTGGTGGTTCGCCGGTCGTCGCCGCATCCTCGAAAGTTTCGTCCGCGCCATCGTCGCCGATCTCGATCTGCGCGCGCGCCGGCCGCGCATCCTCGACGTGGGTTGCGGCACGGGCGCGAACCTGGAGATGCTCGCGCAGTTTGGCGAGACGGAGGGTGTGGACGTGTCTGAGGACGCGCTCGCCTTCTGCCGCGCGCGCGGCCTCGATCAAGTGAAACTCGGCGCGGCGGAGCAATTGCCTTACGCGGATGCTTCGTTCGACCTCGTGACCGCGCTCGACGTGGTGGAACATCTGGACGACGACCTCGGCGGCTTGCGGGAGATGCGGCGCGTGCTGCGCCCCGGCGGGCGCGCGCTCCTGTTCGTCCCGGCCTTCATGTGGCTGTGGGGCGTGCAGGACGACGTGAGCCATCACCGGCGCCGCTACACGCTGCCGCAACTCAAAGAGCGCGTGCACGCGGCGGGCTTCGCGGTCGAGCGGGCGACCTACGCGAACCTGACCTTCTTCGCGCCCATCCTCGCGGGACGCCTGTTGATGCGTGCGACGGGCGCGCGCCCCGCGTCGGAAAACAACATCAACGTGTCGGCTTTGAACGGCCTGCTCGGCCGCCTCTTCGGTGCGGAGCGTTTCTGGCTGGGGCGCGGCCTCAATTTTCCCTTCGGCGTCTCGGCCGTGTGCGTGGCGCGAAGGGTGGAGTAGTGATGAGAGTTTACGAAGAAGAAGAGACTTTGAAGCGGCGGCGCGTGGACGTGCGCCGCGCGGACGGCGCGGACGGCGATGGCGAGACGCCGGACATCTCCGTCTTTCTGCCGGTCTATAACGAGGAGCCGAATTTGCGCCCGCTCCACGCGAAGATGACCGACGCGCTCTCCACCCTCGGACGCACGGCCGAAATTATTTACGTGGACGACGGATCGAGCGACGCGAGCCTCGAAGTGCTGCGCGAAATCGCCGCCGGGGACGCGCGCGTGCGGGTCATCGCGCTCAGGCGCAACTACGGGCAGACCGCCGCGATGAGCGCGGGGATCGACGCGGCGCGCGGGCGCGTGTTGATTCCGATGGACGCCGATTTGCAAAACGACCCGGCCGACATCCAAAGGCTGCTGGAGAAGCTGGACGAGGGCTACGACGTGGTTTCCGGGTGGCGCAAGAACCGGCAGGACAAGGCCGTCACGCGGAAGTTTCCCTCGATGCTGGCGAACCGTCTCATCTCGTGGATCGGCGGCGTCCCGCTGCACGATTACGGCTGCTCGCTGAAAGCCTACCGCCGCGATTCGCTCGCGGACGTGCGGCTCTACGGCGAGATGCACCGCTTCATCCCGATCTACGCTTCGTGGGCGGGGGCGCGCGTCACGGAGATTCCGGTGGATCATCACGCGCGCACGATGGGCGTCTCGAAGTACGGGCTGTCGCGCACGCTTAAAGTCGTCTTCGATCTCGTCACGATCAAGTTCATGGCGTCGTACCAGACGAAACCGATCTACGTCTTCGGCTCGTTCGGCGTGCTGGCCTTCGCCGTCTCGTTCATCGCCGGGCTGTGGGCGCTGTTTCTCAAAGTCGTACACAAGGCCGACTTCGTGCAGACGCCTCTGCCCATCCTCGCCATCGTCATGTTCGCCGTCGCCGTACAGTTCTTCCTGATGGGACTTTTGGCCGAGATGCAGGTGCGCACCTATCACGAATCGCAGTCGAAAACCATCTACGCCGTGCGCGAGCGAATAGGCTTCCCGGTGACAGGTGACAGGTAACGGGTGACAGGATGAAAACCTGTCTTTAACCTGTCACCCGTCACCTGTCACCCGTCACTTTCTTCTTATGTGTGGAATCACCGGATGGGCATTTATGGATGCGCGCACGCCGCAGGCGGAGGGCGCGGGGGAACTGCTGCGCTCGATGTGTGCGCGGATGACGCACAGGGGGCCGGATTCCGAGGGGTTGATGACCGAGACGGGCATCGCGCTCGGCATGCGGCGGCTCGCGATCATCGATCTGGCAATGGGCGAGCAACCCGCCGTGAGCGAGGACGGGCAAATCTCCGTCGTCCTGAACGGCGAGATTTATAACTACCGTGAGTTGCGCGCAGACCTCGAAGACCGCGGGCACTCGTTCAGGAGCGCGTCCGATACTGAGGTGCTGCCGCACCTCTACGAGCAATACGGCACGGGGATGCTGGCACACCTGAACGGCATGTTCGCCTTCGCCCTGTGGGACGCGCGGCGGCGCAGGCTCTTTCTCGCGCGCGACCCGTTCGGCGAAAAGCCGCTCTACTGGGGCGTCTTCGAGGGGCGGCTGCTGTTCGCCTCGGAGCCGAAAGTGCTGCTCGCGCACCCGAGCGTCCGCACGCGGCTGAACGTGGACGCGCTCCGGCAATATCTCTCGTTCGATTACGTCCCCGCGCCGCTCTCGATCTACGAGGGCATCCAGAAACTCCCGGCCGCGCACGCGCTCACGCTCGAAGACGGGCGCGTCGAGGTGCGGCCTTACTGGCAACTCAGTTATCGCAAGCCGGAGCGCGCGCCGACGGAAGAGGAAGCGGCCGCGCGGGTGGAAGAATTGCTGGCCGATTCCGTGCGTTTGCGGCTGGTGGCGGACGTGCCGCTCGGCGTGCTCTTGTCGGGCGGCGTGGATTCTTCGGCCGTGGCCGCGCTGGCCGTGCGCGCCTCGCACGAGACGGTCAAAACTTTCTCGATCTCGTTTGCCGAAAAATCTTTCGACGAATCGGCCTACGCGCGCGGCGTCGCGGACTTTCTACATACGGATCACCACGAGGAACGACTCAACTCGAACCTCGCCGCAGACCTCATCGGCGAGATCGGTTCGTGGATGGACGAACCCCTGAGCGACCCATCGGTCGTGCCCACCTACCTGCTCTCGCGCTTCACACGCCAGCACGTGACGGTCGCGCTCGGCGGCGACGGCGGCGACGAAATCTTCGCCGGCTACCCGATGTATCCGGCGCACCGTGTCGCGCGTCTCTACGAGCGCGTGCCAACGGTCGCCCGCCGCCTGTTCGTCGAGTCAATCGTCAAACGCCTGCCGGTCAAGACGAAAAATCTCTCGCTCGATTACAAGGCGCGCAAGTTCATCGAAGGCATGCGCTATACGGACGTGGTCAAGCGGCATCACATCTGGTTCGGTTCGTTCACGCCGGACGAGCAGGCGTTGCTGCTCACGCCCGACGCGCGGCGTGCGAGCGGCACGGACATCTACGCGGGCGCGCGCGCCCTGCTCGAAGAGTGCGACGCGGAGGAGACAATCGAGCGGATGCAATATCTCGACACGAAGCTCTACCTCGCCGAAGACATCCTGACGAAAGTCGACCGCACGAGCATGGCCGTCTCGCTCGAAGTGCGCGCGCCGTTCCTCGACCGACGCCTCGTGGAATACGTCTCGTCGCTGCCGCTCGATTACAAGCTGCGCGGCAACACGACGAAGTACATTTTGAAGCGCGCCGTCGCGCCGCATCTGCCGGCGTTCGTCACGCGGCGCGGCAAGAAGGGTTTCGGCGTGCCCGTCGCCGAATGGCTCAAGGGGCGCTTGCGCCCGCTCGCGCGCGACCTGCTGTCGCCCGCGCGCCTCGCCCGCCACGGCCTCTTCGACGCGGCCTACGTCGCGCGTTTGCAGGAGGAACACGAACGCGGCGCGGCCAACCATCGCAAGCTCCTCTGGACGCTCCTCATCTTCGAACTCTGGCATGAGAGCTTTATCGAGACGCCGCGCCGCATAAATTCAGAGGTTAGAGAGCAGAGGTCAGAGGTTAGTTAAGAAAAAGCAGAGGCCGTGGGTCAGACCCGAACGCGCAGAGGTCGGAGGCTAGAGATAAAGAGTCAGTTAAGTCAACTTCGTCTTTAACTGACCTCTGACCTCTAACCTCCGACCTCTCTTATTATGATCGAAGTTGAAGAGGCGTATGAAACTCTCGCCGCGTGGTGTCGCGCGCGCGACTGGGCGGGGCACGATCCGTTCGACGGGTTGAACAGCCGTGTGTTTCAGGCGACGCCTTTGAGAAATTCGCGCCTGGCGCGGCTCGCGTGGACGCAGGCGTTCAAACGCGCGCCCGTCAGTTTGCGCGCGCCCGCGCGCGTGCCCGTGGGGCGAAACGCGAAGGGCACGGCGTTGTTCGCGCTCGCCACGCTCGCGCGCGTTCGCGCGACGGGCGGGGGCGCGATGGATGTGGCGGAGGCGGCGGAGAGGGAAGCGCGCGAGCTTGCGGAGAGGGAAGCGCGCGAGCTTCTCGATGCGTTGCTCGCGGCGCGGCTCGAAGGCGGGAGCGGCGCGGCGTGGGGCTACAACTTCGACTGGCAGGGGCGCGCTTTTTTCGCGCCGCGGGGCACGCCGACCATCGTGCCGACGGCCTTCGCCGTGCGCGCGCTGGTGGAGGCAGGGCGCGCTTTCGGCGATGAACGATACCTGCGCGCGGCGCGCGGCGCGTGCGATTTCATCCTTCGCGATCTGAAGCGGAGCGAGGAATCGGCGGACGAAGTTTGTTTCAGTTACACGCCGCTCGACGAGACGCGCGTCTTCAATGCGAGTTTGCTGGCGGGGGAAGCGTTGGCGTCGGTCGGCGCGTTGACGGGCGAGGCGGAATTGTTGGAAGCCTCCGTGCGTGCGGCGCGCTACGTCGTGCGCAGGCAGCGCGCGGACGGTTCATGGGCTTACGGCGCGGCCGAATTTCAAGGCTGGGCTGACAACTTTCACACGGCGTTCATCCTGACCTCGCTCGCGCGCATCATGGCGGCCTGCGGCGCGACGGCGCGCGCGGAATTCGCAGGGTCGCTCCAAAGCGGCTACGAGTTCTGGCGCGCGAACTTCTTCCTTGCCGACGGTTGGCCGAAATACTACCATGACAACCCGTACCCGGCGGACGCGCACGCGAGCGGCGCTGCCGTCGTCGCCCTCTGCGAACTGAAAGACTCCGTGCCGGACGCGCTCGCGCTCGCCGACCGCATCATCAACTGGACGCTCGAAAATTTGCGCGATCCCCGGCGCGGCTTCTTCTACTACCAGCGCCGACGCTTCTACACCATCCGCACGCCCTACATGCGCTGGACGCAGGCCTGGATGATGTATGCGCTGGCGCGGAGGCTTGAAATTGCGGAATGCGGAATGCGGATTGCGGAATGAAAAGCAAAAAACATTTGTTCTTTTAATCCGCATTCCGCATTCCGCATTCCGCATCCCGCATTCACTGATGCGTATCTGGATCGATCTGGCAAACTCGCCGCACGTGCCGTTCTTCGCCGCGCTCGGAGAGGAGTTTCGGGCGCGCGGTCACGAGTTGGAAGTGACGGCGCGCGATTTTGCGCAGACGGTCGAGTTGGCCGAACAGGCGGGACTCGCGCCCGTGGTCATCGGCGGCCATGGCGGGCGCGAGTTGAAGGGGAAGGCGGGCAATTTGTTCGCGCGCGCTCGCGTGCTGAGGAGTTGGGCGCGCGGCCGCCCGCGCTTCGATCTGGCCGTCAGTCATAACGCCTACTCGCAGATCGTGGCGGCGCGCGCGCTCAGGTTGCGTTGCGTGACGCTGATGGATTACGAGCACCAGCCCGCGAATCACCTGGCGTTTCGTCTGGCCTCGCGCGTCGTCGTGCCGCGCGCGTTCCCCGACGCCGCGCTCCGGCGTTTCGGCGCGAGCGAGCGCAGGGTGCGGCGTTACGATGGTTTCAAAGAGGACGTGTACCTCGCCGCGTGGCAACCGCGCGCGGGCGCGTTGGAAGATATGCGTGAGTCGCTCGGCGTGGGCGCGGCGCAGGTGCTCGTCGTCGTGCGCCCGCCGGCGCGCGACGCGCTCTATCATCGCTTTGACAACGAACTGTTCGACGCGCTGCTCGAACGCCTCTGCGCGGAACGCGACGCACGCATCGTTCTCCTCGCGCGCACAGACGCGCAGCGCGAGGAGTTTGACGCGCGACATCGAAGCGAAAATGTCATCATGCCGCGCGCCGCGCTCGACGGGGCGACGCTCATCTCGGCCGCCGATCTGGTGTTGAGCGCGGGCGGCACGATGAACCGCGAAGCCGCCGCGCTCGGCGTGCCCGCCGCCACCGTCTACGCGGGTGAGTGGGCGGCCGTGGATGAAGAACTCGTTCGACAGGGGCGACTGACACGCATCACCTCGCGGGCAGACATACGCGCTTTGCCGGTCGTCAAGAAAGAGGCGACGAACGCGCGCCGCATGACGGGCGTCCGCGCGCAGGTGGCGGACAAAATATTGGAGCGACAGGTGACAAGTGACAGGTGACAGGTTAAAACCAGTGGCTTGTATTTAACCTGTCACCTGTCACTTGTCACCTGTCACTAAAAAAATTATGCGCGCTGAGAGATTCGACAAGCTGAGGGTGGCGGCGAGCGCGGTGCGTGCCGAGGGGCGCGCGCCGCAATGGGTGTTGCCGTCGGTGAAAGCCGCGCTCGTCGGCACGGACGCCCTCATCGCGGCCGTCTCGTTCCTGGCGGCGTTCTATTTGCGCGAGGGGGAGCACGTCATCGCCGGTTGGGACGCGGCCGGACGCATCGTCTGGAGCGAGGAGTTCGCGCCTTACGCGGCCGTACTGTTGTTCGTCGTGCCGGTGCGCGTGCTTGCACACGCTTACTACGATTTGTACAAACTGCGCGGCGAGTTTTCTTACGTGGACGATGGGTTGCGCGTCTTCAAAGCGACGGCCGTGGCGTCGCTGCTGATCGTCGCGGTTGCCTTCCTGTATCGCGGCGGGACGACCTTTCGCGCCTTCTCCTATTCGCGCGCCGTCTTCATGCTCGATTTCGCGTTCGCGCTCTCCGCCTTCGGCGCGCTGCGCATGGGCGTGCGCGGGGCGCAGGCGCTCGTGCGGCGCAGGGGCGTCAACTTGATCCCGACGCTCGTCGTCGGGCGCGGCGCGGAGGCCGCGCTGTGCATACGGGAGATGCGCGAGCGGCCGGAGTTGGGCTATCGCGTGATCGGCGTGGTGGAGAACGGCGCGATTGACGGAAACGTGCCGGAGACTTTCGAGGGCGTGCCCGTCGTCGGCAGCATCGGGGAACTGGCCGAGACGATCCGCGAGACGGCGGCCAACGAAGTGATCGTCGCCGATGCGGGCGTCTCCGGCGACGTGTTGTTCGACGTGATGATGCGCGTCGGGCGCATTCGCGGCGTCGAGTTTCGCATCGCGCCGAGTTTGTTCAATTGCCTGCCGCGCAAGACCGAGATCGATCAGATCGGCGCGCTGCCGATGATCCAGTTGTTCCGCGAGCCGCTGTCGAGCACGGCGCGCATCGTCAAACGCGGCACGGACATACTCGTCGCCTCGCTCGCGCTCCTGCTGCTCTCGCCGCTCTGGCTCGTCATCGCCGCGCTCATCAAGCTCGACTCGCCGGGCGGCGTATTCTACAAGCAGGAGCGCGTGGGGATGGACGGGCGCATCTTCCTCTTTCTCAAGTTTCGCACGATGCAGACGGACTCGGACGACGCGGCGCACCGCGATTATCAACGCAAGTACATCGCCGGGCAGGCCGAGACGAATTTGGGCGATGAGATGAGACCCGTCTACAAACTGCGCACAGACCCGCGCGTGACGCGCATCGGGCGCGTGCTGCGTCGTCTGAGCCTCGACGAATTGCCGCAGTTGTTGAACGTGCTGCGGGGCGACATGAGCGTCGTAGGCCCGCGCCCGCCCATCCCTTACGAGGTCGAGGCGTATGAGCTGTGGCATCGCAAGCGGCTCGACATGAAGCCGGGGCTGACCGGCCTGTGGCAGGTGTCCGGCCGCAATCGTCTCTCGTTCGACGAGATGGTGCGGCTCGATCTCTTCTACATCGAAAACTGGTCGCTCCTGCTCGACCTCAAGATCATCCTGCGCACGCTGCCCGTGATGCTTCGTGGTGACAATGCTTATTGAACGCGTGCTCGCCGCCTCGCTGTTCCTGCTGGCCTTCTGCGCGCCGCACTCGATTGCGGGGACGCAGATCGCCTGGGGCATCGGGCTGCTGGCGTGGGTGGTGCGTTTCAGCGTGCGCCCGCGCCCGCGCCTCCACCGCACGCCTGTTGACTACGCGCTGCTCGGCTTCTTCATCCTCACCTTCATTTCCGCGCTCGCCTCCTACGACCCGGATGTGTCAATCGGCAAACTGCGCGCGGCCAGTCTCTTCACCATCGTCTATCTCGTCGCCGAAAACGTCTCGACGCGGCGCACGCTCCGCCTGCTCGTCTTCACGCTCATCGCCTCTTGCCTGATCAACGTCCTCTACACGTTCGGCCAGCGCGCCGTAGGGCGCGGCGTGAAGGTGACTGCGCTCGCGGGCGATAGTCCCCTCGGCGCGGCCGGCGTGAACGCGGGCGACACGTTGCTCAGGCTCGACGGCGCGGCTTTGAGTTCGCCGGAAGAACTGGCGCGGGCGCTCGCGCCCGACGCGGCGGGCAGGCCGATGGCGCGCTTGCTCGTCTATCGCCTCGAATGGCGTTTCGAGACGGAAGTGCCGCGCGGCTCGCTGCTCATGGGCGCGACGCCGGAAGCGCGCCTCGGCCTGTCGAACTGGACGCGCGGTCGCGACGAGCGCGCCACAGGTTTTTACGGACACTACACGACCTATGCCGAGGTGCTGCAACTCGTCGGCTCGCTCGCCGCCGGGCTGCTCATCGCGCTCAGGCGAAAACGCACCTGGCAGGGAGCGTTGCTCGCGGCGGCGGTCGCAGGGATGGGCGGCGCGTTGTTGTTGACGGTGACGCGCGCCTCCTGGCTCTCGTTTTTGCTCTCAATCGTCGTGATGTCGCTGGTGGGTCTGGGCAGCAGGCGCGCCGTCGCGGCGGTCGCGCTCGGCGCGCTGCTCGTCGTGCCGCTGGGGTTGTACGTGTTGCAGCAGAAGCGCGGCGTGGGCTTCTTCGACCGCAAAGACGGTTCGATCTCCTGGCGCACCACGGTCTATCGAGAGGGCTTCGAGTTGTTCGCGCGCGAGCCGCGACACGTGCTGGTCGGCGTCGGGATGGATTCGCTCAAGCGACACTGGCGCGAGTGGGGACTGTTCGACAAGGGGCGTCTGCCCGTCGGCCACATGCACTCGACGCCTCTGCAACTCGCGTTGGAGAGGGGCTTGCCCGCGCTCCTGCTGTGGCTCACGGTCGTCTTTCTCTACGCGCGGATGCTGTGGCGTCTGTGGCGCGCGCCCGCGCTCTTTGATTGGCGGGAGCGCGGACTCGTGCTCGGCGCGCTCGGCGGTCTCGTAGGGTTCTTCGCGAGCGGGCTGGTGCATTACAACCTCGGCGACTCGGAAGTGGTGATGGTCTTCTACCTCATCATGGGACTGGCGCTCGCGCTGGAAAGATTCGCGCGGCCAGAGGCACACGCCGGGGCGGCGGAATGAAAAAAAGCGGGCGCGGTGTGATTAACCGCGCCCGCCCCTGTTCGATGTCACTGTCGGGTGTTAGTTGGCCGATGCCGACAAGGATTTCTGCTTTAGTTTTTCCTCTTCCATCAGCGCGCCGAGTTCTTCCAGTTGCTCCTGGCTCAAAACCTCGCGCGCGCTTTTGAACATGTCGTCTTCCTCTTCCTCGACGTGATGTTCGACGTTCTCTTTGAGAACTTTCAACTTCGCCGTCCACGTCTCGCTGCCGACGCCCATCGCGTCCAACTCGCGCAGCAACACCTTCACGACGTGGTGCTCCTGAATACCCTCCATCGTGATGTCGCGCGTTTCCTCCGACTTCTTGAGCACGGGGTAGAAGATCGTCTCTTCGACGTGCGCGTGCAGGTCTAGCTCCTGCTTCAATTTCATGAACAACTCTTCGCGTGTCTTTTCGGCGCGCTCGGTCGTCTCTTCGAGTTTCTCGAAAATACCGGAGACCTTCTCGTGATCGGTTTTTAACAGTGTGATTGCGTCCATCTTTCGTCCTCCCTGGGTGTTTGAGCCGGGATGTTTGCACGGTAACAATACGCGCCGGCGTCTCTACAGGATGAACAGTCAAGCACAGTGCCACACGCCGCGACGAGCCGCCGATAAGTTGCCCACAAGCCACCGAAAAGCCGCCGATAAGTCGCTGATGAGCCGCTGACAAGCCGCCGACGAGTCGCCGACGAGTCGCCGTTGAAACGTCCGATGATCTGCCGACAACCGCGCGCCGACCACAGTCGACGCGCGGCGCGCTCATCCCCTTTCCTTGACTCTCTTTGCGCACGCCTTTATCATGTCAGTTTTCGGCTACAGCCCGTGGCCGCGTCTGAGGCATCATGTTCGAGTCTTTATCCGATAAACTAAAGCGCACGCTCAAAAATTTGCGCGGCGAGGGCGTGCTGACGCCGGAGCACGTCGATGCGGCGCTGCGCGAAATCCGGCTCGCCCTGCTCGAAGCCGACGTTAACTACAAGGTCGCAAAGGAGTTCATCGCGGCCGTCAAGGAGAAGGCCGAGGGGCAGCACGTCTGGCAGGAGTTGAAGCCCTCGGAGCAGGTCGTCAAGATCGTCCACGAGGAGCTGGTCGAACTGATGGGCGGCCAATCTTCGCGGCTCGTCTTTACGAAGACGACGCCGAACGTCGTGATGATCGTCGGCCTGCAGGGTTCGGGCAAGACGACCTCGACGGGCAAGATCGCCCTCTGGCTCGCGAAGAATCAGGAGCGCAAGCCCCTGCTTGTTTCCACGGACGTAAACCGCCCGGCGGCGCGCGAACAGTTGAAGGTGATCGCGCGTGCCACGGGGCAGTCGATCTTTGAAATGCCGGAATCGAACAACCCCGTGGAACTGGCGCGCGAGGCTTTCAGGCATGCGCGCGAAGTCGGGTTCGATACGCTCCTGATCGACACGGCCGGCCGTCTCCACATCGACGAAGAGTTGATGGACGAGTTGAAGCAGATCAAGGCGGAGACACACCCGGTCGAAGTTTTGTTCGTCGCCGACGCGATGACGGGTCAGGACGCTGTGAAGTCTGGCGAACAGTTTCATGCGCAGATCGGCATCACGGGCGTGGTGTTGACGAAGATGGACGGCGATGCGCGCGGCGGCGCGGCGCTCTCGATCAAGCAGGTGACGGGGCAGCCCGTGAAGTTCGTCGGCGTCGGCGAGAAATACGACGCGCTCGAACCTTTCTACCCCGACCGCATCGCGCAGCGCATCCTCGGCATGGGCGACGTGCTCTCGCTCATCGAGCAGGTGCAGACGCAGGTCGACCAGTCGGAAGCCGAAGCGCAACTGAAGAAACTGCAAAAGAACGAGTTTACGCTCGACGACTTTCGCAGCCAGCTCAGGCAGGTGAAAAAGCTCGGCTCGTTCTCGAAGATCATGAAGCTCCTGCCCGACCAGTTGCTCGGCGGCATGGGGATGCCCGACTTGGACGAAGAACAATCCGCGCAGATGGAACGTGAACTCAAGCGCACCGAGGCGATCATCGATTCGATGACGCGCGAGGAGCGCGGCGATCATCGCATCCTGAACGCGAGCCGGCGGCGTCGCATCGCGCGCGGTTCGGGCGTCAACGTCTCGGAAGTGAACCAGTTGATCAAGCAATACGTCGAGATGCGCGGGATGATGAAGCAGCTTTCGGGCGCAGGGTTGTTCGGCGGCGGCGGCGCGGGCGCAGGCGGAGGCGGCATGAAAGGCCGCATGATGCGCAAACTCGGCGGCATGATGGGTATGCCGGACATGAGCGCGCTGATGGGCGGCGGCGGAGACGGCGAAGGCGGCTTGAACCTGCCCGCGTTGCCCCCCGCTGGCGGCGCGGCAGGCGGCAACGGGCGCAAGAAACTGCGCAAGAAGCCGCGACACAAGAAACGGAAGTAAACAGTTTTCAGTTTTAAGTTTTCAGAATCTTCTGACGGCTGACGACTGAAAACTGAAAACTGAAAACTGACTCGGAGGATACAAGAGAGTGTTAGCAATCAGACTGATGCGCATGGGCGCGAAGAAAAGCCCTTCGTATCGCGTGGTCGTCAAAGAGAAATTGTCGAAGCGCGACGGGGCATACCTGGAGAACGTCGGGACATACAACCCGACGCGCAACCCCGCGGAAGTGAAACTCAACCTCGAACGCATCACCTACTGGATCGAGCGCGGCGCGCAGCCGACCGACACCGTGCGCCAGTTGATCAAAAGCCAGTCGAAGGCACAGGCGGCAACGGCGGAAGTTTAGTTTCAAGTTTCAAGTTTCAGGTTTCAGGTTCAAGACAAAGAACCTCAGACCTCAGACTTGAAACCTGAAACCTGAAACTTGAAACCCATGAAAGAGACCGTCGAAATGCTCGTGAAGGCTCTGGTGGACGACGCCGGGGCGGTGGACGTGCGCGAGGAGTTGGGGCGCGACGGGCGGAGCGTGATCATCGAGGTGCGCGTCGCGGCGGACGACATGGGCAAGTTGATCGGGCGGCAGGGGCGGACGGTGCGCGCTTTGCGCTCGTTGTTTCACGCCGTCAGTTTGAAGCAGGGGCGGCGCTACATCCTAGAGATCGTGGAATGAGCGATCCGGCGAACAGGCGCGGGGCGGAGGGCGGTAGTAGCGGCGAGAGCGACGGCGAGGAAGAGTTGATTGCCGTCGCGCGCGTCGTCCGTGTGAGGGGCGTGCGCGGCGAGGTGGCCGCACACCTGTTGACCGATTTCCCCGAACGCTTCGACGGACTCGCCGAACTCGTCGCGATAGACGCGAAGGGCGCGCGCCGGACGCTCGCCATCGAAAAAAGCTGGCTGCACGGCGGGCGCGTCATCCTGAAGTTCGCGGGATATGACTCGCCGGAGGCCGCGCAGGCGCTCGTCGGCCGCGAACTCGCAGTGCCGGAGGCCGATGCGGTCGAATTGGGCGAAGGCGAGTTCTACGATTGGCAGTTGATCGACTGCCGCGTCGAGACGATTGACGAGCGGGAAGTGGGGCGCGTCGCGGAGGTGCTCCACACGGGCGCGGCTCCCGTGCTCGTCGTGCGGGAAGGGAAGCGCGAAAATTTGATCCCGCTCGCCGCAAGCATCTGCGTCGAGATCGACACCGAGGCCAAATTGATTCGCGTCGATCCGCCGGAAGGACTATTGGAAATGTAGATTTCGGATTTCGGATTTCGGATTGAAAGACAAAGTTGATTTCTAATCCGCATTCCACCATCCGCATTCCGCAATGCTGATTGACATCATCACGATCTTCCCGGACTACTTCCGCGCGGTGTTTGAATACGGAATCGTGCGGCGGGCGGGCGCGGCCGGCCTGGTCGAGATCAAGGCGCACGACCTGCGCGCCTGGACGAAGGATAAGCACCGGATGGTTGACGACCGCCCGTTCGGCGGCGGCGACGGGATGGTGCTGAAGCCCGAACCGATCTTTGCAGCAGTGGAATCACTGACGGGCGCGCGCGCGGCGTCGGAACTTGCGGGCACGGGCACGCGCGTCGTGTTGCTTTCGCCGCAGGGGCGCGTCTTTGATCAAAAGGTCGCCGGGGAACTGGCGTCGGCGTCGCATCTAGTGTTCATCTGCGGCCGTTACGAGGGCGTGGACGAGCGTGTCGTCAAGCTGCTTGTGACGGACGAAATCTCCATCGGGGATTATGTGCTGTCGGGCGGTGAACCGGCGGCGGCGGTGGTGGTGGATGCGATTGTGCGTCTGCTGCCGGGCGCGCTCGGAAGCGAGACTTCGGCGTCGAACGACTCCTTCTCCGAAGGGCTGCTCGACTTTCCGCATTACACGCGCCCGCCGGAGTTTGGCGGTAGCCGCGTCCCGGAAGTTTTGCTCGGCGGCAATCACGCCGAGATCGCGCGCTGGCGCAGGCAGAGGGCGCTCTTGAAGACACGGCGCAATCGCCCGGACTTGTTGGAACGCGCCGGGCTGTCGGAAGCCGAACGCGCGTGGCTCGCAACGGCGAGCGAGCCGGAAAATTTCAGTGATGAGTAGCGAATCGCGGACGGCGAGGGCGACCGAGCCTCAGCCCGAACTCGCTGCCCGTCACCCGTCGCTTTAGTCGTTTTAGTTACTTTGTCACCTTTCATAGTTTGGAGTGTTAGACATGAACCGTTTAGATGCTATCGAAAAAACTCAGATGAGTAAGACCATCCCGGACTTCCAGCCGGGAGACACGGTGCGCGTCCACGTGCGCGTCAAGGAGTCGGAGACGAAAGAGCGTTTGCAGGTCTTCGAGGGACTCGTCATCGCGCGCAAGGGCGGCGGCGTGCGCGAGACCATCACCGTGCGCAAGATCAGCTTCGGCATCGGCGTCGAAAGAATCTTTCCGCTCTACGCGACGATTGTGAAAGACATCGAAGTGGTCAAACGCGGCCGCGTGCGCCGCGCCAAGCTCTACTACCTGCGCAACCTGCGCGGCAAGGCCGCCCGCATCCGCGAACGCGACACGCGCCCGACCAGCGCCAACCGGGTGCAGGCCGCCGCCGCTGCCGCCGCCCGCAAGAGCAAAGCGTAAGGAAGCGACAAACGACGAGTGACGGTTGACAGGTTAAAGCAGTTTGCTGCTTCAACCCGTCAACCGTCACTCGTCGTTTGTCCCGGTCGATCAGAGCGCCCGCGCGGGCACGGTCTCGCCATCCCACACATCACCCGCAACCATCGGCGGCGAACCATGGAGGCGTCCGCCTTAACGAACCGCGTCTCTTTATGCTGCCCACCGGATTACCATACACGCCCGCCTGCCGCCGCGCCTCAAGAGGGATGATTGAATCGCCGCTAACAGCAGCCATTACGTCTTATGTCGCGCGCGAGACGTTGTTGCACAAATAATACTATCTTTCCTGGCCGACTAGCGGTAGAATCCCCCTCACCATGACGCAACACCATTTTCACCTCGACAAACTCACACGCTTTTCAATTCATCTGGAAGAATTATTCTCCGCGCTCCGTGGTTGCCGGCAGGATGAGTTGTTACTGGAGCTGGCGGATGAGATTGCCGTGACGGCGGGTGAGATCATGTTGTTGTTAGCCAGCCACGACGATGACGAGCTGGTGCGCGCGGCGCTTGCGGATGCACGGCGATTGCGCGAGTCGGCGCGCACGCTCCAACTCGAACGCGCTCGATTAGTGGAGGCCGTCACGATCCTTTCGGGCGACATCGAGCGGATTATTCGCGAAGAGAAAAGGGCGGCCTGAGTCAGCGTTAGATCGCTTTTTCCTTTCTAAGCGCGTTGCAGCCTTGAAACAAAATCTTGCCCAAGCAACCAATATGTGGTATAAGTCTCCTGAATTGGGCTGCTATGTTGTATAGCCTAATCGTGTTGCTGAAAGTTGGAGGTTGTTATGGCGAGAAACCCAAATACGGACGTGAGTGGTCGTTCGTTTTCCCAATCCACCGTTGATTACGTGTGGAGCAAAGGTAAGATAGTTTCGGGCTATGATCCAAACACTTACCGTAAAGATGCTTGCGGGGCTTGGATGCAGCGATCCGCTTATGGGGACAGGAACTCAGATTATGGTTGGGAAGTTGACCATATCAAACCTGTGGCTCAGGGTGGGTCTGATGATTCCAGTAATCTGCAACCGTTGTACTGGAAGAACAATGCTCATAAGTCCGACAACTGGCCCAATTGGAGCTGTGCTGTCAGAGCAGCCGCGTGAGTTGACACCAGTTTTTCTGAGGCAGTGTAGCAGCTTCCTTATGGTTGCTACACTGCCTCTAATTTATGTCGCACGCGATCTAACAACGGCATGCACCCGACCGCGAATAGCGCGGCCTTCATCCGCGAGACGCCGTGCTTGTTCCGTTGTGCGCGGCGGGTGATGCCGAGCGTTTCGTCCGTAGTCAGCGTTTCGTCCGCGGTTTGTTACGACACGGCTCGCACTTGCAGCCGATGGGTTTGATGTGGTCGTCAAAATATTCCTTGCCATAGTTGATGGTGATCTCCTCGCCCGCTTTAATCTCCTTCTTTGACCAGACCCAGATGCGATGACCGGAGATGAAGGCTTCGGCATTCGGCCGGCACGAGTGGTTGATGTAGCGTGCGGTGTTGGAGTGCGCCCTGCCGTCAATCGCCCATTTCGTATTGACGCCGAAAAAATACTTGCCGCTCATTCGCTCCACCTCTGCGTTCGAAATGAGCGGGCCGACATATTCGATGATGCGTTTCCCTCTCGGAATGCGCTCGACGGCGAATAACCCTAATCCTGTCGCGGCGCGCTTGATGGCGTAAAGCTTCTTCTTCCCGTTCGTCATGTTTGTGATGATATTAGAATATTCTCCGGGTGTTAACCGGCCGGACGTTTATGTAGAGTTCCTTGACAACGCTCGCGTTTGCACCTACTTTCAGATCGTCGCGCGAACGGCGCGCGGCTTAAGTTAATGATTCATCAAACGTACAGCGCGCATCGCTATTATTACTATTACGGCTCGCTCTCCGCGGGGAGGGGTGAGACGGGTGGGGACTGTGCGGGTGTGATGATTTAGCACAAACCGTAGATTAAGATTCCTTGAACCGGCCACTTTCTTCCCTTCTGATAGGGGGACAAGTGGCCGGTTTTTTTCAATTTTTTTCAACCGCTTTCGAGCGAAGCCGGAGAGGGGTTCAGACGCAATGGGAACAGAAGCAAGCACGCCTTTATTGTCGGATCACGTGGATGTGGGTATGGTCACGGATGATCTCAGCGGTTCGGCGAACCGGAATGCAATCGTCCAACTCGACGCGGATCATCCGGGCTTTCGTGACGAGGAGTATCGCGCCCGCCGCAACCGGATCGCGCAGATCGCCATGGAATACGAACCGGGTGCGCCCGTCCCCGCAGCCCCTTACACCGATGAAGAACACGGGGTGTGGCGCGCGGTCTGGGACGCGCTTCGTCCGGCACATGAGAGGCATGCCTGCGCCGAATATTTAGGGTGCGTCAGGCGTCTGGATTTGCCGCAGACGCATATCCCGCAGATGAGTGAGGTGAGTAGGCGCGTCGAGGCCGTCAGCGGCTTTCGCCTGGAGCCTGTGGCCGGCCTCGTCAGCCCGCGCGCCTTTCTCGAATCTCTGGCCGACGGAGTGTTCCTTTCCACACAGTACATTCGACATCATTCCACTCCGCTCTACACGCCCGAGCCGGACGTGGTGCATGAGATCGCCGGTCACGCCGTGACTCTGGCTAGTGAGCAATTGGCGGAGATCAACCGGCTGGTGGGTCTGGCCGTCAGGCGCACAAAGTCGGCGAATGCGCTCGAACGCTTATCCCGCGTCTACTGGTTCACAGTGGAATTCGGCGTGTTACGCGAGGACGGCCGCGTGAAAGCATACGGCACAGGCCTTTTGTCTTCGGCGGGAGAATTAGAGGCGATGCACGGGGCGGACTTGCGCCCGTTCGACCTGGAAGCAATATCCCTCCAGCAGTATGACCCGACACACTACCAGCCAATATTGTTCTGCGCCGATTCGTTCGACGCGATGTACCGGAGTTTGAAAGACTACCTCGTTCGCTGGACGTAAAGACTAAGGCCGGTTTGAATCCTCACGACATATTCCACTGCGAAAGCCGTGTGCTGCCGATCATTTATTCAGCGCTTCCCGGCTGAAAGCATCTCTCGGGTCGCTTCCCGAGAGCACGCTCAAGCGGCGGCCTGTCCGGAGCAGGTCGCCGCTAACTCGTAGACCGCGATGGGGCGCGGTGTCGTTGCCTCCTCGCCCACGCTCCACTTGCTCAGCGAAACCTTCCAACCATCCTCTTCCATCAACTCCAGCAGTTCGAGGCTCACGGCGCGGAAAGGGTCGGAGAGCAGGATGCGCCCGCCCGGAGCCAGGTTCGACTCGAATATACGGCGCAGGTGCGCGTGTAACTCCACGCCGTAGAGGATGTCCGAGCCGATGATCAAGTCGTACTGCCCGGCATCCTTCCAGCTCGTCCAGTCGTCCAGACGATGTTCGACGACCTCGACCCGGTTCAGCGCGCCGTTGCGCTTGCAGTTGGACATCGCCAACTCGTCGCGGTCGGTCTGCACGACCCGCGCCCCGAGCGAAGCGGCGACGATCCCCGGTAACCCCGTGCCCGCGCCCAGTTCCAGCACACGCCTGCCACGCAGTTCGTCTGCGCGCGAGATTAGTTCATGCGCCAGCGCGATTGACGAAGGCCAGAGGGCGACGCCATACGGCAAACGACCTTTCAATTCGCCCAAAAAGTGGTTCTCGTCCGCGCGCGTGAGGACAGAGCCCACGTGCAATATCGACCACTCTTGCCCGGCCAGCCCGAGGCGATATTCGTTGAGCGGGAAATCCCCGGCGGTGGTACGTAACACCCTTTGATCGTCCACAGGCAACTGCATCTCCCCCAACGCCGCAATTCATACTGTCGTGCCGTAACTGCCGCGCTTCGTCTCTCACCCTGCCGGCGGGCAGAGCGACCTGGAAGCCTTAAGCAATCCGGCGAAAAATATTGTAGCCACAACTACTATAGACGAGAAGATAGCCGCGAACTCATGTTGCAAAAATAGCCTTTCAGTTATTATCCCTCCGTCACGCTCTCTCAAGTTGCGTCGTCAGGCGACGCCGGCACAAATATTCAGTTGGAACGAATAAGCGCGGACGATTTAATGCGGCCTCTTCCGGGTAAAAGCGCACGGCCGCTTTTGGCGTCTTTGCAGGGCGCTCCACCTACCCGGCGCGGCGACGTAGCCGTCTCCGTGCCGGCACGCGGCAGAGCGTCCACCCCTGCACGCCGCGTGGATTCTCTTGTAGATTCTCTTGCGACCTGCGACGCTACGGTTCAGCTTACCGGCCGTCTGAAACTACTCTGAGAGACGTTCGTCATGGAGTTTCCCGGCTTGAAGAATTGAATGGTAAGGCTCAAGGCGGAGAGGCGGATTTAGAGATGAGCGAGCATTTGCTGGAGGCGGGTGTAGATGAAGTAGGTCTGGGTTCGGCCGCCTATTTCGTGTACAGCGCGGCGGTCATCCTCGACCCGGCGCGACCCATCGAAGGGCTGGCGGATTCAAAGAAGCTGTCGCCGAAGAAGAGGGAGGCTTTGAGCCGCGAAATCAGGGAGAAGGCTCTGGCCTGGTGCATCGCCACCGCCGACCTCAACGAAATCGAAACATTGAACGTCAAGGGGGCGGCCTTGCTGGCTATGAAGCGCGCCGTCGAAAGTCTGCCGGTAGTTCCCGACATAGTGCTGGTCGACGGCAACACCCTCCCGGCCTTGTCGCTGCCCGCTCTCGCGATCATCAAAGGAGACGAAAAAATAGCGTGCATCAGCGCGGCCTCGATAGTGGCGAAAGTTGCCCGCGACGCGGCCATGGTCGAGTGTCATCAACTCTACCCGGAATATGGATTCGACGCGCACAAAGGCTACCTCACAGGGGCGCACCTGTCAGCCCTGGCAAAATTCGGCCCCTGCCCGCTTCACCGTCGAACTTACGCCCCGATTCGGAAGTTGCTCGGCGATGATACCAAGTAACTCGCAGCGGAAAGATTTCCTCCGGCGGTGAGAAAGAGGCGAATGCTCGCGTGCGGCGAGCGTTCGCTCCCGCCTCAAAAGACGCGGAGCGAAGGTCAAGGCCAACAGGCCGTAAGGGCGACTGGCTCGATGAAGACCGCGCGGGAGGGGGCGTCTCTCTCGCGTGCAGTTCGGACATGAGAAGGCGCGCGGCTCAGGCGGGTGAGAATTGCGGTAGTATCCTAAATAGTGTGTTGCTGGAAAACTGTTGAACTTCACAGTCAACAGGTCTATACTCCTCAAGTATCTCAGAATCAAAGCAATCCTCCCGAAAACGTAGCGCGATTCAGCCTAGACACCTTAGATAGAACAACCCCAAAGACGTGCGCTCCGATTGGGATAAATCGTTAAGCCTCAATGACGACGCCATCCAGCAAGCCGGAGTTCTCGCCACTTTTACCAATAGGGCTGCATCTAATGTCTCTGGGTCAGCTTCGAGATTTGTGTGTTAAGCCTTTTCCGGCCTCCACAACTCGGAGCAAGATTATGGATGGCCTTGAGGCCGTCTTAGACGCCCTATTAACGGAAAAGGTAAATACGGATGTCTGGGTAGATGGCAGCTTTTTAACCCAGAAGATCAACCCAAAAGACTCTGACATACTGCTACACGTTGATGGCGTCTTTTACGATAACGCGACGCCAGAACAAAGGAGGATTATTGATTGGGTTAATCAGGAAGATTTGAAAACGCCGCATCTGTGTGACAGTTATGTCCACTATTCTTATCCGTCGGGACACCCACAGCACACATTTAGCGTCTATATGTTTTCCTATTGGATGCGACAGTACGGCTTTAGCAGACCAGACCCGACGACTGGACAAGCCTTTATGAAAGGCATCGCCGTTGTGAGGCTTTAAAGATGAGCGCGCTGCTAGAAATCACAGAAAAGCTGCAAGACACTGAGGCTGCAATCGCGCATCTCGAAAGAGAGATCGCGCGCCAGCCCACGTCTCCGTCTGTCGTCGCCTCCCTTGCATCTCTCCGCAAGCGTCAGCGTAATCTAGAATCGCAATTTGCTGACGCCGCCGCGCAGCAGCACCTTGACGTTTGTAGTTATAGACTCTTCCCAGACGAGGCGGAAGAGGAGCGGCCGACGCTCAGAGCTTTTACGAAAACGCTTTTAGATTTTCAGACATTAGTTACACAAGTTTACTACGCCCGAAAGACAGGACAACCAAGAGGGACAACCCACGTTTCAGCGGACGCTGCTACGGAAACCGCTTTTGGCTTCGCGTACACCTTTACAGGCTCACTAGGGATAGTTCTAACTTTGCCTAATGAAAGGTTACTGTTTGGGGAGACAGAGATTGACAAAGCGATCAGTACAGTCTTTGAAATGGTTAAGGCGGACAGCCCGCAAAAGATTGCTTCTTACGCGAAAGAGTTAGGGGCAGCACCTATCAGGACTCTTTACAATTGGGTGTCTGACCAAGTGCGGTCTGGCCTCAGTTCGCAAATAGAATGGCGGCGCGAGCGAGAAGTGCGCGCTGATCTGCTTGTTCAGTTCCCAGAATTAGAAGAGTTGAAGAGAGCGATTGAGGCAACAAGTGACGAAGAGACAGAGGAATTAACTTTAAGAGGCTTCCTAGTGGGGCTGGACGTAGTTTCGCGTACTTTTCATATGACGTTTGAAGAGGGCGAAGATATTAGAGGTAAAATATCAGAGTCAGTCGGTCTTGAGCACACTGTAGAACTACCCAAACTATACACAGCAAAGATTGTCAGGACAAAGAAGGTTTATTACTCGACGGAGAGGGAAACCGTTTATCACTATTTGGAGTCGCTAGACTGACCATCGGCGGCCTCTTCTTTGGATTTCTCTTCACGTATCTAGCCTAACGCGCTTGTACAGCATAGCGGCCTTGCCCACTAACTTCCTCCGGGCTTAACTTCTCAACCGCTTCACCTCGCTTATTATAACTTCTGCCGTATTCACAACACGGTTCGCTGTACTCCGGTAATGGAGGCGAGTATCACGGAGTATATCTGGATGTTGGAAGAACTTTTAAACCGGTAGAAAGGAAAGTTTATGCAATATACGATTGTTCACGACTCAGATTTTCATGCATTTATTAATACCGTAAACCGACACTTAGAAGGTGGATGGGAAGTGCAGGGTGGTTTGGCGATTAGGACATCAATACCAGAAACTACTAAGCAGCCTGAGCCTTACTTCTACCAAGCGATGATAAAACAGGAAGAGCCTCTTGGTATATTTGCTCAGGGTGTAACGAATCGTTAGTAAAAGACGAAAGCGGCGAGTCAACCCAAAGGCTCGCCGCATCTTTTTACTGAGTCCCAGCAACATACTATTAGGACGCTACCAGAATTGCGCGGCCGTCCGCGCGGCGCGCGAGCGTCTTAGCGCACGGGGGGTGCTTCACGGGGGCGAGGGCGTGGGGTAAACTCGCGCGCGCTCTATTTGCCCTCCCCAAAACTTCGCGGCGCGGAGAGAGAGCGTTTGAACGGGAGCACCGAACCCCTTGCACATCGCCATTGACGCGCACTCGGTCGGCACGGGTCTGGCCGGCGTCGAAACTTACATCACGAATTTGATCGAGGCGTTGGCCGCGTCCGGCGAGGCGAATCGTTACACGCTCTACGTGACGAAGGGGCGCGGGGGGCAGCGCTTCAACGGACGCTGGCCGCACGTCGCCGTGCGTCGCACGCTGCCGCACACGCCTTTCCTGCGCATCCCCGTGACGTTCCCCGTCGAGTTGCGCCGCCACCCGGCAGATTTGCTCCACGTGCAGTTCACCGCGCCGCCCTTCGCCCCGTGCCCGGTCGTCGCCACCATCCACGACCTCTCTTTCGAGCATTTGCCGGAGACCTTCAAGCGGCGTAGCTGGATGCAACTGCGCCTCACCGTGCGCCGCACGGCACGGATGGCGGCGCACATCATCACGTCTTCCGAGTATTCCCGCCGCGACCTCATCGAGACCTACAACATCGCGCCCGAACGCATCACCGTGACGCTGGCGGCCGCCGCGCCCCACTTTCGCCCCGCCGCCCCGGCCGAAGTGTCCGACGTGCGGCGACGCTACGGCATCGGCGGCGACTACGTGCTCGCCGTCGGGTCGATTCAGCCGCGCAAGAATCTGGTGCGGCTCGTGCGCGCTTACTCGGACTTGCGCCGCCGACGTTCCCACGATAAGCTGCCTCAACTCGTCTTAGTGGGAAAACGCGCGTGGCTGTACGGCGAAACGCTGCGCGCCGTCGAACAGTCAGGCGTCTCCTCGAACGTGATCTTTACAGGCTACGTGCCCGAATCCGACCTGCCCGCGCTCTACACGGGCGCGCTCTGCTTCGTCTATCCTTCTTACTTCGAGGGGTTCGGGCTGCCGCCGCTCGAAGCCATGCAGTGCGGCGCGGCGGTCGTCGCGGGCAACCGCACGAGCCTGCCGGAAGTGGTCGGCGACGCCGGGCTGCTCGTTGACCCGTTCGACGAGGACGCCATCGGCGCGGCCATCGCAACCCTCATCGACGACGGGGAGTTGCGCGCACGGCTCGGCGCACGCGCACAAGCACGCGCCGCCCTCTTCAGTTGGGCTGAGACCGCGCGCCGGACTTTGCAGGTGTACGAACAAGCGATAGGAGGAAGGATGAACGATGAACGATGAACGATGAAGTAAAAGCAAAACGCTTTTTAGTTCATCGCTCATCGTTCATCGTTCATCGTTCGACAGGATGCGGATAGCGATTCTAGGAACACGGGGCGTGCCCGCCAGCTACGGGGGCTTCGAGACTTTCGCCGAACAACTCTCGACACGTCTCGTCGCGCGCGGCCATCACGTTACGGTCTACTGCCGCTCGCACTACGTCTCCCCGCGCCAGCTCGAATACAAAGGCGTTCACCTGAAAGTTCTCCCCACCCTTCGTCACAAATATTTCGACACCATCCTCCACACCTTTCTCTCCGCCCTGCACTCGACGACCACGCACTACGACGCCGCGCTCATCTGCAACGCCGCCAACGCGCCCTTCGCGCCCATCGTCCGCCTCGGCGGCACGTCCGTCGCCATCAACGTGGACGGGCTGGAGCATAAACGCCGCAAGTGGAACCGGCTCGCGCGCCGCTACTATCTGCTCGCCGAGCGGCTCTCTACCATCCTGCCGAACGAGACCGTCACGGACGCGCGCGTCATACAGGACTATTACATGACGCGGTACAAACACCCGACGACCATGATCGCCTACGGCGCGGAGGTCGAGCGCATCCCCGACCGCATGGCCGTGCGCCAGTGGGGCATCGAGCCGAACCGTTACGTGCTCTACGTCTCGCGCCTCGAACCGGAGAACAATGCGCGCCTCGTCATCGAAGCCTTCAAGCGCGTGCGCACCTCGCACAAGCTCGTCATCGTCGGCGACGCGCCCTACGCGCACGAATACATCGAAGGCCTGCGCGCCTCGGCCGCGCGCGACCGCCGCATCGTCTTCACCAGTTTCGTCTTCGGCGACGCCTACCGCGCGCTGCAACAGAACGCCTACTGCTACGTCCACGCCACGGAAGTCGGCGGCACGCACCCCGCGCTCCTCGAAGCGATGGGCTACGGCAACTGCGTGCTCACGCTCGCCACGCCCGAAAACATCGAGGCCGTCGGCGAGGCGGGCATCCCCTACACGGACGAGAAAGACCTCGAAGAGAAACTCCAGCGCGTGCTGCGCGACGGCGCGCTCGTCAACTCTTACCGCCAGCGCGCACAGAAGCGCGTCCGCGAGCATTACGACTGGGAGCGCATCGTCGACCGCTACGAAAACCTCTTCGCGCAAATGACCGGGCGGCCGCCCCTACACGAAACCGGCTTCGCGCCCGAGGCGTTGGAGAGCATCGGCGAGGCGAGCGTCAGGAAAAGTTAGCACGCGCCGCGCGCGGCTCGAACGCCTGTTAGCCCGCTGACTTGAACAGATATGATTGGGTTACAGCGAGGAACAGTAAAATTGGTGCCCCATTCCGAACAGTGGCATCGACTGTTTGCCGAAGAAGAAACGCAATTGCGCGATGCGATAGGTGCGCAGGTAGTCGCAATCGAGCATGTGGGGAGCACCGCCGTTTGCGGGCTATCCGCTAAACCCGTCATAGATATTGCCGTCGCCGTGCGAGAGATTGCCGATGCCGGGAAGTGTGTCAGGCAGCTTGAAGGCATCGGGTACCAGGCTCGCGGCGAGCGTGGCATTCCGGGTCGGCAATATTTCACCAAGGGCGATCCGAGAACCCATCATCTACATATGGTCGAATCGGGCGGCGATCTTTGGAGAAGTCACCTGTTGTTTCGCGACTACCTGCGACAGCACCCCGAAGTAGCTCAAGAGTACGAAAATCTCAAAACGGAGTTAGCGCGAAAGCACACCGAGAACCGGGAAGCATACACGGAGGGGAAGGCCGCCTTCATCGAAGGTGTCTTAAAGGCAGCAAGCAGGTAGCGGCGCGGGCTAACAAGCTGTCGCGGCGCGACGCCTCGATAGCTCCGTTCTCAAGCATCTTCCTGGCGGTCAAGTTGGAGGCCGCTCGCCCGGCACGGCTGAACAGCGGCGCTCGCCTGCTCGATTGATTGCCCGTTGAACGCTTTAAGTCTTCTCCCCTGTCAACTTTTATTGTCGCTCTGACAGTGTTATGAACTTCCGTCTCCCGCAATTCATCTTCGGTTTAACGTGCGCCTTCGTCTTCGGCGCGGCCTGCGTGCGCGCTCAAACCGTCGCGCCGCGCGCGAGCGTCGCCGTCCTCGACCTCGGCGAGACGGAGGCGGGCGGGCGCGCGGCCGACGAACTCTCCGCCGCGCTCGCCGGGACGCCGCACCTCTCTATCGTCAATCGCGCGCAGAGCCGCGCCGCCGCGCGCGGCGTGGGCTACGCCGGTTCGCTCAACCTGACGCTCGCGGAGGCGCGCGACCTCGGCGCGTCAATCGGCTGCGATTTTTATTTCACGGGCGCGGCCGACACGCTGCGCCGCTCGTCCACCGCGCGCCCGGACTATTTCGAGTCCTACGCCACGCTGTTTCTCGTCAGCGCACAAACCGGGAAGCTCATCCTGTGGGAGCACCTTGACGCCGAATCAATCGCGCCCGGCGAGGCAGAACGCAGCCTCCACGCATCGTTGCGCGCGCGCGCGGCGCACTACGTCCAGTTGATCGGCAAAGCGCGGGCGGACGGCGGAAGCGTGCGGCCGCACGCTGCAACGGGGCGCGAAGGCGAAGCGTCGGCCGCGTTCGAGGACGTGCCGGAGGAGGGCAGTCCCGCCGCCGCCAACTTCCGCCCGCCGCAACCCTACCGCAGCCTGCGCCCCGCTTACCCGGCGACGGCGGCGCGCGCTGCCGTCGAGGCGACCGTGGACGCGTTGGTCGAGGTTGACGCCGCCGGCGAAGTCAAAGATATTGAGATCGTGCGCTGGGCTGGTTACGGTTTGAACGAGGCGGTGACGGCGATTGTGCGGCAACTGCATTTTCGCCCCGCCACGCGCGCAGGCCGCGCCGTGCCCGTACGCGTCCTGCTGCGCTACAACTTTCGCCGCCCCTCGGATGAAGCAAAGGGTAAAGGGGAAAGGTGAAGGGCTGAGGGAAGCGGCCAGATAAAGGGAAAAAGGGAAGGGGAAAGGTAATGCGAAAGTTCCGGGTCGTTGGTTATCGTTCGCTGCCGTGCGCGCTCTTCCTTGTCTTCATCCTTTACCCCTTCCCCCTTACCCTTTCCCCCTCTTCGGCGCATGGCCGCGTGACGACGGCGACGCGCGAGGGGCGGCTCATCGTTTTCGACGAAGCGTGGCAAACGATCCGCGAGCGTTACTACGACCCGGAACTGCACGGCGTCGACTGGGAAGACCAGCGCGCGCGCCTGCGCCCGCTCGCCGCCGAGGCCGCGAGCGAGACCGAGTTCTATTCCGTGCTGCGCCGCCTGACGAGCCGCCTGCGCGACGCGCACACGCGCGTCTTTTCACCCGACGAACGCTTCGACTGGCAGCGCCCGACCTATATCGGCGTCGGCCTCTCGCTGCGTGAGATCGGAGGCGAGATCATCGTCGCGGGCGTGGAGCGCGGGGGCGAGGCCGAGCGCGGCGGAGTGCGCGCGGGCGACGCTTTGTTGAGCATCGAGGGCGAACCCGTCGCGGCCGCTTTCGCGCGGCGTCTGGCCGAAGAGGTCGGGGCGTCAACCGTCTCGGCGGCGCGTCAACAGGCCGCCGCGCGTCTCTTCAAAGGAGAGCGCGACACGTTCGTCACGGCCGTCTTCGCGCGAGATAACGCACGCGCCGGGACGGCGAGGAGCGTCCGCCTGCGGCGCGTGCTGCAAAGTCGCCCGCCCGCGCTCAACGTGCAAAGACGCGCGGGCTTTCCCGTCGTCACGTTCAACATGTTCGTGCCGGAGATCGCGAGCGAGTTGATGCGCGCCCTGCGCCGGGGCGAACTGCGCGGGGCGCGCGGCCTCGTCATAGATTTACGCGACAACGGCGGCGGCCAGGCCGAGACGATGACCGACATCGCCTCCGCCTTCCTGCCGCAGGGCACGAACCTCGGCGAGTTTACAGACCGCGACGGGCGCGTCAGTTCCGCCCCGCAGACGCGCGCCGCGATGCTGTTCGCGGCCGACACGGTGGCGCAGTTTCGGGGCGCGGTCGTCGTCCTCACCGGCACGCGCACAGCGAGCGCGGCCGAAATACTCGCCGCCGCCTTGCAGGAGACACGCCGCGCGCGCGTTGTCGGCGAACACACGTGCGGCTGCGTCCTCGCCATACGCCGCCGCCACACGCTGCCCGACGGCGGCCTGCTCGACATCAGCGAGATGGACTTTCGCACCGCCCGCCACACACGGCTCGAAGGCCGCGGCATCACGCCCGACGAACTCGTCCAGCCGACCCGCCGCGACATCAGCGACGGCCGCGACCCCGCGCTCGAACGCGCCATCGACATCCTCAAGGGGAAAGGGGAAGTGGAAAGAGGTAAAGGGTGAAGGCGTAACTAAAAGCCGCGCCCCACCGGCGGGGAAAGCGCCCCACCGGCGGGAAAAGCGCCGCGATGAAACGGGTAACGAGCCGCGATGAAACGGGTAACGAGCCGTGATGTGACGGGTAACGAGCCGCGAAGCGGCGAAAGTTAATAGCCCCGCCCGTGAGGGCGGGGTCAAAGTGTCAAGCACATGCAACAAAGCCCCGAAGGGGCGGCACAATCAACGTTAAAGTGTGTCGCCCCTTCGGGGCTTCATAAATTTATCCCACCTTAAACCCCGCCCTCGCGGGCGGGGCTACTAACTGCCGCCGCTTCGCGGCTCCGATTGCTGCCGCCGCTTTGCGGCTCCGAATTACTGCCGCCGCTTTGCGGCTCCGTACTAACCTCCGCGTCGCGCCTCTGACAAACTCTACCGTCTCGCGACTATTAGCTGCCGCCGCTCGCGCGGTTGTGAATCTCTCCCCCGCGCTCGTCTTTCCTTGTCGACACGCCGCCCGCGCCCTTTTCCCCTTCCCCTTTACCCCTTCCCCCTTTTAATATCCGTTCATGCTTTACCTGTCGCAAGTTTTGCGTCGCCCCGTGCGCGACGTGGAAGGCCGCCCCGTGGCCTCGATCAAGGATGTCATCGTGCGGCTCGGCGAAGACCACCCGCCGGTGACGGGTCTGGTCGCGCGCCACATGCGGCGCGACATCTTTCTCGCGCGCACGCGCGTCGCCAGATTCGGCGAGACCGGCGCGCAACTCAACTTCGACCTGTTAGACCTCCGCGACTTCAAACGGCGCGAGAACGAAGTGCTGCTCGCGCGCGACGTGCTCGACAAGCAGTTGATCGACGTGGACGGCAAGCGCGTCGTGCGCGTCAACGACGTGCAACTCATCGAAGTGGCGGGCGAGTGGCGCGTGACGGGCGCGGACGTGAGCTTGCAGGGACTCTGGCGCAGGCTCGCCCCGGCGGGCTTCCTCGGCAGTCGTCGCCCCGTAGAGGTGATCGACTGGGCGGACGTAGGGTACCTGGCGACGGACGCGGCCGAGGTGCGCCTGAAGTCTTCGCGCGATAAGTTGTCGCGCCTGCACCCGGTCGAGATCGCGCGCCTCGCCGAAAGTCTCTCTTACCGGCAGGGCGCGGAGGTCGTCGCCGCGCTCGACGACGAGACGGCCGCCGAGACTCTGGAAGAGATGCCCGACGAGAGCCAGGTGCGCATCATCGGCGACATGGACAAGGAGCGCGCCGCAGACATCCTCGAATGGATGTCGCCCGACGAGGCCGCGGACGTGCTCGGCGATCTGCCCGAAGCCACCGCCGAGGATTTGCTCAATCGCATGGAGGGCGAAGAGAAGACGGACGTGGCCGAACTGCTCCACTACGAAGACGACACGGCCGGCGGCCTGATGACCAACGAGTTCATCACGCTCCCGCAGGGCTTGACCGTCGGCGAAGCCCTCGCACGCCTGCGCGAGATGGCCGAGACGCCGAACATGATCTATTACCTCTACGTCGTCGAACATGAAGACTCGTGGAAGCTGTCCGGCGTGATCGCCCTGCGCAGCCTCATCCTCGCAGACCCGGCCGCGCCGCTCGAACACGTCATGCGCGACGAATACCAGAGCGCGCACCCCGACGATTCCGCGAAAGACGTGGCGCACAAGATCGCCGAGTACAACCTGCTCGCCCTGCCCGTCGTCGACGACCTCGGCGAGATCGCCGGCATCGTCACCGTTGACGACGCGATGGAGTTGTTATTACCGAAGGGCTGGCGGCAGCGTTTGCCGAGGCTGTTCGGATAGCTGCCACGCATATCTGGAGACAACTTTAAGGATAAAGATGCCAAAACAATCAATCGTTAAGCTGATTATCATATCTCTTGTAGTTTGCTGCCTTAACACCGGACATACTTCGGCGCAAGATGTCAAAACAAAGGAACCGGAGATACTAGGAGCGGATACAGGTATTGACGGCAATAGTTGTGAAACTACCAAAGCCCTGCTCGATTTTGCTGCGATAAGCTCAGGTGCTAACAGCTCAATTATTATCATCGCCGTTCACGGCAGGGGAGAAAGCGCGGTTAAAATCAATGGTCGCCGCTTGAGTCAACTCCGCTCCTATCTGGAAATGACGCGCGGTATTTCTAAGCATAGAGTTATCACTGCGGCAGGAGAGCGTGAGGGCGGTTTGGGACGTGTCAAGATATACGTCGGCGGTGAACTTCAAGTGATATTCATGATGAAGCGTAACAAGGATTTTTTCACTGGCTGTGATAGCTAGTTTCCTGTTGCGCGAAACCTTCTCAATCATCAGCAGTAATCTCGAATTTGATTTATGAACGACGGAGACCCTCCAAGTGGCCGTGTCGCGTACAGATGTGCGGGAGATGAGTCGTCGCCTGTGGCGGCGCGGCACGCTGCGCGTGCGGCACGCGGTGGAGCGGCGCACGGGGTTCATCGCCTACCTCGCCGTCATCGGGCCGGGCATGATCGCCGCCAACGCGGGCAACGACGCGGGCGGCATCGCCACCTATTCAACGAGCGGCGCGGAGTTCGGCTACACGTTGCTGTGGACGTTCATCCCGATCCTCATTGCGCTCGGCCTCGTGCAGGAGATGTGCGCGCGCATGGGCGTGGTGACGGGCAAGGGCTTGGCCGATTTGATTCGCGAGCGTTTCGGTGTGCGCTGGACGATGGTCGTGATGACGGCGTTGCTCGTGGCGAACGCGGGCGTGACCGTCTCGGAGTTCGTAGGCATCGCGGCGGCGACGGAGTTGTTCGGCGTGCCGCGACAAATCTCCGTGCCGCTCGCCGCGCTCTCCGTCTGGTGGCTCGTCGTGAAGGGATCGTACAGGCGTGTCGAGCGCGTCTTCCTTCTGATGTCGCTCGTCTTTCTCGGTTACATCGTCTCGGCTTTCCTGGCGCGTCCCGTGTGGGGCGAGGTGGCGCGGCAGATGGCGCGCCCGACGTTTCGTTACGATAATCACTATCTCTTCACGCTCATCGCGCTCATCGGCACGACCATCTCGCCCTACATGCAGGTCTTCGTGCAGTCGTCGGTGGTGGAAAAGGGCGTGGGGCGCGGAGACTATAAGCTGGTGCGCGCGGACGTGTGGGTCGGAACGCTCTTCGCCATGTCCATCGCCTTCTTCATCGTCATCTCGACG
This sequence comes from Pyrinomonadaceae bacterium, assembly GCA_035645855.1. Lineage (GTDB taxonomy): Bacteria > Acidobacteriota > Blastocatellia > Pyrinomonadales > Pyrinomonadaceae > JAIVJZ01. The sequence goes on from DASQLU010000048.1 coordinate 78,123, forward strand.
GCGGCGACGCTCGGCGCGGGCAACTTCGCGGGCACAATCGAAACGGCCGCCGACGCCGCGCGCGCGCTCGTTCCGCTCGCGGGCGAGTACGCGGGGTTGCTGTTTGCCGTAGGCCTCTTCGGCGCGTCCATGCTCGCGGCGGGCGTGTTGCCGCTCGCCACGGCCTACTCGATCAGCGAGGCACTGGGGTTCGAGAAAGGCGTCTCGCGCAGTTTTCGCGAAGCCCCGACTTTTATCGGCATCTTTACTTTCCTGATCGCGGTCGGCGCGCTCATCGCGATCATTCCGGGGCTGCCCCTGATGCGCGTGCTCGTCGTCACGCAGTTTATCAACGGCCTGCTCCTGCCCGTGATGCTCGTCGCCATCCTGCGCCTGGCGGGCGACCGTAAATTGATGGGTGAATACGCGAACGGGGCGGTCTATAATGTGCTGGCGTGGCTGACGGTGCTCGTCGTCTCGACGCTGTCTCTCGTGCTGGTCGCAAAGACCGTGTTCGGCGGCGAGACTTAAGATGTCCTCGGCCGGGCGCTTCGATCAACCCTGTCGTATCTGACCCGCGTCCGCGGCGGACGTGGGAACGCTTCAAAATGAGTAGCTCCCGTCTCAAAAAACAACTCGTCATCCCCCTGTTCGCGACGGCGCTGTTCGCCGTCCTGCTCTATCTCGTCCTGCCGGCCTTCGTGCCCGCGCCTCCGCCGGACGGCAATTTGAGGGCGAACGCGCCCGCCTTCTACTGGGTGCAACTGCTCGCGAAGATCGCGCTCTGGCTGAGCGTCATGTTCGTGTGCGTGCGGCTCACGGGCGCGTTTCTCTTCGATGTGGTTTTTCGCATCCGCAAAGGCCGCGAAGCGCCGAGCCTCATCCGCGATCTGTTCTCCATCGTCGCCTATATTCTGGTCGCCGCGCTCATCCTGAAACACTTCTTCGATTTGTCGCTCGGCGCGCTCCTCTCCGGGTCGGCCTTGCTCGGCGTCATCCTCGGCCTCGCGCTGCAGGACACGCTCGGCAATCTCTTCTCCGGCATCTCGCTCCACGCCGACAAACCTTTCGAGGCCGGCGACGTGATCACGGTCGGCAAGTGGATGGGCGTCGTCGAGAGCGTGACGTGGCGCGCGGCCAAGATCAGGACTTTCACCAACCACGTCGTCCTGCTCAGCAACAGCCAGATCGCGAAAGAGGCCATCGAGGTCTGCCCGAGCGACAACCCGAACGCGCGCCTCGTCTTCTTCAACGCGCTTTACTCTCACTCGCCCGAACACGTGATGCGCGTCGTGCGCGAAGCCATCCGCGAGACGCCGAACGTGCGCCGCCAGCCCACGCCCATCGTTCGCATGCGCAACCTCGGCGACTTCGCCGTGGACTACGAGATCAAGTACTGGCTGGAAGATTACACACGCTTCAACGACACGGACGCCCTCCTGCGCCAGCGCGTCTGGTACGCCTTCAGGCGCGCCGGGCTGAGCTTCGCCTTCCCCACGCAGACGCTCTACATCGAGCGTCCGAAATCCCTCGCCAGTCCGGCGGAGCAGGCCGAGACGCTCACCGGACGCCTCGCCGCCACGGACATCTTCGCCCCGCTCAACGCGGACGAGCTTTCCCAACTCGTCTGCGCCTCCCGCAGCCACACCTACGCGCCCGGCGAAACCATCATCCGCGCGGGCGAAGAGGGCGATTCGATGTTCGTCGTACACCACGGCAACGTCGCCGTGCAGGTCGACGACAACGGTCAGGCGCGCACCGTCGCCACGCTCGGCGAGGGCGACTTTTTCGGCGAAATGGCGCTGCTCACGGGCGAACCGCGCTCCGCGCACGTCGTCGCCGCCGAGGAGACCGAAGTGCTCGAAATCGGACACGCGGCCATGAAATCCGTCTTCGATTCCAACCCGCACCTCGCCGAGACGCTCGGCCAGACCATCGCGCACCGCCGCGCCGGTCTGGCCGCTTCCGCCGAAATTGAGGACGAAGAGAAGGCTTCGGCGGGACTCATCTCCTCCATTAAACGCTTCTTCAGAATAGACTAAGCGGATTTCAAGCCTCCTCTCGCCGCCGCTTCCGCGCCGGCCGAAAAAAGGTGAAAAATTTTTGCTTTCGATACTTGACAAGAAGAGACTCAGATATTATTATTTCGCCACGCTCAAAGGTTGACGGCGCGCGGCAATTGCGCCGAAGGCTCGTTTGGGCGTCCAGCAAATAACGTTTTTGTTGAGTCAAGAGGAGGAAATTACGTCATGTCTATTACTCGTTACGACCCGTTCCGCGATTTGCGGATGCTGCAAGATGAAGTGAATCGCCTGTTTTCGAGCAATTTGTCTTCGCGTTCCTTCGGCGACGAAGGGATCGCGCGCGGCGCGTGGGCGCCGTCCGTGGACATCTACGAAAACAAGGATCAGATCGTGCTCGAAGCCGAGCTTCCGGGCATGAACCGTGAAGACTTTGAACTCTCCATCGAGAACAACGTCTTGACGCTTCGCGGCGAGCGTCGCTTCGAGAAGCGCGACGAATCGGACAACTATCATCGCGTCGAACGCTCTTACGGCTCGTTCACGCGCTCCTTCACGCTGCCGCAGACGGTTTCGCCGGAGAACGTGGCGGCCGAATATAAGAACGGCGTGCTGCGCGTCGTGCTGCAAAAGCGCGAAGAGGTGAAGGCTCGCCGCATCGAGATCGCGGGCGAGGGCGCGTCTTCGACGCCGAAGACCATCGAGGCGAAGGCGGGAGAGTCCGGCGCGGCGGAGAACAAGAGCAGGAGTGCGGCCGCCGGGAAGTAATTCAAGCTCAAGCCGGATAGTTAAGTGGAACGCGCGGAACGATGAGCGATGAACTCATTCATCGTTCCGCGCTTTGTCGGTTATAAGGTGTCAGGAAATTATGCGTCTAGAACGTTTTACACTGCGCGGGCAGGAGGCCATCCAGACGGCCATCGAAGCGGCCGAGCGCAACCAGCATCAACAGGTCGAGCCGGAACACCTGCTCGTCGCCATGCTCGAACAGCCGGAAGGCATCGTGCGCCCGCTCCTCGGCAAACTCGGCGCGAATTTGCAGGTCGTTTTAAACGACGCGCAGGCCGCCATCAACCGCCTGCCGAAGGTGCAGGGCGGGCAACAATATTTCAGCCCGCGCCTCACGCAAATTTTCACGGCCGCGCAGAAGCAGGCCGAGGCGATGCAGGACGAGTACATCTCGACCGAGCATCTGCTGCTCGCCGTCGTCGAAGAAAAGGACGGCGCGGCGGGGCGCATCCTTCGCCAGCACGGCGTCAACCGCGAAGATTTGACGAAGGTGGTGGGCGAGATGCGCGGCGATTCACGCATCACGGATCAGAACGCGGAGTCCAACTATCAAGCTCTCTCGAAATACGCGAAAGACCTGACCGACCTCGCGCGCCAGGGCAAACTCGACCCTGTCATCGGCCGCGACGACGAGATACGCCGCACGATTCAGGTGCTCTCGCGCCGCACGAAAAACAACCCTGTGCTGATCGGCGAGCCGGGCGTCGGCAAGACGGCCATCGTGGAAGGCCTGGCGCAGCGCATCATCTCCGGCGACGTGCCGGAGACTTTGCGCAACAAGCGCCTCGTCGGCCTTGACCTCGGCTCGATGCTCGCGGGCGCGAAGTACAGGGGCGAGTTCGAGGATCGTCTGAAGGCCGTGTTGAAAGAGATCGAAAACGCGAAGGGGCAGATCGTCCTCTTCATAGACGAACTGCATACGCTCGTCGGGGCGGGCGCGGCCGAGGGCGCAATCGATGCGTCGAACATGTTGAAGCCGGCGCTGGCGCGCGGCGAGTTGCGCTGCGTCGGCGCGACGACTTTGAACGAATACAAGAAGCACATCGAAAAGGACGCCGCGCTCGAACGCCGCTTCCAGCAGGTCTACGTCGGCGAGCCGACCGTGGAAGACACGATTGCCATCCTGCGCGGTTTGAAGGAGCGTTATGAAGTTCATCACGGCGTGCGCATCAAGGACTCGGCCATCGTCGCGGCGGCCACGCTCTCGAACCGCTACATCACGGATCGCTTTCTGCCGGACAAGGCCATCGACCTGATCGACGAATCGGCCTCGCGCCTGCGCATCGAGATCGACAGCCTGCCGGTGGAGATCGACGAGCTGGAGCGCGAGACGACGCAGTTGGAGATCGAGAAACAGGCCTTGCAGCGCGAGACGGACGCGCGTTCGCAGGCGCGCCTCGGCGAGATCGAAGTCAAGATCGCGGATTTGCGCGAGCGCGCTTCGGGCATGAAGGCGCAGTGGCGTTCGGAGAAGGACATCATCGAGCGCATCCGCAAGGCCAAGGAAGACCTCGAACAGATCAAGGTGCAGGCCGAGCAGTTTGAGCGCGCGGGCGACTACGGCAAGGTCGCCGAACTGCGCTACGGCACGGCCGTCGAATTGCAAAAGCAACTCACGGAGGAGCACGCGAAGCTCGCCGAGATACAGAAAGAGGGCGTCTATCTCAAGGAAGAGGTGGACGAAGAAGACATCGCGCTCGTGGTGGCGAAATGGACGGGCGTGCCGGTCTCGAAGATGCTCGAAGGCGAGATGCAGAAACTCGTGTCGATGGAGGAGCGGCTGCGGCAGCGCGTCATCGGGCAGGACGAGGCTCTGACGGCGGTCGCCAACGCCGTGCGCCGCGCGCGCGCCGGGTTGCAAGACCCGAACCGCCCCGTCGGCTCCTTCATCTTTCTCGGCCCGACGGGCGTCGGCAAAACGGAGACGGCGCGCGCTCTCGCGGAGTTTCTCTTCGACGACGAACGCTCGATGATCCGGCTCGACATGAGCGAGTACATGGAGAAGCACGCCGTGGCGCGCATGATCGGCGCGCCGCCGGGCTACGTGGGCTATGAAGAGGGCGGGCAGTTGACCGAAGCCGTCAGGCGCAGGCCGTACTCGGTCGTCCTCTTCGACGAAATCGAGAAGGCGCACCCGGACGTGTTCAACGTGCTCCTGCAAATACTCGACGACGGCCGCCTGACCGACTCGAAGGGGCGCACCGTGGACTTCAAGAACACCGTCCTGATCATGACCTCGAACCTCGGGAGCCGGGAGATACAGGCGGCGGGCGACGACGAGCGGCAGGTGCGCGAGGCGGTTTTAGAAGAACTGCGCGGTCACTTCAAGCCGGAATTTCTGAACCGCATAGACGACGTGGTGATCTTCCACCAACTCTCGCGCGCGGAGATCGTCCAAATCATCGAAGTGCAACTCGAACGCCTGCGGCACATGCTCTCGGAGCGCAACATCACGCTCGCGCTCGACGATTCGGCGCGCGAACTGCTGGCGCGCGAGGGCTACGATCCGATGTACGGCGCGCGGCCGCTGAAACGCGCCATCCAGACGTTGATCCAGAACCCGCTGGCCTCGAAGCTCCTGCGCGGCGAGATCGTGCCCGGCCAGACCATCCACGTCTCGGCCGACGGCGACGGGCTGAGATTCGCCGACGAGCCGTTGGCGGCGGCGACGGCGTGAAGAGAAACGATGAAGGATGAACGCGGAACGATGAAGTAAAGACAAGTCGCTTTCAGTTCATCGTTCAGCGTTCATACTTCATCGTTTAATAACCGGAGGTTTTAGCTGATGGGGCACAAGTGGGATGAGTGGCGTGATTATGTGACGTTGCAGGAGCGCATGAATCGCCTGTTCGAGGATACCGCGCGGCGGCACGATCATTTGAACGAGGAGCGCGAGGCAGAGCTTGAGCGCGCCGACTGGACGCCGGCTTCGGACGTCTACGAGACCGCGACGGAGTTTATCATCGCGATTGATTTGCCGGGCATTGAGCGGGGCGCGCTCGAAGTGAGCGTGGACGAGAACCGTTTGACCGTGCGCGGCGAGCGCGCGCCGGATGAGGGGCGGACGCGGCGCGGCGGCGGCAAAGGGCGGCCGTTCGGGCGTTTCCTGAGTCGCTTCGGCCCACTGCCGCCGGCGGTTGATCAGAACAATATCGCGGCCGACTACAAGGACGGCGTCCTCAGCCTGCGCCTGCCGAAGCGCACGGAGCAGAAAGCGGGTCGCGTCAAAATAGAGGTTTCGTAAATCGCGAAGCCCGCATCGTCAATGGATCGAGGCCGGGTTTCTCTATTCGCGAGTTACGATTTACTAGAAGCGGTCTCATAAATAGCACCTGAGCAGAATCTTGATACAACCAAGATGCACAAAGCCCAAGTAGTTTTCCGCATGGTAGTCGAAGCGCGTCGCGATCCGACGGAAGTTCTGGAGCCATGCGTTGAGTCGTTCGA
>DASQLU010000049.1:0-25032 GCA_035645855.1 Pyrinomonadaceae bacterium
GCCGAGATCGACGACTTCATGCAACTGCTCGAAAGCGTCCGCGCCGACATCGACGGGGGCAGGGCGGGCGCGCTCGTCCTCGTCACCGCGCGACGCGCGCCGGGAGAAACTTCCGCGGCTCAGGGGGCGATGCCGGACACGCAATCGCTCGCCGAAGCTCACGATTTTTTCCGGCTCAACCTGCGGCGCGTCGATTCGGTCGCCTTCTACGGCCCGACGCTGCTGCTCGTCTATCTTCCGCACAAGACCGCGGGCGCGGCGGGCGCAGACCTCTCGCGTTTGAGTGCCGAGTTTCAAGAGACGCAGCCGCACGGTGTTTCGCTCGAAGTCGGCCTCGCCTCTTTCCCGTCCGACGGTACGGAGATCGAGAATCTGATCGAGCAGGCCGAAGCCGCGCTCCAACCGGCACACTCACGGGACGCGGGAGAGACGCCGGAAACTTCTCGGACGCAGCCGCCGTCGGCCAGGCCGGAGAGCGTCGACATGACCGCGCCATCCGCCACGCGCGGTTCCGACGCGGGACAGGCGGGGACAGCGGCCGGACGAAACGCCCGTGTGGATTTTTCGCCGGCGCGGGCGGTGCGCGAGTCGAAACAGACGGACATGGAGACTTCCATGATGCCTGCGGGCGGAGTCGGCGCGGGCGCGGGCGTCGGGCAGGGAACGCTCTCGCAGGCCGCCGCCGACGCCGCCGCGCGCGAACGTGAGCGGCGCACGCGCGGCACGCACATGCCGCGCCGACTGCTGCTCACCGTCTCCGACCCGGCGCGCATGGCGCAGACCAACCTGCTGCTCAGAAGCGCGGGCTACGAAGTGCGCGCCGCCTTCGACGGTTTGCAGGCCATCAACCTGCTGCGCATCGAACGCCCCGACCTGCTCGTGATCGAGGACGCCCTCTACGGCATAGACGGGCTGGAAGCCCTGCGCCGCCTGCACCGGCAGCACCACGAGCGCCTGCCGCTGCCCGTCGTGCTGCTGCTCTCGAACGCGCCGGAGCGCGAGCGCGTGCGCGCCGAGGCCGGACGTCTGGGCGCGCGCGGTTTCGTCGCCGCGCCGTATGACCCGGAGGAGTTGCTGGCCTGCGTGCGGACGGTCGGCATCACCGATTGAAGGAGGGAAACTTATGTACTGCATGAACTGCGGCGCGGACATTCCGGCCGGCGTCCGCTTCTGCTCATCCTGCGGCGCGCCCGCCGATACGGAAGCGACGCGCGTCGCCTCGCGGGGCGCAACGCGCAGTACCTCGCGCGACGGTCAGGCTTCGTCGCCCGACGACGCGGCGACGCGCGTCCGCACTTCACTCGATCAGGAGTTGACCGCCGTCCGCCGACCTGTACATCCCGCGAATCCGCGGCGCGAAACACAGCCGCCCGCGCCTTCGCCGCGCGACGCGGACGAAGCCGAGCGCATCATCTTCAGCGTGCGCCCGACGTTTCTCTTCATCGGTATCGGCTACTTTCTTGCGGCCGTGTCGGCTGTCGGCCTGAGCATCCTGCTCGCCATGTTCGCCGGGCAATACATCTCCGCGCCCATCGCCGTGTGCCTCACGCTCCCGCTCCTGCTCATCCCCGCCTACAAGCACCTCAAACGCAACACCATCAAGTACACGCTGACGGATTCCAAGATCGAGATCGATCAGGGATTCCTCGCGCGCAAGACGCGCAACATCCCCCTGCGCAACATTCAGGACGTGACCGTCTCCACCTCCATCCCGCAACGCCTCTTCGGCTTCGGCGACCTCGTCATCGAAAACGCCAACGAAGTCGGCGGCCAAACCCTGCTCGACAACATCCCGGAACCACGCCGCCACGCCGAACTGCTCCTGCGCGAACTGCGTCGTTGGAACTAAAGCAGCCCCGGCGGTTACTATTACTTCAACACAACGGGCGCGTTCCGGCGGGCATCAAAATCTCGTTGCACTTCGCTTTTATTTCGCCCGTTTGATTAAGTAAGGGATTTCCATGCGTCCATCATATTTTCCCAGGCTCTTTTCCGTTTTCGCGCTCCTGCTCGGTTTCTCGATACCTGCTCTGGCAAACCTGACTTTCGACGAGGCGGCAAAGCTGCTGCCGAACAAGGTCGGGGATGCGCGCGCCACGGGTGCGCCCTCGCGTCCGAAGGTCGGGATATTTGAACTCGTCAAACCGGAGGACATCGGTGCGGTTTCCACGGCAATGCGCACCTATGCTTTGTCGAACGGCGACACCCTCTGGATTCAGTTAATTGAGATGCAGTCGGATTCCGCGGCCTACGCCTACGTGTCGAACGAGAAGCGCGAGATAGTGAGCGGAGAGAGAGAGCAGTTGAATAAACTGAACCTGGGCGGTTCGGTTGCCTTCGCTTCACGTGGGCAGATTTTTCTGGCGAAGGGCACGACCGTCGCCATCATCTCGGGTCAGGGGAAACAAGCGGCAGGCGACGATGCCGCTCTGCTCAACTTCGCACGCTCATTCGCTGAAACTCTGGACGCCGGGACGGGCGAGATTCCCGTCCTCGTCAAACACCTGCCCGATTGGGAGACGGCGCAGGACGAGGCGGCTTATGCCGTAAGTTATGAACAGTTGCAAAAGATCGCCTTGAATCGCCCGGTGCTGGAAGTTGTTTCTTTCGAGGGCGGGACGGAAGCGGTCGCGGCGACTTACGATCAAGGCGCGCAACTCGTCATCGTCGAATACGCGACGCCTCAGATCGCTTCGGACGCCGACGCGCGGATCAAGGCGCGCATCGCCGCGCTGCCCGGTGAGGGAAAGCCCGCGCCTTCCGCTTACCGTCGCGTCGGCAATTACGCCGTGTTCGTTTTCGACGCGCCGGACGAGCGCGCGGCCGCGGGTTTGATCGACAGGGTGAAGTATGAGAAAGACGTGCGCTGGCTCGGCGACAATCCTTACGCCGTCGAACGCGCGAATCGCGCGTGGCTGAACATGTCGACGAGCGTCATCGTCAATACGGTGAAGGCGGCGGGTCTCGCCATCGTCCTCTGCCTCGCCATCGGCGGCGTCTTCGGCGGGTGGATTTTTACGCGACGCCGCGCGCAGGCCGCGCTCAGCGAGAAATTCTCGGACGCGGGCGGCATGGTGCGTCTCAACATTGACGAGATAAGCGCGCAGAACAATGCGGCGCGCATGGTCGGGCAGGGCGATAAATAGGCGCGGCCGTCAGTTCATTGTCCCCGGCGGCCGGCTCGGACGGGGATGGACAGGACAAACGTAAAAAAAGCGTGGTGAGTGTCCCCCAACACTCACCACGCTTTTTTTACTTTCCGGATACCCTATCCGGCGGACGTAAAAAAACGCGGCTTGTGTCCCCCAACACTTACCGCGCTTTTTTACTTAAAGCACTTCGCAGCGTTACCCTCGATGAAGTTTGCGGGTTGCCGGACTACCTGTAGCGTTCCCCCAAAGCACTACAGACGGTGACCGGCAACCCAGCAACTAAAGCTCTTTGACCGCTTGCCCGTAACGTTTCCGTTCCCCCAAAGAACCGCTACAGACATGAAGCGAGAGAAAGCCTCCCCCAAAGCTATCACTCACTGCCGTCTCCGAGCCGACCCGATAACACTATCTACTCAATTATCAATATTAACTGTTCTTACTCTTGGCAACGACCATGCCACAAACCCTCCGGCCGCCGCACTACTTTCGAAATTCAAATTTCCGTCAGTAAAAATGCGTGTCGGAGGTTTGCAACCCCTTCCGCCCCTGAATCACACCATTTTTAACCCGACCTGAAATCTGCACGATTTTTATACTCCCCCTGTGTACGCCTGAATTATTTCGATTCGCGAAAGAGCCTGAGAGGCACATTTAACGGCATTACCGGCTCCGGCTAATTTTCAGCCCCGCCGCTTTTTTTAACCGGCGCACACTTTTTTTACCGCTCCAACTCGAAAGAGGCGCGAACCTCGCCCACCTCGTCGCCGCGATGATTGCGCACGACGAACTTCGCGTAACGGGCGAGCCGTTCAAGCGCGGCGTCGTCGATCACGCCGAGTTGCCTGAGCGATTCGATGACGACGGTCGGGCGCGCGCGCCTGTCCTCGCCGTCCTCGATCTTGAGCGCAAGCCCCAGTCCGCGCGGCCAGCGCGTCGTAGGCTCGACGCCCACCGTATAGACCCCTTCCGCGCCGACCTTCGAGATCACCCCGGCGGCGGCGCGCATCAACTCCGTATCGAGCCGTTCGCTCGTGCCGCCGACGAGTTCCGGATACGCACGCATCGCCGCGACGACGCGCGCCGCCGCAGCGCGCGTCGGCAGGTCGAAACTGTCGGGCGGCGCGACGAGGCGCGCGTAAGTCAAGGCCATCGCGCGCACCGAGACGCCGAAGACCGGCACGCCGCAGCCGTCTATGCCGAACGCGATCTCCTCGCAGGGCACGCCGGAAAATTGCGCGATTGTTCGGGCGATGGCGAGTTGGGCGGGGTTATCGGGCTGGTCGTAAGTTTCGGGCGCGCCGCCGAGGTGGAGCGCGAGGGCAAGCATCCCCGCGTGTTTTCCTGAGCAGTTGTTCTGCAGGACGCGCGGTTTCCGGCCACGCCGGCGCAACTCCTGCGTCGCCTCTTTGCCGAACGGCTCGTGGACGCCGCACTTGAGCGCGCCCGCGCCGAGTCCCGTCTTGGCGAGCATCGCGGCGACAATCTCTTCGTGGATCGGCTCGCCGCTGTGCGAGCCGCAGGCGACGGCGATCTCCTGCGGGGTGAAGTTGAAACGGTCTGCCGCGCCCGTCGAGACGAGCGGCACGGCTTGCAGCGGCTTGGCAGAGGAACGCAGGTAAGTGACAATTTCGGGCGCGCCGAGTTGGGCTAGTATCCGCCCGTCGGCGTCGACCGCGACGACGTGGCCGCGGTGGCGCGATTCGGTAATTGAGCCGCGTGTGACTTCGACGAGCGGCGCGGGCGTCGGGGAATTTCGGGCATCTTCCATCTATCGTTGTGGTTTAGCGCGAGTCAGCCTTCAAATTCGGGATTGCTGTTCGGTGCGACGCATCTTAACCGCGCCTGAATGCGCGCCGCAACCCATCTGCGCCGGGGCGTGCCGCTCTTTGACATAGTCATGCCCCGCTCTGTGAGACGGCATGCGCCCGCGTCGCCCGTCGAAAAAATCAAAGGCCGCTGTCGTGTTCGACAGCGGCCTTTGATTTTTTTATCGCCACGCGGATTGAAGTGCAAACGGGCTCAGCGCGTTTTGGGCGCGCGTTTGGCCTTCTTCGCGCCGTAACTGAGAATCGTCAGCTTGACGGGGCGGCGACCGAAGCGTATGGCCTCGCCGTTGCTGGGAACCCAGATGTCTATGATGCGGCCGCGAACTCTTCCGCCACGGTCGGCCACGAGGTATTCGCCGCTGTAGTTTCCGGCGTCGAGACGAACGCGCGTGCCGAGAGGCAGCGAGCGGTCGGCGGCGATCAGGCCGCGACGCACCGTTTGGCCGCTGGCCGTGCGACCGGGCAGCGCATAGGCCGTCGCCATGAATCTCTGCGCCGATACGGGCGCGAGACTTTCCGTCTCGGTCTTGACCCCGGGAGACGGGGCGGGCGCTGTTGTGGCGGCGGCGCTCGTCGCAGTCGCTGCGGCTTCTTCCGAAACTCCGGCGATGGCAATAAAGGGCATGGCCGCTCCGAGTGAACCGGAGAGCAAATTGCTCTCGTGTGAGGCGGTGATGACCGTCCGGCTAATCGTCGTTCGCGCGTCCCTGATGGCGGAGTTGTTTCCCGCGATTAAGGTCTGGGAGTAAAAGTTCAAAGAACACAGAAGGAGCGCGGCTGTAAGCACAGCGCCCCCTCCAAAGAGGGATTTCAGCATTGTTGTCGGTTCTCCTGTTCCGATGAAGTCTTTCCGGCGGCGCGCGAGTCCCGCGAGGTTTGAAGGGACTCGACCTCTGGCTCTAGGAGGTCTTAACACTAAACGTCAGCCCGAGTGGGGATTGCATCCTTGATGCACTGACGCCGGAAAGAGCGTTGATTAAAAACAAAAACAAGCGAACATTGAATGTCCGCTTGTTATGTAAATGAGGCTAACATAAGCCCCTGCGGGCTGTCCACCCACGACGACACAGATTTGTGATAGAGGAGGGCGGGAGGAAGAACGATGAACGCGGAACGTGGAACGATGAACTGAAGAACAAGTTGCTTTCAGTTCATCGTTCCACGTTCCGCGTTCATCATTTGTCTTTCAGCCATTCGCCGCGATAGATTGCCTCGGCCTCGCCCGTCAGCAGCACTTCGCCGTCCTCGCGCCATTCGACTTCGAGGCGACCGCCCTCCATCTCGACGCCGACGCGCCTCTCAGTCCGTTCGTTCAGGCAGGCGGCGACGGCCGCCGCGCACGCGCCCGTGCCGGAAGAGAGCGTCGGCCCGACGCCGCGTTCGTAGACGCGCACCTCGATTGTCCGCCGGTCGCGCACGCGCACGAATTCCACGTTGGTTCGCTGTGGAAACTGCGCGTGCGATTCGATGGCGCGCCCCACCCTTCGCCAGTCCGCGCGCTCGAAATCTTCCACGAAGACGCAGGCGTTCGGGTTGCACATCTGCAACGCCGTCAGACGCACCACCTCTCCCGTCGCCAACTCCAGAGGGAAATCCAACACCTGCTCGCGCGCCGCGCCCGTCTCCATCGGGACGGACGCGCTGTCTAAGGCCGGGCGGCCGATCTCCGCCGCGAAGCGATAGCGGCCGCGCCCGTCCTGTTCCAGCAGACGGTAAAGCTTGACGCCGGCCTTCGTCGAGAGACGCAGTTCCTCGCGCCGCCACAAGCCCTGAAAGTAGAGAAACGAGGCCGCCGAGCGGGAACCGTTGCCCGACATGGCCGCCTCGCTGCCGTCCGGGTTGAAGATGCGCAGGACGAAATCCGCCGCCGCGCCGCCGCCGTCCGATGCCGCGCCGCTGTCCGACGCCGCGCCGCTGTCCGAGGCCGCGCTGCCGCTGTCCGCAGTTTCGAGCGTCGCCACGCCGTCGCCCCCCACGCCGTAGTGCCGGTCGCACACGCGCCGAACGAACTGCGGCACGTCGCCCGCCGCCGCGCCCGCCAGCTCGCCCGCCTCGCACACGATGTAATCGTTGCCGTAGCCGTGAAATTTAACGAAACGCATAGAAGCTAGAGGTTTAGAGGTCAGAGGTCAGAGGTCAGTAGGAATCAGTCTTCACCGACCTCTAACCTCTGACCTCTAACCTCTGCTTTTAAGATTTTGCCATGAAAGAGGCCAGGAGGACGGCGATGGCGTCCATGTAATTCTGGCGCGGGGAATTGTCGTCGGGGTAGTGGTTGACGATGATGGAGAAGGCGAGGCGTTCGCCGGCGGCGGTCGTGACGTAGCCGGAGAGGCCGGAGACGTTGTTGAGCGTGCCGGTCTTGGCGCGCAAATTTCCGGCCGCCACGGTGTTGCGCATGCGGCCGCGCAAAGTGCCGTCCACGCCCGCAACGGGCTGCGCGTCGCGCCAGGCGTGCGCGTGCCGGTGCTTGCTCATGTAGGTGAGCAATTGGACGGTTGACTCGGCCGTGATGAGGTTCTGCCGCGCCAGCCCCGAACCATCGACGAGGGCGAGGTGCGCGGTCGTGACGCCCGCCTCGTTCAGAAAAGCTCTGACGACGGCGAGACCGGCCTCGGCGCTCGTGAGCCGTGGGTCGGCCGGGGGAAATCTCCGGCCGAGCGTGCGCAGGATGAGTTCGGTGTAGAGGTTCTGGCTCGGCTTCATAGTGTGCGCCGCGATCTCGGCGAAGGGCGGCGATGCGCGCCGTGCGATCTCGACCGGGTAAGGAGTTTTAGACGGCTGCCCGGCCGCTGTCGCGGCGGCGACGGCGAGCGGTTCGGACTGATTCGGGCGCGCGGGCGCGTCAACGCCCACGCGCGCGGGCGCGTCAATCGACGGGGACGCAGGCGCGTTAATGATCGGGAGCGGGGACGTGTTAATCGTCGGGCGCAGGGGCGCGTCTACGATGCGCGTGCGTCCTTTGATCGAGACGCCCTGCTTTTCCAGTGCGGCACGCAGCATCGAGGCGAACAGCAGGGCGGGGCGCGCGACGGCGACGCTGCCCGTGTAGCCGGGGTCGTCCACGGCGATCTGCCCGGAGACCTCTATGAAATTCTGACCGAGCGGACGATGCACGCTGAGTTCGCGCTTCGTGCCGCGCGGCGCGGTCGCGACGCGGTTGACGAAGGTCAGGAAGTGCGGCGCGTCGCCCGCGAACTCCTCTTTGCCGCGCGGCACATAGACGCGGACGACGGGGCTGACCGGGCCGGTCGTAATGGCCGCCGCGTCTCCCTCGCGCGCGCCGGGTTTGATGAAGAGGTCGAGCGCGTTGTCGTTTGCGGTAAGCGCGCTCACGTCCGCGCCGTAGTACCACTGTAGATCGTCCCACTCCCAACCGGGCGAGCGCGGCGCCCCCGTGAAATAACTCTCATCGCCGACGAGATCGCCATCCACCTGCCGGACGCCCGCCGCGACGACGCGCGCCGCCAGTTCGTCAAACGGCTTGTAGTAGTCGCCGCCGTTGAAACGCGTGGCGAAGGTCGGGTCGCCGCGCCCGTAGACGACGAGGTCGCCGCGCAGTTTGCCTTTCTTGTCGGGCAACTCCTGCGCGTAGACGGAAGTGTCGAAACGAAAGTCCGCGCCGAGGCGGTCGAGCGCGGCGGCGACCGTGTAGAGCTTCATGTTCGACGCGGGCACGAGCAGTTTCGACGCGTTCTCCTCAAAGAGCACGCGCCCCGTGTCGAGCGAGACGACCTTGATGCCGACCGTCGCGGGCGCGAGTTCCGGCTCGCGCAGGACATCCAGAATGTTAGCTCGCAGCACTTCGAGCGAGCGCGCGGGCGGGGCAGCGGCGGCGAGCGTCGCGCTTCTCGCCGATGGCGTGGTCGTCGCCGGCGCGGCCGTCGCCGTGGTGGGCGTCGCCGTGGCGGGCGTGGCGCGCGGCTGCGGCGTGGGCAACGGGGCGATAGGGGGCGCGGCGCTCGTCGCCGGCGACTGCCCGACGCGGCGTTCGCGCTGCGCCTCCTGCGCAAGCGCAACGGCGGCAAACGAGTTGGCGACGAAGGCCAGCGACAGCAGCGTTGATACGAGGCGGCGAGTCGGACTTTTTTTCAGAGACATCATAAGCATCGAATTGAAGTTTCAAACTGAGAAGCAATTTAGCGCGAGCCGCTTCGGGGACAGCGTTAGGGACGAGCGCCTTTGAGAGACGATTGCCAGCAGCCCAAAGCTTTGACGCCGGGCGGGAAGCGTAAGCTGCGAGCGAGTTCCGCAGAGACGCGCGCCTCTTAATCTTCCGTCCCGAAAGACTCTTAAATCTTCCGTCCCGAAAGACTCTTAATCTTCCGCTCTGAAAGAGTTGAGCAACTCTTCGATTGTGGCTGTCGCCGTGCCGACTTTGCCGACGACGATCCCGGCGGCGTGGTTGGCGAGCGCGGCGGCTTCGACGAGCGACGCGCCGGCGGCGAGCGCGGCGGCGAGCGTCGCGATCACGGTATCGCCCGCGCCCGTCACATCGTAAACCTCGCGCGCGACCGTCGCCACGTAGACGGGCGCGGCGTCGCGTTCCAGGAGCAACATGCCGTGCTCGCCGCGCGTGATGAGCACAGACTCGCAGCCGAGCCGCTCGCGCAAAAGTCGCGCGGCCTCGGCCATCCCTGCGTCCGTGTCGTCGTCGGTGTTCGTCAGGCGCAAAGCTTCGTGGTGGTTCGGCGTGACGAGCGTGGCCGGGCGATAGGCGTCGAAGTTGCGAATCTTCGGGTCGACGAGCACGGGAATTTTTCGCTCGAAGGCGCGCGGCAAAATCTCCGCCAACACGCGCGGCGTCACCGCGCCCTTGTCGTAATCGGAGACGACGAAGACATCTGCTTGCGGGAGGGCGGCGGCGAGCGCGTCTATGAGGCGAACTTCCGTCGCGGCATCGACGGGCGTGCGCCGCTCGCGGTCGGCGCGCACGACGAGCTGGTTGTGCGCGATGATGCGCGTCTTCGTCGTCGTCGGGCGGCTCTCGTCAACGACGAGACCGGCGGCGGCCGAAACGACGAGACCGGGGGCGGCGGTCGAAGCCGCCGGCGCGCACGCTTCGTCGAGCGCGACTTGCAGCAGTTCGCCCGCGCGGTCGCGCCCGACGACGCCCACGACCGTAGCCCGCGCGCCGAGCGCGACGAGGTTCGCGAGCACGTTGGCCGCGCCGCCGAGGCGCACCGACTCGCGCCGGACATCCACGACCGGCACGGGCGCTTCCGGCGAGATGCGCGTCACGTCGCCCCAGACGAATTCGTCGAGCATCACGTCGCCCCAGACGAGGACGCGCCGCCCGCCGATGCTCGCGGCCAACTCCTGCGCGCGTTGTGTGTTGATGAGTTCCATTCGTTTCAACGTAGCGAGACCCGTCCGCGATTCTACCTGATCGAACGCTGCCGCCGTGGATTACAACTGCGGGATCGAGATGCCCTGCGCCCGCACCACCTCCGCATCCGCCGGCAGCACGAGCGGCACGCGCGACTTTGTGTAGAAGGCGAGTCCCTTGTAGCTCGTCAGATACTTGTAATGAGTGGTGAAGTACCCACCCTCCGAGGCGACGACGAGCGGTCGCTCCGTGCGGCGCAGGATGGCCGCGAAATCTTCCGGCGCGACGTTGACCAAAACGCCGCTCGCCTTGATTGCGTTGGCGATGGCTGCTGCGGCCGCTGACGCGGCTGCTGCTCCGGCTGCGCTCATACAATTTTCTCCCTCTCTTATTTTCCTTACCTGAAAAGACCCTGCATCCGGGCCGCGAGCACGAGCGGCACGATGATCGCCCCCGCGCCGCCGACCACGATGCACCACCACGCCAGTTTCATGCCGGCGAGTTCGCCCTGTGCTTGCCTGATTCTACTTCGCGCCCGCCAGCCGATGATGAAGGCGACGAGCGAGCCGAGGCCGCCGACGCCGAGCAGCGAGAACGCGAAGCCGTAGCCGAGCAGCACGCTCAACCTGATCTGTGCCGACAACTCCGGCGACAAGTTTGCCGGTTCGACATTTCTCAAGCTGCCGGGGATGGAATAGCGCATGCCCAATCACGTTCTTCGTCAAAGCGCGGAACGCACGCGACGCGCACGCGCAGTATACGCCCGCCAGGCACGCGCGGGCGGGACGTCCGTCACACCGCCTGAAGCACGCGCTCGACGGCGGCCGCTACGCGCTCGACCGTGACGCGGCGGATACACTGCGCTTCGGCGAACTCGCCGCAGGTGTAACCCGCGCACGGCGCGCAGGGCATCTCTTCGCTGACGACTTCGGCGGGCGCGTCAGTCCACGGCCGCCAGTGCGCGACGTTCGACGAGCCGAAGACGACGACCGAGGGCGTGCGGACGGCCGCCGCGATGTGCGCGATGCCGCTGTCGTTGCCGACGAACAGGCGCGCGCGCGCCGCGAGCGCGGTCACTTCCGGCAGAGAGAGATCGTTGAAGGACGTGAAGGCGCGCGCCGGAGCGCGTGCGCTCTCGACGAACGCGCGCACGACGTCCGTCTCGCCTGGAGCGGCGACGGCGACTATGGCGAGGCCGCGCGCGTCGAGTTGTTCGGCCACGCGCGCGAAGTTTCGTGCGTCCCAACGCTTCGAATCGAAGGCGGCGGCGGGGTGAAAGAGCGCGTAGGGCTGCGCCGCTTCAATGCCCGCCGACGAGAGGCGGCGCGCGACGCTCGCGTCGGCTTCACCTGTGACGAAGAGGCGCGCGGCCGGCCTGTCCGTGACGGGCACGCCCACCCAGCCGAGCAGGCCGAGTTGTTGTTCGACGGAGTGCGTCTTGGCCTGTCGCCAGAGGTCTGTGGCGGCGGGCGCGGCATAGTTGTGCAGCCCGCTGAAACGATAGCTCGCGTAGCCGACGCGGCGGCGCGCGCCCGACGCGCGTGTGAGCAACGCGGCCGTGCTGCCGCCGTGCAAATTGAACGCGACATCATAGCGCGCGGCGCGCAGGCGGCGAACGAGCGCGAGGCGCGCCGTGGTGCTGTTGCGCCGGACGGTGAGGATGCGCGAGGCGTCGCGGTTGCCTTCGAGGAGCGGCGCGACCCAGTCTTCGAGGAGGAGATCGATTTGCGCGTCGGGGAGGAAGCGGCGCAGCGCGTAGAGCGAGGGCGTGGCGAGCACGGTGTCGCCGATGGAGCGCAGGCGCACGACAAGCACGCGGCGCACCGCGCCCCAGTCCCAGCGCGCGGGGGCGAGCGGCTGTGCCCCGGCTTCAAGGGCGCGCGCGAACGTCCGTGTGTCGGCCGCGGGGCGCGCGTCGGAGGTTTGCAGAGCGTTCATACTCAAGCGGCCGTGGGATTGCCGTCGGGCGCGTCGTCTTCAAACGTCGCCTTGTCGGGCAGCATCATCGGCATGTCGTCTTCAATCGGGTAGACGCGCCTGCAACCGAGACACTTGATCGCGCCGCCGTCCTCGCGCAGGCGCACCTTCGACTGGCAGGCCGGGCAGATCATCATCTCGACAAACTCTTCCGTGATCTTCATGCGCGCAAGAGTAACAAAACTGCGGGGGAAAGGGTAAAGGGGAAGGGTCAAAGGTCCAAAGCCCGCTCCGTTATTTTGCCTTGTGCCTTCCTTTGCGCCTTTGCGTGAGACTTATGCTTGCCGAAGAATAATTTCACGCAAAGGAAGCAAAGGAAGCAAAGGAGTTGGTTGGTCGGCGCTTGCTTTGTGCTTTCCTTTTCCCCTTTACCCCTTCCCCTTTCCCCTCTCTTCCAACATCATCCGCAACCCGTGTTTCGGGCGGAGCGTCATGCGCGGGAGCGGGACGACTTCCTGGCCGGGGACGAGGCGCATTCGCCAGCGGCGGGCGATAGCCGCGACGAGCAGCGTGCCCTCCATCCACGCGAAGCCCTCGCCGATGCAGCGGCGCGCGCCGCCGCCGAAGGGAAAGTAGGCATACTGCGGGCGCGTCTCTTTCGCTTCCGGCGTGAAGCGCGCCGGGTCGAAGCGCAAAGGTTCGGGGAAGAAACGCGGATCGCGGTGCATGACGTACTGGCTGAGGAGGACGAGCGTGCCCACCTCCGCGACGTGACCGCCGACCTCGTAATCCTTAACGGCGAGGCGGCCGACCACCCACGCCGGCGGGTAGAGACGCATGGATTCGGCCAGCACCATCTCCGTGTACGGCAAGCGCGGCAGGTCTTCCACCGTGGGCAGCCTCGCGCCTTCGAGCACGGCGTCGAGTTCGGCGTGGAGCGCGGCTTCGGCCTCCGGGTTTTGGGCGAGCAGATACCATGTCCAGGCGAGCGCGTTGGCGGTCGTCTCGTGCCCGGCGAGAAAGATCGTCAACGCCTCGTCGCGCAGTTGTTCGTCGCTCATGCCGCCGGTCGCGCCCTCTTCGTCCTGCGCGAGCAGGAGCATGGAGAGCAGGTCGCCCGTGTCCGCGCCGCTCGCGCGCCGCTCGTCGATGATGCGATAGATGACGGCGTCGAGTTTGGCGCGGGCGCGCGTGAAGCGACGATTGGCGGGCAGCGGCAGGCGTTCGAGATATTCGGAATAGGGCAAGAGGAGCATCTGGAAGAGTTCCAGCATCTCCGTCAGCGCGCGCCCGATGTCGTCGGCCTCGGCCTCCACGTCGGAGTTGAAGAGGGTTTTGCCGACGATGGAGAGCGTGAGGCGCATCATCTCGTGCGCCACGTCGAGCGTTTCGCCGTCGTGCCAGCGCGCGCTGTTGCGCGCCGCGTATTCCACCATCACCGCGCCGTAACTCTCGACGCGGCGGCGATGAAAGGCGGGCTGCGCGAGGCGTCGCTGGCGGCGATGATATTCGCCCTCGCTCGTCAAAAGTCCCTCGCCGAGCAGTCGCTTGGAACGCTGGAGAGCGCGGCCTTTGTGGAAATGATCGCCGCGCGTGACGAGCGCGTCGCGCACCAGTTCGGGGTGATTGAGCAGGAGCGCGCGTTGCGGCCCCAGGCGGAACTGCACCGCGTCGCCGTGCTCGCGCGCCAGACGCGTGAGAAACTTCAAAGGGTCGCGGCGGAAGGCGAGCAGGTCGAAGAGGGGCGAGCCTGTGCGGCGCGCGCGCGTGTCCGGGGTCGAGAGTGCGGTTGCCATCCGGGGGAAACTCCGTGGGTCGAATTTGCCTCGTCAACTACGCGGACGGGCGCGCGGCGGGCGCGCGCGTGCCGTGTCGGCGGCAGTGCCTAACGCTCGCGCCGCGTCTTTGTTATTATACGCTCACACTCCGACGGCACGTTAAGTAAGGCGCGCGGGCATTTGTCTGTCGCCGCTCGCGGCGGGCGTGAGAAATTGTCGGGGCGGGAGGCAGTTTGTCCTTAGAGTTTGCGATTGAATATCCATGCCAGTTGCGCGCGCGCTACACGGAAGAGCACCTGCGCGCCTGGGGTCGGCTCGGCAACATCCACACGCGCGTGACGACGGGCGAGCAGGCCGCGCCGTCTGAAGAAAAGCTGCGCTTCGTCGAGCGTTCGAGCATCGAGATCGAGCGGATGCAGGAGGAGACGCTCATCTGCGAGCAGTGCCCCGCGCGCCTGCCGCACGACACGGCGGGCGAGGGTGAGGCCGTCGGCTGCCAGGGGCGCATCACTTACCCGTTCGACGCGCAGTTTGAAAAATTCTTAGCCGACCGCGTGCAACTCGCGCTCGACACCGTGAGCGTCGAAGACCAGCCGCGACTCCTGCGCATACTGGTTGACCCCGATTCGCCCTTCGATGGCGAGGGCACGAAGTCTCTGCGCGCCGTGACGACGCCCGAAGGTTTGCGCTTCTTCGAGTTGCGCCTGCCGATCCGCCTCGCGCGCGAAGCCTCGCACGTCACCACCGACCATCTCTTCGACGCGCTCGCCGGATTCACCGCCGAAGACAACACGCGCACCTCTTACGCGCGCGAACTGCCGCCCAAAGCCGCGCCCGACTACTACGACTTCCTCGATCTCATACTCCTGAACGATCTCTCCGGCTCGGAGCGCGCCCGCATCGAAAAACGCAGCCACAACTACAAGCAGTTCCTACGCCTCCACGCCGCCCTCGAACGCGCCGAAGCACTCCGCTCCCGCGTCCTGCTGGATTAAATCAAAAGGGTAAAGGGTAAGGGGTAAAGGGTAAAGGAAGACTGATCCGAAGGTCTTTCCCTTCCCCTTTACCCCTTACCCTTTACCCTATTTATTCTCCTCGTCCAGTTCGCGCAGCGCATTCAGGAGAAGGCTCGTGTTGCTGGTGGCTTGAAGGGTGGCGGGATAACTTTCGGTTGATCTCTGGAAATCGAATTCGCCGCCCGTCAACTCGACGAGACGGCGCAGCGCGTCCGTGTCTTTATCAAGGCCGCTCGCGGCCGAGGCGATGCGTCCCTCGTTGAAGCGGATGTGGCCGGCGCGCGCGCCCGTCTCCGCGGCCGCGAGCGTGAGCGTGCCCGTGAGGCGCGCGTTTTCGATGACCTGCACGGCGTCGAAAATGCTGACGACCGAGAGGTCTCCGGCGAAGGTGACAGGGCGCGTTTTGTTCGCCGCGCTTGGCCGGGTAGCGACGGCGCTGGTCGGCGTTGCGGGCGGTGTGAGTTCCGGGCGGCGGGCGCGGCGGATGGCTTCGAGGCCGGACGTGATGTTGATGCGCGGGTCTGCCTGCCGGGCTGCGAGGAGCCTTTCCTGCGCGGCGTCGAAGTTGTCGCGCGCGACGTAGAGTTTGACGAGCGCGAGACACTGGCGCGCAGCCTCCTCCGGCCGGTTGTGCGCGCCGGCGACCTCGCGCAGACGCTCGCGCAGTTTGATCACGTGCGGATTGTTCTTGATGGCCTCTTGCAGCCGCGCTATCGCGCGCTCGTGCGACTTGTATTTCAGAAACAACTCGACATCGAGCAATGCCGTCTCGACCTCTCCGCTGTAATCCGTGTCCGTGTGCGCGTCCTTCATGCTTCCCGCCCGCCGTCGAAACTTTCCCGCGGAAAAGTTTAGCACACTCGCGCGGGGGCGCCGGCGCATGTTGCTATCTGCGGCGGCGGTGCGGTATTTCAGTCGTTCAGAGACCCCTTTTCGTATGGCCGGAGGCGCGTTTTTCGCCGTCTATGTACGTCAACGTACGCCCTCGACGAAGCTTCTGCGGTATAGTCCCGCCTGAAGTTGTTTCTCAACTCACTCTTCCCAACTATTCAGCCCCGTTATCATTAACTTTTCCGCGCGCCCGGCGCGAAGACGTGCAGCGGTAAAACGCATAATGCACACGGGAAACGTGGCATGACGTGTGCAAATAGAAACGCGCCAGTTATCAACCCCTAACCGTATAGTCGAAAACGCTCCGGCGCGCGTTTCGCGCTGCCCCGCAAAACGTTTTTGAACGGCATCAACAGTTTGGTAGACGCCCCGAGGAGGAATTAAAACGGATGCAAGATGAGTTGACGATGATAGATACGAGTGCGGCGGCGACCGTCCGGCTGCTCAATCATAGCTGGGCGAGTTATTTTCAGAAGTCCTGCGCGCGCTTGAAATCCATCGGGCAGACACACCAGACAAACGGCACGCATGCCCTCGTCTCGCGTCTGAAACGCACGCGCCCTTCCACTTACGAACACTCCGTGCGCGTGGCGCGGCTCGCGCGCGTCACCGGCCGCGCCTTCAACTTCAGCGATTCGCGTCTGCAACAACTGTCCTCTACCGCCATGCTGCACGACATCGGCAAAATACTCGTGCCCGAAGCCGTGCTCAATCGCCCGCGCCGCCCGACGCGCATGGAGCAATTCGTCCTGCACCTGCACCCGAGCCTCGGCGCGCTCCTTGCCACCTATTTCAATTTGTCGCCGGAGTTGCGCATCCGCACACAGCACCACCACGAACGCTGGGACGGCAAGGGCTACCCGCATCGCCTCGGCGGTGAAGACATCCCGCTCATGGCGCGCATCGTGCAGGTCGTCGATACCTACGACGCGATGGTGGCGCAGAGACCCTACTCCGCCCCCCGCACGCATAACGAAGCTGTCGCCGAACTCGTCGCGCACGGCGGCAAACAATTCGACCCACGTGTGATCGAAGCCTTCCTCGACATGCGCCCCGTACAGCGCGACGAGCACGATTGTTAGTCTCAAGACATTTCAATTGAAAAGCTCGAAAGACATTTCAACTGAAAAGATCGGAGGCCGTTTTCTTGTGTAGAAAGCGGCCTCCGATCTTTTTCGCCGCCGCCATAGGCCGCCACAGGCCGCGCTTAAAAATCTAACTTCAGCCCGACTCGAATGCTGCGCGGGCGCAGCGTTCGGGTCGGGACGAGGAACGAATCGAGGAACGCACGGCGTTGCTCTGCGCTCGCCGCCGGGCGAAGCGCGTTGAAGTTGATAAATTCCGCGCCGAAGGTGTAGACGGTTTTGTTGAGCGGGTTATCGATCTCGATGTTCGGGCGAAGGCGGAGGCGTTCCGAGAGACGAAACTCGCGCGTGACGTTGATGTCGAAGGTGAAGAAGGCGGGGCCGCGCCCGGCGTTGCGCGGGAGGTTGCCGACGCGCCCAATCGTGGGCAGCGAGAAGGCGGCGGCGAGCGCGGGATCGAGCGGTTCGCCGGGGCGGCGCGAGCGTATGAGTCGGGGGTCGCCGTCGAAGACGGGGCGGTCGTTGCCCACGTCGTCGAGGTTGCGGTCTGCGCCGCCGAGCGAGACGTTGAAGGGCGCGCCCGTCGAGAGGCGCAGGATGGTGGCGAATCGCAAACCTCCGAGCCTGCGCGGCGCGTTGAGCGTGCCGGAGAGAACGAAGCGTTGACGCCGGTCGAGCAGGCTCGCCGCGCGCTCGCCGCGAAAGTCGCCGGAGACGAGCGCGCTCGAAGTGTTGACGACGCCGTCGTCTATGAGCCGCGAGAGCGTGTAGGCGGCGCGCAGCGAGAGTTTGAAACCGCCCGCCTCACGCGGGGCGAAACGGCCGCGCGCTTCGATGGTTAAGCCGTGGTAGAAACTGTTGCCGATGGAGGCGAGTTGTTCGATCTGGCCGCGCGTGGGGTCTGGGCGCAAGTCGTTCAACGCGCCGCGCGCGGCTTCGAGCGCGCTGCCCGCGCTGAATGTGTCGAGATTGAAGACGGTGACGGGCACGCCGAACTCAACGACGCGCGCGACCGTATCCGGGTTCGCCGCGCCGGCGGGCGAGAGAGTGAAGCGCACGAGTTCGCCGGCCGACTGCGCGTTGTAGAGCGGGCGCGTGCCGTCGGCCGCGCGGAAGTTGGCGAAGTCGCGCGCGAGCAGGTAGGCGGTAAAATCTTTGTAGCCCCGCGGCAAACGGGGCGCGTTCGCGTTGAACTCGCGCCAGAGATGTATGCCGCGATTGAACGTGTAGTTCGCTTCGACGACGAAGCCGCGCGCGAGTTCGCGCTCGAAGCCGACGTTCATTTGATAACTTTCGGGGATGCGCAGACGCGGATCGAGGCGGCGCGTGAAGTTCGTCTGGAGCGTGCCGAACTGTTTGACGAGGGGCGAATCGACGTTGAGCGCAGAGGGAAAGCTCAGGTTGGCCGCGATGAAGGCGCGCCGCTCCGAACTGGTCATCAGACGGCCGCTCGCGGGGTTGCGCAAAGAGTTCGTGTCGAAGAAGACGCGCCGGCCCCCAAGCGTAAAATCGTCAATCGTGCGCAGGAGCGCGCGGCCGTAGAACAAACCCGCGCCGGCGCGCACGACCGTCTTGCCGGAACGAAACGGATCGTAGGCGACGGCCGCGCGCGGGGCGACATTGTTGCGGTCGCGGAGGATGGATTCGTTCTCGTAGCGCAGACCGTAGGTGACGGTGAGGTTGGGGCGCGCGTGCCATTCGAGCTGGGCGAAGAGTCCGGCGTAGAGGTTCTTCTGTTCCGACTCGTTATTGAAGCGGCGGCGAAAGCGTTCGGGGGCGTTGGCGAGAAAGTCGGCCGCGCTCGCGAAATCGAACGTGCCGCTTGCGTCCGAGAGGTCTATGAAAGTGGAGCGGATGCGCTGCACGTCGCCGCCGAGTTTGAACGTGTGCGCGCCGCGAAGAATGGTGAACGTGTCCTGCACCTGCACGCGCGTTTCGCGCCGGTCGCTCGCGCCCGCGCTCGACGCGCCGGCGACGAGCGTGCCCGAACGATTCAGAGTCTCGCCCGGCGCGAGCGGGTCTTCGATGTTGATGAGGACGACCGGGCGCGCCGCGCTTTGCTCCGCTTTGACTGCCGGAGCGAGGCGCGACACCTGCGCGCGCAGTTGATTGAAGAGGCGCGGCGTGAAGACGAAATTGTCCGTGTAGGAGAGCGCGTCGGAGCGGCGCGTGCGCCCTTGCAAGGCGTCTGCGAGGCGCGAGCCGCCGCCGAACTGGCGCAAATTTCGGCTGCGCCCGCGCTGGTAGAGAAATGTGCCGTTGTGCGCGTTTGTAAAGTTGTGATCGGTGCGCGCCGTGAAGTTCGACGCGCGGAGCGGCGTGTTGATCTCGGCGACGAACGGCGCGAGTTCGGCTGCCGTGTGGGCGGCATCGGTGTACGCGGCTTCCGTGCGACGCCCGGCGAGCGTGGTCGGCGCGGGCAGCGGGAAGCGTGGATTGGTGAGGACGGGGACGAGCGTGTCTATGACTGTCGAATCGAGAATAATCTGTGATTCGTCGGCGATGAAAAAGAAGTGGCGCGGCTGCCGCGCGACGCTCTCGCGCACGCGCAACGAATCGCGCGGGCGTTCGGCTCGCGCGCTGACCGGGACGCGCGGCGCACCGAACAATTTCGCGGGCGACCTGAGCGCGCCGCCGAGTGTGAAGCCGAAGTTGTGCTCTTGCAGCGGCAGACGCTTGAGGCCGCGCGCGTTGTTCGCGTGGGTATTGGCGTTCAGCGATTCATCGCGGAAAAAGTAGAAGGCGCGACCGTGGAAGCCGCGCGCGCCGGAGCGCGTGCGCAGGTTGACGCGCCCGCCGGAGGCGCGACCGTACTCGGCGGAAAATTGATTCGTGATGACCTGCACTTCTTCCACGGCTTCGATTGAGGGTTGGAAGCGTTCGCGCGCGGCGCGGTCGTCGTTGTTGTCGAGTCCGTCAATCGTGATGTTGTTGGAGTAGGCCGCGCCGCCGGAGAGCGCGAAGGTGCCCGCTTCTTCCGGCGTGCGCGCGGGCGTGCGGTTGCGGTCTTCGGCGAGGTCGCGCGTGGAGAGCGGTTCTTCCGTCACGCCGCCGAGCGTGTGTATGAGATCGAGCGGCGCGCGACCGCCGAGCGGCAGCGTCTCCGTCTCCGCGCGCGAGAGCGTGCCGCCGACGATGGTGCGCGTCGTATCAATGGCTGCAACATCGGCCACACTCGCAACGGCCTGTTCGGCCGAGACGCCCGCCGGTCGCAGGGTGAAATCGAGCCGCGCGCTCTGCCCCGCCAGCGCCTCGATGCCCGCGCGCTCCTCCGACGCGAAACCTCCGGCCGAAGCGCGCGCCGTGTATGCCCCCGGCGCAAGTTCGACGAGACGATAACGACCATCTTCATCAACCGCCGCAAAGCGTTCGACGCCCGTCGCCGCGTGCCTGACAAACACTTTCGCGCCGACGATTGATGCGCCGTTTTGATCCGTGACGCGCCCGGCGATGTTCGCGTCGTCCAAGTCTTGCGCGAATGCCGCTGTCGAGAGTTGCCAGAGGAGCAACGCGGTAAACAGGGAGACGCGGAAGAAGTGACGTATGAGATTGACGTGTGTGTAAAGGTACGCGAGGTTGATGCGTGAGTTGAGAGGCTTCATGGACGGACTCCCGTCGCGGCGCGCGTCTGAGGTCGCCGCGTGAGGCGCGCACGCCGTCAAGGGCAGGCGCGGTCGGAGAAACAAAGCGGCACACGCGCGCTGGTCAGAGATGCGCGCGGCTCCGTCTGTTTGAACCGTTGAGTGTTGGTATTGAGACGCCGTCGCGTTTGTGGGTTGAGGCGAGCGTGCGCGTCCGTTTATGTCTCCCGACCGAGGCGCGCACTGTATCACCGCCCCGGCGACGGGCGCAAGGGGAAGCCTATGAGTTTTGGGCGAGCCTGGGTGACAACCGCACAGCGGGAAGGGTCGCTAATATACGCCTGCGAAGCCGTCATATATTATGCCCTTTTGCGCCGTCTGATTTGCTGCATCGACGCGTGCACGCGCCGGGCGAGCGGAGGTAATGATGGAGCGCGCAACGCACGCTCCGGTGTATGCGCTAGCCCGGCAGCATTGAGGGACGGATTTCCGCTTCGAGATGCACAAGGCGATTAAGGTCATCGAAGCGCGCGAACCCCACGGGTTCGTCTCCTAATGAGAGCAGTAAGTCCGTACCCTCGTCCGTAGCCCGCACCCCACGAAGACGGGCATACGATGCGAATGCCGCCCTGTGATTCGCCACGTTGAAACCTGAGATAAACTCCATGAACACGGTCTGCATGCGAAGGAGCAGCGGAGACTCATCGGGCAGATCGCCACCAAAATCAACCAGTATGAAGGCTGCGCCCCCATCATAGGGACAGCGATAGTACGCATGGGCTTTGCAGACGCCGGACGCCACCATCGACAGGAGAGACCCGTTGATCTCTTTGCATTCGAACTTTGGTTGGCAGAACTCGTCGATGCCATTCGCCGCGCCAAATTCACGCAGCCTGCGGGAACTCCGAGTGAGTGTCTCGTTAATATTGGAAGCCGCATTCGCCCACGCCCACATCCATGTCCCGTCGTATTCTGATTCGCTACCCAACAATTGAAATGGGAATGTGCGATCCGGGCCAAATGAGATCAGTCCCGTATCAAGACTGAATTGCCATGAGTGCTCGCCGAGGTAGTCGGCCGCGGCATACTGCTTGTGAAGCGAGTCTGCTCCGTATTCGAGAAAAAGGTCGGCAAACTTCCGAGTGCCCTCGATTCCAGGTGTCGAACGCCTAAGGCCGAATAATTTCTTTAACATAGTCTTACTCTCTTATCCTTTTTTTCTAAGGCCAAACGCTCAATAGACCGCTCCTAACGGTATTTCACGACTCTTCCCGACGATTACCGCTCACCTGCATATTCATTTCAAACGGGACGTGAGACTGAAGAAAGTTTGTGAGAAGCGAGGCGGGGGGAAGATATAAGGGCGCGATGCGCGTGTCAATAAAAAAGAGGCGACGCCCGTTCAAAGCGCCGCCCCTATCGGTAATTAACGAACGTCTGGAAGTAACTTATAAACGTCCTCGCTCGACGCGCGAACCTCGCTCGATAGGTTTACAGGCAGGTTAATTCCTCTCAAACGCGGCCGGACGATCTAGCTGCGCGAAGCCGGGCGGCGGCGTTGCTGGATGACGATATTCGTGCGGCGCACGGGGACGAGCGCGCCCGCGTCGGGCGGCGGCGCGTCCGTGAACGACGCGAACTCTTCGGCGTGCGATTGCAGGTAAGCGAAGAAGCGCTCGAATTCGCGCTGCATCGCGTCCATCTTTTCGCGCATGTTGAGGATGATTTCGACGCCCGCGAGGTTGACGCCGAGGTCGCGCGTCAGGGACAGGATCACTTCGAGGCGTTCGAGGTCGGCATCGGTGTAGAGGCGCGTGTTGCCGTCCGAGCGCGAAGGCTTGATGAGTCCCTCGCGTTCGTAGAGACGCAGAGTCTGCTGGTGCAGCCCGTATTGCTCGGCCACCGCGCTGATCGTGTAGGTGCGACTCTTGTTGCGTTTCATAACTACATGGTTTCAAGTTTCAGGTTTCAAGTTTCAGGTTTCAGGTTTCAAGTTAAAGACCGGAGAACCTCAGTCCTGAAACTTGAAACCTGAAACTTGAAACTTATTCCAGCCCCATCGCCACGCGGGGGTTCTCTTCGTTGAGTTGGGCGTAGCGTTTGAGCAGTTCCTTGGTCTCTTCCGAGATCACTTTGGGGAACGTGACCTGAACTTCGACGAACTGGTCGCCGCGCGCCTGCGGGTTGCGCAGAGACGGCACGCCGCGTTCGCGCAGGCGAAACTTCTGGCCGGACTGCGTGCCCGGCGGAATCCTGAGTTGCGCTTTGCCTTCGACCGTGGGCACTTCGATCTTCGCGCCGAGCGCGGCTTCCGGCACGGTGACGGGGATCGTCACGTAGATATTGTCGCCCTTGCGTGTAAAGTGCGTGTGGCGGCCGACGTTCGTGATGATGAAGAGATCGCCCGGCGGCGCGCCGAGCCGCCCGCCCTCGCCCTTGCCCGGAATACGCACGCGCGAGCCGGTATCGACGCCCGCCGGAATCCGCACTTTCACGCTCTCCGTCTTCGGCATCACTCCCTTGCCGTGACAGAGCGAACACGGCGGGCGACGTTTGCCCGCGCCGTTGCAATCGGGGCACTCCTGCGCGAAGCGCATCCGCCCGCCCGCGCGCTGCACCTGTCCCGCGCCCTTGCAGGTCGGGCAGGTGACGGGCGTGCCGCCCGTGTCGCCCGCGCCGTTGCAGCGCGAACACTGCTCGGAGCGGTTGACCGTGATGTTGGTCGTCATGCCTGTGACGGCCTCCGCGAAAGAGAGCGCGAGCGGCATCTCGATATCCGCGCCGCGCGCGGGCATCGGGCGCGGCGGTTCGCGCTCGGCCTTCGCGCCCGCGCCGCCGCCACCGCTGAACAAGTCCGCGAAGATGTCGCGGAAACTCGAACTGCCGCCGGCGCCGCCCGCCCCGCCTGCGCCGCCCGGCGTGGCGTTGCCCCAATCGAAGCCTGTGAAATCGAAGGGCGCGCCGCGCGACGAGCCGCCCGGCTCCGCGCCGCGCGCCGCCGCGTCGGCCAGATTGTCCGAGTATTGGCCGAACCTGTCGTAGACGCTGCGCTTCTTCGGATCGGAGAGCACATCGTGCGCCTCTGTGATCAATTTGAAGCGTTCCTCGGCCGACTTGTCGCCCGGATTCACGTCCGGGTGAAATTTGCGCGCCAGCCTCCGGTACGCCTTCTTGATCTCCTCCGGCTTCGCCTTGCGCTCGACGCCCAGCACTTTGTAGAAATCTTCTTTGGTTGCCATAGCTTAAGTTTCAAGTTCAAAGTTTCAGGTTTCAAGTTGCAGCAAACAACCTGAAACCTGAAACCTGAAACCTGAAACCTTATTTGTTGTCGTCCACGTCAACGTATTCAGCGTCGATGACATTGTCGTCGGCGCTGGCGGCACTGCCGCCGCCGCTCGTTTGACCGCCACCGGCGGAAGCGCCCGCGGCCGAAGCCTGTTCGCCGCCCGCCCCTTCCTGCGCGGACTGCTGGTAGAGCGCTTCCGCGAGCTTGTGCGAAGCGGTTTGCAGGGTGTTGAAGGCCTCGTTCATACGCTCCGCGCCGCCCTCTTCGACGGCTTTCTTGGCGTCGGCCAGCGCGGTTTCGAGTTGCGTCGTCGAAGCTGCGTCGAGCTTCTCCTTGTTCTCGCTGAAGGTCTTTTCAACCTGGTATGTCAGGCCGTCGAGACGATTACGCGCCTCGATCTCTTCGCGCTTCTTCACGTCTTCGCCGGCGTGCGATTCGGCCTCGCGCATCATGCGGTCGATCTCTTCTTTCGAGAGGCCGGAAGAGGCCGTGATGGTGATGTCCTGCACGCGCTTCGTGCCCATGTCCATCGCCGACACCTTGACGATGCCGTTGGCGTCGATGTCGAACGTCACCTCGACCTGCGGCATGCCGCGCGGCGCGGGCGGAATCCCTACGAGGTGGAATTTGCCGAGCGTGCGATTGTCGCCCGCCATCGGACGCTCGCCCTGCAGCACGTGGACTTCCACCGAAGTCTGGTTGTCGGACGCGGTCGAGAACACTTCCGACTTACGAGTCGGGATCGTCGTGTTGCGCTCGATGAGCTTCGTGAAAACCCCGCCGAGCGTTTCGATGCCGAGAGAGAGCGGCGTCACGTCGAGCAGCAGGATGTCCGTCTTCTCGCCCGACAGCACGCCCGCCTGCACGGCCGCGCCGACGGCGACCACTTCGTCCGGGTTCACAGACTTGTTCGGCTCCTTGCCGAAAATGCTCTTGACGATCTCCTGCACCTTCGGGATGCGCGTCGAACCGCCGACGAGCACCACTTCGTTGACCTTCGTCGCGTCGAAGGGCGTGTCCGTCTTGATCGCCTTCTTGGCGTCGGCGATGGCGTCTTCCACGGGCTTGCGGAGCCGCTGCAGGATCGGATCGATCAACTGCTCGAACTTCGCGCGCGTCAACTTCATCACGAGGTGCTTCGGCCCCGAAGCGTCGGCCGTGATGAAGGGCA
>DASQLU010000050.1:0-141150 GCA_035645855.1 Pyrinomonadaceae bacterium
TTGCGCTCACGTGCGGCGCGCAGTTACGAGGCACTAGACGAGGCGATCACTGAAGCGTTGTCAAAGATCACGGTCGAGAACGCGCAAGCATGGTTCAAGCATTGCGGCTATCGTGTCTCACGCAAATGAAATTTGCTCTAATTGCGGCGGCGTGGAGAAATTTAGAAGTTTCGCGGCGCGTGCGGGCGCGAAGACAGCAGGCAAGGCAGACCTCTCCGGATAGACACATTCGACAATTTACAAGGCGACGATTCGCAACCCGATAACGCGCGAGAGTCCGACGACTCACAGGAGGACGATTGAATCGTCGCGCTCGCGCTCGCGCGTGTGGGAGGTGTTCGTTCGTTCGCGCACATCCGCGTGAGGGCAGGCGGCGCAATAGTCGCCGAGGTGCGTGCGGCGGTCTTCGCATTCGTTGCAGCCGAGCGCGAGGCCGAGTTGGCGCAAGGAGTCGAGTACGGGCAGCAGCAGACGCCCGCGCGCCGTCAACGCATACTCGACGTGCGGGGGGCTGCCGCCGTAGTCGCGCCGTTCGACGAGCGCGTCCTGTGCCATGTCGCGGAGCCGGCCGACGAGCGTGCGGCTGCTGATGGGGTGCAGCGCGTCGATAAGTTCGGTCGTGCGGCGCGGCGCGCGCGCCAGGTCGCGCACGATGAGCAGCGTCCATTTGTCGCCGACCAACTGTAACGCGCCCGCCACCGGGCAGCCGTCGCCTTCGCGTCGTCGCATAACTCGCCTCTCTTCCTCTCGGACGCAAAGATTAACACAAAGCGAAGTTGAACTCCTGACGATTTGAAATGCCGCGCGCGCATCGAGAAATTTTCATCAATCCCCCCTTGAGCGCAGCAGAAACCCGCCAGTTGAAAGAATGTCGCCGCCAGACTTTTCCGCGCGGCGCTCGCTCGCCCGGCATTTACACGCGATTTCGCCGCGTGGGGCACACGCCGCACGCCGGCACGCTGGTTGCCATGTACGAGACGTGCGGACTTTGAAACTCTAGAGGAGATTGAAATTTTGCTTAACAGACTTCTAGTCGTCATGCTTGCGACAATGATTTCGTCGGCGGCCTTCGGCTTGCCGAAGGTTCTGGCGGACACGGGCGACGACGCGCGTCTCGCACGGGAAGCACGCATCAAAGCTTCAAAACTGGGCGTCGGAGAGCGAGCGCGGGTGGAGGTGAAACTGCGCGACGGCTCGAAGCTGAAGGGCTACATCAGCGCGGCCGCGGCGGACTCTTTCACGGTGACGAATCCAGCGACGGGCGCGTCGACGGTCGTGGCTTACAGTGAAGTGGCGCAGTTGAAGAAACAGGGCGGCGGACTCTCGACGATGACGAAAGTGCTCATCGGCGGCGCGGTGGCCGCCGGGGTGGTCATCGGCTGGCAGGTCTTGAAGCCCGCCCTGTGCGACGGCGGCGCGCAAAGCCGCGGCCTCTGTTGATTGAAATGATGAAGCAGGAACGCGGAACGATGAATAAGGGACAGGTCTTTTGTCCGTGGTCAATAGTCAGTTGCATCTGACCATCACGCGAGTTGCTAAAGATTGACTTGAACAACTGACCACGGACAACTGACCACTGACGGCCTTCACTTCATCGTTTCCGGGTCGTAGTCGCCGGCGATGATGGTGGTGAGGTGTTCCGGGCGGAAGTAGGTGCGAATCGCGGCATTGGCTTCTTCGAGCGTGACGGCCTGAATGAGTTCGGGGAAGCGGTCGAGATATTCCACGCCCAGGCGAAAGAACTCGGCGTTCCAGAGAGCTTCGGCGAGTCCCGCGTTGGTCGAGAGCGAGACTTTGAACGAACCGATAGCGGATGATTTTTCGTCCGCGAGTTCGTCGGCCGACATGCCCTGCTCGACGTAGTCGCGCAGCACGCCGAGCGCGGAGGTGATCGCTTTCTCGACATTGCCGGGGTTGACGGAGACGGCGATGTACCAGGGGCCGGCGGCAAGCGAAGGCGCGCGGAAGCGCGAGCCGATGCCATAGGTCAGTCCTTCGCGGTCGCGCACCTGCAGGCCGAGCCGCGAGGAGAGCGTGGATTCACCGAGCGCGCCGTTGGCGAGGGTGGCCGCGTAGTAGTCGCGCGCGTCGCGGCGCAGCGGCGCGGCCGCGCCGAGCAACACGTCCACGTTGGCCTTCTCTTTGAGCATCACGATCTCGCGGCGCGCGCCTGAGAGCGGCGCGGGATCAACCACGTCGATCTCGACGCTCGCGCGCGGCCCGCCGAACTCCCCGAACACTTCCGCAAACAATCTACGCACTTCGGCCGCCTCCACGTCGCCGGCGACCGAGAGGATGAGCGAGCGGCCGCCGTAGCGTTCTTCGTAGAAGCGGCGCACGTCTTCGACCGTGATCGAGTTGAGGCTTTTGATCAGTTGCTCTCCGCCGTGGACGTAGAACGGGTTGGCCGGGTCGTAGACGAGTTGGGAAAACTTTTCGTAGGCGCGCAGGCGCGTGTTCGCCTGTTGCTCCTGAACGGCGGCGATGGCTAGCTGTTTGAGTTTTTCGAGTTCGTCGGCGGGAAACGAAGGCTCGCGCAGTTGTTCGGCGAGCGTGCCGAGGAGGAGCGACAAATCTTTGGCGAGCGCGCGCCCCGCGATCTCGACGGCGAAGGGGTCGGCGGAGAATCCTATTTCCGCGCCGACGGCTTCGAGATCGCCCGCGAGTTGAAACTTGGTGCGCCGGAGCGTGCCGCGTTCGAGCATGTCGGCGGTGAGACGCGCGAGGCCGGGCTTATCGCGCGGCTCGAAATACGAACCGGCGCGCAGGCTGCCGCGCAGCGCAATGGTCGGCGTGGCGTGATTTTCGAGGACGAGCAGAACCGCGCCCGTCGGCAATTCGGTGCGTGCGACGCGCGCGGCGAAGTTAGAACGCGCGCCCCCCGTGGCGGGCGTGTTCGCCGCCGCCGCATCCGAAGACTTCTCGCCATGCCCCGCGAGCGTTTGCTGCCCTAATTCCTGCGGCGTCGCGCTGCCGCCCGTCGCCGTCGCCTCTTGCCCCGCGCCTTCCCGTTTCACCATCTCTTACACTCCCATCCTGCAATCGAACTTGAAGAAGTACACACAACTACGAGCGGCCGTTCAATCCCTTAGCTTTCCTTTGCGTCTTTGCGCCTTTGCGTGAAAAATCATTCTCACGCAAAGGCGCTGGAGACGCAAAGAAAACGTGAACGGATTTTGTTGAGCCACCTTAAACCTGGCGCGCGTCCGTTAACTCGCCGCTTGTTTCGTTCGCGCCCGCTTCGTCCGTCTCGGCGTGCTCATCGGCGGTCGCCTTCGGGATGAAATAGCCGACGGTGCGGTTGTCTTCCGTGAAGTAGCGAAGCGCGACGCGGCGCACGTCGCGGCCGGCGACGCGCGCGATGTTGGCCGCGTAGTCTTTGTAGAAACGCCAGTCGGCGACGGCCTCGGCCTCGGACATCTGCGAGGCGACTTCGGACGTGCCGTCGCGGTTGTAGGCCACCTGCGCGATGATCTGCTGTTTGGCCTTCTCCACTTCCGCCTCCGGCGAATCTTCCGCGGCCACGCGCTCCAGCTCCGCCAGGATCGCCGCTTCCACTTCGGACGGCGCGACGCCCGGGCTGACCGTGGCGTAGACGTTGAAGAGGCCGGGGTCGCGAAATTGATCGCAGTTTGAAGTGACGGTGACGGCGAGTTCAGTCTCGACGAGCGCTTGATAAAGCCGGCTCGTGACGCCGTTCGACAGCAAGGCCGAGAGCACGACGAGCGGGTAGATGTCGTTTTCGGCGGGCGGGCGTGCGGCGCGCGCGGCGAGTTCGGCGTTCGAGAGCACGTTCAACTGACCGAGCACGGCCGGTGTGTGGAAGGCGATCTGCACGAGCGCGAGTTCGCCGGCGCGCTTGATCGTCAAACGGCGCTCGCCCTGCTGCGCGGGTTCGTCCGTGTAGACTTCGGGGATGGCCTCTTCCGTCGCCGGAAACGCGCCGAAGTTTTCATTGATCAACTCAAGCGTCGCGGCGCGCTCGAAGTCGCCGACGACGATGACGGTGGCGTTGTTCGGATGATAGAAAGTGTCGTAGAAGGCCTTGAGGCGCGCGGTCGGCACGTTCTCCACGTCGGCGCGCCAGCCGATGGTCGGGTGGTGATAAGGATGCTCGCGGAAGGCCGTGGCGTAGACGGCCTCGTCGAGCACCATCGACGGCTCGTTCTGCCCGCGTTCGAGTTCGTTGCGCACGACGGTCATCTCGCTCTGGCGGTCGGCGTCGGCGATGAAGGAATTGCGCATGCGGTCGGCTTCGAGGCGGATGGCGAGTTCGAGCTGATCGCTCGGCACGGTCTCGAAGTAGTTCGTGCGGTCGTACCAGGTCGTGGCGTTGAAGTCCGCGCCGATCTTCTGGAGCGTGGCGGCGATCTGCGTGTTGCGGTCTTTGTTGAAGGTGGGCGTGCCCTTGAACATCATGTGTTCGAGCAGGTGCGTCGAGCCGGTATAGCCGACGGCCTCGTTGCGCGAGCCGACCTTGTAGAGCACGCACACGGTCGCCACGGGCGCGACGCGGTTCTCCACGAGCAGAGCCTTCAGGTTGTTGGCGAGCCGGTACTCGCGTATGCCTTCGCCTTCGGCGACAAAGCTGATTCCGGCGGGGAGTTTCTCGTCCTGCAAAACTTCTCTGGTCTCCTTAACTGAATTTAAACGCGCCCCGACCTGCGCCCCGCCGTCTCGCGGACGAACGGCGCGCCCCTTAACGCCCGGGCCTCATCCGCAGAGAGGCAGACTGTCCGGGCGAGCGCGGAGGCGAACGAGCGCCCGCCGTCTCAAAGCGCGTGCGCCGGGGATGTCGGGTTAGTGAGGCGCTCGGTATGCTAACAAACTTGTGTGCGGAGTGGGAAACAGGCGCGCCCGTCGGTGTCTGAATAATAGCGTGTCGCCGGTTAGAGATGTATCCGTGTGATTTTGGGAATGGTTTAGCCGTCCGTATGATTTACTTTCCGGGCAAGGTTTATGAGCGTAGGTTCCCGACTCACCAACTCCCGCTTGAACCACCCTTTAAAATAATCGTACTCCATCTCAAGTAAGTTTGGCTCGACGGTTATCGCCAACTGTTTTTCGTTTATCAATATCTCTAAAGCCATGACGCCTGCCGCCGGAACGGGCGATATTTTAAGCAACTGCCAACCGTGCGGACATAACTCCTCTAAAACTTCCCTCACAGCCTTTTCCACACTCGCATCCGTTTGCATCTTCACTCCTTCTCATCCATGCAAGCAAATCTTTGCCGCCCACACACGCGACTTGTGATGCGGTTTGCATAGCCGGCGCGCATCCCGGCGTCTTATGTCTGAGGCGAAAGTTACAATAAGCGAACCGCAACGCGAAAGCAGCCGCCACATCTCTCCGTGCCTCACGGCGTCTGTCCGCGCCTCTCCGCGCCTCTCCGTGTCTCTCAATGTCTGTCCGCAGTTCTCCGCAACTCACCGCGTTTCTTCGCATTTCTCCGCGCGTTACTCCGCGCCTCTCCGCTTCTCTCCGCCGGTTAGCGCGGCGGTTAGCTCCGGCGGTTAGCTTCGTCGTTAATAGTTCTTGCGCGCGCGGCGGTCTGGTTTTTCGATTTTTTGCTTTGCGTTATAAAGTTCTTGACGAAATTGCCGAAGCGGGGTATCGTGCGTTTGATGGCTGTCGTCAAACTCACAAGCTTGCGTCCGGTCGAAGAAGGGGAGCCGCCCGCCCTGCACGCGCGGGCGATGGATAATCTGCGCTTCATACGCGAGACGATGGAGAGCGCGGCGTCGTTCACGGCCGTCTCCGGCTGGGGGCAGTGCGCCATCGGCCTGACGGCGCTCGCGGCCGCCGCGCTCGCGGCGCAACAGACGAAGGCACGCGCGTGGTTGCTGGTGTGGTTCGTCGCGGCCGTCGTTTCGCTCGTCATTTCCGGCTGGACGATGCGGCAGAAGGCGCGCGCCGCCGAGACGCCGCTGCTCTCCAGGCCGGGGCGAAAACTCGCGCTCAACTTCGCGCCGCCCGCCTTCGTCGGCGCGCTCCTGACAATCGCGCTGTTTCGCTCCGGACACCTGAGCGTCATTCCGGCGACGTGGTTGTTGCTCTACGGCGCGGGCGTCGTCACGGGCGGCGCGTTCTCGGTGAAAATCGTGCCCGTGATGGGGCTGTCGTTCATGCTCCTCGGCACCGTCGCGCTGTTCAGCCCGGCCGCGTGGGGCAACGTTTTTCTCGCGGCGGGCTTCGGGGGTTTGCACCTCATCTACGGTGTCATCATCGCAAGGAGGCACGGTGGTTAAGGGAAGCACACAGAGAAAAGGGCGCACGGCCGAAGCGGCGTCGGACGCGCGCGACGAACTGCGCACCGCCGGTCGTGCAAACGCAGCCGGCGACGGCGAGACCCCGGCGCAGAGCGCGGCGGAATTGGATCGCCTGATTCACGAACGGCTGCGGCTCGGCATCGTCAGCGCGCTCGCCGGCAACGCCTCGCTCACCTTCAACGAACTCAAAGAGATTTTGAAGACCACGGACGGGAACCTGAGCGTCCACGCGCGCAAACTCGAAGACGCAGCCTACATCACCTGCGAGAAGTCTTTCGACGGGCGCACGCCGAAGACCGAGTTTCGCCTGACGGACGAAGGGCGGCGCGCGCTCACGCGCTACCTCGATCACATGGAATCAATCATCCGCACGGCGCGGAAAGGCTAGAGACTACGCGGAAACGCTAAGGGCTAAAATTTTTTGACAGGTGCCTTTATGAAACAAAGGGCTTTACATATATCGGAAGGCGACGGCCTGCACGTCGCCTGCATCATGGACGGCAACGGGCGCTGGGCGCGTGCGCGCGGCCTGGCGCGCTCGTTCGGACACCGCGCGGGCGCGGAAGCGGTCAGGCGCGTGGTGGAGGCCGCGCCCGGCTGCGGCATCGGCACGCTCACACTCTACGCCTTCTCGGCGGACAACTGGGGACGGCCGCAGCGCGAGGTGTCGCTCCTGATGCGACTCCTGCGCCGGTACCTGGACACGGAGACGGAGAAACTCGTCGAGCGCGGCGTGCGCCTGAGCGTCGTCGGGCGGCGCGACCGCCTGACGCCTGCTTTGCGTGCGGCCATCGAGAGGGCGGAAGCGTTGACGGCCGAAGGGCGCGCGCTCCGGTTGCGTATCGCGGTCGACTACTCGTCGCGCGAGGCGATTCTGCGCGCGGCCAGGGTATTGAACTCCGAGCGCAGGTCTACGAGCATCGTGACGCGCGAAGAATTTGCCAGCCTGCTCGGCCGCGCCGTGCATGACGACGTGCCGGCGCGCGACGTGGATTTGTTGATTCGGACGGGCGGCGAGCAGCGCGTCAGCGATTTCCTGTTGTGGGAGAGCGCGTATGCCGAACTTTATTTCACGCGACTGATGTGGCCGGATTTCACGGCGGACGATCTCGCCACGGCGGTCGCGGAGTTTCACGGGCGCGAGCGGCGTTTCGGTTGTGTGCCGTCGGCTCCGACGGCGGCGTAGAGGGGTTGAGCGCGAAGGGGCTGTAGGGCTGTAGGGCTGCCGGCGCGCGTGGAAAGTTGAAAGCGACGCTGTCGAAGATGCGTGCGGTGTGCGGACGAATGACGGAACAGCGGGCGTGCGGCGACGTGTAAGGATGCAACTTGTTTGGGGAACGGGGGCGTGTATGAATAAACGGACGAAGTTGGGTTTGAACATTCTGGAAGCGGCGTTGCTGCTGGGCGTGCTCGGCGACGCGCTGCTGCGCGAGACGCCCTGGGGCTTAAACGTCTTTTTGTGGACAAGCGCGCTCGCGGCGGCGATGTACGCACTGCACGCGCGCTCCGGGGTACGCGCGAGTTGGCGCGCGGACGGCGGGTGGCTGCTCGTGCCCGTCGTCTTCTTCGCCGCGTCATTCGCGTGGCGCGATTCGGCGACGCTGAAATTGCTCGACGGGCTGGCGTTGTTCGTCTCGCTCGCGTTGCTCGCGTGGCGCGCGCGTGGGCGGCGGATACGTCTGGGCGGGCTGGCCGATTACGCTCTGGGACTGGGACACGCGGCTTTCGATGCGTTGTTCGCCAGCCTGCCGCTCGTCATCAGCGACGTGCGCTGGGGGACGATTCCGCGCCGGGGCGCGATGCGTCACGCCTGGGCGGCGGCGCGCGGGCTGGTCATCGCCGTGCCGCTGCTGTTCGTCTTCGGCGCGTTGTTCATGGCGGCCGACGCGGTCTTCGAGGGCTTCATGCGGCAGACGTTCCAGATAGACCTCGGCGTGCTGTTCTCGCACTTCTTCCTGATGCTCCTGTTCACGTGGATGACGGGCGGATTCCTGCGCGGCATGGTGTTGGCCGAAGAGGCGTCGGTTGCGGAAGGAGCGGTTGCGGAGGCATCCGCGCCGCCGGCCGTGCCCGTCGCTTACACGTCGATCACGGCTGACGACGCGGGACGGCACGGCGCGACGGCGGGCGTGGGCGCGAAGCATGAAGACGATGCGCACGCGCACAGGCAGCCGCCGCGCAGCGTCGTGGTTGAAGGCGGCGCGACGGCGAACGACAGGAGCGAGGGCGACGTTGATATATCGGGCGACGGCGACCATGCAAAGTTCGTTGACGGCGACAAGCCAGTCGCAGGCGTTGGCGAAAAGACGGGCGCCGGGGACGAGAAGCCGGAAGCGGGCGGCGGGAACTCGGAGGCGGGCAGCGGGAACTCGGAGGCGAGTAGTGAGAACTCGGAGGCGAGTGGCGAGAACTCGGAGGCGCGCGGCGAGAGGTTGGGAGGAACGGAAGAGGAGCGTGCGAGCGACGCGTCGCCGGTCGCAACGGCGCGGGAAGCGTCTGCGCAGGGGCTTTCGCTCGGCGCGGTCGAGGTGGGCGTCGTGCTGGGGTTGCTGAACGTCCTGTTCGCCTGTTTCGTGCTCGTGCAGTTTCGCTACTTCTTCGGCGGTGCGGCGCGCGTCATGTCCATCACGGAGTTGACCTATGCGGAATACGCGCGGCGCGGCTTCTTCGAGTTGACGTGGGTGGCGGCGCTGGTACTGCCGCTGCTGCTCGGCGCGCACGCGCTGCTCAGGAAAAATAGTCCGGCGGCCGGGCGCATCTTTCGCCCGCTGGCCGGGGCGCAGGTCGCGCTGCTGTTCGTTATCATGGCTTCGGCGGTGGCGCGTATGCGTCTTTACCAGAGCGAGTACGGGCTGACGGAACTGCGCTTCTACACAATGGCGTTCATGCTCTGGCTCGGCCTCGTCTTCGTCTGGTTCGCGTGGACGGTGCTCGTGCGCTCGCGGCGCGAGCGTTTCGCCTGCGGCGCGCTCGTCGCAGCCTTCGTCACCGTCGGACTCCTGCATCTCGTCAATCCGGACGCCTACATCGTGCGCGCCAATGCCGCGCACGCGCGCACGGGGCGTTCCTTCGACGCGGGTTACGCCGCTTCGCTCAGTGCGGACGCCATCCCTGCGCTCATCTCCGCGCTGCCCGCGCTCAGCCGCGACGAGCGTTGCTACCTGGAGCTTTCGCTTAAGCAGAAACGGGAACACAACGTGTTCGGCGAAGACTGGCGTGCGTGGAGTTTCGCACGCTGGCGTGCGCGGCACGCGTTGGCCGCGCACAGGGGTGCCCCGAGCGAAGCGGGCTGCACGCCGCCTCCGGCCGTCAACGCGCACGTCCAGATGCCGGCGGCCGCGCCGGAACCGCCTCCGCTACCGGCGCCGCCGACGCCCGCTCAGGGGAGCGCCGCGACAACAACGACAGGCGCGGCAGCGACGACCAGTGCCGCGAATGCGACAACGACTAACGGGGCGACGACTAATAGGGCGACGACGATGAACGCCGCGACGACTAATGCGGCAATTGGCATCGCGACGACTAATGCGCCGACTAACGCCGCGACGAGGCACATGTCGAGCGAAACTAAAAAGGCGACGCCGGACGCCGCACGCCGCGCGCGCCGCAGTGCGCAACGGCGGAAAAATTAAACCGCATGAGGGAGCGTGAGCGGCCGGCAGGATGAAAGCGCGTCGATTGATCGCCCGTGATTGTGATCGGCCGCGATTGCACGCTCGTGTTCAAACACATGTGAATGATCGCTCGCGACAGATCGTTTGCGATAGATCGCTCGTCATTGATCGCTCGTCATTGATCGCTCGTGATTGATCGCTCGTGTTCAAACATCCGTCAACGGGAGTTCGTGATTGATTGTTCGCGATTGGCCGCCCGTGGTTGAGCATCCGCCATTGAGCGCCGCCGTGGCGCGCCCGTGGTCGCATGGCGGTTTGAGATGGGGCGGGTTTGTACCTGTGAGGTGAGTTTCGATGAGCGAGAAAATTTCGATGAGCAATGAAGTTATGGAGCGGGCCGAATCGAAGGGCGCGGCGGCGGGCAGTCGTCTCTCGTCGCGGTTGCGGCGGTGGGGCTTTTTGCGGCGGCAGTTTCAAACGGAGGCTACGCTCGCGCAGATCATCTTCGACGTGACGGTCGGCATGATCCTGCCGATCCTTTGTCTCGTCTTCGACCCGATTGTCTTTCGCGGCGGCGAGTTCGGCCCGCCGATGCTCGAAAGTTACCGATTTTTCGCCTACGGGTTGATCGCCATCGAGATCGTCGCGCTCGGCATGTGGCTCGGCGCGGGCGCGCGCGCAGGGGAATGGTGCGGTGTCCTCGGCGGGGTGATGTTGGCGGGCGCGTTCTTCTCCGTGGGCATCGGCCTCATCCTGTTGCCGCTGAGCCTGCTGGGGCTGGCGTTCGGCATCGGCGTGCTCGGTTTCACGCCCTTCGTCACGGCCGTCATCTACGGGCGTAACGCGCGCCGCGCGCTTTGTGCCGGGCGGGCGCGAATGCCGCGCGCCGCTCTCTGCGTCACGCTCGCGCTCGGCGCGGCCGTGCCCTTTGGTGCGCCCGCGTTCGCGCAGTGGCGCGTCAGACGCATGATCGAGCGTTCGCTGGCGGAAGTGATCGGCGGAGATGAGACGAGGGCGCGCGCCGCCGGGCGCAGGCTCGGTTTGTTGAGCCGTCTGGTCGAGGGCGAGTTCGACGAGCTGGCGCGGGCATACGGCAGGGAGACAGACCCGGCGCGCAAGCAAAGGCTCGCTCGCGCTTACCGCGACATCACGGGCGGCGACATCGAACGCCGCCTGCTCGTGCTCAATGACTGATGCGACGAACGACTGACGCCAACGAACGGCTGATGTGATGAATGACTGACGTGATGAATAACTGATGCGACGGACGACTGATGCGACAGTCGCGGCGAGTGGCGGTCGCCGGGCGTGTCGCTTCAAGCCGCCCGTGAATGAAATTTGTTCCGGTTAATCTTTCAGCATGGCATTTGTTCCGGTTAATCTTCCAGCGTGAAATTTGTTCCGGCTAATCTTCCAGCACGACGAGCGCGGTTTCGCCGCCGCCGGATGAGACGTTGCAGAGCGAGGAGGCGGAGAGCCGGACGAGCGCGCCTTCCGTCTCGCCGCGAAAGAGGTACGGGTTGAAGTCCACGAACATCTCTTCGCGCGCCAAAGCATCTCCGGCCGACACCTGCATCCACACTTTCCGCAACGGCGCGCGCTCCTGCACGACGTAAGACGCGGCGACCGCACGCCTGCACGCGCGTTCCCAATCGGCCGCCTCCGTCTCCCAACCGATGACCACGCCCGCCCCGCCGTAGTCGTCGTTCGGCTTCAAGACCAGGCGCGCGCGCTCGCGCCTTAATATTTCGACGAGATCATCTTCGCCGCCGTCGAAGGTGGTGAGGCCGGGGCGCACGCGGCGCGTCCAGGGGATGTGCCGCCGGATGGCTTCGAGTTCGGCGGGGGTGAAGAGGTGCGCGTAGGCTGGGTCGCT
Organism: Pyrinomonadaceae bacterium; assembly: GCA_035645855.1. GTDB lineage: Bacteria > Acidobacteriota > Blastocatellia > Pyrinomonadales > Pyrinomonadaceae > JAIVJZ01. The sequence goes on from DASQLU010000050.1 coordinate 11,763, forward strand.
CAGCACGGCGAAGCCCAGTTTCTTGTGCGCGAGCTTGGCGCGAAACGGATTGACCATGCACACACTGCCTTCGGCATAGGCGCGCGAGAGCGGGTGCGTCTCGTCGAACCTTTCCAGAAATTCGTGGATCACGACGCGCTTGTAGAGGATGTCTATGCGGAAATCACCGGCGCACAGTTGAACGCCGTCGTAGGCGAGGGCGCGCGGGTCGGCGATCTTCGTCGGGTAGCCCTCGGCCGCGAAGTAGTCTTGCAGGATGCGAAACTCGCTTTCGGTCGAGACGCCTTCCCAGTCGACAATCGCGATCTGCGGGCGCTCAACCGTGCCGCCCCATTCGCGATAGACTTCGAGGAGCGTCGAGAGCAGGCGCGCGTGCGGGCGCGGCAGCCAGTGCGCGTAGCGCGCGAGAAATTCGCGCATGTGCGGGAGCGTGAAGAGCACGCGTTCGAGTTGCGATTGGTCGGCAATGCCCGCCGGGTTCTCGGCGTTGTATTCGAGAAACTGAAATTCGTCGCCATTCAAATAAGCGTCGAGCCGGCTCGTGACGCACGCATAAGAATAGCCGGGATCGATGCGCGCCATGCGCTCCTCGCGGGCGGTGAGGTCGAGTTCGGCGAGCAACCGCGCATCGGCCAGCGCGGCTGCGGTCAGACGCTCGAACGCGCCCGCCAGCACCCGCGCCGCGCACGCGACCGCATCATATTGCGCGCGCGCCACGACGAGCGGGCGCAGGAAGGGGCACAGGGCGCGCTCGCCGTGGAGCAGGCCGAGCGTGCGTTGTTCGGCGGCGAGGCGTGCGAAGAGTTCGGCGTTGACGGCCGGGTCGTCCGCGATGCGCCGTTCGAGCCAGGCGATGGCGGCGGCGAGCGTTTGAGTTGGCATAAGTTGTGACTCCGCCGTTCGGACGCGCCCGCAACCCCGGATTTCGCTCGGAGCGCGGCGGGCGGCAAGTTTTAACGCCTTGTACGGGGGTTCGGGGACGGCGAGGTCGAACGCCTCTCGCGCACGCTATCTTCTTGAATGGCCGTCGGTCTGTCAAACATCTTTCGCGCTCGGTGCGCCGAGTTGGCGGCCGGTCGGGATGTTGGTCTAAGATAACTATAGCTCGAACAGCGTGTGACAATTCGAGGTCGGACGCAGCGCGCGCGCTCAGGCGAGATGCGCGCGGCGCGTCTGCCGGGACAAGGCGGCAAACTTGCCGGGAAGGATGACGTAGATGTTGAAGCGTGGGCGACGGAGTTTGGCCTTCGTGTTGGCCGCAACGTTCGTGCTCGGACAATTGGGGTGCAGCAACCTGTTTTCGGGGCGGGGCGAAGGCGCAGAGCAGGGCGGCAAGCCCGCGCCGCATTTCGAGCCGGGCTTCAACCTCTTCAGTCCCGAACAGGACATCGAACTCGGCCGCCGCTCGGCGCAGGAGATCGCGCAACAGATGCCGCTCCTGAACGACGAGCCGATTGTCGCATACGTCCGCCAGCTCGGCGCGAACCTCGCGGCGCGCGCCTCCGGCCACAAGTTCCCTTACCAGTTCAACGTCGTGGCGACGAAAGAGTTGAACGCCTTCGCGCTGCCGGGCGGCTTCATCTTCATCAACGCGGGCGCCATCGCCGCGGCGAAGAACGAAGGCGAACTCGCAGGCATTATCGCGCACGAGATCACGCACGTCGCGCTCAGGCACGGGACGAATCAAGCATCGAAGGCCTACATCGCGCAGAAGGGTTTGGGCGTCATCGGCGCGATCACGGGCGACGAATCCGATCTCGGTCAGGTGCTCAACTCCATCGGCGGCGCGGGCGCGAACATGCTCTTCCTGCGCTTCGGCCGCACCGCCGAGCGGCAGGCCGACCTCGAAGGCGCGCGCATCATGGCCGAGAGCGGCTACGACCCGCGCGACATGGCGAACTTCTTCAAGACGCTCCAGGCGGAGGGCGGCCAGCGCACGCCCGAATTCTTAAGCGACCACCCGGACCCCGGCAATCGCGTCGCCTCGATCACGAACGCGCTGCCGTCTCTGCGCGTGAGTGATAAGCCCGTGCGCAACACGGAGGCTTTCAACAAAGTCAAGGCGCGCCTCGAAGGACGCCGCGCCGCCGGCTCGCTCGCTTCCACGGCCGAACCCGCGCGCACCGGCCCCCGCGACCCGACGACGAATACCACCGGCGCGGCTCGCCCCGCGCCGCCCGCCCCGTCCTTCCAACCCTTCCGCGCCGGCGACAACTCCTTCGCCTTCCAGTATCCCGCCAACTGGGACGCGCTCTCGGCCGGCGACGACGGCGATGCGCAGATGATCTTCGCCCCCAAGGGCGCATACGGAAAACAGGGCGACGCGCTCGTCGTCACGCACGGCATCTTCATCGGCGCGGTCGCGCCCGCCTCAAGCGATCTGGCGCGCGCCAACGCGGCCTACGTCCAACAGCAACTCGACATCAACGCGGACTTCCGCGTCGTCGGCCAGCCGCAGCGCATACAAATCGCCGGCCGCGAAGGCTACGCCACGCAGGTCGCCGGGCTATCGGTCGTCACAGGCGTCACCGAAGTCGACGTCATCTACACGACCGCCACGGCCGACGGCCGGCTCTTCTACCTGATCACGATGGCTCCCGAAGACGAATTCGAATCCTACCAGCCCGCCTTCCGTCAGATCATCGAGAGCCTGCAACTGGCGCGTTGAAGTTGCGAGTCGGTGGCGGGTCAATCGGTAAATGTGAAGCGCAGGGGCGGGAGTAAAGTACGAGCCGCGAAAGCGACGGCAGTTAATACGAGCCGCGAAGCAGCGGCGGTTAGTACGAGCCGCGAAAGCGGCGGCAGTTAATAGCCCCGCCCGTCAGGGCGGGGTCAATTTCGTCCCAAACACACCTCAGCCCCGGAGGGGCGACACATTGAAGCGTTCATGTGTCGCCCCTCCGGGGCTTCATAAATTTTCCTTCTCGTACCTTGATCCCCGCGCTCACGCACGGGGCTACTAACTACCGCCGCTTTCGCGGCTCGTACTTTGCGGCTCGTACTTTTATGTGTCAGAGATTATCGCCACTGCTCTTTATGTGCCTCTGCATAAATACGCAGCGCGGCATTGATCCGCTGCTGAAACTCTTCGCCTTGCGCCCGAAACCACTCCAACACGTCCGCATCGACGTTGACCGTGACGGATACTTTGCCGGGCACCCGCAATTTAGCGTCAGCGAAAAAGGCTTCGTCCAGTGGTGGAATGTCCGAGGTGTCAATCTCTTCGTCGGTCATCGCGTCAACTCGCGTCCAGTTGGTTTCCGAGGGCTTCTTCAAATTTGATGCGCTCATGTTTTAGTGCCTTTCGCAGAGAGATGATGCGGATTGTGTTGTCTTTTAGCTCTACGAACACAACGACAATAACGCGCTCTCTCAAAAAACCAATCCCGACCCAACGTTCCTCTCCATAATCTACTCTCGTATCGAGAGCGGTGAGCATGGGAGATTCAAAAATCTCCCACGCGTCCGTAAAGTCGAAGCCGTGTTTGTGAATATTGGCCGCGTTCTTCTGTTCATCCCATTCAAAATTCACAGGAGAAGTTTACTGTTAAGTCACAACCCGAAACAAGAAACATCTTCCAGTCTCAAAGCGCTACTCAACGCCCGGCCGTGATCTCTTCGGCAAGTTTCTCCGCGCCGTAGAGTTTTCTGAGCGTCTCGATGATCGCCATGCTGTGGACGGCGACGGCGCGGCCGCCCTCTTCCTCGTCCACGTAGACGTAGCGGTTCGGGAGTTTCTGAATGTTGCTGTCGAAATTCAGCCCGACCACCTCGGCGTTGCGGTTGATGACGGGCGAGCCGGAGTTGCCGCCGATGGTGTCGGCCGTGTAGACGAAGTTGAAGGGCGTTGAGAGGTCGAGTTTGGTGCGCCCCTCGCGGTAGCGTGCGGGCAGATCGTAGGGCGGTTTTTCGCCGAAGCCTTCGGCGCGGTCGTAGAGGCCGTAGAAGGTGGTGCGAAAGGGCACGAGCGTCGTGTCCTCGCTATAGCCGAGCGCGCGGCCGTAGGAGAGGCGCAGCGTGAAGGTGGCGTCGGGCGAGACGGTCTTGCCGTAGACGGCGAAGCGCGCCGCCGCGATGCGCTGCCCGGCGCTCGCGTCGACGCTGAGGATGTTCTCTTCGTTCCACGCGCGCAGTTCGCGATAGACGGGTTCGATGCGTCGCGCCAAAGCGATCAACGGATCGTCCGACTTCGCGATGGCGTCCGCGCCGCCTTCAAAGAGACTTTTGCGCACCGCGACGTCCGTCAGTTTTGTGCCCGTGATGACCTGCCGGGCGACCTCGGCGGGCGTCGCGCCGGAGAGTGCGGCGCGGACGAAGGGGTCGTCGTTGCCGAGGGTCTTCTGCGCCTCTTCGAGCCAGGCGGCGAGCGTGGCCTCTTCCATGTCGGGATAGATGGGCGCGGGCGAGAAGAGATTCACCTTGAGCGCTTCGAGGCGCGCATCGCGAAACTCGTCGAAGCGCGTGGCGTTCGGTTTGCGTATCTCTTCCGCATAACGGACGAGCGTCGAAGCGAGCGCGCCGAGGCGCGAGGGCGCGGCGATTGTACTGAAGGCGATGCGCCTGGCATATTTCGGAAGCGCCGTGTAGGCCGTGCTCACCTGTTCCCACGCGGGGCCGTAAGCGCGCTGCCATTCGGGGTTGGCCGCAATCGCGGCGCGCAGGGCACGCTCTTCGGCCTCCTTCTTGCCGTAGAGGCGCGCGTTCAGGAGTCCGGCCTGCTGGCTCTCCAATCGCTTGATCGAGTTTTCGAGCGAGCGGCGGCCGGAACCGGAGCGGCGCGCCTGCTCCGCGCCGAGCGCGCTGTAGCGGTTGAGCGCGGCGCGACGCGACGACCAGACCTGCATCTGCAGGGGGTTGCCGAGGTCGCGCTGGTATTTAAGCTGCGCGTTGGTGAGGAGGCGATTGGTCGAGCCGGGGTTGCCGGAGAGCACTACGAACTCGCCGTCCGCCGGGCCTTTGGCCGACCACTTGAAGAAGTGTTCGGTCTTGGCGGGCTGCCCGTTTTCATAGACGCGCAAAAACGTCACGTCGAGGTTGTAGCGCGGGTAGGTGAAGTTGTCGTAGTCGCCGCCGAAGAAAGCGATCTGCTCTTCGGGCGCGAAGACGAGGCGCACGTCCGTGTATTTTTTGTAGCGATAGACCCAGTACTCGCCGCCCGCGTAGAGCGTCACCACGTCGCTCTTGAGTTTCGTCGTCTCCGTGGATTCCTTCTCGATGGCGGCCATCGCGGCCTTGCGCTGCTCGTTGGCTTCCCGGTCGGAAGCATTCGGCTTGACCGCGCCCTGCACGCGCGCCGTCACGTCTTCATAAGAGACGAGCACGTTGATCTCCAAATCCGGACACTTCAACTCTTCGGCGTTCGTGCGCGCGTAGAAACCGTCTTTGACGAGGTCGCGCTCTTTGGTCGAGAGCTTGGCGAGCTGCCCGCCGGCGACGTGCTGGTTGGTCATCACAAGGCCGTTCGGGGAGACGAACGAACCGCTCCCGCCGTCCTGCAAACGCGCGGAGGCGAGGCGCACGTGGTCGAGCCATTCTTTGGTCGGCTCGAAGTTGTAACGCTCCTTCCACTGTTTGAGCGGCGGGTTATCGAAAGTCCACATGCCCTCGTCGGCGCGCGCGCTCGTGGCGGGCAGCGACAGCAAAATCGACAGGGACAGCAAAAAGGCGACGGCTCTCTTCATTGGCTCAACTCCGTTATTCGGGACAAAATTTGCAGGGAGAAAATTGGATTTCAGCGACGGGCGACATTATACCTGAGTGCGCGACGCCAAACACGCGCGCACGGTTAAGGAGGGAGGCCGGGGGATTCGTGCCCGCATCTACGGTGCGAGGAGCGGCGGCGCGCGGGACGCCGCTCCTCGTGATGGGCTGTTGAATGAATGCTGTCGCATGAATGGGGCGGCCGACGCGCGAGGCCTGTCGCCTCAAAAGCTTCCCCGCACGTTTCGCCGCCCCGGCCGAACGGCGGCCGTCATTGACCGCTCCCCGAAAAAAATACTGAAATATGCACGGCCTTATGTCTTTCCTCTTCGGGTAGGAACATCAAGGAGAGAAACAAACGATGACCAGACTATTATCCAAAATCGCCATGAACGCCGCCGTGTTGTTATTGATCGGGATGAGCGCGAACAGCGCCTATGCCGACGGTATCCAATTGCTCAGCCCGAACCCGTGCTTCCCGGCCGGCGTCGGCAGAGGATGCGGCGAAGAGCGCGCCATGCACGTCCTGTCGATCCAGAATCACACGACGGCCACCGGCTCCGTGAGCCGCTCGGCGAACGGCGGGGACAAGCGCACGGGCGACGTTCGCGACGGCGACTGGACGCGCGGCGCCAACACGCAGACCGTCAGCCTCACAGAGATCGGCTTCACGCAGGCCAGCGACCTGCGCATCTATTTCGACATCATCGAGCCGGTCGGCGGCGGCAACAGCGCGGTCACGCTGAACTCTCTGGTTCTGACGGCCTACGACCAGAACGGGCTGGCGGTCTTCTCGGCCTCGCTCGTCGAACCGGGTCAATCTTATGACATGCTCGGCACGGGGCAGGGACATTCCGATTACGTCTTCGGCCTCGACACCGAAGCGGCGGCACGCCTGCAAGCCGCCATCGCGGCCAACCCCAATTTGCGTCTCGGGCTGGCGGCCAGCGTGACGAACGCGCAGGGCGGGCCGGAGAGCTTCTTCATCGGCTCGGCTCCGGGCGCGGAACCCGTGCCCGAACCGGCCACGATGATTCTGCTCGGCACGGGATTGGCCGGCGTCGCGGCGAAGATGAGGAAGCGTCGTCAAGTTAAGTCTGACGAGCAGGACGGCTGACAGAATTTCCGACTCCTCTCGAAGGGGTCAGGGAAAAGGAAAGAGGCGAGCGGCCGCTAATCCCGCTCGCCTCTTTCCTTTTTTCTTTTGCGCCGCCCTCTTTTTTCTTTTGCGCCGTCCTGTTGAACTTCATCCCGGCAAGCCATGCGTGTCGGCGCATCCCACAAGCGGCTGCGCCGACACGCGCCGCGAAAGGCACCCCGCCCGTTCGCATCCCGTAAACGCAAGCCGCACGCTTATCTCACGGGGGCAAGGCCGCCCGCTCATGCCACGAAGGCAAGGCCGCGCTTATCCCGCGAGGGCAAGACTGCCCCGCGCAACGCCGCGCGCCGCGCCGTCAGAGACGAACCGCGCCGTTTAAAATAACGTGAGTTCGATTTAAGCAGATGCCGTGTTCTTGAAGCCCCGTCAGGGGCGTAATAGTTGTAGCCCACGGCGTAAGCCGTGGGGTCAAGATAGGTAAAATAGAGAAGCCCCGGCAGGGGCGAAAGAGATTCAACCTTGAACTTCTTTCGCCCCTTAACAGGGGCTTCTCTCGTTGTGTGGCGGCTTATCCCCACGGCTCACGCCGTGGGCTACTGTCTGTCGCCCCTGCCGGGGCTACAGGCCGCAAACGCCGTTCCGGTTTATATCGAACTCACGTTAAAATATCAGGTCGAAGTGGCCTTCGAGCACGCGCTCCAGTTTGCCCGTGCGCCAGCCGCGCACGCTGTCGCGCACGAGCGGCGAGGGTTCTTCGCGATAGCGGCGGACGATCTGCGGCGAGCCGTTAGCGTCGGCGGCGAGGGCTGCGGCCGCCTGTTTGCGCAGGGCGTCCGCTCCGCGCCCGGCCGGCTCGTCCGGCTGCGCCACGACGCGGACGTGGACGCGCGCGCGGTTGAAAGATTTTTCGTCCTGCGGAGTTTCGAGCACGTGCAGCCCCTCCTCGGCGTGCAGCAGCGAGTAGGCCGCGAAGCCGGAAATCGCCGCGCGCATTTGATAAGGGGCGATACTCGCCTCGCCGTCCCCCGCAGCGTCCGGCGTTTCCTGCAAGACCTCGAAGCGCATCCGCCGCGCCTCGGCCCAGCGGCGATACATCCCGCTGATGCGGCGCGCGAAGTGGTTGCACACGTCGTTGTCCGCGCCCGCGTCGCAACTGGCGCGCACCTCCAGGAAAAGGTCGCGCGGGTGTCCGGCGGCGAGACCGCGACAGGCCGCGTCGATCAGGTAGAGCTGGTGCGCGAGGCGTGCCACGAGGTCTGCGGGAAAGTGCTGGCGGTCGCGCGTCTTCAATGAGCCGGTGAGACGTTTGAGGAGCGAGCCGGCGGTGTCAAGCCCCGTCTCGATGCGATTCATGTACTCGGCGAGGCCGAGCACGCTGAAGCGCGTGGGCGAATCCCAGAAGCCGGGCGCGGAGGTTTCGAGGAGCGCGCCGTTTTTTCGCGCCTGCCACTCGTCGGCCTCGACCGTGTCGGCGAGCGCGTCGAAAATGTCCTGTAGAAAACGCACCTCCGCGAGCGTGCCGCGCGCGTCCAGAACAATCGCTTCGAGCCGCGGTTCGCGCTCGACGCCGCTCGCCTCCGCGTCGGGCGCGTCGTCTGCGTCCGCGCCCGGCGTTTGCGCGGCGGAAGCGTCCGGCGCATCCGGGTCGACGAACTCCACGTCGAGCGTCTGGCCGCCGCGCGCGTGGACGAAGAGGAATTGATCGCCTTCGGGAAACTGGTGGTTGACGATGGTGAGCGCGAGCGGCGAGAGCAGATAACGCTCGATGGCGCGCTTCAGCGGGCGCGCGCCGAGGTCGGCCGTGAAGCCCTTCTCCAACAGGAAATCTATCGCCGATTCGTCCCACTCGACCGCCCACTGGCGCGTGCGCAAGCCCCTTCGCCTGAGCACGTCGTTCAACTCCTTGCGCAGCAGATCGCGCATCACGGCGCGGCCGAGCGGGCGAAAGACGACGACGCGATCAATTCGGTTGACGAACTCCGGCCGGAAGGCGCGCATCACCGCGCGCTCGACCGCGCCCGCCGCAAACTGCGCCTGCTCCTGCGAAAAGCCGATGCCCGCGCCGTGCGGCAAAGTCGCGCCGAGGTTCGAGGTCATAATCACGACGCAGTGGCGGAAGTCGGCCGTGTTGCCGCGCCGGTCGGTCAGGCGTCCGTCGTCGAAGACTTGCAGGAACAAATCCCACACCTGCGTGTGCGCCTTCTCGAATTCGTCGAGCAGGACGACGGCGAACGGCTGCTTGCGGATGGAGTTGACGAGCGCCGTGCTCTCGGCCGCGCTCGCGTCGCCCTGCTCGCCCAGTATGCGGTCTATCGCGTCGGGCGTTTGCAGCTCGCTCATGTCGAGGCGGATCATGCGTTCGGGCGAGCCGAAGAGAAAGTCCGCGAGCGTCTTGGCGATCTCGGTCTTGCCCGTGCCCGTCGGGCCGACGAAGAGGAAGACGCCCTGCGGGCGCGTCGGGTCGGTCAAGCCCGCCTTGATCATCGCCACGCGCTCCACCAGGCATTCGACCGCCTCGGGCTGGCCGAGCACGCGCGTCTCGAAGAAGCCGCGCAACTCCGAGAGGTCTAAGCCCTCACGGTCGTCGAGGATGCTCACGGGCAGACCCGTCAACTGCGAGAGCGTGACGAGCAGATCGTCGAGCGTCATTTCGCCCGGTGTCGCGCCCGTCGCCGCCTGAGCGGCCGCGCCCTCTCTCGCGCCGCCCCCCGTCGCGCCGCGCTCGATGAGCAGCCGCCGATGCGTGGAGTCGAGCAAGAGGAGCAGGTTGCCGGGCGCGGCCTTGTCCGCGAGATATTGTTTGGCGAGTTGGAAGGCTTCCTGCAAAGTCTGCTCGGAGACGCGTGGCGCAACTTCAGCAGTGCGCCCTGTTTCGCCGGCGGCTTCGTGCGTTCCGGTCGCCGCCGCCGATGACGCCGCCGGGCGCACGACGCCGGCCGACGCCGCCCAACGCCGCGCCACTTCCAGCGTCTCCCTGTCGCCGAGCGCGCCGACGCGGCAGGTTTCGAGCGCCGTGCGCAGCTTCGGGCGCAACTGCATCAACTTCTCGTAGGCCGTCGAAGGCGTCTCGCCGATCAATTTCACCGCGCCGCTTTCGACGTGCGGCAGCAACAGGTCGAGCAAGCCCGTAGGGTTGTATTGATGGCGACCCGCCCAGACGAGTTCGTGAAAATTCGGCACGAACCACAACACGCGCTTGCCGCCGATTTCGCGCACGAGCGTCTGCACACGCCCTTCGAGTTGGCCGATGTACTGCTGCCCGGCCATCACGTCCGCCGCCGACGCTTCCAGCACGATCCAACGCTCGCGCTGCAGGCGACGCCCGAACACGCGCACGAGCGCCGTCTTCCCGACGCCCGCGTCCCCCACCAGCAACACCGAACGCGGCGGCTCTTTCCTGATCGCCGTCTCTATCTCCAACAGGCGCTCGCGCACCGCTTCGAGCAGCAACACGCCTTCCGGCGCATCCGTATCTTCCGCGTCGCCGGCGGCGTCGAACGTCCACACGCGCCCGAACGAACGCAAAAAATCGAGATCGACGTGCGCCCCTTTCCAGGAGTTGAACTCGTTTACCAATCCCGGCGGCAACACGTCCTTGAGATCGTCGAAGACGGTCGTGAGCAGTTCGACCTGATCATCGGCGAGCGTGTCGAGCGCGTCGCCGAAGGTGGCTTCCATTTCGCCGCGCGCCATGCGATTCACGACAAACTCGCGCAGCGATTGCAGCGCGGTGTATTCGCCCCACGCGCCTTTGATGTGCAGCAGCACGCGGGCGAGGATGGGGCGCGCGGCGGCGCGCTCGTCGAGCGCGTGCAGGGCGTAATAGCCCGGCCAGTAGTAGAACTCGTTGATGTGCGCGAGCAACGGTTCGACCGCGTCCGGCTCATCGCGCCGTTCGGCCAACGCTTCGAGGGCGATGCAGGCGACGACGACGTTCGATTCACGCGCGAATTCGATGAGGTCGCGCGTCGAGTAGTAATTGCCCAGACACAACTTGACGCCCTTGCGAAAACATTCGTGCAGCCGCAACTCGGACGGGCGCGAACTGCGCTGGTAATGCGCGTCCATCGCCGCGGCGAGCGCGTAGACGTTCAACTCGTTCACCTCGCCGCAAGGCTCGCTCTCGCCCGCCGGTTCGGCCGCGGTCTGATTCTCCACGGCGACGCGGGAGGACTCGGAGAGCGTCGCGGTCTCTTCCGACCGCACCGTCTCTGAAGTCTCGCCCGTTTGCGTTGTCTCAGGCGTGTCTCCCGGCGTCACGGCCATTATCTCCGGCGTCACTTCCGGTATCTCGACCGCCTCGGCCGTGTCCGACCGCGCCGGTTCGAGCGGCGCGTGAACGGGCGGGTGTGACGCGCCCGTCGGCGGCGGCAACGACTCCCGTTGATCGTCCCGCTCCTCCATCACACGGCGCAGGCGGGCGAGCGCGCGCGCGAGATAGGCGACGACGCCCACCGAGAGCAGGCACAACAGGACGAGTCCGGCGATGATCAATTGCGTCATGGGAACAGCGATATTGTTTCGAGCAAGAAGGTTTAAGCGCGTCCGGGGGCATGTTCCGCGGGTCGAGCGGCGATGTTAGCACAGGGTAGGCAGCGGCGTGGAAGCGCGCGTCCGTCGCGGCGCGCCGCCGCTACGGCGCGTTACGGCCGGAGAGGCTGCGGAGGCTCGCCCGCCCGCCCCTTCGCCGCGCGGCCGGTGCGGGGAAGCGTCCTCTCATCTCAGTTTTTCCCCTCCCATCGGTTATACTCTTCCTTTCTGAAACATCTCATTTCACGCGCACTAATTTCCGAGGAGCTGTAAGCATGACCGCTGTAGAGAAGATCGCCAAACGCCCCGACCGCATCAGGTTCGACGGGCGCATCCTGTTTTTGACCGACGACACCTCGCTCATCCGCCGCCAGCTCGAAGCGGGCGAGAATTTGCCCTTCGACCCCGAACGCCCGCTGATGAACAACATCTCGACCGACGAGATCACGCCCGGCTGGGTCTGTTTCTACTACGACGAGACGCTCGGCCAGTACGTCTATGTCGGGATGCGCGAGGCGGCCGTGCAAAAGGACGAAGTTAAAAAAGGCGGCTTCAGGGTGGTCGTCTCCGGGCTGTCGAAAGGCTGCGGCTCATCGCGCGAGACCGCGCCCTACGCCGAGCGCGCCGCCGGGCTGGAACTCGTCATCGCACGCACCATCGAAAAAATCTACGGCCAGAACTCGCAGAACATCGGTCTCCTCACCTCGACCGACTTCGGCCTCATCGAACGCATCCGGCGCGGCGAAGAGATTCCGCTCGCCGAGTTTACGCGCGGCCTCGACCCGATCTCACAGGCAATCGTCGAATACGGCGGCCTCTTCAACTACAACAAGGCGCGGCTCGCGGGCGAGACCGTGCCGCCCGCCATCGAAACGAAGAAGCGGCCGATGAACATCGTGGAGAAGATCATCGCGCGCCACGCTTTCGTGCGCGCGGGCGAGGTGGGCGTCGAAGCCGTCAAACCGGGCGACGCGCTCTTCGCCGTGGCCGACGTGCGCTTCTCGCACGAGTACGTGACGCCGATGGCCGAGTCTCTGTTCAAGGGCGCGCTCGGACGCGACGCGCAGGTGACCGAGGCCGAGTCGGTCTATGCGTTTCGCGATCACCTGACGTTCCTCGGGCGCGTCATGTCGGACGACAAGAAGAAGATGGGCTTGTTGGAGCGCGCCGACGGGCTGGCCGTGACGCAGGAGAACTTCACCGGGGAGCAGGGCATCAAACTCTATGGCGGCACGGAGGCGCAGGGCTCGGAAGCCATCTGCCACAACGCCGTCGTGGAAGACATCGCGCTGCCCGGCCAACTCGTCATCGGCACGGACTCGCACACCTGCATGGCGGGTGTGCTCGGCTGCTTCGCCTTCGGCGTCGGCTCGACCGACATGGCGAACGCTTGGTACACGAAAGACATCCGCGTCAAAGTGCCGGAGACCGTCCGCTTCGTCCTGCGAGGCACGAAGCGCGCCGACGTGTCGGCCAAAGACGTGATGCTCAAAATCCTCTCCACCGATTACATGAAAGAGGGCAAGGGGATCGGGCAGGTCTTGGAATTCGCGGGCGAAGGCCTCAGGGACATGTCCATTGACGAGCGCGCCACTCTGACCAACATGGCCGTCGAAGCCGGGGGCACGACCGGCATCATCGAACCCGACGAAGTGACGCTCGACTATCTCGTCCGTTCGCGCGGGCTCGACCCGGAAGAGATTCGCCGTGGCTTCCTCCGCAGCGACCCCGACGCCGAGTATGCCGCGACCTTCGAGATCAACCTCGAAGAGATTCGCCCGATGGTGGCGACGCCGGGCGACCCGCGCAACGGCATCAACATCGCAGACCTCGCCGCAGAGGTGCGCATTGATGCGGCCTACGGCGGCTCCTGCACGGGCGGCAAGATGGCCGACATGGACATGTACGCGGCGGTCTTGCGGCGCGCCGTCGAGCAGGGGCGAAGGGTCGCGCCGGGCGTGCGTCTCTACCTGCAATTCGGCTCGCAGAAGATCAAACAGTATGCGCGCGAGCGCGGCTACCTGGAGATTTTCGAGCGCGCGGGCGCGGAGTTGATCGACCCTTCGTGCGGCGCGTGCATCAACGCGGGGCCGGGCGCGTCGAAGACCTCCGAGACCGTCACGGTGAGCGCGCAGAACCGCAACTTCCCCGGCCGCAGCGGCCCCGGCCAGGTTTATCTCGCGTCGCCGTATGTTGTCGCCGCGTCGGCGATTGCGGGGCACATCGTCGAGCCGGAAGAATTTTTGCGTGTCGGCGAAGAGGAGTTGGTCGGCGCGTGAAGGGCATCGGCAAGGGGCGTCTGAGCGCGGATCACTCGCCGAAGTACGAGCGCACGGAGCGCGAGCGGCGATACCTCCTGCGCGCTCTGCCGCCCGGCCTCAAAGTCAACGACCGCCACGCGCAGATCACCGACAACTACATCACGGGCACGCGCCTGCGCCTGCGCAAAACGCGCTGGCCGCACACCAACGAGTGGACGCTGAAACTCACGCAGAAGCACGCGCCCGCGCCGCCCGATTTTTCGCGCACGCTCATCACGAGCATCTACCTCAACGAATACGAGTACGAAGTGTTCTCCGTCTTCGAGGCGAACGAGATACGCAAGAACCGTTACCCCTTCGAGCACGACGGGCGCAGGTATTCCGTGGACGTGTTCCTCGGCGCGCTCCACGGCCTCGTCCTCGCCGAGACGGATTTCGACGCGGACAGCGAGATGGACAACTTCCCCCGGCCGCCCTTCGCCGCGCTCGACGTAACGCAAGACGAACTGTTCACCGGCGGCCGCCTCGTCTACCTGACGATTGACGAACTGCGCGCCGAGTTCAAAACGCGCGCCGGGAAATGGGAGGGCGCATGATGGACGCACGCGGCGGCGGGTTGTTCGTGGTCTTGATCGGCGTCGCCGTGGACATCATCGGGCTGCTCATCTATACGGGCGCGCTCTCGTGGTTCGGGCGGCTGCCGGGCGATCTCAACTTCGGCGGCGAACGGACGCGCGTCTTCATCCCGCTCACCTCGATGCTCATCATCTCGCTCGTCCTGAGTCTCGTCATGTACCTCCTGCGCCGCTTCTTCTGATCAACCGAGCATGCCGGACACCGCTACAGCGCCAGACATCTACACCATCGGACACGGACGCCACGCGTGGACAGACTTTCTCGCGCTCTTACGCGAACACGAAATCGCGCTCGTCTGCGACGTGAGGAGCGCGGCGCGTTCGCGCTGGCCGCAGTTCAACGGGCGCGTGCTGGAGGCGAACCTGAAAGAGGCGCGGATCGGTTACGAGTGGCTGCCGGAGTGCGGCGGCAAGGTGGTTGCGCCGCCGCAGGAGTTGGCGCGCGGGCTGGATCGCATCATGGAGTTGGCGGCGGAGATGCGCGTCGCGTTGATGTGCTCGGAGTCGCACCCGCTTACGCGCCACGTGCGGCCGCGCGCGAACTGCCACCGCGTCGGCCTGCTCGCGACCCCCCTGCGCGCACGCGGCGCGCGCATCATACACATCCTCCCCGGCGGCGACACGCTCGAAGTTGACGAAGCCGCACTCCCCTCCATCTGGAAAGAAGAGACGCTGTAGAGACGTGAATCGTCAATCGTGAATAGAGAAAACCGGATTGAATCTATTCACGATTGACGATTGGCGTCTTTTATTGGCGACTTTTATTGTGCGGCGGCGGTGGCGGCTCGCTCGATCTGGCGGCCGAGGGCTTCCGGGTCGAAGTAGGCGCGAAAGCGCGTGATGCGGTCGCCTTCGATTTCGAGGATGCTGACGCCTTCGTAGTTGAAGGGCGCGCCGTTCGCGGTCGTGCCTTCGGTCGTCCATTCGAGGGCGGCGCGGGCGTCGTTGATGATGCGGTTGCGAAAGGTCGAACGCACCTCGCCGAACGTGTCTCGATACTTCGTCCAGAACTCGCGCGCGCCCGCCTGTCCCGTAAATTTTTCGGGTGCGTTGACGTTCCCCACCTCGCTCTGCTCCGCGTAGAGCGCCACCATCGTCTCCACGTCGCGCGTCTCTTCCAACCCTCTCAATGCTTCGATAAATCGTTCGGCCACACTGGCTGCCATCGCCTTCGCCCTCCCCTGTTTGATTGAATGGTGCGAATTATAGGTGTGCGCTTTACGAAGTTTTCACGGCGGGCACACTTTGCGATGTTTTCGCGAGCGGGCGCGGAAGCGAACTGCGGAGACTTTGGCGTTGAACTTTGGCGGCGAACGGTGCGGATCAACTTTCGGCGGGCGTCGGGAGTTCGGCGTGCGCCGGGTAGCGTGCGGCGTAGGCGCGTGCGAAGTAGGCCGCGAGCAGGAAGGCGAGGAGCATGATGAAGGCGGCCGTCCAGAAAGTGAGGCGCAGCGAGCGGTCGCTCATTTCGTGGAGGCGACCGTCCGCGCCGGAGGTGGCAATCGCGCTGTGGATGAGGAGCGCGGCCACCGTGGGGCCGACGGCGCGCGCCAAACTCGCCACCGATTGCGTGACGCCCAGCACGCCGCCCTGCTCGCCCCGCCCGGCGCTGCGCGAGGCGAGTGTCTGGAGCGAAGGCGTCGCGAGCGCGTTCCCCACGGCGAACGTCCCGCCGACGAGCAGCAGCAGCGACAGACCCGTCTGCGGGCCGGTGAGCGGGATGGCGAACAAACTCAGCGCGAACAAGAGCGCGCCCGCCAGCACGAGCGGCAACTCGCCGAACGTCTTGACCAGACGCCCGATGAGGCCGCCCTGAATGATCGCGCCGATGATGCCGACGTACATGAAGAGATAGCCGTTATGCGCGGCGTCGTAGCCGAAGCGGAACATCGTGAAGAGGGCGAAGGAGGTCGTCATGATCGAGAAGGCGACGACGAAGAGGAAGTAGATGGCGAGGACGTAGGCGAGGCGCGGCTGCCTGACGGCCTGCGCCAGTTGCGACCAGCGACCCCCGGCGGCGGCGGCCGAGGCGCGCGCCGGGTGATCCGGGGTCACGGTTTCGGGCAGCGTGAAATAGAGCAGGACGGCGTTGGCGAGCGCGAGTCCGCCCGCGAAGAAGAACGGCACGCCGATGCCCCACTGGCTGAGGATGCCGCCGATGGCCGGGCCGAAGATGAATCCGAGACCGAAGGCCGCGCCGATGAGTCCCATGCCTTTGGCGCGATTTTCGGGCGTCGTCACGTCGGCGATGTAAGCCTGCGCGGTGGAGATGTTGCCGCCGGTGATGCCGTCGATGATGCGCCCCAGAAAGAGCATCCAGAGCGTCGTCGCGAAGCCGATGATGAAGAAGCCGAGGCTCGTGCCCAGAAGGCTGAGGAAGAGGACGGGACGGCGGCCGTACCTGTCCGAGAGCCGGCCGAGGATCGGCGAGAAGATGAGCTGCATGACCGAGTAGGAGGCGAACAGGATGCCGACCGTGCGCGGCGTTGCGTCGAACTTCGTCCCCTCCACATAGTAAGGCAGCACCGGGATCACAATGCCGAAGCCCACGAGGTCTATGAAGACCGTGACGAAGATGACCAGTAGCGGCGAGCGTTTCATAACACGGGTTTCAAGTTTCAAGTTTCAGGTTTCAGGTTCAAGACGAAGAAACTCTAACCTCAGTCCTGAAACTTGAAACCTGAAACTTGAAACTTGTTCGTTACCAGCGGCGGCGGGGCGGAGCCTGGAGTTTTTCGTCTACGGAGAGGCGGCCGCCGCCCGCGATGAGCAGCGCGAGCGACATGCCGAGCAGCGCGACGGTGTACTCGATGCCGCGGTTGCTCAAAAAGAAACCGCTGTTCCAGTGGACGCCGAACATCGCAACGAGCATCGTGGCGGCGAGAAAGAAAGCCCCGGCGCGCGTCAACAGTCCGAGCAGGACGAGCAGGCCGCCGACGAGTTCGGCGATGGCCGCCATGCCCATCCACAGCCACGCCGGGCGCATGAAGCCGAAGGGCGCGCTCGCCGCCGTGAACTTCGCCCAGCCCGGCCCGCCCCATGCGCCGAACACTTTCTGCGCGCCGTGTGCGATGAAGATGACGCCGAGCGCGAGACGCACCGGCAGCGTGTACCACGCGGCGGTCGTCGCAATCAAACTTTGGAACATCGAGAGAGTCCTTTCCTTATTTCAGACAGGTGTGTGGTCTTCTTCAACCGTCGCGGGAGGGGTTGCTGCTGCTGCCCTCTCGCACGCGCGCCGGCAGGAACCGAACGCACCCGCCGGTAAATCGCCTGCGGTGATAGTCACCCTATCCGCGTTCACTGTCCGCGTTCGCCGCGCGGCCGGAACCGCCTGAACCTGGCTTAAGCTGGTGCAACGCCGACAGTTTTATCATAGCTTTGCCCGCCGCGCACACCGCCGAGGCAAGAGGGTATAAGGGGAAGGAGAAAGGGGTAAAGGTAAGATTCGGGAAAATCCGACTGGCCGCCCCGAAGAAATCCGGCAGGCCGCCCGGCTTTTCCGCCCTTTCCCTTTACCCCTTTCCCTTTGCCCCCTTATTTGATCTAAACTGCGCGGCACGCTCCCGACTAAACACGAAAGCATGGCCGCCGATTTTATGAAAGACACAACCTCGCGCCAACTCTTGATCACGCGCGTCCGCGAACAGGGGCGCGACATACGTTCGTTCGACATGCGTCCCGAAGCGGGCGGCGGGGATGCGCCGGCCATCGAGTTTCTGCCCGGCCAGGTGGCCGCGTTGCGCGCCGGGGGCGCGGACGAACGCTCTTTCTATTACGCTTTCGCCAGCGCGCCGGAAGATGCGGAACTGGAGTTTCTGGTCAAGCGCACGGGGGGCGACGGCGGGCAGGCGCTCTATCACCTGCGCGAGGGCGACGCCGTGACGCTGACGGGCATCGTCGGCCACGGCTTCCCGCTCGACGCGCACCGGGGCAAAGACCTCATCATGATCGCGATGGGGACGGGCGTCGCCCCGTTGCGCTCCACGCTGCGCCACGCCCTCTCTCGCCCCGACGACTTCGGCCAGATCGTCGTCCTCTACGGCGCGCGCACGCCCGGAGATTTCTGCTATCGAGACGAGACCGAGACCTGGAAAGCCGCGGGCGTCGAACTGCGTCAGGTCGTCTCGAAGCCCGACGGCTACGAGTGGGCAGGCTCGACCGGCTACGTCCAGTCGCTCCTCGACAACGTGTTGCCCGATCTCAACGAACCCGTGGCTTTAGTCTGCGGCTCGCCCGAAATGATCACGCACACGCGCGACCGCCTGCAGGAGATGGGACTCGCGCCCGAAAGCATCCTGACCAACTATTGAGAACGCCCGCCCACTGAGAACGCCCGCCCGCGCCCGCCCCCTCGAAGGCTCGCCAAACGCTACCGGCTGACGAGCCACTTGCGCAAAGGTTTCCAGACCACATCCCGCGCGTTCTCGGCGAGGAACAGATCGGCGTGGCCGAACTCGACATCGCGCGCGTCGCTCGCGCGCAGGCGGACGACGCGCGAACTCACGTCCGAGCCGCCGAGTCGTTCGAGCGTTTCCAGCCCGTATTCGCCGAAGCCGCCGCCCGCCCCGACGTACAACACCGGAATCCTGATCTCGCCCAGGTAGTCGTCATAAGGCACATCAATTTCGTCGCACAGCAGCGCCTCGCTCTCCACGATCTCCGTGTAACTCTGATAGGGGTGCCCGGCCGCCAGGAAGTCGTAGAGGTAAGCCTCCGGCGTGTATTGAAGTCCGGTCGGCAGTCCGAGGAAATTGAAGACGCCCGCGTTGAAGTGGTAGGAAGGCACGGGCGGATCGTTGGCGAAGAGTAGGTGAGTTCTCGACGCAAGCAGCAGCGCGGCCTGCGCGTTGGCGAGACCGGCGAAGCCCGGAACCGTCGAGATGCCGCCGGGGTCGGCCGCCGCCAGAGTCCCGATCAGGCCGACTCCCGCGCCCAGGCTCGATTGATACGCGCCGAGGTCGCGTTGTTGTCTCGCCGAGGCGTAACGGCGGCACGCCGCCGCGCGTTGCGCCTCGTGCTCCGGCGCGAACTTGTAGGCGATGTCCACGGGCACGAGCGCCTTCACCTGCCGCAAGTTCTCCGGCAGGCGCGTCTCGGCGTTAGCGTAGGCGTAGGCCAGGATGCCGCCCCTGCTCCAGCCGAGCAGCGCGAGTTGACCCGTGCCGCTGCCGGTCGCGCCGCGCACCCCGCGCGCCACCGAGAGCGCGACGGCGATGTCGCCGACGTGCGTTGCGATGTTCCAATCCTTCATGAAAGTGAAATCGGTCGTCGCGGCGGGAACCTGCGTCCAACGCAGGTCGATGCCCCACACGTCCACGCCCTTGCTCGCAAGGTACAGGCCGACGGACTGCCCGGCCGGGGCGTGTGCGGAAATAGTGTTTCCGAGAAAAGCGGCATCGAAGCCCCAGATGTCGCCGTGCACCATCAGGACGGCGTGCGCTGTCTGCGAAGGTTTGCCCGCCTCGTCCTCACGCACGACGCGGTGGACTTTGATCACGTCGTGCTCGCCCTCGCCCACACGCAGGGCGAAAGTGTATTCGTACACGTTGCCGGAAACCTGCCGGCGTTCAATGTCGAACGCATGGCAGGCGGCGGGAGCAAGGCCGGGCAGTTGTTTCGCGTTCGCGCAGGACTCGGCCGTCGCCGTCCACAAGTTTCTTACCCCGGAAGCCTGCGCCCCGACGTTCACGGCGGAAGCGAGCAGCAGAAAAAAGGTCGCGGTTAATTTCAATGAAAGTTTCACAATGACTCCTTAAACGAAAACCATCGAAGATGAGAATTTGGTGAGATCGAAGAACCTCCAACTAACTAACGCGGAGAACAAATGCCGGACGGCTCACGCCGCCGCCAAAATTTCGCACGCTTCTCAAATCGCTAAAATTTTTTCGATAGTTGTCCGGGCTTGCGCCTGATATGAAAATTTCCGTGGAAGCCGGGGGCGGCGGTCACTGTATGTCGGCGGCGAATAAGAATTACGCCGCCCGTGAATGCGGGCGGGCGGGGAGTTCATGCCTGCAAAACTTTGTTCTTGACTTCTACCGTCAAGCCACTAGAATCAAAGTCGTGCTCAATAAGGGACAGCGCAAATTCCTGCGAGCCTTGAAGCACCGACGTTATCCTTCATCTCTCTAAATTCAGATCAAATTCCGCCGTCGCGAAAGTCAGACGGTGAAGTGTGCCCCGAAGTGAAAACCCGCCGCACCTCCGTCCGCGGCAGGCATCACAGTCACACCCGGCCGGCGACGCCTCTCCGTCTCGACAGCTTCTCCGCGGCGTTACGATCTGGAAACCAGGAAGCGTTTCGTCGGTGCGTGTGATGATGCGTTTATCGCAGCCCGGATGTTAACCATCGCGCCTTGCGCATACGCTCTTGCGTGCGCAGGACGCGATGGCCGCCCTCACGCCCGCAACTTTTTACACGTGCGCGGGCGGGCGGTTTTTACGTCACGATTTTGCGTCTGTTAAATCGGCGCGCCACTTTGTCGAACCTCATGCCGACGCGGCGCGCTCTCATCCGTACATCTCACAACCCGTAAGGAGAAAATCTCATGTCCTCTTCGCGCCTCACCGGCCAGTCCGCCGGGCTGGTTCTCTGTCTCTCAATTCTGTTGTTCTGTTTCGCCACCCCCGTCAAACCCGCCTTCGCTTACACCAACAACGACAACTTCGCCAACGCGGAAATCATCACCGGCAACAGTGGAAGCCTGAGCGTCTATAACGACTACGGGACTTCGGAGACCGGCGAACCAAACCACTCCGCACAGGCCATCGGGTGCTCCGTCTGGTATCAGTGGCAAGCCCCGGCCAGCGGCAACGTGACCTTTCATACGGGCGGCAGCCACATGGACACCATCATCGCGGTTTATACCGGCAGCAGCCTCTCGACCCTGACTGCGGTCGCCGCCGCCGACGACACGGGCTATGAGCTACACGGCTCCGTTACCTTCAACGCGACGCAGAACACCGTCTATTACATCGCCCTAGATATGTACGACTGGACGAGCTATGCCAGCGCGATGTCCCTCAACTGGCATCTCGGCAGCGCCACCCCGACGCCTACTCCGGCCACGTCGAATCGCATCGCCTTCAGCGCCGACCGCGGGGCGACGACCGGCGTTTACGTGATGGACGGCAACGGCGCCGGGCAAACGCGCCTGACGGAGAAATCGACCTACAACTTCGGTGCCGTCTGGTCTGAGGACGGAACCAAGATCGCCTACCACAGCTACCGCGACGGCCAGTCGGAGATATACACGATGAACGCCGACGGCTCGAATCAGGCCCGGCTCACCACCTCCTCGATTGGTTCTTACCAACCCGCCTGGTCGCCCGACGGTACGAAGATCGCTTTTCGCGGCTACGACTCGCAGGCCAACTCCGACATCTACGTCATCAACGCGGACGGAACCGGCCTGACCAATCTTTCCAACGACCCCTGCGGCTGCTCTTACACGCCCGCCTGGTCGCCCGACGGCGCCAGGATCATGTTCATGATCGAGGACAACTACAGTTCGCGCGTCTACGTCATGGACGCCGACGGCACGAACCAGACGCAACTCACGAACGATATCGAATATTCCGCGTCGTGGTCGCCCGACGGCACCAAGATCGTTTTCGTCAGCGAGCGCGACGGCGCGCCGGAAATCTACGTGATGAACGCCGACGGCACGAACCAGACCAACCTCACAGACACTTACAACCTGCTCCCCTCCGCGCCCTTCAACGACGCGCCCGCCTGGTCGCCCGACGGCACACAGATCGCCTTCGCCACCGACCGCGACGGTCAGGTCGAAGTTTACGTAATGGACGATGACGGCACTAATCTGTCGCGCCTCACAAACTCCACCGGCTCCGACGAACCGCGCTGGTCGGCCGACGGTTTGAAGATCATGTTCACCACCACCCGCGACGGCAATCAGGAGCTTTACTCGATGAACCCCGACGGCACGAGTCAGATCAACCTCACCAACCACCCCGGCTACGACAGCCAGGCCGGCTGGCAACCCGCGCCCTGACCGCCACCGCGCAGAGAGAGAAACGCGCGCGGCGAGATTGCCGCTTTCGGTCTAAGTAAGAAATCCCTCCCTGAGTATCAACCACTCGGGGAGGGATTTCACTCATAAAATGCGAAACTATTCGCGCATTAATTGCGAATCCCTATCGCTTTTCGCGCATATAACAGGGATTCCGGAACGTTCTTCCTTCTCATGTCTCTGCCGGCTGCCATAGGCCGAAACAAGCACTTGGATTCATCAGACTCATATAACAATTAATTGAAATACTACTGTACCGTTGTATGATACAAGTGCTCTAGCGATTTGAAATATTCCTTAGCCCTGCTCCTAGCTTATTAATCAAACTGTAGCCTCACAGCGATGAGTCTTCCTAAAGCTCTACAAGATAGTTTACGCGCGGGCAATGTCATTCCTTTCGTCGGCGCGGGCGTTTCCATGTCGGTGCTTAATGCAGAGACAGGTGAACGACTCTTTCCCGGTTGGCGAGAGTTACTTGAACAGGCGGCGGGTCGTTTGGAGGAAGAAGATAGAATTTCTTACGCAAACGATGTACGCGCTTTGCTGGGTTTAAGTAAGCCTAATTATCTGGAGGCGGCACGGCTCGCGCGTGAAGGATTAGGGGAAGCTATCTGGCACTCCTTCCTGGAGGGACAGCTTGATTATCCACGCGAGCGCGCGAAGCCGGATAGCCTGCGTTTAGCCGAAGCGATTTGGAAGCTAAACAGCCAACTGATCATTACAACCAATTACGACGATGTATTGCGCTGGGCGTCAGCCTCCCAGCCCGTATTGTGGGACAGGGAAGCTCCTGCTGAAATGGCGGCGTTCTTACAAAATAAGGCGAAGCGTCCAACGATCTGGCACCTCCACGGCCATATTCACAATAAATCAAAGATCATTCTCACGAGGGACAGTTACAGTCGTCTCTACCCCGAAGCGAACGAAGGTGAATCAAAGGAATATTACAAGGCGGCGCTTCAAACTCTGCATACCCTGCTGGCCTCTCACACCTTCTTATTTATCGGTTTTAGCCTCGATGATGTCTATTTCGGCATGCAGCTCGAAGGCATCAAAAATATCTATCAAGGCGCAACCGGGCCTCATTATGTCTTGATGCGTAGAAAGGAGCTTGAGCGAGGTGCGCCATTTGAAGATACGGTGCGGGCGATAGCCTTCGAGGATTTCGGTGAGCCGCTCTTGCAGCTTGTAAATGAGTTGGGCGCAATTGCCGACCGCAAAGAGCCGGGTGCTTCTCACGCACCGATAGAAACGGTCGCACCGCCGCCGCCGCGCGTCGCCGATTACAATCCACGTAATTACGTCTTCTCTGTTCCCTTTAGAGAAAAGGGCGAGCAGGTTATCGGCCGGGAAAAATCGCTGCAAGCGGTTCGCGAGCAATTAACGAAGGGACGACGCACGGCCATCGGTCAAACGGCAGCCTTTCAGGGGCTGGGCGGTCTCGGTAAAACGCAGCTTGCCGTGGAATATGCTTACCGCTTCAGGGAAACATATCCCAATGGAGTAATCTGGCTCAACGCCGATCAGGACATTGACGCGCAGCTCACGGAATTGGCCGAGAAGGCGCGCTGGATCGCGTCCGAATCCGAACATAAATATAAACTTGAAATTGCGCGCCACAGGCTGCGGACTTACTCCGACTGCTTAATCATCTTCGACAATTTAGAAGACCCGCAGGCCATTGAAGGCTACTTGCCCGAACCGCAGGCCGATCCGCACATCCTCGTCACCAGCCGCAGAGACCAGCCGGACTTTAATCCGGTTCCACTCGATCCACTGGATGAAGTGCTCTCGTTTGACCTGCTGCTTCAGGAAGCAGGCCGCTGGCCTATCGGAGATGAAGAAGAAAGCGCGGCGCACGAAATAGCCGGAGCGTTGGACGGCCTGCCCCTGGCATTAGAGCTTGCGGGGGCATACCTTCGCCATCGCCACGTAAGCTGGCAGCAATATAGAGACCTCCTGCGCCATAGTCTCAGAACGGCTTTCTTGCCGGGCAAGCTGAATACTTTCACCAAACACGAGACCGATCTCTACTCTACCCTGAAGATTAACGAGAACATCTTCGAGGATGAACCAAAGCTCAAAGAAATTCTGGATTTACTCACTTGGAGCGGGACAGCGCCGATGGGAGTCTCCTTAATGTGTACTCTCCTCGACGTGAAAACCCCGCTTGAATTAACCAACGCGTTCGGCTTGGGGACTGCCCTGCGTTTGCTACAAAAAACACCCGACGTTGACAGCTATTCTATCCACCGCTTGGTGGGGGAAGTGAGGCGCGAAGAAATACCGCTTCAAGCACGTCAAGGCTGGGTAGACAATATTTGTCGGCGAACCGGCGATTGGTTTGAAGAACGCAGGAAGAAGTTTTCCGAACTATTCCGCTTTGAAGCCGAGATTGATCATCTCCAGGCATGGCAGGAGAATGCCCGACAATATGCTCCGAAGCATTCCAGCCGCCTGACCTGGTTACAAGCATATCCGTCCTACCACCGGGGACAGTATTTAGAGATAAAAAGATTGGTGAAAAAAGCTCTGGAATTACTTGAGCAAGAACATGAGACTGATCTTAAATTAAAAGCACATCTCTTAAATGACCTTGGCTTTTGTTATGGCTCTCTAGGGGATTACAAACGACATCTGGAATATGCAGAGAAAGCACTAGAAATTCGTCGAGAGTTGTTAGGTGAACTTCACCATGATACCGCTACTTCATTCAACAATGTAGGTAGTGTTTACGGGCAGCTGGGCGATTACAAACGAAGTTTAGAATATGCAGAGAAAGCATTAGAGATTCGCCGAGAGGTGTTAAGTGAACGTCACCCTGATACTGCCGCTTCATTTCATAATGTAGGTATTGCTTACGGCCAGCTAGGTGAACACAAACGAAGTTTAGAATATGCAGAGAAAGCATTAGAGATTCGCCGAGAGGTGTTAAGTGAACGTCATCCTGATATAGCTACTTCATTGAACAGTATAGGCACTGCTTACTGGAATCTAGGTGATAACAAACGAAATTTAGAATATTCAGAGAAATCATTAGAGATTTATCGGGAACTATTCGGCGAACGTCATCCTGATACCGCTACTTCATTCAACAATATAGGCACGGCGTACGGCCAGCTAGGCGATTACAAACGAAGTTTAGAATATACAAAGAAAGCATTAGAGATTCGCCGAGAGGTGCTAAGTGAACGTCATCCTGATACTGCTGCTTCATTCAACAATATAGGCATGGCTTACGGGCGGCTGGGCGACTACAAACGAAACATAGAATATGTAGAGAAAGCATTAGAAATTTACCGGGAACTGTTAGGCGATAAACATCCGCATACTATTTTTTTTGTAGGTAACCTCGTATCGCTTCTTACTAAGATTAACCATCGTCCTAAAGCGTTTAAATTGTTGGAGGAGTTTTTAAGTCAATTACCTAAAGATCATATTCATTATAATTGGCTCAAAAAGCTTGAGCAGAACCTTCTAACTAAGACCATCCAACCGGGTTTCCGTCAGCCTTCCGGTAAATCGCGGGGGCGAAAACATAAAGGGAAAAAGAATAAACGGCGGTAGAGTTTAAGGGATTTACATGGCTTTAACAGCAATTGATTCAAAAGATGCTGTAATTATTCCCTATACAGAAGCCTCGCAGCCTATTCACACAAGCGATAAAATTGTTAGAGAACCCTAGTTTGTGTTTCTATCCTGTATTTATGTTTAAGCTTGCTGAATGAATGCTCATTCAGTATGATGTGTGGCCTCTCGCACGAGACTTTTCGAGAAAGGTTCTTCCCCTTATGCTTCGGATTGAACGAGCGGCGGTGCTGGGCGCGGGCACGATGGGCGCGCAGATCGCCGCGCACCTGGCGAACGCAGGGATTCCCGTCCTTTTGCTGGACATTGCGCCGCGCGAACTGACGCCGGATGAACAGGCCAAAGGCTTGTCGCTCGATGCGCGCGCCGTGCGCAATCGCATCGCGCAGGGCGGGCTGGAGGCGGCGAAAAAGGCGAAGCCCGCCGCTTTCTTTACGGCTGAGCGCGCGGCGCTCGTCTCGGTCGGGAATTTTGAAGACGACATGGCGCGTCTTAAAGATTGCGACCTGGTGATCGAAGCGGTCGTAGAGAATCTGGAGATCAAGCGGCGACTCTACGCGCAGGTCGAGCAGCACCGGCGCGCAGGCTCCGTCATCGCGTCGAACACGAGCGGCATCCCCATCCGCGCCATCGCCGAGGGCTTCTCGGAAGACTTTCGCGCGCACTTCCTCGGCATACACTTCTTCAACCCGCCCCGCTACCTGCACCTGTGCGAACTGATCCCGACCGAATGGACGCGGCCGGAAGTGGCCTGCGCCGTCTTCGGCTTCCTCGATCAACGCCTGGGCAAGGGCGTCGTCATCGCGAAGGATCGGCCGAACTTCATCGCCAACCGCATCGGCACATACGGCGCGCTCGTCTCGATCAGGACGATGCTCGAAGACGGTTACACTATCGAAGAGGTCGATAAAATGACGGGGCAGGCCGTCGGCCGCCCGAAGTCTGCCACCTTCCGCACGTTCGACATCGTCGGTCTCGACGTGTTCGCGCACGTCGCGCGGAATCTCCACGAGGCCGTGCCCGAAGACGAGGAGCGCGAGGTGTTCGTCGCGCCGGAATTTTTGCAGGGCATGATCGGGCGCGGCATCCTCGGCAACAAGACGCGCGGGGGCTTCTACCGCAAGCAGCGCGGCGAAGGCGAGAAACAGGAAATCTGGACGCTCGATCACGCTTCGCTCGAATACCGTCCGGCGCAAAAAGTGAAACTGCCCGCGCTGGAAATGGCGAAGAACGTGGAGGACGTGGCCGAGCGCATCAAGGCTCTCGTCTGGTCGAAGGATCGCGTCGGCGCGTTTTTGTGGAAGACCGTTTCGCGCACTTTGCGCTACGCGGCGAACCGCATCCCGGAGATCGCGAACAACGTCGTGGACGTGGATCGAGCGATGCGCTGGGGCTTCAACTGGGAGCTGGGCGTGTTCGAGACCTGGGACGCCATCGGCGTGGAGCGTTCGGTCGCGCGGATGCGCGAGGAGGGCACGACTGTTCCCGCGAACGTCGAGCGGATGCTCGAAGCGGGCGCGCGCAGCTTTTACAAGACGGAGGCGGGCGCGCGTTTCTATTTCGATTTCGACAAACTCGAATACCTGCCGGTGAACGAGCCGGCGGGCGTGCTGCTATTGAAGTCGGTTAAAGACCGCACGGGCGTCGTCAAGCGTAACGCGGGCGCGTCTTTGATAGACATCGGCGACGGCGTGGCATGCCTGGAATTTCACTCGAAGATGAATGCCATCGGCGGCGATACGATCCAGATGATCAAGCAGTCGCTCGCAGAGGTGGAGCGAAATTTCGTCGGGTTGGTTATCGGCAACCAGGCGCAGTATTTCTCGGTG
This sequence comes from Pyrinomonadaceae bacterium, assembly GCA_035645855.1. GTDB lineage: Bacteria > Acidobacteriota > Blastocatellia > Pyrinomonadales > Pyrinomonadaceae > JAIVJZ01. Next base: position 39,441 of record DASQLU010000050.1, read on the forward strand.
GGCGCGAATCTCATGCTCATCCTGCTGGAAGCGCAGGAGGAGAACTGGGAAGACATCGAGTTGATGGTGCGCGAGTTTCAGCGTGCGACGATGAGCTTGCGTTATTCGCCGAAGCCGGTCGTCGTCGCGCCGTTCGGGCTCGTCCCCGGCGGCGGCTGCGAGGTAACGATTCACGGCGACCGCATACGCGCCTCGGCCGAGTTGTACATCGGTCTGGTCGAAGTGGGCGTCGGCGTCATCCCGGCGGGCGGTGGGACGAAGGAGATGCTCATGCGCGCGCTCGATTCGATCCCAAAGGGCATGTCGGACGCCGACCCGTTCCCGTTCGTCAAACGCGCCTTCGAGACGATTGCGCTCGCGAAGGTTGCTACCTCGGCCGAAGAGGCGCGGCAGTTGGGCTTCCTGCGCGATGAGGATTCCATCACGATGAACGCGGATCGTCTCATCGCGGACGCCAAGCAGGAGGTGCTGGCGCTCGCGCGCGGCGGCTACACCGAACCGCAGCCGCGCACGGACATCCTCGCGCTCGGCAATTCCGCGCTCGCCACTTTGAAACTCGGCATCCACCAGATGAAACGCGGCGGTTTCATCTCCGACTACGACGCGCACATCGGCGAACGGCTCGCGCGCATCCTGACGGGCGGCGACCTCAACCACCCGACGCGCGTCAGCGAACAATACCTGCTCGACCTCGAACGCGAGGCGTTTCTCTCGCTCTGCGGCCAGCGCAAGACGCAGGAGCGCATGGCGGCGATGCTCAAGACGGGCAAGCCGCTGAGGAATTAGTTTCAAGTTTCAGGTTTCAAGTTTCAGGACTGAAGTGCTTGGCTTTTTAACTTGAAACTTGAAACCTGAAACTTGAAACTGACTATGGATTATCCCGTGACGCCCGCCGTCAGGTTGCTTCGCGAGCGCAAAGTAGAGTTTGAGCCGCACCTCTACACCTACGAGGAGCGGGGCGGCACGCGCCACTCGGCCGCGTCGCTCGGCGTGGACGAGCACGCGGTCGTCAAGACGCTCGTGATGGAGACGGAGGCGCGCAAACCACTCATCGTGCTGATGCACGGCGACCGGGAAGTCTCGACGAAGAACCTGGCGCGCGCCATCGGCGCAAAGAGCGTGCAGCCCTGCGACCCGCAAACCGCGCAGAAGCACACGGGCTACATGGTCGGCGGCACAAGCCCTTTGGCGACGCGCACGCGCCTGCCCGTCTACGCCGAGCGCACCATCTTTGCGTTGCCGAAGATTTACATCAACGGCGGCAAGCGCGGGTTTTTAGTGTCACTCAAGCCGCAAGACTTGCGCTTACTGCTGACGGTCGAGGAAGTTGAAGCGGCGATTGAAAAGTCTTAACAGCGCGGTCGTCGAAGGGCTGCACGGGGTTTAGTTTGAGGAAGTTTTACCGGAAGGATGAATTATGAGAGACGCAGTGATCGTATCGGCGGTGAGGACGGCGGTAGGGAAAGCGCCGAAGGGGACTTTGCGCGACACGCGGCCGGATGAGATGGGCGCAACCGTCATCAGGGAAGCGCTGGCGCGCGCCGAGGGCGTTGAGTTAAACGAGGTCGAAGACGTGATCATGGGCTGCGCGATGCCGGAGGCGGAGCAGGGCATGAACGTGGCGCGCGCGGCGGCGATTCGCGCGGGGCTGCCGGTGGAAACGTCGGCCATGACGATCAATCGTTTCTGTTCGTCGGGGCTGCAATCAATCGCGATTGCGGCCGACCGCATCAGGACGGGCGCGGCCGACGTGATCGTCGCCGGTGGGTTGGAAACGATGTCGCTCATCCCGATGGGCGGCCACACGATTCGCCCGAACCCGTACCTCGTCGAGCACTACCCGGATTTTTATTTGAACATGGGACTCGCCACCGAGAACGTGGCGCGCAAGTATGAAGTGTCGCGCGAGGAGCAGGACGAGTTTTCCTATCAGTCGCACAGCCGCGCGGCGGCGGCGCAGGACACGGGCAAGTTCGACGACGAGATCGTGCCGCTCAAGGTCGTGTTTGAAGAGTTGGACGAGCGCGGGCGCAAACAGCGACGCGAGGCGACGTTTGCGCGCGACGAGGGCGTCAGGCGCGACACGTCGGCCGAGAGCCTCGGAAAACTGCGGCCGGCGTTTCACGCGCAGGGGACGATCACGGCGGGCAACGCCTCGCAGATGTCCGACGGCGCGGCGGCGGCAGTCATCATGTCGGACGAGCGAGCGCGTGCGCTGGGCTTGCGCCCGATGGCGCGCTTCGTGGCTTATGCCACGGCCGGTTGCCCGCCCGAAGAGATGGGCATCGGGCCGGTCTACGCGATCCCGAAGGTGTTGAAGATCGCGGGGCTGACGCAGGATCAGATCGACGTCATCGAACTCAACGAAGCCTTCGCCGCGCAATCGCTCGCAGTCATCCGCACGCTCGGACTTGACCCGGAGCGCGTGAACATCAACGGCGGCGCGATTGCGCTCGGCCATCCGCTCGGCTGCACGGGCGCGAAGTTGACCGCGACCGCCCTGCGCGAACTCGAACGCAGGGGCGGCCGTTACGCGATGGTGACGATGTGCGTCGGCGGCGGTATGGGCGCGGCCGGAATTTTCGAGCGGCTCGAAAATTAGTTTCAGGTTTCAAGTTTCAGGTTTCAGGACTGAGGTTCCGAGGCTTTCAAACTTGAGACTTGAAACCTGAAACCTGAAACTTTATTGCGACTGAAAGGAGCAAATCATGTCAGCCGTAGCCGAAGAGAAAAAGATGATCGTGGGCGGTAGTTTCCTGATCGAGGAGCGCGCGCCGGAAGAGGTGTTCACGCCGGAGGATTTCACGGACGAACACCGGATGATCGCGGAGACGACGCGCGAATTCATGGACAATGAAGTGCGTCCGGCGACCGACGAGTTGGAGCGGCACAACTGGCAACTCGCGCGCGAGTTGATCCGCAAGTCGGCGGATTTGGGGATGGTCGGCGTCAACATCCCGGAAGAATACGGCGGCCTCGGACTCGACCAGACGAGCGGCGCGATTGTCGGCGAACTGCTCGGGCGCTCGGCCAGTTTTGCGACGACGCTCGGCGCGCAGAGCGGCATCGGCTTGACGCCGATTCTCTACTTCGGCACGGAGGCGGCGAAGCAGAAGTATCTGCCGCGCATCGCTTCGGGCGAGTTGGTGTCGGCCTACGCGTTGACGGAGGCCGGGTCGGGTTCGGACGCGATGGCGGCCAAAGCCACTGCGCGCCTGAGCGAGGACGGCACCCACTACATACTCAACGGCGAGAAGATGTGGATCACGAACGGCGGTTTCGCGGACGTCTTTATAGTCTTCGCGAAGATCGACGGCGACAAGTTCAGCGGCTTCATCGTCGAGCGGCAGGAAGGGCTAACGAACGGCGCGGACGAGCACAAGATGGGTATCAAGGGTTCATCGACGACCGCGCTCGTCCTCTCGGACGCGAAGACGCCGGTCGAGAATCTGCTCGGCGAGCCGGGGAAAGGCGCGAAGATCGCATTCAACATCCTGAACATCGGTCGCTTCAAGTTGGGCGCGATGTGCAACGGCGGGATGAAGTTGATGCTGCACGAGGCGGTGCGCTACGCGAACGAGCGTCAACAGTTCGGGCGTCCCATCTCTTCGTTCGGCGCGATCAAGTCGAAGCTGGCGGAGATGGCGATCAGGACGTGGGTCGGCGAGACGATGGTCTATCGCACGCTCGGCCTCATCGAAACGGCGACGAGCGGCGAGACCGATGCGGAGGCGAAACTGCGCGGCATCGAGGAGTATGCCGCCGAGTGTTCGATCATCAAGGTCGCTCTCTCCGAGTATTGCGATTTCGTCGCCGACGAGATGGTGCAGATTTACGGCGGCTACGGCTACTCGGCCGACTACCCGGCCGAGCGCGCCTACCGCGATTCGCGCATCAATCGCATCTTCGAGGGCACGAACGAGATCAACCGCATGTTGATACCGGGGCGCATGATGAAGAGCGCGTTGTCGGGTCGGCTCGCGCTCCTTCCCGCCGCGCAGAAGTTGATGGACGAAGTGTTGTCGCCGTCGCTCGGGTCGTTTGACGAGGACGAGGGCGTGCTCGCCGCCGAGATGAAACTCGTGCGGAACGCGAAGAAGGTCGCGCTGATGACGCTGGGCACGGCGGCGCAGAAGTACATGGCGAAGTTGGCCGACGAGCAGGAGATTCTGATGGGCGTCGCCGACATCACGATGGACGTCTACGCGATGGAGTCGGCCATCCTGCGCGCGCAGAAACTCGCCGCGAAGAGCGGGGAAGCGGCCGCCGCGCGTTACATCGAGATGGTGCAGGTCTTCTGCAACGACGCCGTGCAGCGCATCGAAGCGCGCGCCAAGAACACGCTCGCCGCCATGAGCGAGGGCGACGAACTGCGGACGCTGCTTGCCGCCCTGCGCCGCTTCACCAAGCAGACGCCCATCAACACCGTCGCCGCGCGCCAGCGCATCGCCGACGTGCTGATCAAGGCGAACCGCTACGCGTACTAATTCAAAGGGTAAGGGGTAAAGGGGAAAGGTGAAGGGGAAGCGGCGTTGAACTCATGAGGCCAGCCGCGCTCTTTAACCTTTCCCCTTTAACCTTTCCCCCTTACCCCTTATATTCCCCCCATGCGCATCATTCCCATCTCCCTGCCGACGCCTTTTTACATCGGGCCGGTCAACGTCTATTTGATCGCGGAAGACCCTGTGACGCTCATCGACACGGGGCCGAAGACGCCGGAGGCGCTTGAGGCTTTGCGCGAGGGGTTGCGGCGTGCGCGTTTTCGCGTGCTCGACTTGAAGCGCATCGTCCTGACGCACGCGCACGAGGATCATTGCGGGCTGGCGAAACGCTTGCGCGACGAGGCGAAGGATGCGGAGGTGCTCGTCCACGGGTGGGAGACGGGACATCGAAAGGGCAGGCTCGAATACGAGGAGCACCGCGCGCTGCTGGTGCGTGCGGGCGTGCCGGGTGAGGAGATCGAAAGTATGCGGCGGATGTACGAGGGCGTGCGCCGGTATGCGGACGCCCTCGAAGACGAGGAGCACGGGGAACTCTCGGACGGGTCGGAGTTGGAGTTCGAGAGCGGCGCTTTGCGCGTGGTGCATACGCCGGGGCACACGCCCGGCTCGTGCTCTTTTCTGCGCGAGGCCGACCGCACAATTATCGCGGGCGATTGCGTGTTGAAGCGCGTGACGCCGAACCCGGTGCTCTCGCCCGACCCGGTCGACCCTTCGCGCCGCTTTCCGTCGCTGGCGGAATACCTCGTGAGTTTGGCGCGCCTGCGTAGTTTCGCGCCGACGCTCGTTCACGGCGGGCACGGCGAGGCGGTTGAGGATTTCGAGGAGTTGTTCACGCGCTACCTGCGCGCGATCCGCGAGCGGCAGGGCGAGGTGGTGCGCCTCGTGCCGCAGGCGGGCGCGAGCGCGTGGGAGTTGTCGCGCGAGATGTTTCCGGGGGCGGAAGACGTGCATCGTTTCCTCGCCGTGTCGGAGGCGGCGGCGCATCTCGACCTGGCGCACGCGGAGAATAAACTCGCCTTGGAGTTGAGCGCCGACGGGCGGGAAGTTTATCGCCGGCGCGCGGGCGACTGAGAGCGCACGGCCGGGCGACTGAGGGCGGACAAACCGGCGACCGAGACGATGCGGCGGCGACTGAGCGTGCGGACGGGCGATTAGGCGGGCGCGCATGACGACCGAGCGTGCGCGCAATTACGATCACGGGTTAAAATCGAAGCGGCGCGAACGCGACTTAAAATCAAATTGGCCGCCGTCCATCACTTCAAATGATGGACGGCGGCCAATTTGATTTGGCGGTAACACGAGGCGCGTCGCCCGTTCCCCTGCGTGAGCGGGGAACGAGCGAGCGTGCGCGTGTCCCGGTCTATTTGTTGCCCGTCCTCGCGGCGCGGCTTTTGCCCGTTGCCTGAGCCTTGCCGGCGCTCGGCGGCGCGGGAGCCGCGGTCAGGGCTTCGACGTTGACGAAGAAGCGGAACGTGCCGTTCTGCTCGACGCCCAGGAGGAACTGCAGGTTGACGCTCGCGCCGGGCGCAAGCGCAGTGCCGAGCGTGACCGTGCCGGCCGAGAGCGTGGAGTTGAAGCCGCCGCCGTTCGGCTGTTCCCGCGCGTCCGTTTCAAGCGTCGTGCCCTCAATGGTGGTCTGCGGGCTGGCGTTGTCGGAGCAGAGGTGCGGCGTGCCGTTCTCGCTCTGGCAGGTGGCCGTGACCTGCGTCGAACTGATCGCGCGCAGGTCGGCCGTGCCCGCAGGCGAGGGGAAAGTGGTGATGTCCACGATGCGGAAGCGCAGGCGGGTCACGCTCGCGCCCGTGCTGTTGGTGAAGCGGCGACGAATGGAGAGCGTGCCCGTCGAAGTGGGAGACGAGCCGAAGCCCGAACCCGCATTCGTGCGACGCTCGAAGCGGCACGCGCTCGGCAGCGCCGGGTTGACGGCGACGCCGGTGCAGTTTGCGTCCACGAGCGACGCCTTGATCTCGGCATTGCGCTGCGTGGGCGACGAGAGGTTTTCGGGGCCGGGCGCGCCGAGCCGCTGGCACTGGAAGTTGAGCGTCGAGGCGCACAGGTTCGTGCCGTTGATGTCGGCGGTCTGGAAGTCCGTCTCGTTGTTATTCGTGTCACGCGGCAAGCCGCTCCGCGCGTCGCGGAAGAGGCTGTAGTTGATGCCGGGGTTTCCGATGAGCGCGGCCGACAACGGGGGGTAGCCCGTGCCTTCGACGTAGAGCGTGTTGGTCTCGGCGGTCGAGCCGACGGCGTCGAGGCGGTTAGCGAGCGTGAAACCGGCCTGGAGCGACGTGTTGAAGATCGCGATCCCGGCGTTCGTGAGAATATCTTCGTTCAGGGTGTTGTCACCCGTGGCGGTTGGCGCCGGGCTTCCGGCCGGGTACGCGCTGCCGCTGAAAGAGCCGGTGCATGCGCCGCCGCCGTTGTTGACGGCCAGGTAGTGGCCGCGCGCCGGGATGTTCGTGCCGTTCGGGATGGTGAACAGGACGTTGCCGTTCGACTGCGCGACGGCAAAGCCGGCCGCGCCGGCTTCGAGCGACTGCACCGTAAAGGTGTTGCTGGAGGGGTTGTAAATCTCGACGAACTCGTCGCACGTGCCTGTCGGCCCGAAGGTGCGGAACTCGCTGATCAGAAGCATCGCTCCCGTCAGCGAATTGCGCGGGGTCGGGGTGGCGGCGGTGAAATCCAGATTGTTGTTGTTGGTGTCAACGCTGCCGCCGCCGTTTCTGATGTCGGCGGTGGTGGTCGAAGGGGCGGGCGCGGGGGCTGCCCCTTCAAAGCAGTTGGCCGTCGCGCCATAGCCGACGAAGTCTCTCACCTGCGAGGGAGTGGCCGGGCAGCCGCTCGCCGTCAGCGTGATCGGAGTGGTGATGTTGGCGAGAAAAACTTTGCCCGTCGTCGCGCTCATGGCAATCGTGCCGGTCGTGTTCGGCGTCGGGAGCGCGAGCGTGCCGTTGTTGCTGAATGACTCGGCGACCAGATAATACTGCCCCGGTTGGAGCGTGAAGTTCGTCAGCGGTGTGATCGCGCTCGCGGCGTTGGCGATTGTCGTGCCGGTGGCGGCGCTGTATTGCACGGAGAGGCCGTTTAGCGAAACGGGCGTCGTGCCCCGGTTGTAGATTTCGATGAAGTCGTTTTTGTAAGTGGAGCACCCGGCCGTGCCGCACCCGGCCCCGCCGTAAACCTGGCTGATGACGAGATCGGGGCTGCCCTGTGCGTAGGCCGCTTGCGAAGCCGAGAAGGCGAAGCCCAGCGCGAGCGTCGCGAGGGCAAAAGTATAGAATCTGCGTAGGGGTTGCATTGAGAAATTCTCCTGAGAAAGTTTGGCAGTTGAAATGGAAAGTTGCTTATGAGCAGTTTGTGGCTTTGTCCGTCTTCCGGGTTCGCGCTTGGACGGGAGTCGTTTTAACCAACGCCGTCTGATTCGGTGTGCTGCTTGAAATTCGTTGGAAGTCGAATTTCTATAGGCGTTGCGAGAATAAGACAGACGGGCGAGCGCGGTCAACCTAATCGCCCCGAGGTTCTGTTAAATCTTTCACCCGAACACGCCCCGCTCCCTCCACCGCCGTCGCCCCGCGCGTTTCGCCGCCCGCTGAAACTTTTTGCCCCCGCCCTCCATCTACCTTACCAGTGCGAGCGCGCGGGAGTGAGGGCGGCGCGGCCGAATCACTTGACGACTTCAAACTCGAAATAGATCGTCTTGCCGCGAATCACGTAGCAGAGGTAGGTCTCCCAGAAGCGGCGGAGGAAGCGTAAGGACGGGTAGCGGTTGGAGAGGTTGACGAGAAATTCTATGCCGAGCGCGCGCCAGAGTTTGAGGAGCGTCACGCGAACGACGCGCGGGCGCAAAGTGACATCGCTGTAGAAGGCGAAGTCGGGGCGTTTGCCCGTGAAGTAGGCGAAGGATTCCGTCGTCAGGTGGTGGCGGTGCGTCGGGTCTGTGTAGGAGGCGATGTCGGAATAGTGCGGCGTGTCGAGGCGGATAAGGCCGCCGGGCTTCGAGATGCGGTGCAACTCGGCGACGACGGCCAGCACATCGTCGATGTGTTCGATCACCTGGTTGCCGACGATGATGTCGAACTCGTTATCGGGAAAGGGATAGGGAACCGAGTCGAGATCGTGAATCACGTCGGCGTGCGTCCGGGGGTTGCTGTCGAGGCCGATGCTGCCGGGCGTCTTCTTGATGCCGCAGCCGATGTCGAGAATTTTCATCGTGGAGAAATTAACCCAGGTGCGCGCCGTCGCGCAAAACTAACGGCGCACCTGCGCGGCGCAAAATTTTCGGAACCGTGCAGACGGCGCTTCGTGAAATCGGCAGAAAACTCTCTCGGAGGATTGTATTTATGTTCGTTAAAAAAACGGCTCTCACCCTCGCGCTGGCGCTCGTCGCCTCCGTCGGCGCAGACGCGCAGGAAGCGCAAGGCCGCGGTAGCGGCGGCGGCAACAGCGCCCGCGCAGACGGCGCGCGCGTGTTCTTCCACGGCGGCGGCAATCATCTCGGTGTCTCGGTCGAAAGCGTGACGCGCGAAAACATGAACAGCTTCAATCTGCGCGGCGAGGCGCGCGGCGTGGCCGTGCGCGACGTGGCGGCGGACAGCCCGGCCGCGAAGGCGGGGCTGCAAAAGAACGACGTGATTTTGCGTTTCGACGGCGAGCAGGTTTCGAGCGTGCGGAAATTGCAACGCCTGATCAACGAGAGCGCGCCCGAACATACCGCGCGGCTCACGATCAGCCGAAACGGTTCGGAGCAGGAGCTATCCGTCACGCTCGACCGGCGCGAAGGCTTCGCTCCGGGTGGGTTCGGGAATTTCAGATTCCCGGAAGGTCAGACGTTCAATTTCGACGCGGACGAGTTGAAGCGTCGCGCCGAAGAGATGAGCCGCAACTCCGAGGAATGGAAGAAGCGCGCGAAGGAGTGGCAGGGAAATTCCGAGGAGATGCGACGCGGGCTGGAGAAGTTTCGCGCCGAAGGCTTCGGCCACAACTTCGCGCTCATACAGGGGGCGGGCAACCGCCGCATCGGCATCAACACGCAAACTCTGACCGATCAACTCGCAAACTACTTCGGCGTGCAGGGGCGCGAGGGCGGCCTGCTCGTGACCTCCGTCGCCGAGAACAGCCCGGCCTCGAAGGCCGGACTGCGCGCGGGCGATGTCATCACGGAAGTCGAGGGCACGCGGATCACGAACGCGGGCGAACTGGCGCGCGCGCTCAACCGCGCAGACGAAGGCGAGGTGTCTTTGAAGATCGTGCGCGACAGGAAAACGCGCAACGTCAAAGTGAGGCCGGAGCGCGCGCAGAGCGACCCGACGTTATACGCGCCGGGCGGCCTCGGCGCGGTCGCGCCGATGCGCTTGATCACGCCGCGCGTCCACGTCGCGCCGCATGCGCGCATCGCGCCGCACTCGCTCATCGCGCCGCGCGCCCCGATCCCTGTGATGCCGCTCATCACGCCGCTCGTCGCGCCGCGCCCGCTCGCCGCCCCGCGCCCGCTCATCGCGCCGCGCATACACGCCGTGCCGCCGGTTGCGCCCGTCGCGCCCGCGCGTTCCGGCACGTGGATGCTTTAGCGACAACACTCGACCGGGTAAAAAAAGAGCGACCGGAGAAAGAAGACCGGAGTAAGGTAAAAAGAAGACCGGAGTAAGGCGAAAAGAGCGACCGGGTAAAGAGGTAAAAGAGCGACCGGGCGAAAAGGTAAAAGAACGTGAGTTCGATATAAACCGGAACGGCATTTGCGGCCTGTAGCCCCGGCAGGGGCGACAGACAGTAGCCCACGGCGCAAGCCGTGGGGGTTAGCCAGCACACGATGAGCGAAGCCCCGACAGGGGCGAAAGAGGTTCAAGGTAGAATCTCTTTCGCCCCTGTCGGGGCTTCGCTATTTTACCTGTCCTGACCCCACGGCTTGCGCCGTGGGCTACAACTATTACGCCCCTGTCGGGGCTTCAAGAATATGACATCTGCTTAAATCGAACTCACGTTAAAAGAGCGACCGGGTAAAGAAAGACCGGAGCCTCGTTGAATAATTCAACGAGGCTCCGGTCTTTCCGCGTCGCGCAGTGTCCGATCTTTCCGCGTCGCGAAGTCTCCGGTCTTTCCGCGTCGCGCGGTGCGCGTTTCCGTTCGCGCCCGTCAGGGTCGCAACTCGCGCAACTCCCGTTCGGCGTCGGCGTATGCGCCGTCCTTGACGTTGCCGAGACTGATCGCGGCCTCGAAGGCTTTGATGGCTTCGTCGCGGCGTTCGAGGAAGGCGAGGATGCGACCCATCGCCGTGTAAGCGCGCGAGATGAGCGGGCGGTCGGATTCGGAGGTGGCGGAGTTGATGGCGAGCCGGTAATTGGCGAGGGCGCGACCGAGACGTTCGTCGCGGACGTCTTCGACTAAGGCGTCGCTGGCGGAGATGCTGGCCGCCTGCGCGAGGGCGAAGAAGATGCGCGGTTCGCCGCCGGTCTCCGCCATCAGGGCGCGCAGCCGCGTCTCGGCCTCGGTGTAATTTTTCGCGCGCAGCAGTTGGTTGATGTCGGCGATGGCTTTATCGAGCGCGGCGCGTGCTTCGTCCGCACGCGTCTCCGCGCCCGTGCGGTTGGCGTTCGCGCGCGCCGCCTCGCGCCGCAAGGCCGCGACGCGCTCGCGCGGGGCGGCAAACTCGGCCGGGCGAAGTCGCTCGCGCGCGATGTCCACGCGCGTCATCATGTCGGCGAAGAAATCGGAGAAGTCGAACCCGGCGATCTCCTGATCGCGCAGTTGCTCGGAGAAGTAGAAAGCCAGCACCGCGCCGCGCTCGTAGGCGTCCGCGAGTTGCGCGGTCAACTCGTCTTCGAGCGCGGCGCGCTCGGCCTGAGATTCTTTGGCGATAGCGGCGCGCTCCGGCTCTCTGGCGCGTTGGAGGCGCGCGCTCGTCTGCGCCGTGAGGGCGCGCGAGCGCGCGACGAAATTCAAGCGCCCATCGGCCGCCGCAACGAGCGAACGGGCGACGGCGGCGAACACATCGGGCGCGGGCGCTGTGGCGGCGGCCGGCGTTGTGGCGGCGGCGCGCTCGTCGAGCAGGCTGCGAATCTCCGCGCGCTTCAAAGCGATCTCGCGGTTGAAGCGCAGGATGATGGGGTCTATGACGTATTGCAGGTAGGCGCGGCGCACTTCGGAGGAGGCCGGGTCGATCCCGGCCGGGACGACCGCGAAATAGTCGTCGCCGATGACGCGGAAGTTGATCGAGCCGGGGACGGCCAGTAGATCGGGCACGAGCCGGAAGCGGCGTTCGCGCTCGCGCGTGATGTAGACGGGCGGCGCGTCCTTCTTCGGCTTCGCCGCGGGATTCTTCACGGGTATGCGTTCGAGCGTCTGCGTGACGGGGCGCGTGTGCAGGTAAGTCAGCACGTCGCGCAGCATCTCCGCGGTTTGCGGCCGCAGGCGGTCGCCCTCCGTGCGGTGCGCGGCCAGGTAGGCGGGCAGGCGTTCGGCGATGCCGGACTTCGTGTAGAACTCGCGCAGGAGCGGCGCGAAGTCGAGCACGTCGAGCACGCCGGCGAAGAGATCGTCGGAGCGCGCGGGCGCATCGAAGCCCGGCGCGGGGCCGAGCGCGTAGGCCAGAGAGACGTAGCGCGCGGCCTGCTGGGCGGGCGTCGCCGAAGAATCTTTGAGCCGGTTCAGATCGTAGAAGCGGCGCAGGCGCAGGCGCAGTTCCGCGTCGAGATTTTCCTGGTCGCGCCGCACGAGCGCGCGAAATTCGGAGGGCTGACGCCCGGCCGGCGTCGGGTCGAAACCGGCGGCGTCGAGCGCGGCCATCATCACCAGCAGGCGCGGTTCCGCCTCGATCCGCACGCCGTAATCCGACAGGTCGAGCGCGCCGGAGCGTGTGGACTGCGGGCGCGGCGCGGCCGGCGTCTGTGGCGCGTTGTTGCCGGCAGGGGTGCGCGCGGGTCGCGTCTGCGTCGCGGCGGGCGTCGAAGGCGAACCGCTTTGAGCGGAGGCCGCCGACACCTGCCCGAGCGCGAACACGGCGACGATAACGAGTAAATGCTTCTTCATGCGATTAAAGACTGCTTGTGTGTGAATTTTGCGCCCGGCACAAGGAACTCCGCAACCGCCGCCCGGCAACACTACTTAAAGATGCCGCGCCCGCCGCGCCGGATGCCAGCAAAAGAAAGGATGAAGTAGGAACGATGAACGATGAATGTAAAGACAACGCGTTGTTTTAACGTTCATCGTTCATCGTTTCTACTTCATCGTTCGCCCTCATCCTTTGCCGCGCGCGGAGCAGCTTTAAGGTTACAGGATAGGCGGCGAGCGAACAAACGACGGAGAGCGCCATGCCGCCGATGGAGAAGGGCACGACGATGTCCCAGAGGTGCGTGAACAGTTGTCGCCAGTAGGCGGCGGTCAAGAGGTGCGGTTCCTGCAACAGTTTCCAACCCTCTTCGGGAAGGGTCACGGGTCGCCCCATGAGGAGCGCACCGACGGCGTAGGAAGCGGCGATGATAGGGACGAGCGTGAGAAACGGGTTGTTGAGAAAAGTGCCCGTGTAGATGGCGATCTTATTGAAGCGGAAGATGAAGGCAACGAGGGTTGCCATGATGGTGTGGAGTCCGAGGAAGGGCGAGAAGGCGATAAAGACGCCCACGGAAAAAGCGAGTGCCGTCCGCTCGGGCGGGTCGTCAACCGCGAGCAGACGGCGAAAAGCGGCGCGAAACATAGGTTCAACAGTTTCAAGTTTCAGGTTTCAAGTTTCAAGTTAAAGAACCGGAGAACCCGTCAGTCCTGAAACTTGAAACTTGAAACCTGAAACTCGTTACTTGAAGCTGTTGAGCGCGCTCGACTCGTCGTCGTAGGTGTCGAAGACGGTGAGCAGCTTGGTGATGGCGAGCAGGTCTTGAATCTTCTGCGTCAGGTTGAGCAGTTTGAGCTGGCCGCCCTCGCGGCCGATGGCCGTGAAGCTGGCGACGAATTCGCCGATGCCGCTCGAATCCACGTAGCTGACCTGCGAGAGGTTCAGGAGAATCTTCTTCTTGCCCTCCTCGATCAACTTCCGGATCGCGCTGCGAAGCGCGACCGAGCCTTCGCCGATGGTGATCTTGCCGCTCATGTCGAGGACGGTCACGTCTCCGGCCTGACGCTCATTGATGTTTAGTTCAGCCATTGCAGGGTTATCTCCTTCAGGAATAGTCAGTTGTCAGTTGTCAGTAGTCAGTTGTTCAATCAAATCTTTGGTAACTTGCGCGATTGCCACATGCAACTGACAACTGGCTATTGACCACGGACAACGTTTTATCGCTTCTTCGTCATGCGCACGACCGTGCCGCCTTCCGGATGGGACAACCATTCGACCGTGTCCATGAAGTTGCGCATGAACAGGATGCCGCGCCCCGACGCTTTCAGCAAATTCTGTTCGGCGGTTGGGTCGTCGACGTTCGTCGGGTCGAAGCCCGTCCCGCGGTCGCGCACCGTCACCACCAGTTCGCCGCCCGAGTCCGTGAACACGATCTCGACCGGCTTCGATTCGTCCTGTTTATTGCCGTGCAGGACGGCGTTCGTCACCGCCTCGCGCACGGCCATGTCGAGGCCGAAGGCGGCGTCTTCGCTCAGTTGCAAACGCTCGGCCACCTCGTCCGCTTTGGCGGCGGCCGCGGCGATTGCCTCGATGCGGCTCGGCAATGTCAGTTCAGTCGTCTCTTCAGTCACAGTGGCAGACCGAGACCTCTCTTCAAAGAGAACTCTCCGGCAGAACGAATACGCTGCCGCGCGTCAAACATGTGAAAGCAAACCGGAAGCCTGCACAATTTAAGACGCGCGCTGCGCACCTGTCAAGAAAGAGCACACGGGAAAAGGGGAAGGGGTAAAGGTTAAAGGCACGGAGCTAAGTTGAACCCGCTGTGTAACGCTTCTCCTTTCTCCCTTCCCCTTTCCCCCTTACCCCTTCTTCTTTTAAGATGGCCGCATGAGAATCCAACCCGCACGCAGACTGAGCGGGCGCGTGCGCGTGCCGGGCGATAAGTCGATCTCACACCGCGCCGCGATCATCGCCGCGCTGGCCGGGGCGGGCGGCCGTTCGCGCCTCGCCAATTATTCGACGAGCGCCGACTGCGCCTCGACGCTCGACTGCCTCGGCGCGCTCGGCGTGCGAATCGAACGCGCGGGCGACCGGGTCTCGATAGAAGGCGCGGGGACGCGCCTCGCGCACGCGCCGCGCGCGGCGCTCGACTGCGGCAACAGCGGCACGAGCATGCGGCTGCTCGCCGGCCTGCTCGCGGGACAGCCTTTCACCTCCACGCTCACGGGCGACGATTCGCTTCGCACGCGCCCGATGCGGCGCATCATCGAACCTCTGGAATTGATGGGCGCGCGCGTCTCGTCCGCGGAGGGAAGCGCGCCGCTCACGGTCGAAGGGCGCGCGCCGCTCGCTCCCATCCGCTACGTTCTGCCGGTCGCCAGCGCGCAGGTCAAGTCGTGCGTCCTGCTCGCCGGGTTGAACGCGAGCGGGCGCACCGAAGTAGTCGAAGCGCGCGGCGCGACGCGCGACCACACGGAGCGGCTGCTCGCGCTGTTCGGCGCGGACGTGCGCACGGAATTGAAAGATGACGGTGGCCGGCGCGTGCCCTGCGTCTCGCTCGAAACTCCCGCGAGCCTGCACGCACGCGATTGCAACATCGCGGGCGACATCTCCTCTGCGGCCTTCTTCCTGGTGGCCGCGGCGCTCCTCCCCGATTCGGATTTGACGCTCGCCGAAGTCGGCCTCAACGAGACGCGCACGGCGATTCTCGACACGCTGCGCGGGCTTGGCGCGGATACGTCCGTCAACGACAAACGCGTCGAGTCGGGCGAAGAAGTCGGCGAGCTGCGCGTGCGCGGCCACGACGGGGCACTCGCGCCCGCGACCGACGGCGCGAACGTCCTCGGCGGCGAGTTGATCGCGGGCTTGATCGACGAGCTGCCGATCCTGTGCGTGCTCGGCACGCAGGTCGAGGGGGGCCTGGAGATTCGCGACGCCGCCGAGTTGCGCGTTAAGGAGACAGACCGCATCGGCGCGATGGTCAAAAATTTGCGCGCGCTCGGTGCGGAAGTCGAGGAATATCCGGACGGTCTGCGCGTCGGCGGGCGCACGCGTCTGCGCGGCGCGCGGCTCGAATCTTTCGGCGATCACCGCATCGCGATGGCCTGCGCCGTCGCCGCGCTCATCTGCGAGGGCGAGTCGGAGTTGGCGGGGGCGGAAGCGGTGGCCGTCTCCTTCCCCGAATTTTTCCAGATGCTCGAATCGGTGACGGAGAGATGAACGCAGGAGACGCGCCGCCGGCAGGTCGCATCGTCCTCACGGGTTTCATGTGCGCGGGCAAGACCACAATCGCGCGCGCCCTCGCCGCGCGCCTCGGCGGTGAGATGCTCGACACGGACGCCGCGCTCTCCGCACGCGAAGGCCGAAGCATCGAAGCTATCATTGAAGAAGACGGCGAGCCGCGCTTTCGCCAACTCGAACAGGATGCGCTGCGCGCCGTGTTAGAGTGCGACGGCGGCGCGCGCATCATCGCACTCGGCGGCGGGGCGTGGACGCTCAAGGAAAATCGCGCGCTCATCGACGCGCACCGTTGCCTGACCGTCTGGCTCGACGCGCCGTTTGAACTATGCTGGCAACGCATCCGGCGCTCTCCCGAAGCGCGCCCGCTCGCGCGCGACCGCGAACGCGCGCGCGAACTCTACGACGCGCGCCGCGCGCTTTACGCGCTCTCGACGCTGCGCATCGAGATCACGGAAGCGCGCAGCGCGGAAGACGCCGCCGCCGAGATCGCGTCTATCATCGAGCGGCGGAATTTTTCAGACGAACACGAGGGACGAGAGGAAGAGAACACGCACGATGGCTAAAGAACCCACGGACGCCAAAGCCCTGAAGGTCGCACGCAGTTTGAAGAACGCCGAGAACTGGAAACACCTCGCGCGCTGGCACGGCGACGGCTACTACGAATTGCAGACCGAGGACACGGGCACGACGCCGGTGCGCCTCTTTCTCACCAAACAACTTTTGGACGATGCGGAGGACATCCTCTACCGACAGATCGTCAACGCCACGCGCTTCCCCGGCGTGCGCTTGGTCGTCATCACGCCCGACACGCACTACGGCTACGGCGTGCCCGTCGGCTGCGTGCTCATCACCGACGGCGACGCGGGCGCGGTCGCCATGGGACCGGTCGGCTATGATATTGGTTGCGGGATGATGTCGGCGCGTTCGGAAGTGGAGGCGGAACGAGCGACGCCGGAGAAGCGTCTGGAGTTTAATCGCGCGGTGATGGAGCGCGTGAACATGGGCGCGGGCGGCAAGAGCGTCCGGCTCGGCGAGTTGTCGAAGGGCGAGTTTAATAATCTGGTGCGCGGGGGCGCGGAGTATTACGTCGAGCGTTACGGGGCGACGTTTGATCGCAGTCGCGCGGAGCGACACCGCATCCCGGTGGACGACGATTGGCAGATTCCGTGGGGCGGGAAGGGTCGGCCGGAGCGCGGCTTGAACCAGTTGGGGAGCCTCGGCGGCGGCAACCATTTCATCGAACTGCAACGCTCGGAGCAGACCGGCACGATCTTCGTGCAGGTGCACACGGGCAGTCGCGGCTTCGGGCATGGGCTGGCGACAAACTATTTCGAGCTGGCGCGCAACGAACGACCCGATGCGATCACGGACATCGACCTCGGCTACTTCATGCCCGACTCGCTCCATTACCGCGATTACCTGAACGCCGTCGCGGCGGGCGGCAACTACGCCATCCTCAACCGCCTGATCATCTTCGAGCAGGTATCGGACGCCTTCCGCTCCGTGTTCGGGCAGGAGCTTGAGTTGATCTACGAGATCAGCCACAACCTCGTGCAGCGCGAGTGGCACCCGGAGTTCGGCGAGGTGTGGGTGCATCGCAAGGGCGCGACGCGCGCCTTCCCCGCCGGACACCCGGCGCTCGCCGGCACGCACTGGGAAACGACGGGGCATCCCGTCCTCATCCCCGGCTCGAACAAGGATTGGAGTTATATCCTGCAACCGCTCGCGGGCGCGGTCAACAGCGGCTACTCGGTCAACCACGGCGCGGGGCGGCGTCTCTCGCGCGGCGAGGCGACGCGCACCTTGTCGCAAAGGGTGATTGACGACGAGTACAGGGAGGCGGGCATTCTGGTCAACATCAACGGGCGCGTGCCTCTGGACGAAGCCGCGCCCGCCTACAAGTCTTCGCAGGCGGTGATCGAAGCGGTCGTCGGCGCGGGGCTGGCGCGCGTCGAGCATCAACTCTGGCCGCTCGCCTCGCTCAAAGGCGCGGACGAACGCAAGGGCAAGCGGCGCAAGGGGAGCAAAGGCGACGCGGGCAAAGGGCGGAAGACGAAGCAGCACTACTGAGATGCTTCAACCTGAGAGGAGGTAATTCCATGAGACATGTCGCAAGCTACGTCTTCACTCTGTTCCTGTTAATCGCCTTGTTGCCGAGCGAAGTGCTTGCGCAAACAAAGAGTCGCAGGGAGACCGCGCAGAAGATCGAGTCTTTGCGGGAAGAGATAAAGTTGCTGGAGGCCGAACTGCTCGCGCCCGCGCGCGCCGACCGGGAGAAGTTCAAGGAGTTTCTCACGCAACCCGACACCGGATTGATCCGCCTGCTGCCCGGAGAAAATTGGGACGGTAAACTCTCGCTTCGGGGCGGCGGGGCTTACTACCAATTCGACGGGCGGACGCACGAATATGGACGCGGTTCGGACATCCATCTGCGACTGGGCACGTTCAGCGTCGGCTTCGCGGGCGCGAACTTCGGCTTTATCACTCAACTCGGCGACGTCCCGCTTGAGCAGGTGACGACGGACGCGGAATCCGCCGGGTTTCTCTCCACATTCGCCGCGCCCGTCGCCGAGCCGAAGGCGCGTGAGCAGCAACGCAGGAGCGGGCACGGTTTCCTGTCGGGAGAACTAATGTACAAGTCTCGCCTGCCCGCGCTCGCCAATAACACTTACCTCTTGCGCTCGATCAACTACGGGTTGAGCGACGTGCTCGTCGCCTTTCGGGTGGTGCGCGTGGATGAAGACGGCAGCATGATTCTACTCTGGAAAACGCTGCGTAAATTTTCAAAGCCGCAACTCGAAAAATAACGCGCGGCCGGCGGCCGGTAAAAGCGCGCGCCGTCGCGAACAACTCCTGATCGACATGAAGCCCTTCGTTCAGGCGCGCAGCAATTTCAGGAGGGCGCGTTCTTCCGGCAGGTATTCGGGCTGCTGGCGTCCGATGCGGCGTTCGCGGCGGGGGCGAAATTCGTCGAGCGTGATCCCACGGCAGTAGCGTTCGAAGACGGCCGGGTGGATGTAGCTGGAGCGGCAGACGGCCGGGGTGTTGCCGAGGCGTTCGGCCACGGCGCGGACGGCGTTGAGGATGTTGCGTTTGGCCTGTCTGTCGTCCGCGGGCTGGCCGAGGTCTGCGAGTTCGACGGCGCACAGGAGCGTGCCGCCCCAGGTGCGAAAGTCTTTGGCGGAGAACTCCGGCGCGGTGGCCGCCTTGATGTATTCGTTCACGTCGCGCGGCTTGATGCACACGGGGCGTTTTTGCTCCTCGTCCCAGTATTGGAAGAGACGCTTGCCGCGTAAGTTTTGGATGTCGCGCATGAGCGTCGCCAACTCTTCATCGACGAGTATGCGGCGGTGCTTGATGTGGTGCTTGCCGACGAAGGAGAAGACGAGACGGCCGCCGCGCTTGATTTCGAGATGGCGATTGCGCAGCGTCGTGATGCCGTAGGTGCGGTAGCGCATGACGCTCTCTTCGGAGCCGACGCGAAAGTAGAGATCGTTGATGAGACGAACGATGACGGCGAGCACGCGTGCACGCGGCAATCCTTCGAGCGCGATGTCGACGTTTGTGCGGCGGCGTAAGTGTTTGAGTTGTTCGCCGAAGCGTTCGATCTTCGCGTACTTGCGGCGCGCCTGCCGCGCGGCGAAGGCCGCGTGATAGATGCGCTGCACGCGACCCGAAGCGTCGAGGCCGATGGCCTGCAACTGGCCGCGCGTGCCGGGACAGATGCGTACCTCCGTCCACGCCGGGGGAATGACGAGCGACTTGATGCGTGCGAGCTTGACCTCGTCGGTGAGCGCTTTGCCGGCGGCGTCTTCATAACGAAAGCCGCTGCGCTTCGTGCCGCGTCGCCGCCACCAGCGACAGCGCGCGCCGCGCGTCACGCTCTCGACCGAACTTGCGGCCGCTTTGTTCTCAACCAAAACTCGCGCGCTCGACATCTCGGCGGTCGCCCCTTGTCCTCAAATGGAATTCGCTCCGGCATGTTGCGGGGGAGGGAGGGAAAGGTTTCAAGTTTCAGGTTTCAAGTTTCAAGTCTGAACGTGATTCGTTCTTTAACCTGAAACCTGAAACCTGAAACTTGAAACCTGTAAATGCTATTTCGCCGTCTGCGCCGTCGTCTGTGTGGGATGCTCGGCGGGGACGTAGTAGAGGATGCGGTTGCAGTTGTCGCAGGTGATGATCTCTTCGCCGAGACGAACCTGCGACATAACGTGCGGGCGCAGCGACATGAAACAGGCGGAGCAGGAATTATTGCGCGCTTCGGCCACGGCCACGCCGCCGCGGATGCGCGTGCTGATGCGGTTGTACATGGCCGCCATCGGCTTCGGCAGTTCGGCCGCCAGCCGCTCGCGCTCGGCGCGCAACGCCGTGAGTTGCTCGGCCTGCGTGCGCGTCTGTTCCTCGAACGCATGGAGTTTCTCGCCCAGTTCCGTGCGCAGTTGCGCGATTTGCGGCTCGTGCTCGCCGATCTCTTTCTCCGCGCCCTCGAAGGCTTCCATCTGTTCGAGCACTTTCGTTTCGAGTTCGGAGACGTGCTTGCGCGCCGCGTCGGCCTCGCGGATGGCGGCGGCGTATTCCTTCTCATTCGTCGAAGACATCAGCGCGCGGTCGGCGTGCTGCGCTTTGGCGCGCGTCTCGGCGATCTCGATTTCGAGCCGGGTGCGTTCGGCGTGCGCGCCGTCGCGGCGGGTTTCGATGGCGCGAAATTCAAAGGCGCGCTGCTCGAATTCTCTTTCGATCTCAGCGCGCCTCTGTGGGATGGCATTCAACTCGGCTTCTAGCCTTCTGATATTTGTGTCCGTATGCTGCAAAGCAATTAACTGTGCTAACTCCGCTTTCACTTCGGGTGTTCCCTCCAAATATCTTGACGACTTCTTGTGCCTCGCTAAACACGAATCATCGCACAACCTTAAGGACAGTGACAAGCGACGGGAGAAAGAGGGTGACGGGTGACAGGTGAAAGACGGTGACAGGTGACAGGTGACGGGTGACAGGATGAAGACAGGTTTTAATCCTGTCACCCGTCACCTGTCACCTGTCACTTTCAACACTATCTTGCCGAAGGTTTCGTTCGATTCGAGGCGTTCGTGCGCGGCGCGGATGTCTGCTAGGTCGAAGACGCTGTCGATGACGGGGCGCAGCGCGCCGCGCGCCAGGAGCGGTGAGACGTGCGCCGCGAAAAGACGCGTGGCGCGCGCCTTCTCTTCCACGGAGCGTGCGCGCAAGACCGTGCCGAAGAGGCGCAGGCGTTTGCCCATCACCTGCCGGAAGTCGAGCGGCGCGCTCGCTCCGGCCATCGTGCCGACGAGCAACAGGCGACCGCGCGGCGCGAGCGCGTCGAGATTCGCGGCGAGGTAACTTGCGCCGACGAGATCGAGTATCACGTCCACGCCCGCGCCGTTCGTCCAACTGCGCGCCGCGCCGACGAACGCCTGCGGGTCTTCGCCGACGACGCACGTCTCGTCGAGACCGTAGGCGCGTGCGCGTTCGAGTTTCGCGGCGGTGCGACGCGCCGTGCCGAGAGTTTGTGCGCCGGCGGCGCGCGCCAGTTGGACGGCGGCGAGGCCGACGCCCGACCCGCCCGCATGGACGATAACGCGCTCGCCCATCGACAGCCCCGCTTGTGTGAACAGCGCATCGTGCGCCGTGATGAAAGCCTCCGGCACGGCCGCCGCCTCTTCCCAACCGAGATTGGCGGGAATCTCCGCGAGCGTGTCTTCGGGCACGACGACGTATTCGGCCTGCGCCCCGCCGCCCGTGATGCCGAACACGCGCGCGCCCGTCTGCCAACGGCACGCCTCCGCCCCGCACGATTCGACCTCGCCCGCGAACTCCAACCCCGGAATGTCCGCGGGGAAGCCCGGCGGCGCGGGATAAGCGCCGCGCCGCTGCAACAGGTCTGCGCGATTCAACGCCGCCGCATGCACACGCACGCGCACGCGGTCGCCCACGGCTTCCGGCCGTTCAACGTCCGCCACCTCAAGTCCCTCAACCCCGCCGTGAGCAACGATCCTGATTGCGCGCATGGATCAATCGTAAATCGTGAATCGTAAATCGTAAATAGATGAAAGCCGTAAATCGTGAGTCGTCGAAAGTCGTGAAACGTGAATCGCCAGGCGTGAACGGAAAGAAATCGAGTTTTCTCTATTCGCGATTTACGATTGGCGATTCGCTAAGTTAATGTTTTGTCCCGCATGACTGTTCAGGCAGAGACATTCGTCGTGGTCAATTACAACGCCGCGCGTGCGCGCGCCGCCTGGCGGCATGTCGGTCGCGTGCTGGCGGAAAGCGGCGTGCGTTTCGACGCGCACGAGGCGAGAGAGGCGGGCGACGCGCAGCGTGCGGCGCGCGCGGCGTTGCGCGCGGGCTACCGGACGATTGCCGTCGTCGGCGGCGACGGCACGCTCGGCGAAGTGGTGTCGGGGTTTTTTGAATTGGAAAGTCCTGCCGCTCCTTCTTCGCCGGCGATGGCGAGGCCGACGCGGAAATCGGCGAGGCCGACGCCGAAGTCTCCCGCGCTCGTCAACACAGAGGCGGCGCTCGCCCTCCTGCCGGCGGGCACGGGCAACGATTTCGCGCGCGGTCTCGCGGGCGAACGCGCCTCACTCGAACACTGGCTCAAGCGTCTAGTCGAACACGGCCGCCGTGACAGGCGCGCGGACGGCACGCGCCGCGTGGACGTGCTGCGCGGGGTAATCGGAGAAGAGGCGCGCCCGTTCTTCTGCCTGAATGCGGCGACGCTCGGCATCGGCGCGGAGGTGGCGCGTCGCGTCGCGGCGCAGGGGCGTCTGGTGCGGCGATTTCCGGGCGAGGCGCGTTTCGCGCTCGCGGCCATGCAGGAACTCGCGCGCTGGCGTGCGCGCAGCGTCTCTGTGCGGATGGACGACGGGGAGGCGTTCGAGTGCACGACGAACCTCGTCGCGGTCGCCAACAGTCCCTACGCGGGCGGCGGCATGATGTTCTCACCGGCGGCACGCACGGATGACGGCCTGCTCGATGTCGTCACGGCCTCGCGCCTCACGCGCCGCTCGCTGATACGCGAGATGACGCGCATCCACAGCGGCGGCCACGTCGGGAACCCGCGCGTGCGTATCAGGCGCGGCGAGCGCGTCCGCATCGAACACCTCACGCCCGCCGACGCGCTCGCCGTCGAAGCCGACGGCGACGTGCGCGGCCACACGCCGCTTGAGTTCAGCGTCCTCGCGGGCGCGCTCAGGGTGGTTTACTGAAGAGTTTCAGGTTTCAGGTTTCAAGTTTCAGGTTTCAAGACTGAAAAGTTTCAAGTTTCAGGTTTCAAGTTTCAAGACTGAACTTCTTCATTCTTTAACTTGAAACCTGAAACCTGAAATTTGAAACCTACTTTGATTCGCGTCGTTCGATGGCGAGCACTTTATCGAGGCGGCGCTGGTGGCGCGCTTCGCCGTTGAAGCGCGCGGCCACGAAGGCGCGGACGATCTCGGTCGCCACTTCGATGCCGACGACGCGCGCGCCGAGACAGAGGACGTTGCAGTCGTCGTGCTCGCGCGACTGGCGCGCCGTGTAAGTGTCCGCGCACAGCGCGGCGCGCACGCCGCGCAGTTTGTTCGCCGCGACCGATGCGCCGACGCCGCTCCCGCAGATGATGCCACACTCCGCTCGGCGGTCGCGCACGGCCTCACCCACCTTCAAGGCATAGTCCGGATAGTCGTCGGGCAGCGTGCCGTCGTGCGTGCCGAAGTCGATGATCTCGTGCCCGGCGCGGCCGAGTATTTCGATGACGTGTTCGTTCAGCGGATAGCCGCCGTGATCCGCGCCGATGGCGATCTTCATCTGTATTTCACCCGCAACTGTTTTTACGTGCGCGGCGGCGGCGGCAGCAGCAGGGCGCGGGCGCGCGCCACGACGTTCTCGACGTTGAAGCCGAGGTTTGAGAGGGCGACCTCGCCGGGGGCGGATGCGCCGAAGCGGTCGAGGCACACGCAGTCGCCGGCGAGGCCGGTGTAGCGCGCCCAGCCGAGGCTGGCTCCCGCTTCGACGGCGAGGCGCGCGGTAACCGTGGGCGGCAAAACCTCCGCGCGATAGCTCGCCTCCTGCGCGTCGAACAACTCGCAGCAGGGCATCGAGACGACGCGCACGCGCACGCGCGCCGCGCCGCCCGCCTGCAACTCCGCACGCGCGGCGAGCGCGAGCGCGACTTCCGAGCCGGTGGCGATGATGATCAGTTGCGGCGTCGCGCTTTGGCCTTCCGCGTCGGTCGCCTCGGCGAGGATGTACGCGCCGCGGCGCGCGCCCTCGGCGGAGTTATAAAGCGTCTGGTCGAGCGTGGGCACTTTCTGGCGCGTGAGGATGAGCGCGGTCGGTGCGTGGCGGCGTTCGATGGCGATGCGCCAGGCCTCGCGCGTCTCGTGCGGGTCGGCGGGGCGTATGACGTAGAGGTTTGGGATGGCACGCAAGCCCGCGAGGTGTTCGATGGGTTGGTGCGTCGGCCCGTCTTCGCCGAGGCCGACGGAGTCGTGCGTGAAAACGTAGACGACCTGCACTTCCGAGAGCGCGGCCAGGCGAATGGCGGGCTTCATGTAATCGGAGAAGGTGAGGAACGTGCCGCCATAGGGGATGAGACCGCCGTTGAGACTGATGCCCGTCAGCGTCGCGCCCATGGCGTGTTCGCGCACGCCGAAATGCAGGATGCGGCCTTCGTATGAGCCGGCCTGAAAACTGCCGCCCTCTTTGATGTCGGTGTTGTTGGAGACGCCGAGATCGGCCGAGCCGCCGATGAGCGCGGGCAGCGCGCCCGCGAGCGCGTTGATCACCTCGCCCGAAGCGACGCGCGTCGCCATCGGTTTGGCGTCCGCGAACGACGGCAGCTTGTCCTCCCAACCGGCGGGTAGATCATTGCTCATCAGGTCGTGCCATGCTCGACCGTGTTCGGCATGCGTCTCCGCGTAGCGCGCGACGAGCGCGTTCCATTCCGCCTCCGCCTGCCGGCCGCGCTCGACGGCCGCGCGGAAATGTGCGAGCGCGTCTTCGGGCAGGTGAAACTCCTCGGCGTCTTCCGGCCACTGAAGCGCGCGTTTCGTTTCTTTGACGGCCTCCGCGCCGGGCGCGTCCGAGTGCGCCTTGCGCGTGCCGGCGGCGGGCATGCCGTAGCCGATGACGGTCTTGACGGAGATGAGCGACGGGCGCGTCGTTTCTCCTTGCGCCTCGCGGATGGCGCGCTCGATTGAGTCGAGATCGTTGCCGTCTTCCACGGTCACGGTATGCCAGCCGTAAGAGGCGAAACGCCGCGGCACGTCCTCGGTGAAGGCGAGCGAGGTGAAGCCTTCGATGGTGACGCGGTTGTCGTCGTAGAGGTAGATGAGCTTACCGAGTTTGAGATGACCGGCGAGCGAGGCGGCTTCCGCGGCGACGCCCTCCATCAAGTCGCCGTCGGAGACGATGCCGTAAACGTAGTGGTCGATCAGAGGCAGTCCTTCGCGGTTGAACTTCGCCGCGAGGTGCGCCGCGCCCATCGCCATGCCGACGCCGTTGGCGAAGCCCTGGCCGAGCGGCCCCGTCGTGATCTCGACGCCGGGCGTGAGCACGTTTTCCGGGTGCCCCGCTGTTTTCGATCCCCACTGGCGAAACTTCTTCAACTCTTCGAGCGGCAGATCGTAGCCCGTCAGGTGCAGGAGCGCGTAGACGAGCATCGAGCCGTGCCCGGCCGAGAGCAGGAAGCGGTCGCGGTTCTGCCACTTCGGATTGCGCGGGTTGTGGCTGAGGAATCGCGTCCACAAAACGTAGGCCATCGGGGCTGCGCCGAGCGGCAGGCCGGGGTGGCCGGATTCGGCCTTTTGTATGGCGTCGAGCGAGAGCGTGCGGATCGTGTTGATGCACAGTTGGTCGAGTTGCGAATCGGGCGGCGTGGCGGTTGGACGTGTTGGCGCGCTCATAATTTCGGGAGTTTCCTCGCTTCCGGGTTCAAGTAATGACGATTAACGGTTGCCGCCGATTCTAGCGCAAGCGGCGGCGCGGTGCGACCCGCCTCTCGCCTGAGAAATCGACACGGGCGGCGCGGCGCGGGCGCAGTCGCAAGTTTCCAACGGCGCGTTACTGCTGCTGCCGGCGGTTCTTCATAAAATGTTCGACGACGAAGATGACGTCTTCGCTGAAGTATTGATTGACGGTCTTGAGGGCGCGCAGGGTTTTGCGGCGGCTGACGTGGTGCGCGGTCTCCGTGTCGGCGACGAAGTTGAAGACGCAATCGCGCAGGAGTTCGAGTTCGCGCAGGAGGTCGATGAGCGTGTAGCCCTCGATGGAGCGCGTGTAGCCGTGCTGGCTGGCGGCGCGCGCCGTGGCGAAGTCGGGCACGTCGTCCTGACTGAGCAGCATGCAGAGTTCTTCGAGCATCTGCGGCACGTGATCCACGATCTGCGTCGTCGTCAGCCGGTCGTCCGAGCGCATGTGCGCGTCTTCGCGCACGCGCCGCACCCAGTCGAGCGTGATCTCGTCGATGCTGTTTTGGAACGCCTCGCAGAGCGCGCCGGAATCCTCGTCCATGAAGTTCACCGTTTTAACTAAAAGCCCCTCCGACCGGAGCGGGTCGAAGGGGCTGTTGGAGTGTCGCTCTCTGTAGCGCAGGCTCGCCGTCTCCTTCTACTCGGCGCGGACGGCGCTGGCGGCGTTGACGCGCCCGCCGCTCGAAACCTTACCGTCGAGCGCGGGAAGTTTATCAACCGTGTCGAGCAGACGCTTGCGCAAGTCCGTCATGGAAAGGTCGGGGTTGACGGAGAGGATGAGCGCGGCCACGCCGGAGACGACCGGCGTCGCCATCGAAGTGCCGGAGTGTTCCTCATACTGGTTGCCCGGCCAGGTGCTCATGATCTCCGCGCCGGGCGCGGCGATGTGGACGGTCTTCGCGCCGAAGTTGGAGAAGCGCGCGAGCGCGTCCGTGCGCGTCAGCGCGGCGACGCTCAGGACGTTCGGCAAATCGTAGTTTGAAGGATAGTGCGGGCGCGTGTCGTTATTGGTCGAAGAGTTGCCCGCGGCGGCGATGAAGAGGATGCCCTCGTCGCCCGCGCGTTTGATGGCGTCGCCGAGCGCGCGCGAACGCGCCGTCGAACCCCAGCTCGCGCTGATGATGCGGACGTTGACGCCCGCCTTTTTGCGCGCGACGACGTAGTTGATGCACTCGATGGCGTCTTTGGTCGTGCCGCTGCCGCTGCGCCCGAGGAACTTCAGGGGCATGATTTCGACTTCCCAGTTGACGCCCGCGATGCCGTCGCTGTTGTCGCCTTCCGCGCCGATGATGCCGGCGCAGTGTGTGCCGTGGCCGTTGTCGTCCATCGGGTCGCCGTCGTTGTCGGCGGCGTCGAAGCCGTGTCGGTCGTCGAAGTCGCCGAGGTCTTCGTCGGAGTAGGGGGCGAGCGAGGCGGGGCGCGTCCAGATGTTTTTGTTCAAGTCCTGATGGTTGTAATCGACGCCCGTGTCGATAACGGCGACGACGATCTTGCGGCTGCCCTTCGTCTTCGTCCACGCGCGCGTGGCGCACACGTCCGCGCCGGCCGTGCCCGCGCGCTGCCCGGAGTTCAACAGCGACCACTGCTCGTTGAAGAGCGGATCGTTCGGCTGCGTGCCGCCGTCGTCGGGGTGGCGCACGACGGGCGGGTCGTCGTCGTTATCGTCGTCATCATCATCGCGCGCGGCTTCTTCCGCAGCGGCGGCTCTCCCCGGCGGGTCTAGTTCGATGATGGAATTCGCTTCGGCGTATTCCACTTCGGGCAGGCCGCGATATTCGTCCGCGACCGTCTCCGGCGCGAGTCCGTCCTCGTCGGCGATGACGGCCTGATTGTTGATGAACTCGAAGCGATCCAGCAGCCGGTCGTTCATGCCTTCCGTGATTCGCTCGATGGTCGCGCGCGAAGTGCCGGGGCGGAAACGCACGATCACTTCGGCGTCTTCCATTTGCCCCGCCGCATCGTCGGCGTAGTGACCGTCTCCGCGCATTACGAGTTCGACGCTGCGCGTCTCGACGCTCGGGCGCGAAAGCTCCATGCGTTGCATCTGCCCGACGAAGGCCGCGAGAATCACGACCGCTACTGCCAATGCCAGATGTCCGAAAAAATTCTGCCGGTTCATTGCCTTACCTCATTGCTTCTACGGAAAATTGTGTGTGCGTCTGCTAGACGCTGTAGTTCGCGCCTTTGAAGTTGAAGAGACGGATGCGGTTGCGATTGGCGCGATACTCGTAAACGTCGCCGCCCGCGCGCAGGCGAATGCGCCAGCCCGGCGTGATCATCTGCGCGCTCATCTCGCCGCGCGCGCCCGCGCCGAACGACGCATCGGGGAAATCCGCATCCTCTACCGAGTCTTCTTTAATCTCATCTTCGCTCACGCCGAGCCTCGCGGCGAGATCGATTCTCGCCCTCCTCACCGCGTCCTCCCTGCTCATTGCCATATGCTCGACGCTCCTCCGGTGTTTACCTCTCACGGGTGGGAAGACCCGGC
This sequence comes from Pyrinomonadaceae bacterium, assembly GCA_035645855.1. Lineage (GTDB taxonomy): Bacteria > Acidobacteriota > Blastocatellia > Pyrinomonadales > Pyrinomonadaceae > JAIVJZ01. The sequence goes on from DASQLU010000050.1 coordinate 67,683, forward strand.
GCTCGCGGCCGGCGGCTTCCCGCATCGCCGGCAACCCGGCGCTCGCTCTCATTCGACCGCGACTCATATTCTGCGCCCGCCGGGGTGCATTCGTCAAAAAATTAGGCGACAAAAATCAGGCGACCTGCCCGATTGATCTTTTCCCGCTCACACCAAATCGCCGTACAGGTGTTGCAGCAAACCCGTTACGACGATGGCCGCCGTCTCCGCGCGCAGGACGCGCCCGCCGAACGTGACGGCGTGCCAATTCGCGTCCGCCGCGCACGCGATCTCCGCGTCGTCCCAACCGCCCTCCGCGCCGACGAGCGCGGTCACTTTCGCGGGACGCACAGGCCACTCCCGCACGGTCTCCGCCAGCCCGCGCCCGCCCCGCTCCGTAAAGAACAGACGCCGTTCTTCAACTGCGCCCCCGCCGCCGCTCTCCCTTTCACCTGCGAGCAACGCCCCGAACGCCACGGGCGCGCAAACTTCCGGCAGGCGCGCGCGCCCCGATTGCTTGGCCGCTTCGAGCGCGAGCCGCCGCCAGCGCGCCACGCGATCCGTCGCGTCGCGCCCTTCGCCGCGCAGGCGCACATCGGCGCGCTTCGTCTCGACGGGCACGATGCGCCATGCGCCCAACTCCGTCGCCTTCTGCACGACGAGGTCGAACTTCTCGCCCTTCAGCAACGCGACGGCGAGCGTCAGGTCGAGCGGCGACTCCGGCCGCTGCGGCTCGATCTCCGCTCGCACTTCGAGCGTCGCCCGCTCCGCACGCCTGCCGCCCGCCGCGCCGACGATGCACGCATACTCGCGCCCCGCGCCGTCGAACACGAAAGCCTCGTCGCCCGCCCTGAGCCGCAGCACGTTCAACAGGTGCAGCGTCTCCTCGCGCGCGAGCGCCACGGTCGCGCCGTCCGGCGCGAACGCTTCCGGCGGGGCGTAGAAACGGCGTCGCATAAGAATTTCAGTTTTCAGTTTTCAGTTTTCAGTTTTCAAGTTTCAGGACTGAAGTTCTCCGGTCTTCGATTTGAAGGCCGACAACGGAAACTCAGTTCAGGACACAGGCCGCTTGTTCTTTAAACTGAAAACTGAAAACTGAAAACTGAAACTTCTTCAGACGATGATCGCTACCCATTCGCCGTCGCGCACGGTCTCCGGCTCGCTCGCGCCGAGTTGGGCGAGGCGGGCGCGTACGGCGTCGGCCTGCGTGTCGAGTATGCCGGAGAGGATCAGGCGGCCGCAGGTTGCGCCGATGAGCGCGGGCAGGAGCGGCACGATCACGTCGGCCGTCAGGTTGGCACAGACGCAATCGAAGGACGCGCTCGTCTCTTCAATCGTTCCCGCGCGAAAGCTGATTTGCGCGGGGACGCCGTTCAGCCGCGCGTTCTCGCGCGCGATCTCGACGGCCTCCGCATCCGTGTCGCAGGCTTCCACGCGCGCGCCCGCGTGGAGTTTCGCGGCGGCGATGGCGAGGATGCCGGTGCCCGTGCCGACGTCGAGGAGGCTCGCGCCCGTGAAATATTTTTCGAGCGCGACGAGACAGAGGCGCGTCGTTTCGTGTGTGCCCGTGCCGAAGGCCATGCCCGGCTCGATGCGTATGCAGATGCGCCCCGGCCGGTCTTCCACTTCGCCCCACGGCGGCGCGACGACGAAGCGCGCGCCCACTTCCACCGGCTGCCAACTCTTCTTCCACTCGCCCAGCCAGTCGTGCGACTCAACCTCGCGCGCCTCAATCCCGCGCACGCTGGCAGGCGGCAACGCGTAAATCCTGAGCGCGTCGAGCACGTGGGCGCGCACCGCTTCGTGTTCCTGCTCGCGGTCGAAGTATCCGGCCACGAGCAGCGCGTCCGCGGATGCCGAAGGCGTAGTCTCCGTGCCGAGCGCGCCCGCCTCCATCAACGCATACTCGACGGCCTCGCGCGCCGCGCTCTCAACCGTCACGTCAAGTGCGTACCACATAACTCAGAAACGATGAACGCGGAACGATGAACGATGAAGTGAAGGCAACTCGCTTTCAGTTCATCGTTCATCGTTCCGCGTTCATCGTTATTCCCGCTCCTTAATTCCCATCTCGTTTAAGGCGCGCTCGCTGTTGCGCCAGTCTTCCTGAACCTTGACGAAGAGTTCGAGGTGCGCGCGGTGGCCGAGGAGGTGCTCGATGTCGTGGCGCGCCTTCGTGCCGACCTCTTTGATGCGCTCGCCGCCGCGCCCGATGATGATGGCTTTTTGCGAGGCGCGTTCGACGTAGATGATGCAGTTGATGCGCGTGAAATCTTCGCGCTCCTCGTCGAAGCGTTCGGTGACGACGGCCGTCACGTAGGGAATCTCGTCGCCGGTCGTCTGCAAAATCTTCTCGCGCACGATCTCGGCGCAGAGGGCGCGCACCGACTGGTCGGTCAATTCGTCTTCGGCGAAGATGGCCTCCTGTTCGGGGAGGTGCGTGATGACGGCGGCGAGCAGCGTGTCGACCATGTCGCCCGTGCGCGCCGAGAGCGGCACGATCTCGCGCCAGTCATACTCGCCCGCGTACCACTGCATGAGCGGCAGGAGCTTCGCCTTGTCGTCGAGGCGGTCGGCCTTGTTCAGGAGGAGCAGCGCGGGCTTGGCGGATTGTTTCACGAGGTCGAGCACGAAGCGGTCGCCGTTGCCCGTCGGGACTGACGCGTCGCGCATGAGCAGCACGAGGTCTACGCCTTCGAGCGCGTCGTGGACGGCGGCCATCATGCGCCGGTTGAGCAGGTAGCCGGGCTGGTGCACGCCGGGCGTATCCACCAGCACGATCTGCCCTTCGTCGCGCGTGATGACGCCCTGAATTTGGTGGCGCGTCGTCTGCGGCTTGTTCGAGACGGCCGCGATCTTTTCGCCGACGAGACGATTCAGGAGCGTGGACTTCCCGGCGTTCGGCCGCCCGATGAGCGCGACGTAGCCGCTCTTGTAGTTTGCGGGTGAGCTTTCAGACATCTTCAAAATTTACTTGGACGGATGATTTTCGACGGGGAAGGATAGCACAAACGCCGGCGAGCCGGTTGACTGCGACATGACTCTCACGAGGGGTGCGACGCGCGCGACGCCGGCAACTCCGTCAAGAGTCGCCGCGCGCCGTTTCGACCCGCCGCGACGGTCAAGCGTTGATTCGATTGATTGTGCGGACACGGCCGCTTCGCGGTTGCGCCCGCTTCAGGCTTGTCCGTTGCGCCGTTCGCTGATGTAACGCTCGACGGTATTGATGAGCGCGTTCAATCTCTCATCCGTTTCCCGCCCGCGCTCATCGACAGCGGTCACCGAATCGCGCATGGCATTCACAGACTCTTGCATGGCATTCACAGACTCTCTTAATTCACCGATCTCGCGGTCGTGAATCTCCGCAATCGCGAGCAGGGAACTGATGCCGTCCGCCGTCCGATCAACCTTGCCGGAGATGCGCTCGACAGTCTCAGATAGGCGACCCACGGTGGCTGTGAGTTGCGCCTGCTGTTCGAGTATGAATCGCATGGTGCGCTGCGTTTCTTCGTCGGGCATGACTTGAAGCCTATCCTTTCTGCTGCTGCGCCAGTTCGCCGTTGACCCTGAGGACTTCGAGCGTCATTTCGGCCGAGGCGTACATGTCTTTCACGTCGAGCCATTCCTTGACGGTGTGGATGGCGCGCATCCCTGTGCCGAAGTTGGCGCATTCGATGCCGCGCTGGTTGAAGATGTTGGCGTCGCAGCCGCCGCCGGAGGCGAGCGTCTCGACCTTCTGGCCGAGGCGCGCGGCCGCCCGGTAGACGAGTTGGACGACGCGCGAACTGTCGGGCACGTCCATCGCCGAATACTCGCGCGTGACGTGCGTCTCGACGCGCGCCTTCGTCGTGCAGCCCGCCACGGTCACTTCGTGCTTCGCCGCCGCGTCCTCGAAACACTTCGTCATGTGCGCCGTCTGCGCTTCCAGCTTTTTGTCGTCGAGCGAACGCGCCTCGCCGCGCAGGGTGACGAGGTTGGTGATGATGTTGGTGGCCTTGCCGCCTTCGATGACGCCGATGTTGGCGGTCGTCTCGTGGTCGATGCGGCCGAGCTTCATGTTGTTGATGGCTTCGGCGGCGATGCGGATGGCGGAGATGCCCTCTTCGGGCGCGACGCCCGCGTGCGATTCGAGGCCGTAGATTTTCCACTCCATGTGGTCGGCCGAGGGGCCGCGCGTGAAGAGGAAGCCGGGGTCGTCCGAGTCGAAGACGAGGCCGTACTTCGAGTTCAGCTTCGACATGTCCACGTGTTTCGCGCCGAGCAAGCCCACTTCTTCGCAAATGGAGAAGACGGCCTCGATGGGCGCGTGCGGGATGTTCTGCTCCTGCAGACAGCGGATCGTCTCGATGATGACGGCGCAGCCCGACTTGTCGTCGCCGCCGAGCACGGTCGTGCCGTCGGAACGAATGATGTCGCCTTCGACGATGGGTTTGACGCCTTCGCCGGGGACGACCGTGTCCATGTGCGCCGACATCATGATCCATTCCGCGCCGGGGATGGTGCCGGGGAAGCGCGCGATGACGTTGCCGGAATTGCCGCCGACCTTCGCGCCCGCGTCGTCGATCTCGACGGTCGCGCCCATCTCTTCGCAATACTTTTTGATGCGCTCGGCCACGTCGCGCTCCTTGCGCGAAACGCTGTCGATCTGGACGAGTTCGAGTAGCAGATTTTTGATGCGCTCCTGATTGATCATGCGTGCCTCCAAGCAAGTTTGATTCTGTCGGCTTCTGCGGCTTTCGCCGGAAACGCTTTGATAGTGGATCACAAAGCCGCTCTGATGTTTGCAAACATCCTACTACACGCCGCCGCGCCCGCGCCAGATTTGGATCAGGAGGGAGCGTGTCGTTCGTTGAGCGAATCGAGCGCGCGTTGGAGTTCGGCGCGCCCGGCTTCGAGAGCGGCTTCGTCCGCGTCCGGGGGCACGTGGATGGGAGGAGCGATGCGGACGCGCGCGCGGGTGAAGGGATAGGGAATCTGGAGTTTGTCCCAACTCGGCGCGGCGTAATAACGCTCGGCTTTGACCGAGAAGGGGAGGACGGGCGCGCCCGTCTTTTTGGCGAGCAGCACCGCGCCCATTTTGGCGACGTGGCGGGGGCCGCGCGGGCCGTCGATGGTGAAGCCCGCCGGTCGTCCCTGTCGCACCAGTTTGACCATCTCGACGAGCGCGCCGACCGCGCCGCGCGAGGACGAACCGCGCGCCGCCCCATAGCCGAAGCGCTGGATGAAGCGCGCGATGTATTCGCCGTCGAAACTGCGCGAGGTCATCACGACGATGCCGCGCCGCCGGAAGTAGTAGGTGGTGAGGAAGACCTGGTTGTGCCAGAAGGCGTAGATGGGCGGGCGACTGCCCCCGTTCGCGGCCTCCCAGTGTTCCCAGCCCTCGACGCTGAAGCGTGTGGTGCGCCCGACGAGGTTGATGAGCGCGTAGAAGGCTAGATCGGCCGCGCGGATGGCGAGACGTTGCCGGAACGTGTAACTCGAAAGGTCTGCGAAACAATCGGCGCGCGGAGGCGTGCGCGCGGGGGCGGCGCGGCCTGCGCGCTCGCCTGCGCGGTCGCCGTCGCGCTCGCCCCCGCGCGCACGGGCTACGGCGTCGCCATCGGCCGAGTCGCGTTTGTCGAGTGAAACCTGCATGACCTTTGATAACCGCGCGCGAGTCTAGCAGAAACGCGCGGCGCGGTCGTAGCACGCGGCGCGGCCGTAGCGCGCCGTCACGGCACGTGAGCGCGGCGGACGGAGCTTAGGACGGCATATGCCTTTAAGCATCGGCGCGGGGCGTGTCGCCCGGCGCGTGCGTGCGGCGCGTGCGTGCGGCGCGAGGCGTGTCACGTAGGGCGCAGGATGCGCGTGCGAGGTGGGGCGCGCGTGGCTTAGGTTTGCGCGTGCGGCGCAGGACGCGTGTCTGCCGCAGGGACATGTGCGGCGCGGGGCGACGCTTGCGTGGGCGCATTGGCACGGGCGCGGGGCTTGGGCTAAACTGCCGCGCGCTTCCGAATCTCCGTCATGTCAAGCGACGCACACATCAAGCAGTTCACACTGGCCGACACCGACGCGCTCCTGGCCTTCCTGCGCGAAGCCTACCCGGACGACCCGCGCAAGAGCGAGCCGGCCTACTGGAAATGGCACTATCTCGAAAACCCTTTTACGCGCCTCGACGACGTGCCGCTCTGGGTGTTGCAGGATGCCGCGAGCGGGCGCATCGTCGGGCAGGTGGCGACGATTCCGGTCGCGTTGAAGGTCGGGACGGAGGAGCGGCGCGCGATCTGGATTCTCGATTTCATCGTCCACGAAAATTATCGCGGGCAGCGCTGGGGGCGGCGTCTGCTCGACACGGCGCGCGAACATTGCCGGACGATGATCGCGCTCGGCATCAACGCGGGTTCGACCGGCGTGCTCAACAGCCAGCGTTGGGCGGCGATGGGGAGCATCAATCGTTATCACCTGCTGCTCAATCCGGGACATGCCGTCAAAGAGTTGTCGCGTCTGCCCGCGCTCGGCCGGGCGGTCAACCTCGCTTACGCGCCCCTGCGCCCGCGCGCGGGGAAGCATCCACGGGCAACTTCGAATGCGGGCGTGTCGCTGCGCGTGGTCGAAGAGTTCGGCGCGGAGTTCGACGATCTGTGGCGGCGTGCGTCGGCGCAGTGGCCGTGCGCGGTGGTGCGCCGCGCGAGTTATCTCGAATGGCAATTCGCGCGGCAGCCGGGGAAGCGTTACGAGACGCTGGGGCTGTGGGCGGGCGGGCGTCTGGCGGGTTACGTCGTGCTGTTTTTCCGCCGGCCGGAGGGCGCGGCCTCCGCGAAGGTTGCCATCAGCGATCTCTGTTACGACGGCGCGTGCGAGTTCGACGTGATAGACGAACTGCTCGGCGCCGCGCTCGAACTGGCTCTGGAGAGACGCGCCGGCAGCCTCGTCGCAGACGTGTTGGATGCGCGCGTCGAGCAGCGGCTCGTGCGGCGCGGCTTCTGGCGCATCAAGCGCGCGCCCGGCTTCATGGTCTACAGCGAGACCGAGCGCGAATTGACTAACGACCCGCGCAACTGGTTTCTGACGCGCGCCGATTCCGACGTGAGCATCTTCGAGCATCCTAACTTGTGAGAGCGCGCGGCCGGAGAACCGACAGGATTCAACGGAGCGTGACGCGGAGGGGCTGCCGCACGACGACGGCGGCAATCGAGAACGGCGGCACTTGAGAACAGCAGCGATTTAGAACGGCGAAAATCGAGAGATGCAGGTTCCGGTTATTTTCTACCACAAGATTGATCGTCCCGCGCCCGATTCGCTCGTGCGCGGCGGGTTCACGCCGCCCGCGCGCTTCGCACGCCAGATGGCCTATCTCAAGCGGCGCGGTTACGTCTTCTACACGGCCTCCGAACTCATCGAACACTACCGCGCGCACGGCGTGTTTCCCCCGAACGGCATCAGCATCACGCTCGACGACGGCTGGGAAGACAACTACACGAACGCTTTCCCCGTCCTCAGCCGTTTGCGGATCAAGGCGACGATCTTCACCATTCCTTCCTGCATCGGGCAGACGGCCTACAAAGCGCAGGCCGAGGGCGAGGGCGCGCGCCCGCACCTCACACGCGAGCAGATTCTGGAAATGTCGGCCGCCGGAATAGAGTTCGGTTCGCACACGCTCAACCACAAATTGCTGCACGAGATAACGCCCGCGGAAGTGCGCGTCGAGGTGTTCGAGGCAAAGCGGCAGTTGGAGGAATTGCTGCAAAAGCCCTGCAAAGTTCTGGCCTACCCGGCCGGTTTCTTTTCCGACGAAGCGCGCGCCGCCTGCCGCGAGGCCGGGCACACCGCCGCCTTTACCACCCATTACGGCCCCACGCAGACGCTCGATCTCTACGCCCTCAACCGCACGGAAATCCTGCGCCGCGACCGCTTCCTGTTTCAGTTCGCGCGCAAAGTCAAACCGTTTCTCGCCGCGCGCCGTTGAGCGGCGCGAAGAAGACGGGTGCGCCACCGCCGCGCGTCGCGGGTGCTTTCGCCGATGCCCCGGCGCGGCTGTGGCTGCCTTCCGGGCGGGGGCGTGTGCTATATTCAGGAAACCTCGTGCCGCCATCCGGCGTACAACGTAGCGGTTAAGCGTGTCTCCCTCGGACGCGCTTTTTCAGTGCCCTCCCTGAAGGTTCAAGGTGTTCGGAGTCTCGGACGGAATCGGTGATTGATGGATAAACGTCGAATCCTGATCGTGGATGCCAACAAGGAACTGCGCACGCTCCTGTCACAGGTGCTCGGCGAGTTCGGCCACGAAGTCGTCGCCACGGGCAACCGCGAGGTCGCCCTCGCTCGTGAAGACCTCGAAGACTTCGACCTCATCATCAGCGACCTGACGGAAGACGCCGACGGCGGCGTGCAGGTCTTGAGCGAGATCAAGCGCCGGCGACTGGTCGTGCCCGTCGTCGTCTCGTCCGAGGACACGCAGCACCCCGGCCTCGTCAAAGCCTTCAAGATGGGCGCGGCCAACTACCTGCGCCGCCCCTACGACAAACAGGAATTGCAGACCATCGTCGAGAAGACGCTCGGCTACAAATTGCGTTTCGTCGAAGACTTGAAGGTCATGCCGTTCGTGCGCGAGCGGATCGAGTTCGAGTTGCCGAGCGACCTCTCCCTGATGAACGGCGTGTTGCATTACCTCCACGAGCGCGTGACCAAACTCGGCATCATCAACCCGGAACGCTCCAACCTCTTCATCGCGCTCGACGAGGCTTTCGTCAACGCCGTCAAGCACGGCAACAAGTATGACCAGCGCAAACTCGTCCGCATCACGGCCGATCTCTCCCCGAAGGAGGCGCGCTTCACCATCGAAGACGAGGGCGAGGGCTTCGACGTGAAGGAGATTCCAGACCCGCGCGACCCGGCGAACTTGTTTAAAACTTCGGGGCGCGGCGTGCTCCTGATTTACAACATTATGGACGAGGTCGCGTACAATGATCGCGGCAATCGCCTGACGATGATCAAACGTCCCGAAGAATCTTTGGATAACAAACTGATTGACTCTCTCACGCCCGAAGACCGCCGCCGCGGAAAAAGCCACGGCGACCGCGACCCCGCGACGCGCCGCCGCACACGTGGCGGTTGACGCCGCCCGCCGCGCGCCCCGCGCCGCCGCCGGCGACGACACCGACGTGGGCGACGACGCCCCGCCCCGCCGCGCTGCCGCCACAGACGACAACCTGCTCGCGGTCGTGCGCGACGCATGGCGCTGGTGGCTTCCGCCCTCCGCCCTCGCGCTCCTTCTCACAATCTTCTTCATAGACCCCTTCGCCGGAGATTGGGACGCGCTCGATTACACGGTCAATGCCGTGCGCGGCGAGCCGTCTTCGATGCTCTTCGGGCGGATGCTTTTCATCTTCCTGAACCACGCGGCCTATCGCACGGGGCACGCGCTCTTCGGATTGCAGGCGGAGCACGCCTACCTGCTCTTCAAGTACATGGTGGTCGCGCAGACGCCCTTCGCAGTCCTCGCCTGCTGGACGCTCGCGCGCGAGCTGACGGGGTCGCTCCGGGCGGCGACCGTCGCGGCGTTCATGCTCGCGCTCTCGCCCCTCTTCATCGTCTACAGCGGGCAGGCCATGACGGAGACGCCCGCCCTGTTGTTGCTCTCGGTCGCGCTCGTCGTGCACGTGCGCGGCGTGCGCGCGCAGAGCCTCCGGCAAGTGTTCATAGGCGCGGCGCTGCTCGGCCTGTGCGTCAACATCCGCGAGCCAATCGGGTTCTTCGGCCTGTGGCTCGTCGTCGCGCCCGCCTGTTACGGGTGGAAACTCGGAAGGCGCGAATTGCTTTCGACGTTTGCGGCCGGCGCGATCTTTTTAGTCTGCGCGCTCGCGCCCTTCGCCGCGTGGTGGCTGCTCGACATCGGCGGCTACCGGCAGGCGTGGTACGGGTGGGTGGCCTCGATGCGCGCGGAGTCCGCGTTGCACCCGGTCAGGCTGCGCAACGTCGTGCCGTTCACACAACTCTTCATCATCGTCGCGCCGGTCACGGTCGCGCTGCTGCCCTTCGCGCTCCGGCGCGAGTGGCGCGCGCGCGGCTTCTCTCCGCTCCTCGCGATGGCGCTCGTCGGCCTCTTCACCAACCTGATGCTCCTGGGGAATTACAGCACCGTCATCAACGCGCGCTACCAGTTGACGGGGCTGCCCGGACTCGTCCCGCTCACGGCCGCCTATCTCGTCGCACGCTGGACGTCGCGCACGCGCGAGCGTCGCCTGCGCGGATTCGCCTACGCCTGCGCCACGGTGATGTCGTTCTCCCTGCTCGTCGGTTCCATCGTCTACGTCTTCACGCGGCAGACGCTCGCCAATCATGGCATCACGAAAGAGTACCGTGCGCGGCTGGCGCGTCTGCCGCCGGATGCGGTCGTGATGGCGGGCGGGCAGACCGTCTCCGTAAACTATTATCGCGGTCTCGGCCTCGGCCGCTGGGACGTGATCGGCACGGGCGGCGGCTGGCCGGGCGCGCGGCTCACGCAACAGATCGCGTGGCACCTGGAACAAGGCCATCGCGTCTTCGTAGACATCGACCCGCGCCTCTGGTCTATGGAGGGGTGGCACGAACAGGAGACGCGCGCGCTCGTCAAACTGGCGGAGAGCTTCCGCTTCCGCTACCACTCCGCCACCTTCTACGAGCTGCGCCCGCCCGACGACGAGACGGCGCGCGACGACCCGAACCTGCGCATTTTACTGAACAAGCCCAGGTCGAAATTCAAGTAAACGATGAACGCGGATCGATGAACGATGAGGTAAAAGCCGTCAGTGGTCGGTTGTCCGTCGTCAGTTGTCCATCGTTCGCACGCATCTCACACGCTGTTAAAGACGGACTTGAACAACTGACAACTGACAACTAACAACTGACCACCGACCACTGACAACTGACAAAGAACAGCCCTTCGTTCCGCATTCATCGTTCCGCGTTCATCGTTTATCATCGCTTCCTTATGCCTTACGAACTCTTTCTCGCCCTGCGTTACCTGCAGCGCTCGAAGCGGCGCGGCAGGCGTGCGAGCGCGCGCGTCACGGCGCTGGCGGGCGTCGTCGGCATCGCCTGCGGCGTCGGCTCGCTCATCTTCGCGCTCGCGCTGGCAAACGGTTTTCAGGACGAGATGCGAGACAAAATCCTCGGCGGCACGGCGCACATCACGCTTACGCGCGCCGACGGCAAATCCATCGCCGACCCGCAGGCCGTCATCGCGCGCCTGCGCGCCATCGACGGCGTGACGGACGCCGCGCCCACAACCTACACGGGCGCGCTCCTGAGCGGCCACGAAGGCGCGTCCTACGCCATCGTGCGCGGCGTCGAACGCGAGTCCGCGCAGAGTCTCGAAGAGATTCGCCGCACGCTGACCGAGGGCGCGCTCGAACCCCTGTTCGCCGAAGCGCGCGAAGGCGTTCCGCCCGAACGCGACGGGGCGGGTGCATTCGCAGTGCCGGACGACGAAGCGAATGATGGATTGTTCGGCGGGCTTGAGACGCTCGGCGCGCTCGGCCGCGTGACGGACGGGGCGGCGACCGCCGCCGTCGTCTTGGGCGCGGAACTGGCAGCGCGCACGGGGCTCGGCCGCGTCGGCGACGAGGGCTGGATCGTGACGGGCGAGCCGGCGGCGGAGCCGCCCGGCCTGCAACCGCGCGCGCTCCGCGTGCGTGTGGCGGGCATCTTCCGTTCCGGCCTCTACGAGTACGATTCGACGTGGATTTACGTCTCGCTCCCCGACGCGATGAAGCTCGAAAGCGTGGAGGCTGCTCCGGGCGGCGCGAGCCTCATCAGCATCGAGACGGCGGACATCTACCGAACGGCGGAGACGGCGGCGCGCATCAAGCGCACGCTCGGCGCGCAGTTCAGGACGGTTGACTGGCAGGAGGCGAACGCGCCCCTCTTCGCCGCGCTCCAACTCGAACGCCGCACCGTCGCGCTCATCATCGCGCTCATCATGTTCGTCGCCGCGCTCAACATCACGACCACGCTCGCGCTCGTCGTCGTCGAACGACGCGCGGACATCGCCATTCTCGGCGCGATGGGCGCGCGCGCTCGCAGCATCATGCTCGTCTTCATCTGCGAGGGCGCGATCATCGGCGCGACGGGCGCCGGGATGGGCGTCCTGCTCGGCCTCACCGCCTGCTTTCTCGGCGACCGCTACCAACTCGTCTCGCTGCCCGCCGACGTTTACTCGATCAGCGCGATCCCTTTTCACCCGCGCGCGAGCGACGTGGCGCTGGCCGCCCTCGCCGCCTTCGTCGTCAGCCTGCTCGCCACCATCTACCCGGCGCGCACCGCCGCCCGACTCAAACCGGCGGAGGCTCTGCGGTATGAGTAGGTTTCAAGTTTCAAGTTTCAGGTTTCAAATTTCAAGTCTGAAAGGTATTCGACTTGAAATCCGCAACTCAAAACCCGTCAACTCGAAACACGAACCTTTCAAACTTGAAACCTGAAACCTGAAACTAGAAACCTGTTCATTCCTGAAACCTGAAACTTGAAACCTGAAACTCTTTTAGAAGTGCGGGAGTTGCGCAAGGCTTATGCGTCGCCGTCGGGGGCGGCGCTGGAGGTGTTGCGGGGCGTGTCTTTCGAGGTGGCGGCTGGCGAGATGTTGGCCGTGACGGGCGCGTCGGGCGCGGGCAAGTCTACGCTGCTGCACTTGCTCGGCGGGCTGGACTCGGCCGACGGCGGAAGCGCACGGCTCGGCAAGATTGAGCTGACCGCTTTGCGCGGCGCGGAACTGGCGCGCGTGCGCAACGAGCAGATCGGCTTCGTCTTTCAATTTCATCACCTGCTGCCGGACTTGAGCGCGCTTGAGAACGTCGCGTTGCCGCTGCTGGTGGCGCGGCGCAAATTGGGCGCGGCGCGCGCGGCGGCCTCGGCGATGCTCGGCGCAGTCGGCTTGAGCGAGCGCGCCGCGCATCGCCCCGGCGAACTTTCGGGCGGCGAACAGCAGCGCGTCGCCATCGCCCGCGCGCTCGTACACCAACCCCGGCTCGTGCTCTGCGACGAGCCGACCGGCAACCTCGACGCGCGCACCGGCGCGACCATCGCCGTCATCCTCTCGACCCTCGCGCGCACGCGCGGCGCGGCCGTCGTCGTCGCCACGCACAACGAGCAACTCGCAGACGCCTGCGACCGCACGCTCGCGCTACAGGACGGGCGGCTCGTGTGAAATTACAGAGCGTCTATCTTTTCGGTCGCCGCGCGTGCTATAAAAATTGTCGGGCAGTCGACAATCGAACTGCCCGCCCGCCCCAATCTCACCCCGTAGATTTTCAACCCCGAAGTGTGAGGAGTAAGAATTCGTGAACCGGAAAATATTGCGCGGCGCGCTCTTGTTCGCCTCCGTGTGTCTCTTGCCTGCGGCGGGGACGGCGCAGCAGCCTGCCACGGGGCGCGCGCGGCAGGGCGGGCTGGATAATTTGTCTCTCCCGTCAACGACGGCGCGCGTCGCAACGGCTTCGAACGCCGCGACTGTTTGGCAGACGTTTGCGCCGGAGGGGGCGGGCTTCTCCGTCTCGCTGCCGGGATTGCCGGAAGAGACGACGCGTGCGGGGCGTGAAAGCGTGCAGCCGGCCGCGCAGGGTCGCAGTTACAAACTCGTCTCCGGCGGCCTGAAGTATGAGATCGGGCGCACCGGGCAGTTGCCGGAACAGTTCATGTCGCGGCCTGATTATGTGGAGAAATTTTTCGTGGGCGCGGCGCAGGGCATCGAAGCCGCGCTCGCGCGCGAGAACGGGCAGATCAAGTTCAAACTCGTCTCGGAGCAGACCATCTCGCTCGAAGGCTACGAGGGGCGCGAATACGAGTTTGACGCCGAAGGGCATCGCGCCGTCGCGCGCCTCGTCCTGATGGAACGCTCCATCTTCGGCCTGAGCGTCATCGGCGCGAAAAGCGAAATGACGGACGAGAACGTCAACCGCTTTTTCAACTCGTTCGCGCTGACGCAGTAAGGATTCAGGGCGCGTGGGGCGGCCGGGACGGTTAAAGGTTAAAGCGCAGAGCCGCGCGTTTCCGCTTTCCCATCCCGTTATCCCCGCCCCTCGTCCACGCGTATTGCGTCCCTTTTCGCGCCGCTGAAATTTTCTCTCTCTTCTTCCTTTCGCCGCTATTAGGTTATAATGCGCGCGGGCAGACGTGAGGGGTTTTTATTTCTGCTTCTCGACCGACGCCACACCATTAAGTTTTCATCAGCGACCTCAGTACAACGTTTTTATGTTTGAACGCTACACGGAGAAAGCGCGCCGGGTGATCTTCTTTGCGCGCTACGAAGCCTCGCAATTCGGCGCGCCCGCCATCGAGCCGGAGCACCTCCTGCTCGGTCTGATGCGCGAAGACAAAACGCTGACGGCGCGTTTTCTGGCGCGCGCGCAAGCCTCGCTCGAAGCCATCCGTAAGGACATAGAGGGACGCGCCCCTTTGCGCGAAAAAATCTCCACCAGCGTCGAACTCCCGCTCGCGCCCGAAACCAAGCGCGTGCTGGCCTATGCCCACGAGGAGTCCGACCGCTTGCAGCACCGTCACATCGGCACGGAACACTTGCTGCTCGGCCTGCTGCGCGAGGATCGTTCGATGGCCGCGGAGATTCTCTCCGAGCGCGGCCTGCGGCTCGCCGCCGTGCGCGAGGAAGTGGCACGCGCCACCGGCGCAGACCCGCGCGCCTCGCAGAAAAAAGACACGCCGCACCTCGCGGAGTTTTCCCGCGACCTGACCGAAGACGCCGCGAACGATAAACTCGACCCGCTTGTCGGGCGCGATAACGAGATCGACCGCGTCATCCAGATACTCTGTCGCCGCACGAAAAACAACCCGGTCTTGATCGGCGAGCCGGGCGTCGGCAAAACCGCCATCGTCGAAGGATTGGCGCAAAGAATCATGCGCGGCGAGGTGCCCTCGTTTCTGGAAAATAAGCGGATACTGTCGCTCGATTTGTCGCTCATCGTCGCGGGCACGAAGTATCGCGGGCAGTTCGAGGAACGCCTCAAACAGATCATGCGCGAGTTGGTCGAGAACCCGCAGTACATCGTCTTCATCGACGAACTCCACACACTTGTCGGCGCGGGGAGCGCCGAAGGGTCGCTCGACGCGGCCAACATTTTGAAGCCGGCCTTGTCGCGCGGCGAGATTCAGTGCATCGGTGCGACGACGCCCGCCGAGTTTCGCAAGTCCATCGAAAAAGATCGCTCGCTCGAACGCCGCTTTCAGGCCGTGAAAGTTCCGCCGCCCTCCGAAGAGGAGGCCGTGCGCATCCTCGACGGCGTGCGCGAGCGTTACGAGGCATTTCATCAGGTGAGCTACACGGCGGAGGCCATCGAGGCCGCCGTCTACCAGTCGAGCCGCTACATCCCCGACCGTTTCCTGCCCGACAAGGCCATCGACGTGATCGACGAGGCGGGCGCGCGCGTCAAGCTGCGCGTGCGGCGCGAGCCGTCCATCGGCCGCGAGCCGGGAATCGGCGCAAGCGACGACCCGCGCGGTCTGGACAAGGATCGGCTGCGCTCGTCCTACATCGTCGATAACCTGACGGGCGCGCGCATCCACGAGGAGGACGACATGCTCGTCTCCGTCTCCGTCACGAAAGACGACGTGGAGGACGTGATCGCGCGCTGGACGGGCATCCCCCTCAACTCGCTGAAAGAGGAAGAGACGCAGAAACTCCTGCGCATTGAGATCGAATTGCACCACCGCGTCGTGGCGCAACGCCCGGCCATCTCCGCGCTCGCGCGCTCTATACGGCGTTCGCGCGCGGGATTGAAGAACCCGCAGCGCCCCGTCGGCTCGTTTTTGTTCCTCGGCCCGACGGGCGTCGGGAAGACGGAAGTGGCGCGCGCGCTGGCCGAGTTTTTGTTCGGCTCGGAGCGTTCGATGATTCGCTTCGACATGTCTGAGTTCATGGAGAAGCATTCGGTCTCGAAGCTGATCGGCTCGCCTCCGGGCTACGTCGGCCACGAGGAGGGCGGGCAGTTGACCGAGCGCATCCGCCGTTCGCCCTACAGCGTGCTGCTCTTTGACGAGATCGAGAAAGCGCACCCGGACATCTTCAACGTGCTCCTGCAGGTTTTCGAGGACGGCACCCTGACCGATGCGCTCGGCAACGCCGTGGACTTCAAGAACACGATCATCATCATGACCTCGAACATCGGCGCGCGCTTCATCCAGAAACGCGGCGCGCTCGGTTTCCAGGCGCAGGCCGCCGATTCGCGCGAGAAACTCGAAGACATGGTGATGTCGGCCGTCAAGCAGACGTTCAACCCGGAATTCATCAATCGCCTCGACGAGATCATCATCTTCGACGAATTGCAGGACGAAGAGTTGCTGGAGATCGTCGGGCTGCAAGTCGAATTGATGAACCGGATGCTCGGCCGGCGCGGCCTGGAAGTGCGCCTGACCGAGGAAGCCAAACACTGGATCGTCAAGAAAACCTGCGCCGACCGCACCTACGGCGCGCGCCCACTGCGCCGCGCGCTCCAGAAATACGTGGAAGACCCGCTCTCCGAGGCGCTCATTCAGGGCGAACTCGGCGGCATGACGCTCATCGAGGTTTACGAGGACGGCGGCGCGCTCGGCCACCGTGCGGCGGGCGTCGAGGAAGTGGGCGACGAGATTTTGATTCACTAAAGTTAAGGAAAAAGGGGAAAGGTAAAAGGGGAAAGGGGAAGGGCAAGCTCCTTGTTTTGAGGACTTCCCGCCCTTACCCTTTGCCCTTTCCCCTTTTACCCTTGTATAATGCGCGCCTTTGTTCGACCGGACGGCTGGCAACTAGGGACGGTGGATGTGAATCCAAGCCTCCGAACTCAATTCTGAACAGTGCCCCGTTTTTGTGTCTTTAATACATGCCGTCGGCGGGCACACGAAAAGGATTCGGTTTCCTACTTCCCAAAGTTTTTTTCTGCTTTGAGGCAAAAAGCAATTATGCGAATTAATGCGCCCTTGCGGCGCTTTCTGCTGGCCGCGCTGATGATCGGCCAAATGGCGCTGCTGTACGCCGCGCTTCCCACGGAAGCGCGCGCACAGGAGCCGCAATCCACGCCCGCCGCCACCGCCGGGCAACGCCTCGTCGAAACAGTGGACATTCAGGGCAACCGCCGCAACCGCGACGAAGATTTGCTCTATTACGTGACCACTCGGCCGAATGAGCCGTTCAACCCCGATCAGGTGGCGCGCGACCTGAAAGCCCTCAACGACCTTAACTTTTTCAACAAGACCAGATCGCGCGTCCTCACGACGGAAGGCGCGCGCGGCGGCATCGACGTGATCTTCGAGGTCGAGGAGTTGCCGGTCATCCGCGAGTTGCAGTTCAAAGGCTTGTCGAGCATCAGCGAGTCGGACGTGCTCAAGGCGTTTCGCGAGCGGCGGATCGGCGTCCAGAAAGAGAATTTGCTCGACCCCGTCAAGATCAACAACGCCGTCCGCGTTATCAAGGAATTGCTCGCTGCCACCGGCCACCCGAACGCGACGGTTGAAAGGCAGATCGAAGAAGTTTCGGCCTCGTCATCGTCGGTCACATTCAATGTTGACGAGGGCGACCGCGTGCGCGTCGTCGAGGTCGAGTTCGAGGGCAACCGGAATTTCAAGGACGGCGAACTGCGCGGCGCGATGAAGTATGTCAAAGAGGCCGGCCTCATCACGCGCTTCAAGAGCCAGGACATTCTCGACCGCGAAAAACTCGACGTCGACCTGCGCCTCATCCGCAACTACATGGCGGGCAAAGGCTACCTGCAGGGGCGGCCGGGCGAGCCGCGCATCGAAGGTCTGGGACGCCGGCGCACCGGCTTCATCCTCCCGCTGCCGCTCCTCTCCTCGACCGACGAAGCCCTGCGCATCACCATCCCCATCATCGAAGGCAAAATTTATCGTCTCGGCGAACTCAAGATCGAAGGCAACTCGATCTTCGACGAGAAGGTGATTCGCGCCGTCATTGGTTTGCAAAAGGGCGACGTGGCGAGCGGCGAGCGCATCTACAAAGGACTCATCGAAGACCTCAAAAAACTCTACGGCAATAACGGCTTCATCCAGTACACGGCCGAGCCGGAGCCGACCTACAAGGACAATCCCGCGAACCCCAACGAGGGCATCGCTGACTACACGATCACGATTGACGAGGGCAAGCAGTTCACGCTGCGCCGGCTGGAGTTCACCGGCAACACCTTCACGCGCGATAACGTGTTGCGCCGCGAGTTCGTCCTCAACGAGGGCGACATCTACAACCAGTCTTACGTCGAATACTCCGTTCTGCGTCTCAATCAACTCGGCTACTTCGACCCGGTTGACAAGGACAAAGATGTGGACTTCCGCCAGAACGAGGAAGAGGGTCTGGTGGATGTGAACGTCAAGGTGCAGGAGCGCGGCCGCCAGCAAATCTCTTTCAACGGCGGTTTGTCCGGCATCGGCGGCTCCTTCTTCGGACTCGATTATTCGACCAACAACCTCCTGGGGCGCGGCGAGAGCCTGTCGCTTAACTTCGCGGCCGGCAATCGCCAGCAGTCGTTCGTCTTTTCCTTCACCGAGCCGCAGATTCGCAACCGTCCGATCTCGGCCGGCTTCTCGGTCTTCGTGCAGTCCCTGAAATTCTTCGGCGAGGGCACGTTCCTGTCGCAGAACGTGAGCGCGCTGCAAGGGCTGTCGGGCTCGCAGTTGGACTTTCTCAACACGGGCGACGAGAACCTCTTCACGCAGCGCACGACGGGGCTGAGTTTGTTCGCCACCGCGCCGCTCTCGGAGTTTTACAAAAAACGCCCCTTCACGCTCTCGACGCGCATCGGGCTTTCTTACACCCTCTCGCAGACGAGCGTCAGAGACCCGGAGGTCAACACCGACCCGGCCAATCCGCAAAACGCCATCCCGGTCATCTACCGGCAGCCGAACATCCTGACCAGCCGCATCACGCCGAGCGTCGTTTACGACTCGCGCGACGTGCGCGGCGTCGATGCCATCGGCGGCAAACAGATCGCGCTGCAACTGGCCTTCGCCGGCCTCGGCGGCGACGTGCGCACGTTCCAGCCGTCGCTCACTTATCAGCATTTCATCCCGGTCAGGAACAAGCGTTCCAACAACCCGCACGTCTTCGGCTTCCGCATCCTCGCCGGGCACGTCGGGTCTTTCGCCACGAGCGCGAAGATCAGGGAAGCGCAGACCACCTCGCTCTCGTTCATTCAGGGTGTGCCCGTCTACGAGCGTTTCTTCCTCGGCGACGAGTTCACGCTGCGCGGCTACAACGTGCGCTCGATCAGCCCCATCGTGCCGATTGACCAGTTCGTCAGCTCGCGCAACGTCGTGCTGGCGACGAACCCGACGGGCACGGCGCAGGCCATCGACAGCGAGAGCCTGCAGGCGCTCACGCGGCAACTCGGCGAGTTCACCGGCCCTGAAGGCGGAAACGTCATCGCCAACCCGACGCGCGGCTTCCAGCCCATCGGCGCGGACACGCAACTGCTCGGTAACTTCGAATACCGCGTGCCTCTCTTCGGCCCCATCAGCATGGCCGGTTTCGCCGACATCGGCTCGGCCTTCAATTTGCGCAAAGGCGCGGATCAGGTTTTCTCCACCTCGTTCCAACCCGATAGTCCGTTCCTCTCCAGCCAGCTCGGCGGCCTGCGCGGCACTTTGAGCGGGCTGGTGCTGGAGAAGAATCCGTTCCTCGCGTTTCAGGCTTTGCTCGACCCGGCGGCCGGTCTCGTCGTCGGCCTCGTGGCGCGCGACAACCGCCTGGTGACGCGCGAGGAACTGTCCGAGCAGTCGTGCAACGTCTGCCCGCTCGACCCGATCACGGGGCTGCCCTTCGGCTTCCAGCGCGTCTTCGTGCGCGGCGAGGCGCAGACCAACACGGCGGTGCGGCTGTCGCAATCGGTCTTCGATAAGATCGGAGATTTCAAGTCGAGCCTCGGCGTCGAATTGCGCGTGCAACTGCCGGTCGTCAACGTGCCGCTCAGGCTGATCGGGTTCTACAATCCGAACGCGCGCCGCGGCGTCAACGACCGCGTGCCTCTCTTCTTTCAGGAAGAAAAAATCGGCTATCGTTTCAGCATCGGGCGGACTTTTTAACCGTCTATTGATAAACTGTTAAGGCTGGCGCAACCTACGGCGAGCGAAAAGCACCTAAACCTGTGCCACCCATTTCAACTGTAAGGAGCAGTACAAGAAAGACAATGAAACTATTTCGCTTAATCGCCGCCGCTTGCCTCGTCGCGGCCTCTCTCGTTATCTCGGCCGGCGCGCAGACGGCTGCACGTCCCCAACCCGCCGCGCCGGCGCAGGGCGGCGCTACCGCCTCTGCGGCGCGCATCGCCATCATCGATTCCAGCGCGTTCAGCGACGAAAAGCAGGGCATCGCCCGCGTCGTCAACGCCATGAGAACCGTCGACGCGCAGTTTCAGCCCGTGCGCACCGAGGTGCAGGGTATGCAGACGCGCTACCAGGCCTTAGTTGACGACATCAACAAGACGAGCGCCGTCGCCGACCCGAAGACCATCGCGACGAAGACGGATCAGGCCGACACGCTCAAGCGCGACATCGAGCGCAAGGCGCAGGATGCCCAGCTCGCCATCAAGAAGCGCATGGACGAAACGCTCGGGCCGTTGCAGGAAGATGTCTACAACTCGCTGCAAGCCTTCGCCCAATCGCGCGGCATCTCGATCATCATCGACGCCAGCCGCGTGCCGCTCATCTACGCGGCCGACAGCGTGGACATCACCAAAGACTTCATCGCCGAGTACAACCGAACGAAGCCCGCGACCGCTTCGGCCGCCCCCGCCGCGGCTCGCCCCGCGGGTCGTCAGTAAATAAGACAGGCAAGCGTTAAGCAAGTGAGCAGTGAGCAGTTTTATTTTACTGCTCACTGCTTACTGCTTACTGCTTACTCTTTCACACCCTTATGGAAACCGTTCTCGACACGCGCGCCATACAGGAACTCCTGCCGCACCGCTATCCCTTCCTGCTCGTCGACCGCATCGTCGAACTCGTCCCCAGAGAGCGCATCGTAGGCCTCAAGCAGGTGACTATCGGCGAGCAGTTCTTTCAGGGACACTTTCCGGGCGCGCCCGTTATGCCGGGCGTGCTGATCGTCGAGGCGCTGGCGCAGGTGGGAGCCATCCTGGCGCTGCGCGAGATAGAGCGGCGCGAAGAAAAACTCGTCCTCTTTTCCGGCATCGAGCGCGCGCGCTTCCGCCAGCCCGTCGTGCCGGGCGACACGCTCATGCTCGAAGTGACGGCCTTGCGCATCGGCTCGCGCATCCAGCGCATGCGCGGCGAAGCGAAGGTCGAGGGGCGCGTCGTGGCCGAGGCGGAGATCATGAGCGTCGTCGCCGAACGAAGCGGCGTCCAGTAAAAATGGGGAAAGGGTAAAGGTCGAAGGGAAAGGGGAAGCAAGGTCTTGCCCTTTCCCCCTTACCCTTTCCCCCTTTCCCTTATACGATTATTCATGATTCATCCGACGGCCATCGTAAGCCCCGGCGCCGAACTCGGCGAGGACTGTTTCGTCGGGCCGTATTGCGTCATCGGCGAGGAGGTGGTTTTAGGCGCGGGCGTGCGCGTCGAGTCGCACGCCGTGATCGAAGGGCGCACGCGTGTCGGCGAAGGGACGCACATCTACCCGTTCGTCTCCATCGGTCTCGCGCCGCAGGATTTGAAGTACAGGGGCGAGGCGGCCGAGACGCGCATCGGCGCGCGCAACCAGATACGCGAGTTCGTCACCATCCATCGCGGTACGGAGGGCGGCGGGATGCTCACGGCCGTCGGCGATGATTGCCTCATCATGGCGCAGGCGCACGTGGCGCACGATTGCCTCGTCGGCGACCGCGTGATCATGGCAAACGCGGCGACGCTCGCCGGGCACGTCACCGTTGCGGCCGGGGCGAACATCGGCGCGTATTCGGGCGTCCACCAGTTCTGCCGCATCGGGCGCGAGGCTTACGTCGGCGGCTACTCGGTGGTGGTCAAAGACGCGCTCCCCTTCGCGCTCACGGTCGGCAACCACGCGAAGTGCTACGGCCTGAACAAAGAGGGAATGCGGCGACGCAATTACCCGCGCTCCACAGTCGCCGCGCTCCACCACGCCTTTCACCTCCTGCTCGCCGCCCGTCTCAACACCTCGCAGGCCGTCGAACGCATCCGCGCCGAGATCGAGGGTTCGCCGGAGACCGAAGAACTCCTCAGCTTCATCGAAACCTCGCAACGCGGAGTCGTCAAATGAATGCGGAATGCGGATTGCGGATTGCGGATCGGAAGACACAAGTCTTTGATTCGTTAATCCGCAATCCGCAATCCGCATTCCGCAATTGAAGATGCGCTACGGATTAATCGCAGGCAACGGTAAGTTTCCTTTCCTCGTTATCGAGGGCGCGCGGCGCGCGGGGGTGGAATTGTCGGTGGCGGCCATCCGCGAGGAGACCGACCCTGCAATCGAGCGCGAGGCGACGGGGCGCGTCGAATGGGTGGGCATCGGGCAGTTGGGGAAGATGATTCGCTTCTTCAAACGCGAGGGCGTGGGGCAGGCGATCATGGCGGGGCAGGTCAAACACGTGCAGATTTTCAGCGGCGCGCTGCCCGACGTGCGGATGCTCAAGATGCTTCTTTCGCTCCCGCGCCGCAACACCGACGCGCTCATCGGCGGGATCGCCGCCGAACTCCTCAAGGAAGGCATCGAACTCATAGACTCGACCTACTTCCTACGCGATCATCTCCCCGCCGAAGGTAAATTAACCAGGCGCGACGCGGACGCGCGCGAGCGGGGCGACATCGAATACGGCCTTGAGGTGGCGCGCGAGATCGCGCGGCTCGACCTCGGCCAGACCATCGTCGTGCGCGCGCGCGCCTGCGTCGCCGTCGAAGCGATGGAGGGCACGGACGCCTGCGTCGCGCGCGCCGGGCAACTCGCGCGCGGGCGGCTGACGGTGGTCAAAGTCGCCAAGCCGGCTCAGGACATGCGCTTCGACGTGCCGGTCGTAGGCCAGCCGACCATTGAGACCATGCAGGCGGCCGGCGCGACGTGTCTGTGCATCACGGCCGGCAAGACGCTCATGTTCGACCGCGCGGAGATGATTCGTCTCGCGGACAAACATCGCATCGCCATCGTCGCCGTCCCCCCGGTCTGAGCGAGCGCGTGTTCCGGCTTGCGGCCAAACACGACATCGAAGAAGCTAAAAATCGTGAGTTCAATATAGAGCGGTTGGCAGACGAGTTTACCGTACCAGATAAGTGTAGGCGCAGGGCTTGTCCCTGGCCGCATGCTGATGAAGCTCACGGGCAGGGACGAGCCCCCCTGCACCTACACTTATTTCGTCGCCTGGTAAATGCAAACAAAAACCGCCCTAAGCTGCGACATCGCTACGGCCTCAGCCTGTCAGGGCTTTATGAGCACGGCATCTGCCAGAGCGGTTTTCGATTCAGTGTAAGACATAGCCGGAGTGTTTGAACCAGGCGCGAGCGTCCGACTCGCTGACCGTTGCGATGCCCTGCTTGATGGCCTCTTCCAGCGCCTCGCGCGTGCGTTCCCTCGCCGCGCGCAAAGCAGTTTTGAGCTTTGACCAGCACTTCTCTATCGGGTTCAAGTCCGGTGAGTAAGGGCGGCAGGAAGACGAGCCGCGCGCCTCTCTGCGCGACCGCCTCATGTGCCACCGCTGTGCGGTGTGCGCTCAGGTTGTCCAGCACGACGATGTCGCCTTCGCTGAGTGTCGGCGCAAGCACCTCGCGCACGAAGGCATCGCCGTCTGTTGCGCCGTCAACAGACGGCGTACCGCCCGGCACATGGTCGGCACACTGACGAGCAGGCCGCGCTCCTGACTCAGACGCTCGCACAACTCTGCGAGCGTCGGGTCGTTCTGCTCTTGAATGAAGCGCGTGGCGAATCAGAGAGTCCGAGTCGAGCAGGGGCTGTCTGCCGCCGGTGTGTCGGGTGGCGGCGAGTTCACACGTCGCACGTTGCCGGCCTGCGCATCTTCTGGATGAAGGCGAGGCTCACGCGGAACTGGCGGGCGAGATGATGTTGCGAGCCTGCGCCCTCGTCGTAAGCTCGCGCGATCTTGGCGCATAAATCGGAGAATAAGCTTCCATAGCGCGAATTTACTCTCTCGCTGACTTACAACCAACTGAAAACTGCTCTAAGAGCAGATGAAAGAGTGTGAGGAAGAGATAATACCCAAATGGGTATTTTTGCAACACTACCCACAAAGGTATCAAAACGATTCCAGGATATCTCACGTCCTTATGGTGCGGCTCTCAGAGGTAAAGAGCAAACGGGCGACCCTCGGAGGGTCGCCCGTTTGCTCTTTGCTTGCGGCTGTCTCGATGCCTGCACCAAGACTACTTTCGCACGCGCCCACTCACGATGTTGGAATAGGCGGAGTTGCCCGCCGCGTTGAAGGCGCGGAGCCGGTAGCGGTAGGTCGCGTTCGTCTTGAGTCCCGAGTCAGTGTAGGACGTGACACTAGCGCCGAAGGCCGGGAGCTGCTGGAAGTTGGTGCAGGTTGTGCCCATGCACCGCTCCAGCTTGAAGCCGGTCTCGGTGTCCGAGTTGTCGACCCACGACAGGCTGATCGAGTTCATGGTCGTCGAGATGACGGCCAGGTCGCTCGGCGCGGCCGGCGGCTGCGGGTCGGCGACCTCGATGTTGACGCCGGCCGAGTTGGTGCTCTGTTTGCCGCGCGAGTCCGTGACGCGCACGGTCGCGCGGTAATTGCCCGCGCCGTAAGTGTGCGTGACGGTTGGGCTCGACTGCGTGACCGGCGCGGAGCCGTCGCCGAAGTCGAACGTGTAGGAGGCGATGGTGTCGGCCGGCGCGGCGGTGTCCTCGTCGGACGAGCCGGAGGCGTCGAGCGTGACCGAGAGCGGCGCGTTTCCGCTAGCGGGCGAGGCCGAGAGCGAAGCGACAGGCGCGCTGTTCGGGCGGCAGAAGTTATTGCCCTTGAGCGTGTAGGTTCCGGTGCCGGTCGAGTCGTCGTTGATGAGCAGAACGCCCGCGCTCTGCTGCGTGGCGGCGTTGATGTTGCCGATCACCTCGCCCGGCTGAAGTTCCGGAAACATGCGGCTGTTGGCCGCCGTGCCGGTCTTCGTCGGGTTCGAGATTTCGATGATGATCGTGCCATCGGCCGTGAACGTGCCGCGGTCGGCGCGGCCGTCCGTGACGAGGCTGCGGACGCCGCCCGTGCCCGGCTCGGTGTGGCCGTAGCGGTAGACGGGCGTGCCGGGGCTCGCCGTGTCGTCCGTCACCATCGAGACGAACCACTCGGTCGTGGTGCCGTTCGCGTTCGGGCGCGTGAAGTATACAGTCCAGCGCGACGATGGCGGCGGCGTGCCGAGCGGGGCAAACGAGCCGCCCTTGATGGTGATGTAGAGCCGGTTGCGCGCCGAGGCCGGATCATAGAGTTCGGCGAAGTGCACGGTGCGGATGTCGCGCTGCGCGACCCCGGTCGTGTTGTCGCCCGAAGGGTCGGACAGGACGTTCACGCCCGGCGTCGTGCAGGGGCTCTGCGTCACCGGCGCGGCGCCGACCGGGAAGGAGCCGCAGGAGGCGCTCTCGCCCTGCGCGTTTGTGGCCGTGACGCGGTAGAAGTACTGCTTCGTGGCGTCGGTGGCGGTTGTGTCGTCGAAGATGGTCTTGGTGGTCGTGCCGATGCGTCCCTCGACGCCGGCCGCGCCTTCCTTGCGGTAGACGTTGTAGCCGGTGATGGGCGAGCCGCCGTTGTCGGGAGCCGACCAGTTGAGGCTCACGACGTTTCCGTTGCGCACGACGCTGTCGACGCGCGGGGCGAGCGGGGCGGCCACTTCGACGGGGTCGAACTGGGCGAGCAGGCGCTTGCCGCCGGACTGGCGAACGATTGTGGCGAGGTCGGAGCGCGAGGTGCCGGGCGAGGTGCAGCCGACGCAGCCGTCGGCGTAGGCCCCGACGATGCGGCCTTCGTAGTCCATCTTGAGGTCGTTGAAGTCGAGCAGGTTGCGGTCGGCGCCGCAGGTGGTGCCGCTGGTGCAGATCGATCCGCGCTGGACGGGGTCGTTCGGCGTGGTGTCGACGGTCGTCCACGTCTGGCCGCCGTCGTAGGTGGTGGCCATGTACATGTGCCACTCGCCGTTGAAGCTCGCCGTGGCCTGGTAGTCGCCGCCGGTGGGCGTGCCGAGGAACATGTAGGCCGCGCGGTCGTCGTCGCCCGCGATGACCTGCGGGAAGACCACGTTGCGGATGCCGAACGGGGTGCCGACGTCAACCGGGGTCGACCACGTGCGGCCTTTGTCGTCCGAGGTGGCGATCTTGGGGCGGCCGCCCTCGCTGTAGCCGAAGTAGACGCGGCCGGCGGGCTGTCCCGCAGCGTTCTTCACCTCATCGCCGCGGCCGACGCCGACGGACGGATCGTTGTTGCCGCGCGCGGTGCCGGGCACGGTGCGGACGGCGAAGGTCGTGCCCTCGTCCTCGGAGATGGCGAACCCTTGCGCGCCACCACCCTCAACGCCCACGGCACCCGCCGTGCAGCCCTTGTTCGGGACATAGACGGTTCCGTCAGGGCCGACCGAGACGTGGCCATGAAGGCCGCCACACTGCGTCAGGTTGTACATGGGAACGGCGGGGCCGAAGGTCAGGCCGCCGTCGCGGCTGATGCCGAGCTGCGCGATGCCGATGTCCTGCGAGGCGTAGTAAACGGCGCTCGGGTAGCCGTTGGTGCTGCCCAGAAGGCCGGGCACGAACGGGCCGACCCCGATGGTCTGGTGGTCAACGCCGGGGTTGATAGGCGCGCCCTGCGAGGGCGTCCAGTCGCCGATGGCGCTGCCGTCCTTGCCGCCGTCGTTGTCGGTGAAGGCGAGGAAGCTGGTCTTGGGGCCGAGCTGCGAGACGAAGGTGCGGCCTGTGCCGTCCTTGTCGGATTCGAGGATCGGGTCGAGCGTGACGATGCCGGTGGTCGGCGCGGTCACGTCCTCCCACTTGGCCTTCGCGGGCGAGGCGCAGTCATCGAAGCTGACGCGCAGTGTCTGGAGGCTCGCGACGAACATGTAGCGGCCGCCGGGGTACTGCGCCGAGGGCTTGCCGAAGCCGACGGAAGGCTCGCCGGCGCTCTGGCCGAGGCCGCTGCCGGCGGGCGGGTTGTAGGTCTCAAACCTCGGGGCGTTGCCGCCCGTGCCGACCGTGCCGCCGCCGCCGCCCGCAGGCGGGGCCGGCTTCTCTTCGAGCGTAATCCGGCCGGTGAAGGTGCCGCCGTGGACGGCGTAAGGCACCACCTGCACGGTGTAATTGCCAGACTTGGCCGGCCCGATCACCGTCTCGGGCGTTCCGGGCGTGTTGCCCGAGCTGCCCATGTTCGATACGTTCAGGTCGTAGTCCTCGACGGGGCTCGTCCAAGAGATGTGAATCCTGATCTGGTGCGTGTCCTCGTAGGCGGCGGGCACGTCAACCGAGAGGGCGTACTCATCGCAGGGCAAGGTGGAGCAATCGAGCTCGACCGTGCCGGTCGGGTTCGAGACTATGTTCGGCCCGGTCGTGTATGTCAGGGTCGGGTTGGCGACCGAGAGCGTCCCGCTCGCGGGGTTCGCGGCCAGGCCGGCCATCGAAGTGGCGAGCGCGGCGACCGCGCACAGGGCCGACGCCAGAATAATTCTCGTCCTAAAGCGTAGCGCGCCGAAAACTTTCGACGAACCGGAAATTTTTCTCTGGGATTTTTTCAGCATGGACTCTGTGTCTCCTCGGTTAGCCTCTGCGGCAAGAGTTCTTGAGCGCACCCACGGCCCTCAGTTAAAAGTTAAATTAACCAGGGCTACGACTTAGCGTCAGTGCGCGAAACTCATCGCCCCGTGTGAGTCCATTTTCCACGGGACGCTTGAGGAAAACTTGAGTTTTCGGCCTTCCGCCCTTGAGTCAGTGTGTCCTTTCACCAAGCCCTGACGCCTAAAATGCCGGCTGATGCTCGCAGGAACACTAATTTCCCGCCAAAACGCGACTTATTCGGCCGCGCAGAGCCTCGGTGGAAGGTTGAAAAGAATTTTTTGTACTTAATGCGCCGCGGGGAGGGTTGAGAGTCCTGCGTCGAAGACTATACCGGTATGAGGTAGGCGGAGAGGGTCGAGAGCAGAGTGTCGTGCCCGTCAAAACGCCGGGGGCATTACTCCGGGAAAATTTCCGCCGAAATTCGAGAAGTTAACCGCCGCACCGCACCAGCGTGCCGGGGCGCCAACGCTCAGTTAAAGCCTCTGATGGTGTGGGTAATAACGTATTTGTCATTGCTCCCCCCCAGTATGACAGTGATTTTCGGCTCTTCACCGGAGGCCGGCAAAAACCAACTGTACCTATAATTATTCTTGTTTTCTACCTTCTGGTGCGCCCCCTTAGTGTCGGCAATGTCGCCATAGCGAACTGCCGTCGCGTCAGCAACATTGCTATTGCGAACTGCCGTCGCGCGGGCTGTGGCCGTCACGAAGCGCACCCGCTCCGCTTTATCCGGGCCGACGTAGAAGCCGATGATGACGCCCGAGTATTTCGGGTGGCTCGTTATTTTCCAGACTTCCTGCTTTTTTCGCTCCTTCCGTTCGAGGCTGCCGATTTTTTTCAACTGCTCGCGCGCCGCGTCCGCAGTCATGCCGATACTGATGCCCAGAATATCGCGCCGCGGCTTTGTCTGCGCCGCTGCCCCGGAGGCGTAAACGCTGGCGGCAAGCAGGAAGGATAATAGTCCGCCCGTAACTAGCT
Source organism: Pyrinomonadaceae bacterium (assembly GCA_035645855.1). Lineage (GTDB taxonomy): Bacteria > Acidobacteriota > Blastocatellia > Pyrinomonadales > Pyrinomonadaceae > JAIVJZ01. The sequence goes on from DASQLU010000050.1 coordinate 96,304, forward strand.
TTTTCATAACGAAACTCCTTACCGACGTATTAAAGCGCGCCGCAGGGCGCTCTCGCTCAGCCTCTATGCGTTGATAAGCACAACCTCAATCCTACCAAACACGACCCGTTCGAACTGCCGCACACGCTTGATGGCTGCCCAATTGACCGACGGCGTTAACGCTTTTGTTTGGCGGTTCATACTTAATTCAAGTCAACGGTTAATGCAAGCAAGCATGGAGTGGGATGGGGACGAAAACTCATCTTTTCAGACACCCTCTAAATTGAACTCACGTTAAAAAAGCCGCGTTCAATCCTATGATTGAACGCGGCTTTTTGCCGGTTAATTCGATTGCTCGTGTTCGGGTTAGTTGCCCGAAGCCTGTTGCTGCGTGGCGGCGCGCGGGTCGTAGGGCGTGGCGAGGAAGCTCTTGGCGACCGTCTGCGCGTTGTCGTAGTTGATGCCGGTCTCGACGGCCTTGCTGTATTCGGCCGTGGCGCGGGCGCGGTCGCCCTTGGCGTCATAGGCGTTGCCGCGCTTGATGTGCGCCCAGACTTCGATCCAGGAAGGCTTGAGGTTGCCGTTCAGGGCGGCGCTGAAATTGTCGAGCGCCGGATCGTAGTTGCGCTGTTCGAGATAGATCAAACCGAGATTGTAATAGACCCACGAGTTCGACTTGTCGAGCTTGAGCGCCTCTTCGAGTTGCCGCTGCGCTTCCGCATACTGACCTTCGCGATAGAGTTCGATGCCGCGACGCGCGACGACCGAGACGCGCAAATCTTCCGAGAGGCGCAGGATTTTGTTGTTCGGATCGACGATGACTTCGAGCGGCGCACCCTGCGACTCGAAATCGAAGTCTTCGCTCTTCTCGTCGATGCGCACGGTCGTGATCTGGTTCTGGTTGTCGCCCTCGGCGCGCAGCATCACTTCGACGGGCATCCGTAAGCCCTCGAAGTTTTGCTTGACCGTGCCGCGCGCGCGAAACTTGTTGGTGCGCGTGCGGATGATCTGGTAGTCCACTGTAAATTCGGGGACGCCCGTGCCTTCCACCCAGCGCGCGAAGAAGTAGCGCATGTTCGTGCCCGTCTCTTTCGAGGCGAGCCGCTCGAAGTCGTCTATCGAGACGCTCTTGCCGCGGTTCTGCTCGAAGAAGGCGCGCAACAACCCGTCAAACTTCTCTTTGCCGATAGACTCGCGCAGCATCCTGTAGACCATCGCGCCCTTGTAGAAGACGATTGATTGATACTGCGGCGAGGTGTCGTCGAGTTGCGAAGGGGCGCGCAGGATCGAGGCCGACTGCTCGAACATCAGGGCGCGCTCCTGCATGTCGCGCTGCGTCGCGTCGAGTTGCGCGCCCGTCATGGACGACTCGCGCAGCGCGAACGCGCTCCACTCGGCCAGGCCTTGCGAGAGCCATGCGTCGTCGAAAGATTTCAAGGCGACCGTGAAGCCCCACCACTGGTAAGCGGCCTCGCGTTGCAGGCGTTCCTCTTTGGCCGTGCGCGCCGGGTCGAAGAAACTGGCCGACAAAAACTGCATGCCCGGCGCGGCGTAAGCTTCCAGACTCTCGTCGTCGATCTGCGCGATAGTGTAGCGCGTGCCGAAAGCGGGCGCGCCGTACTGCTTCGTGTAGAACTGCAACGCCTGACCGAACACCTCGCCGAAACGCTCGACGCGCGCCTCGCTGCCCGGCTGCACGAAGAACTGCAATTCGTAGCCGCCGATGCGCAGCGTGCGCGTCACGTAGCGACCGGCGGCGATGTTGCCGATGAGCGCGGGCTTGCGGTGAACGAAGCGATAGCGCGTCGTGCCCCCCGCGCCGGCCGTCTGCGTGGCGGGCTCGTCGCTCGAACCGGCCACCTGAAAGCCGTTGGGGACGATGACGGTGATGTCGGCGGTCGCACGGTCGGCCGCATAGTCGTGGAAGGGAAACCAGCGCGCGGCGTACATCAGGTAAGAGCCTTCGTTGCCGACGTAGGCGAGGCGGCGCGTGACGAGCGGCCCGCCCTCGGCCGAGACGAGCGCGCCCGACCAGCGGAAGCGCAGCGTCACGGGCGTGTTCGCCTGCACCACTTCGCCGAGGTCGATGCGCACGTTCGGCCCGATGGATTCCAGGCCGGCAGGGTCTTGCACGAAATTCGTCAGCGCCTTCCCGTTGCGCTCGATGCTCTCGACTTTGAGCGCGCCGTTCAACTCGAAGACGACCGAGCGCGTGGTATCGAGCACGGTGAAAGTCACGTCGGCGTTAGCGCGCAGGACGTGCTCGGCGGGGCGCAGTTCGGCCTCGATCCGGTAGTTGGTCACGTCGAAGCGCGTACCGCCGCGCTGCTGTGCGGAGGCGTCGGCGGCGAAGGCGGCGAAAATCGTGAAGATGAGCGCGGCGGCGACGGCGGAAAAGCGCGTTGGGAAGTTTGGCATAGAATCTTTCTCTGGACGGACGACCCTCAAAATTCAACTTTGCCGGAAATTCAACTTTACCGGCGATTATACATGCCCCCTGCCGAAAGCTGACGGCACATCGGCCGCCAATTCACGGCGGGCAATGTGCCGGAAACCCTCTAAAGGCAATATTCTTCGGCGGGGCAGGTTTTTAGATGTGGGCGGGGCGGCGAGAAGTTGGCTGTACGACCGGGGAATAAAAGCACCCGCACGGGGTCGAGCGCTGCCCCGGCGCGCGTTTCCGCGCGGGTAAATCAATGGCCTTCGGCCGGCTTCGCCCCGGCGCAACGAATTGTGCTCATTTCGTGTTGAACTTGACAGCGGGCGGAGGGCGCGTCCATGCTCTCGCTCCGGCAATCAAATCTGATAAGGGCGAGGACACGCTCGCGGCGACCGACCCGACGGCGGGGCGAGACGCGGCGCAATCGAAACTTTAATGGAATACAACGACCCGGCCATCCGCCTGACGCTGCTGCCGCGCGACACCAATCCGCAGGGCACGATCTTCGGCGGCATCATTTTAAGTTACATAGACATCGCGGGCGCGGTCGAGGCGCACCGGCGCACGCAGATCGAGCGGTTCGTCACGGTGGCGATGCGCGAAGTCATCTTTCACCAGCCGGTCTTCGTCGGCGACCTCGTCAGCTTCTACGCCAGCACCGCCAGCATGGGCACAACTTCGATCACCATCCGCATCGTCGTCGAAGCCGAACGCTACGGCGGCACCAGCGAGCGGATCAAAGTGACGGAGGCCGAAGTGGTCTACGTCGCCGTGGACGCCAACCGCCGCAAGATGCGGATACCCGACAACATCAAGGAAATGTTCAACGAGTCGAAGGGCGAGTGAACGGGCGCACGCACTTCCGGTCTGCCTGAGACGAGGCCTCCAGCAACAGAGAGAGGTGCTTCGCGCCCCTTCCACGCTGATGCCTGCCGCTCCCTCATTCGCTCCGTGTGAGCGTTCAATAGACACGCAATCAATTCGCCCTTCCGGAAACGACATGCTCGTGGCACGCGGCGTGCTTTACATAACAGTGGCAAGCACGAAAGAAGTTAAATCGTGACCCCGCCGCCTTCACTTCTCTGAGAGTGGCCTGCCGCTACTCCAGCCGCCCGCCGAGCATCCCCTTCAAATCAATCAAATCTGCACGAAGCCCGCGTCACATGCGGGCTTCTCGCCTTTTACGGCGCTCTTCCGGCGCGGCGAGCAAGAACAGCCCGGCCGTCATTGCATCGCCCCTGTTAATGAAGAGGTGTTTGATGTGCGCGGATTGAGACAAATCATGTCACCTTCGGGGTAACAAATTTTGTAGGCCACGGCCGAATCCACGTCGATTTGTAACCCACAGATGTAGAGAGACACGGCAGCCCCGTCCGTCTCCGCGCCGACTCTAACTTCGGATAACTCCGGCCGGATTCTCGAAGTGAGAAATTATCTACAGTTCACCTGCTTTGCCCGGCCGCCGTGGGCGTGACCCGGCAGGTTGCGCGTCAGTTGAGGCGCGCTTGCAGGCGGCGCAGGGCTTTGGTGGCCTGCGCGAAGTCGGGCGCCTGGCGGAGGGCGAGGCCGTAGTGGCGTGCGGCGCGCAGCAGGTGGCCGCGCTGCTCGTAGACGCGTCCCAGATTGAAGTGCGGGAAAGCGTAAGACTCATAACGCGTCGCTTCGAGGGCGCGTTCAAACCAGCGCACGCAGTTGTAGAGATCGCCTTTGGCGATGAGATAGCTGCCGATGTCGTTGTAGGGGTTGCCGAAGGTGGGGTCGAGGCGGATGGCCGCGAGGCAAGCGTCAATCGCCTCGTCGTAGCGTTGCTCGAAACTGTAGACCCAGCCGAGAAAGGTGTGCGCCTCGGCCGTCGGGTAAGTGGCGATTGAGCGGCGGTACAGCTCGATGGCCTCGTCGTAAGCGGCCGCCTGCTGCGCCTCATACGCGCGCCGGAACAACTCCACGGCCTCGCGCCGCGCCGCGCCGGAATTGTCCTCTTCTTCAAACATGATAAAGCCGTGACAGGTGACAGGTGACAGGTGACAGGTTAAAGCAAAAGATTTGTCTTCATCTTGTCACCTGTCACCCGTCACCTGTTACTTCATTGGTCTTTCCGCTCGATGCGCCCGTCGACGACGGGGGAGATTTCGCCGGCGGCGGTGATGATGTTCATGAGCATGGCGGGTTCAACCTGCGCCTCTTCGGGCTTGAGCAGCAGGTGTGCGTCCTTGAACATCGTGTAGCCGTCGCCGCCGCCGAGCACGTAGGTGTTGACGGCGAGCGTGTAGGTCTTAGCGGGGTCAAGCGGCGCGTCGCCGACCAAGACGCTCGTCACGCGCGCGCCGGGCGCGAGCCGCCCGTTGTAGGTGAAGCGCAGACCCGACACCTGCGGAAACAAGCCCGCCTCCTTTTCCTCGCGGACGCGGCTGACGCCGTGTTCGAGCGCGGCGCGCAGTGTTGCGCCCGTCACCTCGATCTTCACAATCGGGTTCTCGAAAGGCAGTATGGAGAGCACGTCGCGTTTCGTGAGCGCGCCGGGGCCGTAGGTGGTGTTCGAGCGAATGGAACCGCCGTTCAGTATCGCCACGTCCGCGCGCGCGTACTTGCGGTAAGCATCCGCGATGAAGGAGCCGAGGTTCGTTTCGCGCGAGCGGTTCGTCTCCTGCCGCGCATCGAGTTCGACCGTGGTGCGGCCGACGGGCAGATCGAGTTCCGCCGACAGTTTCTTTTCGTATTCGGCGATGATGGCCGCCGATAGCGGTTCTTCCTCCACGCCCTCCGTCACGGGGATGATCTCCCAGTCGATGCTGTCCACCGTGCCGTCGCGCCTGTGGATGTTGAGATCGATGCGGCCGAGGTTGCGCCCGTCGGAACCCATCTTGAAGATCGGCGTGCGCCCGGAGAGCGATTGCAGCACGGAGTGTTCGTGGCCGCCGATGATCACGTCGATGCCGGGGGCGCAGCGCGCGAGTTGCTTGTCGTGCTCGATGGTCAGGTGCGTGATGGCGACGATGGCGCGCGCGCCGCGCGCACGCAGTTGCTTCGTCATCTCCTGCGCCGTCCGGCACGGGTCGCGAAACTCCACGTCCGCGCCGGGCGAAGACGACTGCTTCGTGTCCGTCGTGAGCAGGCCGAAGAGGCCGACTTTAACGCCGCCGAACTCGCGCACGACGAAGGGCGGCATGTCGCCGAAGAGTTTGCCGGTCTTGCGGTCGAAGACGTTCGAGCCGAGCCAGGTGAATTTCGATTCGCGCATGCGCTCGCGCAACACGGCGTCGCCGAAGTCGAACTCGTGATTGCCGAGCACGGCGTAGTCGAGGCCGGTGGCGTTCCAGGCGGCGATCATCTGTCGGCCTTTGAAGATGTTCGAGGCGACCGAGGGGCCGAGCGTGTCGCCCGCGAGCAGATAGAGCGTGTGCGGCGATTCCTCCAACACAATTTTCCTGAGCGTGGCGAGGCGCGCGAGGCCGCCGCGCCGGCCGCGATCCACGGGCGAAATTTGGTACACGTCGTTGACTTGCAGGAGCGTCACGCGGACAATCTCACCCGCCTGCGCTCCGCTGTTTTGCGCGGCGTTCGGCATGCCGGTTGGCGCGGCGGTGGGCGTGCCGGTCTGGGCGAAGGTTGAAGCGGCGGCGATGAAGGCGAGCGCGAGCGCCAGCGCGGCGCGGCGCGGCCGCCGCAGGAGGGACGTTGAACGGGGCGTTGGCATAAGTAAGTTGATCACTCTCCTCGAAAGTTAACTGAAATCGGTCGCTTAAAACTTCGCTCGCGCAAGCGGCATCAACACGCCTGCCGCGCGCGGCGAAGGAGCAGTTAGGTTGCGCCGAAGCGTCTGAATTATACTCGCCGCACACGAGCCGCGCCACACACGATAATTTTACGCGCGCCGTGCCGTGATAATCTGGAAAGTTCACCCGCAGCGCAGTCAAACGTCCGTCGCCATTGTCCCGGAACGATCATTCGATGCCACCAGCGAAGATTCTCGAAGTTAAACTCGCGGCCGACGACGCGCAAGGCGCGGCCGCCGATGCCACGACCTTTTGCGTCTACACGGACGAGCCGCGCCTCTCCGTTGCCGCCGATTCAGTTGACGACGCCGGCGCGCGACGCACGGTTGAGGATTTATTGCGCGCGGGGGAGTTCAGCGGAGAAGCGGATGAGACGCTTGTCGTCCACGCTCAAGACGCTGCGACGGCGCGAGGGGCGCGGCGCGTGCTGCTCGTCGGTCTCGGCAGCCACGCGGATTTTGATGTGAACACGCTGCGGCGCGCGGCCGGCGTGGCCGTGCGGCGTGCGCGCGAGGCGCGCGTCAAACATCTGCGGTTCGTGCTGCCCGATGTCGCGGAGAGCAACCTTACCGAACTCGCGCGCGTTGCGGCCGAGGGCGCGCACCTCGGTTTCTACGAGAACGACTTTTATCAAGCGCGTGACCCGGAAGAAGAGTCCGCGCTCGAACGCTTCGACATCGCCGCCGCCGCTCCTGCGGACGAACACCTGCGCGCCGCTCTGGAGCGCGCGCGCATCGTGGCCGGGGCGGCCAACTGGGCGCGCTCGCTGGCGGACGAGCCGGGCGCGAGTTTGCCGCCGCGAGAATTTGCGCGCCGCGCCGCGCTGATGGCCGGGGAGTTCGGCCTGTCGGTCGAGACGCTCGAAGCCTCGGAGGTGCGCGCGCGCGGCATGGGCGGCCTGTGGGGCGTCGGGCAAGGGTCGGACGAGCCGCCCGCGCTCATCGTCGTGCGCTACGAGCCGGAGGGCGCGAGGGCGGAAGACGAATTGTGGGCGTTCGTCGGCAAGGGCATCACGTTCGACACGGGCGGCATCTCGATCAAACCCGCGCTAGGGATGGAGGAGATGAAGTCGGACATGGCGGGCGGCGCGGCCGCGCTCGGAGCGTTGCGCGCCGTCGCGGAGTTGAAGTTGAAACGGCGCATCGTCGCCATCGTGCCCACGGCGGAAAACATGCCTTCAGGGCGCGCTCTCAAACCCGGCGACATCGTGCGCACGCTTGCCGGCCACACCATCGAAGTCGTGGACACGGACGCCGAAGGCCGCCTCGTGCTCGTGGACGGCATCGCCTACGCGCGCTCGCTCGGCGCGTCGCGCATCGTCGACCTCGCCACCCTGACCGGCTCGATCATCGTTGCCCTCGGCGACCACCGCACCGGCCTCTTCTCGAACAACGACGAATGGGCGGCGCGCGTGTTCGAATCGGCCGCGCGCGCCGGCGAACCCGCCTGGCGGATGCCCGTCGGCGACGACTACAAGAAGAAGATCGAGAGTCCCATCGCCGACTTCAAGAACTACGGCGGTCGCCCCGATGCCACTGCCGCCGCCCTGCTCCTCAGCAAGTTTGCCGCCGACACGCCGTGGGTGCATCTCGACATCGCCGCCACTTCATGGCACGAAGAAGCCCTGCCGCACGCGCCCGCCGGAGCGACCGGCACGGGCGTGCGCACTCTGGTCGAACTCGCGCGGGGTTGAGAGAAAAAACGTTGAAGTATGAACGCGGAACGATGAACGGAAGACAGGGAACAGATGAACGGAAGACGGGAAACAGAAGACGGGAAACAGAATAAAAAACGGGGCGGTCTTTCTCCCGACTCCCGTCTCCTGTTTCCTATCTCCTGCTTTCATTCATCGTTCCGCATTCATACTTCATCGTTCCCTCGGTGGTGAACGCTTGTTATGTTGTCTCAAGAAACGATTTTCCTGACGGGTTTTCCGGGCTTCATCGCCGCGCGTTTGATCGAGGAACTGGCGCGCGACGGCGCGCGGTTTTTGCTGCTGGTGCAGCCGGCCTTCGTCGCGCGCGCGCGCGCGGAGATAGCGCGTCTCGCCGAAGAGACGGGCGCGGGCGCGGAGCGTTTTCAAATGATCGAGGGCGACATCACGCGGGCGCATCTGGGGATGGGCGAGGTGGAGTTTGAACGCGCGCGGGCGGAGACGACCGTGCTCTTTCACCTCGCGGCCGTCTATGATTTGGGTGTGCGGCGCGACATCGCGATGCGCGTCAACGTGGAGGGCACGCGCTACGTCAACGAGTTTGCGCGCGCGTGCCCGCGCCTCACGCGCTATCACTATGTTTCGACCTGTTACGTGGCGGGCTTGCGCACGGGCCTGATTCGCGAGGACGAGTTGGAACACGCTTCGGGCTTCCGTAATTTTTATGAGGAGACGAAGTATCTCGCCGAGTTGGAAGTCGAGCGTTTGAAATTGGAGTTGCCGGTGACGATTCATCGTCCGGCGGTCGTGTGCGGAGATTCGCGGACGGGCGAGACGGCGAAATACGACGGCGTCTATTACCTCATCAAGTACCTGCGCATGTGGCCTCAGTTGTTGTCGCTCGTCAACATCGGCAACGCGGACGTGCGCCTGAACGTCGTGCCGGTCGACTTCGTGGTCGCGGCGATGGCGGCCTTAGCCCGCGACGAGCGCGCCGTGGGACAGACGGTGCAACTGGCCGACCCGCGTCCGCTCACCACGGGTGAACTCTTCGAGACCATCTCGCACGCGCTCGTCGCGCGCGGCTCGCGCATCCGGCTGCCGAAGTCGCTCGTGCGCGCGACGCTGCGGTTGCCGCTCTCGGAGAAGCTGACGAAACTGCCGCACGTCGGCGTGCCCTATTTCTTTCTCGAACAAACTTACGATACGACGCGCGCCGGCCAGTTGCTCGCGCCGCACGGCGTCGCGTGCCCGCCCTTCCCCACATACGCCGGTGCGCTCGTCGAGTTCGTCGCGCGCCACCCGAAGCTGTGAGTCCGCGCCCGGCGGCGCATGGCTTCCGTGATTGACCCCGAAGGCGTCCTGCGCTACAAAGTAGCGAATCGTGAAATAGTAAACGGCGAACCGACGGAGACGGGGATTCCCCTCGCTATTCGCCATTCGTCATACACTTTGAGGAGAATCTTATGCCGGTGACGGGGATGGAGATGCCTTCGCTGGAAGGGGCGACCGAGTGGTTCAACGCGACGGGCGCGCGCGCCGCGGCCGAGGCGCAGGGACACCCGACGCTCGTACACTTCTGGTCTGTCAGTTGCGACACCTGCGAAGACGACCTGAAGCGCCTGACCGCCTGGCGCGAGAAGTACGCGGAACTGCGCGTGATCGCCGTCCACGTGCCGCAAAGCGAGGCCGACCGGGACGCGGAGAAGGTGCGCGATTGCATCACGCTTCGCAAGATGACCGAGCCGTGCGCCGTGGACAACGAACACAAACTGCGCGCGGCGTTTCAGCTAGGGGAGCAAGACGCGCCCGCCTATTACCTCTACGACGCCGGGGGCAGGCTGTTCAATTTCGCGTCGGGCGAGCAGGGACTCGACACAATCGGGGCGGCGCTCGAAAAATTGTTTGCGGGGGAGGCGGGCGGCGCGGCCACCAACTGACCGGGTCGCGCGACGAAGCGCGCGAAACGATGCGCGGCGAAGTGCAGCAAAGCGCGCGAAGCGATGTGCGACGAGGCGCGCGAGACGATGCGCGACGGGAAGGCGGGCGATACACTTGCAAGTGTATCGCCCGCCTTCCTGTAGTTTCGCGCCCGATGTTGTTTAGAAGAGAGCCGAAAGCTGGCCGTAGATGAATTTCAGGAGGAACGCCAGGGTGACGAGCGAGCCGACGAGCAGCGCGAGCAGCGCGAGCATGACGAGGCCGACAAAAAGCCAGTCGCTCGTCCGGCCGGAGTGCGCGTCCGCGGCCGAGACGGTCGCGCGGCGGCGCAGCAGTTCGATGTTGCGCTGGTTCGATTTCCACGCCGCGTCGAAGAGATCGCCGACGACGGGGATCGCGCCGAAGAGATAGTCCACGCCGATGTTGACTCCCATGCGCAGGAGCGTCACCTTCGAGACGCGGTAGCGCACGCCCGCCGCGAGCACGTAGAAACCGGCGAGCGTCGAGACGGTATCGCCGACGCCGGGAATGAGGCCGACGATGGCGTCCAGGCCGAAACGCCAGCCCGTGCCGGGGATGCGAAACAGCCCGTCCATCCAACGGCTCAACTGTTCGAGGCTCTGCTCGATCTCAACTTGAGAGTGTTGCCTTTTGGGCGTCAATGTTTGCGCTTCCGCGCGCTCGTCGCCGGTCTGTTTCAATTCTCTCAACGCGAGTCCTCCCGTTGCTTCAACGAATCCGCAAGCCCGCCGCGTTCCCGCCGCGCGCGGCCGGTGCGTGGCGGCGACGACGCACGCTACTTCAGATGCGTGCGCCGCCTCACATAGTAGTACGGATAAACGGCGTAAAGCGATGACGTGAGGGAAATCGGGCGACGACGGCGACCTGCTTTTACGCAGGCGAGCGGCGCGCGCCGGAAAGTTGAAGGGTTGATGTGAGGGACGGCCGGCACGAGCTAACGTATGCGCGTCATCTGTCGCCAGAAGAAGCGGCCGAGGCGATGAACAACTTCGTGTTCCTGTGCGAAGGGTGGATGGAGTGCTAACAACGGATGCAGCACGAACTCTCTGACGCGAACGCTTTACTTAAGCTCTTAGTTTAGGACATTAACTCAAAAGTCGCAGATCGGGAAAACCCATCTATGAATTGACTTTTTTATCTCTCAATAATATTGTTTCCGCGTTTATCAGGTCTGGCAAAGTGGGTCGGCCTCTATTCCCCATACTATTCACCATACGACCCTTTCCTTGTAGTAAAAAGTATTCCTTTCCCTCAACCTTAACGAAGCTTTTCTGTTCACACTGTTATCAGAATGAAGTTTCCACCTTGCGGAGATGATCCATCCTCATGATGCAGAGCGACAAGTTCTTAAACATCGGCGTACGCACAGGAAAGATTAAGGTCGAAGCGCGCAGGTATGCATTGGAACATCAACGTCAACGCAAACTGAATCAGGAGAGGATGCGCGTCGGGGAAATTCTGGTCGGCGACGGCCTGCTGACGGATGCCGTGCGCGATGAGATTCTGGCCGAGCAGCAACGTCTCAGGACGGCTAGACTCTACCGCATCCGACAACTGGCACCGGCTATTCCGTCGCTGCTCGGCCAGCGGTTGATCATCGTCATCTTGGCGGTAGGAGGGGTGGCGCTGGCGACCTATTTAGGCGCCCCACTCGATAAGGCGACGGGGGTGGCCGGCTTTATCACGTTTACGCTCATCACTATCCTTGAGTACAGGGCGTTGCACTCGACCACTCTGTCCTTGATTCGCGCCCTGATACTTTGCTCCGGTCTCTTCGTCCTCGCATCATTCTTTTATTCGGTCTTTACTTTCGCGCGACTGGACGAGATCACGGACGTTAATAAGTATTCCAACCCGCAGGCCATAGCAATGTGGCTGTTCCGGATTAAGGCTGGCTTTCTGGCTCTGGGGGCGGCGGCGCTGACGCTCGGCGTGTATTCGATCTGGAAATTCCACGCACTGCGCTACACGCAGGCGCGCCTCGGTTTGATGAAAGACATTATCATCAGAGTCGAGGCAGCGTTGCGCGACAAGACCAAACTGGCCGATGAGAGGAATGCAGAGGCCGTCACGATCATCTTGAAGGGGCTGCGCAACGCCATCCGCCTGAGTCTGCCGGACAGGACGCTGCGCCGTTTTACGTTGTTCTTTCCCGGCAGAGACCAAATCACTGTCATGTTCTTTACACCGGAACCGGCCGCGCGTTCATTTCGTTTGAATAATGTGTTGTACCCGGAGGATGCGCCGGAAAAGGTGAGGGAAGCATTTAGTTGGATGCAGACCAACCATTTTCCCAAATTTTTGGATCAGAGCGGATTCAACAGGTTGCTCAAGATGGCGAAAGGTCTGAACCCTGAGGGTTGGCGACAACGCTACCTCAATTTCCCTGATCGCTATGAGTTTATCAGTGTTTGCGGTTGGGTCTATGAAAAAAAAGAGACCTTGTTCTCGCGTGACGCATCTCAATGCTTGGCGTATGATGGCCGGTACTTCGACGGCATCAAAGAACTCGGGCTTACTAAGGATGATTTGTCCTGGATCAACTTCGGCTCATTCATAGCCTGTCCCGTGCTCGCCCCGGATGGGAGCGTCGGTAACATCTTGTTGGTCGCGAAGAGTCGTAATAATAGTTTGGAGCCTGAGGACTTGGAGATCACCATCGTCGCCAGCCAACTGCTCGGGAGAATATTGCAAGTTAGAAAGGAGGATGTGAATGGAGCTTGACGAAATAGGAGTCATAGACACCAAACACAGACGAGTGCCTTACACCGTTGAACTTACGGAGGCTCTTGAGGCCGGTGACATCTCGCCCGCAGAGTATGTTCGCCTTAGAGCTAACCTCGTCGGCCAAGGGGATATTTTTCAGAGTCTCATTATCCCATTATTCAAACAGATCATCTTGAGACTAGGTAACTTTGTCTCAGGCACAAAAACAGGGCGGGTGCAATAAACGGTTGCACCCGCCCTGTTTTTGTGCCTGAGACAATCGCGCGCCGGGATGAGGTTTTAACCACGAGGCGAGGGTGATATCTCCTCCCCTCTGTTTGCGCGTCCCCTTTCTCCCCGCGCTCCCTTTCAAAGTCGACAACTCAATAGCTCAACCACTCAACCACTCAACGAATCCTGGTCATCTGTCGCCAGAAGAAGCGGCCGAGACGCGAGAAGGCGTTGCGGTTGTTTGCGCCCGCCGGTTCGAGCGTGAGGCCGAGGGCGGCGGCGAGTTGCGGGTTGGGCGGCGCCACGTCTTCGTCGCCGCGACGCTCGGAGAGCCACCGGTCGAAGGTGCGCGTGACGGCGCGACGCTCGGCGACGGGCGCTTCGGCGGCGAACGCGCCGCGCAAATCGTCGAGTTCGGCGATCTCGTAACGGTTGGCCTCGGCGTAGCGGCGCAGTGCCGTGAAGACGCGCTCCTCGCCGAGCAGTTTGACGAGCGCGTCGTACATGAGCGCGCCTTTGGCCGAGACGATGGCCGCATACTGGAACGAGTTGCGGTAGTCGCGCGCGGGGCGCAGGGCGGGCATGTCTTCGCCGCCGAAGGTGCGATAGATTTCATAGACGCCGCGCAATTGATCGTCGCGCGCGGCCTGTGCGCGCGCCGCGCCGTGCGTCTCGCGGTAGTAGACGAGCGCAGACCAGTGTGCGAGTGCTTCGTCGAGCACGGGCGTGCGCTCCGGCGAGTTGCCGACGAGCATCCCCCACCACTGGTGCGCGAGCATGTGCGCGGTGGCGAACTCCAGGCTGTCTTCGACCGAGGCGCGCTGTTCGCGCACGAGTTCGGGCAGGTTGCGCACGGCGGCCGAATCGAAGTCGAGGTAGAAGGCGCTGGCGATGATGCTCAGGTTGGCGAACTCCGCGCTGCCGAGTCCGGCGACGAGCGGCGCTTCCGCCACCGTCACGCTCGGCACGGGCAGCGCGCCGTAGCGCGCCGTGAAGACGCGCACGGCCTCGGCCGCCGTATCGAGCACGCGCCGCCCGATCTTCTCGTGCTCCGTCGTCCAGACGGAGCGCACGCGCATCGCGCCCACAATTCGTTCGGCCGAATGCAGCCCGCGCCCTGCGAGGATGGCGAAGTTGCGCAAATTCTTCCCGGCGAAGGTGCGCGCGTTGCGGCTCGCGGCGTTCACGGTGTTTGTAGCCGCGCCCGCGTTCGCGGCGTTCACGCCCGCGCCTGTGTTAGCGGTGTTCGTGATGGTGTTGCTCGTCGTCGTGGCGGGTTCGGCGGAGGTGTAGAGGGCGACATCCGTGGGCGCGTCAATCGTCACTTCGTAGTCGGCGACCTCCGTGTGCAGCGGGTCGCCGACGGTGGGGCGCACCTCGCGCTGCCACACGTCGCCGTCGCGCACGGCCAGCACCGGATAGGCCGCGCCGAGCACCATCACGCCGCGCGCGCGGAAATTGGTGTCGCGGGCGCGGCGCGTCTCGCGCGTGTCGCGCAGGGCCGCGCCGAGTTGCTGGATGACGTGAGAGGGAAGGCTCGTCTCGTCAGGGTCGATTTCGGGAACTGCGCCCGCGAACGCGATCTCGATGTCGGTCGTCGCGCCGGCCGCGACCGGCTCGCGCAGGTTGACGCGCAGGAGCGTCGCCTGTTCGTCGAGCGCATAGATGAGCGGGCTTTGCGTGGCCGCGTGGCGCACGCTCTTGATCTCGATGCGCGGTTCATCCGTGGCGACGGCGGACGTCTCCTTGTCGCCGGCGGCGGGCGCGGCGCGCGGCGCGTCGCCGCCGTTGACGGCGTGGCTCGGGCTGCGCAAATTCGCGTAGAGGTGAAAATAGACGGCGGAGGCGGGGCGCGTGTCGCGGTTCACCCAGCGCACGCGCTCGGTCGCCGTGAAGGTGCGCGCGTCGAAGTCGAGCGTGAAATTGATTTGGTAGAACGTCGGCGTCGCGGCCAACTTTTCCTGCGCCAATTTCTCGTGCGCCGGTTTCTCCTGCGCGGTGCGCGGCGACGCCGGAGCGCCGTGCGCGGCGCGCGGCGCGACCTCCTGCGCGGGCGCGACGGATGCGGCGAGGCACAGCAACGCCGCCAGGAGGAAGCCGAACCTGATGCGCGTCGCCTGCTTGATGAATTGCCTCATTCGTTCAGGTGAAATTCGTTAGGTGAAAAGGTACGGGTTTTTCGCTCCGGCGCGCGAACCGTCCTTCGACGCGCGTCGAAGGACGGTTCGCTTCGCGCAACTCACTTGCCCCGCGTCTCCGCGACGTTGACGGCGAGGATGCGGTCGCCGCGCGTGATGCGGTCAACGACCTCCATGCCTTCGACGACGCGCGCGAAGACGGTGTAGCCGCCGTCGAGATGCGGCTGCGGCGAATGCGTGATGAACCACTGCGAGCCGCCCGTGTCTTCGCCGGAGAGCGCCATGCCGACCGCGCCGCGCGTATACGGCACTTCGTTGATCTCGCAGCGAATCTGGTAGCCGGGGCCGCCGTTGCCGTCGCCGCGCGGGTCGCCGCCCTGGATGACGAAGTTCGGCACGACGCGGTGGAACGCGAGGCGGTTGAAGTAGCCGCGACGCGCGAGTTCGACGAAGTTGTCCACGGTGAGCGGCGCGGCGTCGGGCAGGAGTTCGAGGCGAACTACGCCCTTGTCCGTGTTGATGGTGGCGACGACGCGCGCCCCCCTGCGCGCGAGCGCGCGACGGTAATCACCTATCCGGTTGCGCGTCGCGACGGTTTCGATGCGGCCGTCTTCCGCGCCCGCCCCGGCCTCGGGCTGCGCTGATTGCAGGATGGCGGCGGCGCGGCGGCGCAACAGGTAGTCGGGCGAGTCGAGCGCGGTTTTGATCGCGGCGAGCGCGGCCTCGGATTTCTGTTTGGCGAGCGCGTCGATGATGGCGAGCGCGGCGTCGTTCATCTCGTCGCGGAGTGCTGCCGGGAGGGCTGCGGCGAGCGCCGTCGTAGTCTCCGGGTCGGGCGCGAGTTCGCCGAGTTGGCCGGCCGCCGTGGCGCGCACGATCACGTCGGGCGCGGCCAGTTGCGCGCGCATGACGAGCGCGCCGTCGGGCGGTTTGAAAGCCGAGATGGCCGTCAGCACGTCGGCCAGGGCGAGCGCAGGCGTCGTCGCTTCCGCGAGCATCGTGCGCAGGGCTAACTGCGCGTCGGCCTGCACGGAGACCACGCTGTTGCCCGCCTTCTCGCTCGACACGGCGGCGATCTCGCCGAGACCCTGCGCCACGGCCGCGTAAGTCTGCCACGTCACACGACTGTCGGGCGCGCGGAAGGCGAGTTGATGAAACGGCCGCTCGCGTAAATATTGATTGGGCGCGATGCGCGCGAACGCGACCTCGGCTTCGGGCGCGCTCCACATTTCGGCCTCGCGCAGCGCGCGGACGAAGACGAGCCCGCGCTCGTTCCCGGTATTGGCGAGCACGCGGCTGAGTCCCGTGACGAGTTCCAGCAGTTCGTTCAACTCGGCGGGGCGCATCGACGGGTTCGCCGTCTTCGCCGCGCGGTAAACATTCAGCAGCGCCTCGCCGCGTTTGACGAGCGGCTCGGCGGCGCGCGCGTCGCGCAGCGCGCCGAGCGAGCGGATGGCGCTGATGCGCACGCGCTCGTCGCGGTCGGTGGCGGCGTGCGCGAGGAGCAGATCGAACGCGCCCTTGTCTTCCGCCGCGCCGAGCGCGCGGGCGGCGTTGGCGCGCACCACGGCGTCCGTGTCCGAGGCGAGCAGGCGGCGCAATTGATCGTTGGCGTTTTTGGCGCGCAGACGCGTCAGCGTGTTGGCGGCGTCGGCGCGCAGGCGTGCGTCCGGCGCATCGAGAAAGAGCGCGACGACGCGCCCCGCGCCTTCGGGACGCGCGCGCAACACGGCCGTCAATCCGAGCTGCGCCACTTCGCGATTGGCGGCGATGCGGCCGCGCGCTTCGAGTTCGACCAGCAGGACGCGGCCGATCTCTTTGGCGCGCGCCTCGTCGGCCTTCGGCATGGCCGCCGCGATTTTGCCGAGAGCTTCCACGGCGCGCGCGCGCACGGCCGTCGTCTCCGCGACGCTCGTAGCGGTCTTGCGCTCGACGACGTTCAGCAACGCTTCTGCGCCCGCGCCCGATTCCGTCTCGCCGAGCGCGAAGGCGGCCGCCGCGCGCACGCCGGCGTCCCTGTCGGTCTGGAGCAGAGAGACGAGCGGGGCGACGGCGCGCGCGTCGCCGATGCGTCCCGCGCCGAGCGCGGCGCGCGCGCGCACGCTCGCGTTCGCGTCCGAGAGCAGCGCGCCGAGATCGGTCGTGTCAAAGCGTCTCTCGTCTTCGGCGCGCACGATGCGCAGTAGAGTCTCTTCGGGAACGACTTGCGCGCGTGCGGGCGCGCGTCGGGGCGTCGCGCGTCGCGTCTGCGCGCAAACCTGGGAAGATGCAAAGAGGAAACAGAGCGTCAACGCCGCGACGCAGGCGGGCGCGCGGCCGGCCTTCAAGGCGGCCGGACGCAATACTTTTTCCGTGTGAGCTATAGGTCGCATTGGTTTTTAAATTAACTTTCGGAAGAGCCTGTCCCCAACTGTGAAGTTCTCCCGATTAGCACCGGAGAACCTTTATGTATGTATCGGCGAGGCGCGCTGTTTCTGTCAAGTCGGAAGGGGAGGAAATGAGGGCGTGGGGCGCGAGGGCGCGGGATGAAGGGAAGGCTTAACTCGCTTGAGCGGTTTCTTTGTTCATTCCCCGCCCTTCGTGCCCGACGCTTTTTCTTTCGCCACCTGTCTGAAATTTACTGCGTTGCGGTCGTTACCTGACAGTTTCTTTCGCGGTTCGCGGTGCGGCTTTTACAGCATCTTTCCGCGTCTCTCTCCGGCACCGGCGTTGCTACGACTAATGTGTCTGGATAATCTAACTGGTGAAAGAGGGAAGCCGGATGAAGAGAAAATGTTTGGTGTTCGCGCTGGTCGCGCTGTTGCTCCAATCGTTCGCGGGGCTGCCCGTCGTTGTCGCCGCGAAGTCGCAGGCGGAGACGGAGGCGCAGTTATTGGAACGGGTGAAAGTTAAAGTCGCGCGGCTTGGCGTCGGCGAAAAGGCTCGCGTCACGGTCAGGCTCAAAGACGGGACGAAGCTGAAAGGCTACATCGCACAGGCGAAAGATTCCGAGTTCGTCGTGCGGGATCGCAAGACCGACGCGCCGAGCGTTGTGCTCTATCGAGATGTCGCGCGGGTTGACAGCAATCGCGGGCATTCGACCGCCAGAAATATCGCCTTCGGCACGGCGATTGGCGTCGCCTCGGTTTTGACGGTGCTCGGCATCCTGATCGCCAGCTACGGCGACTAAACGGCGACCATGCGGCCGCTTCGACGAGGCAAACGCGCGCGCGCCCTTGCCTCAACCGAGGCGTTCAATCTCGACGAGCGCGTCGTAGAAGGTTGCGCCCGCGCCCATGTCGGTCAGGGTTTGCGAAGTCAACTGGTTGATGTTCGTGTTGCCCGGCGAGAGCTTGTTCCACCAGACCGAAGGCGAGACGACGACGCCGGGGCGTGCGCGCGTCGTGACGACGGCCGTGAGTTCGCACGCGCCGCGTTCGTTCGAGACGCGCACGCGGTCGCCGTCCGAGATGCGGCGCGCGGCGGCGTCCGACGGGTTGATCTCCACGAAGGGACGCTTCTCCTGTCGCAGGTGCTTGGGGAGATTGGCGAAGCTCGAATTGAGAAAGGCGTGCGCCGCAGGGCTGATGAGCGCGAGCGGGAAACGACGCGCCAGTTCCGGCGCGCTCGCGCGCGACTCGCGCGGCGGGATGAAGGCGGGCGTGGCGGGCAAGCCCTGTAGTTCGAGCCGGGCATTGGCGAGTTCGCACTTGCCCGAAGGGGTGGGGAAACTTCCTGCGGCGAAGGGCGCGTAAGTCTCCGGCACGTTCAGACGCATCCAGCCGCGCTCGCGCAAAGCTTCGAGCGTGATCCCTTTGAGCGCGGGATGCCCGACGTCAATCGCTTGCCGCGCGATCTCTTCGTCGGAATCTTTGAAGCACTCTTCCTCGAACCCAAGGCGCGCGGCGAGCAGGCGGAACACTTCCGTGTTCGGCTTCGACTCGTGGAGCGGCGCGATGGCGCGTTCGTTGACGGTGAGATAGAGGTGGCCGTAAGCCTTGTGCAGATCGAAGTGTTCGAGTTGCGTGGTGGCGGGCAGGACGATGTCCGCGTAGTCGCAGGTGTCGGTCATAAACTGCTCGTGTACGACCGTGAACAGATCATCACGCCTTAACCCTTCGAGCACCTTCGCCTGTTCGGGCGCGACCGATGCCGGGTTGGAGTTGTAGACGTAGAGCGCGCGGACGGGCGGGTCGCTCAAGGCGGTCAGGGCGTCGCCGAGTTGCGACATGTTGATTGTGCGCGGCCGGGGGTGGGGAATCAGGTCGGGACGTTCGAGCGCGGCGCGGTTGACGGGGAAGGAACTGCTCGTGGAGAGGAGCGCGCCGCCCGCCGGGTCGCGCCACGCGCCGGTGACGGCGGGCAGGCACGCGATGGTGCGCACGGCCATGCCGCCGCCCGCGTGCCTTTGCACTCCGTAGTTGAGACGGATGACGGCGGGGCGCGTCGTCGCATACTCGCGCGCGAGCCGCACGACCTGTTCGGTCTCCAGCCCGCAGATTTCCGCGACACGCGCGGGCGGATATTCAAGCGCGCTCGCTTTCAACTCCGGTGCGCCCACGGTGTGCCGTGCGAGATAGTCCGCGTCCTCCAGTCCTTCGGCGAAGATGACGTGCATGAGGCCGAGCGCGAGCGCGGCGTCGGTGCCGGGCAGGAGCGCGATGTGCTCGTCGCACTGGTCAGCGGTGCGCGTGCGGCGCGGGTCGATGCCGATGACGCGCGCGCCCTTGTGCTTCGCTTCGAGGATGAACGGCCAGAGGTGGACGTTGCTCGTGATGGTGTTCGTGCCCCAGAGCAGGATGAGGCGCGAGTCGCGAAATCGTTCGGGGTCTGTGCCGAGGCGCGCGCCGTTGGTCGCATCGTAACCGGCGG
This sequence comes from Pyrinomonadaceae bacterium, assembly GCA_035645855.1. GTDB lineage: Bacteria > Acidobacteriota > Blastocatellia > Pyrinomonadales > Pyrinomonadaceae > JAIVJZ01. The sequence continues at coordinate 116,038 of DASQLU010000050.1, forward strand.
AACCGGCGGAGGCGCAGATCGTGCGGTCGAGCAGGGATGCGCCGAGCCGGTGGAAAAAACGCCTGTCCATCGATTCGGATTGGACGAAGCCCATCGTGCCGCAATAGCTGTAGGGCAGGATCGTCTCCGCGCCTTCGGCCGATGCGGCGAGCGCGCGGAAACGCCCGGCGATCTCGTCGAGCGCTTCGTCCCAATCGATCCGCTCGAAGCGCGTTTCGCCGCCCGCGCCTTTCGCGCCCGTGCGCCGCCGCCGGAGCGGCCACTGTATGCGGTCGGGGCTGTGCGTGCGCTGCTCGTAGTTGGCGACCTTGGTGCAGAGCGTGCCGCGCGTGAAGGGATGCGAGGGATCGCCCGCTACCCGGACGGCGCGGCCGCGCTCGACCGTGACGAGCATCGCGCACGTGTCGGGGCAATCGTGCGGGCAAGCCGCGCGAACTATTTTGCGTTCCTGTTCGTCAATCATGCCGTTCAATTGTAAGTATCCGGCGAATACCCGTATAATTTGACCGATGGCAATTATGGCACAAATTTCAGAACAGAGCGTGCTCGGCGCGCTGCGCAACATCATCGATCCCGATCTGCACAAAGACATCGTGTCGCTCGGGTTCATTAAGGATTTACGCATCGACGGCGGCGAGGTTTCCTTCCGCATCGTCCTGACCACGCCGGCCTGCCCGGTGAAGGAAGAGATGCAGACGGCGGCCGAGCAGCACGTCTCGGCGCTCGCGGGCGTAACGCGCGTGCATGTCACGATGGACGCGGAAGTGCCGAAAGGCCGGGGCATCGGCGAGAAGGTGACGGTGCCGGGCGTGCGCAACATCATCGCGGTCTCTTCGGGCAAGGGCGGCGTTGGCAAATCGACGGTGGCCGTCAACATCGCGGTCGCGCTGGCGCGCGACGGCGCGCGCGTCGGCTTGATGGATGCCGACGTGTACGGGCCGAACGCGCCCCTGATGCTCGGCGTGAGCGACTCGAAGCCGGAGGTGGCGGGCAACAAACTCGTGCCGGTCAAAGCGCACGGCCTCTCGATGATGTCGATGGCGATTTTGAAGCCGGGCGACGAGCCGATGATCTTTCGCGGCCCCATCCTGCACGGCCTCGTCCGCCAGTTTTTACAGGACGTGCTCTGGGGCGAACTCGATTATTTGATAGTTGACATGCCGCCGGGCACGGGCGACGTGCAACTGAGCTTGGCGCAACTCGTCCCCGTGCAGGGCGCTGTTCTGGTGACGACGCCGCAGGAGGTGGCCGTGGCCGACGTGCGGCGCGCTCTCCGCATGTTCGAGACGGTGGCCGTGCCCGTGCTTGGCATCGTGGAAAACATGAGCTACTTCGTCGCGCCGGACACAGGGAAGCAATACAATATTTTCGGCGAGGGCGGCGGCCGGAAACTGGCGGAAGCCTACGGCGTGCCGTTCCTCGGCGCAGTCCCGATGGGTCTGGACGTGCGCGAGGGCGGCGACGCGGGCGTGCCGGTAGTGCTCAGCCACCCCGATTCGCCGCAGGCCGAAGCCTTCCGGCGCGTGGCGGAAGAGGTGGCGCGGCAAGTCTCGATTGAGGCGATGAAGCCCGAGCTTAAAGTGGTGGTGACGCAGGCGCGTTAAAAAACGTCAGTAGTCCGTTGCTCGTTGTCGTTGTTCGTTACTTGTGACGGATGGTCAAGACGGGTAATATTGAGGGCGTCATTGCTCTGAAACAACTGACAACGGGCAACTGACTACGGACATCTAACTGACGGTTAACATTCGCATACCGAATTAACGGGTCATAATTTAAGGAGAGAGAAACATGTCAACTGCGACGATGCCGACCGTGACGCTCAACGTGACGGAGAATGCGGCCACCGAGATCAAGAAGTTTATGTCGAGCGAAGAGGGCTTGCCGGAAACGTCAGGCCTGCGCGTGCGCGTGGTTCCGGGCGGCTGCTCCGGTTTCCAGTACAGCCTGAACATCGAAGAGGAGTCGAAGCCGGGCGACCACATTCAGGACGCGCACGGCGTGCGTCTCTTCGTGGACATGTTCAGCATGCAGTATTTGAACGGCGTCGAAATCGATTACGTCAACGGCGTGATGGGTTCGGGCTTCACCTTCAAGAACCCGAACGCGACCGGCGGCTGCGGCTGCGGGTCTTCGTTCACGGCCTAAACGTAGTTCGAGCGCCTGCGCCGCATCTTTAAGACGCGGTACGGAAACTTACAGCGAGCGCGCCTGTTCTGCCCTCTCAAACGTGGGCGGACAGGCGCGCTCGCCGCAGGTTCCCGTACCGCGCTTTTCCGTTTTGGTGTAAACTCTCGCCCGCCCGAAGCAATCAACCAAAACTTCATCAGAGGAGCTTACCCGAAGATGCCCGTAATCCAGGCCGAGAGCACAAACGGCACACAAGACATTGAAGCAGAGGCGGGACGCAAACTCGTCCTCGTCCTCAAAGACGCCGGAATCGACATCCTGCACCGCTGCGGCGGCAACGCCAAATGCACCACCTGCCGCGTCGAAGTGCTGGCGGGCGACCCCGGCGAGATCGGCGAACCGGAGCGCGCGCGGCTGGCGTTGGAGACCGGACTCGCCGAAAACATACGCCTCTCCTGCCAGGTGCGCGTCGAGGACGATCTCAAAGTGCGCGTCCTCAGACAGGCCACGCCGGAACTCGCGGCCGGAACCAGACCCAGTGAAGAATAAAGGCCAGAGGTCAGAGGTCAGAGGTCAGTTAAAACTAAAACCGTCTTCACTAACCTCTAGCCTCTGATCTCTGACCTCTAGTATTTAATTGCCGCCGCACGACGCTTGGTGCTACTCTCTCGCGCGTAACACACGGAAGCCGCACCATCATCAAAGAGAAAACTTCGGAGGTCATATGCTGATCGAGTCGTCCGTTCATCTCCCCTTCGGTTTCGCGATGCTGCAAGAGATTTTCCACGGCCCCGATGCGGAGTCAATCGTCCGCGTCCTGCTGCGCTGGTCGCACTTCGTCGCCGGCATCACCTGGATCGGGCTGCTGTACTTTTTCAACCTCGTCAACGTCCCCTTCCAGAAAGGACTCGACGCCGACACGAAAAAGAAAGTGAACCCGGACTTGCTGACGCGCGCCCTCTGGTATTTCCGCTGGGGCGCGATCATCACCGTCCTGGTCGGCCTGATGTACTACGCGATGTACATCCTCAAGGGCGACGTGGTGAACGCTAACGCCGACGGCGGAAACGCCAACACGTGGCTCATTCTCATCGTCTGGTTGATCATCGCCGCCGTCACCTTCGCCATCGAGTTCTTCATCATCACGCGCGTGCCCGCCCTGACGAAAGACGGGAAGGTGCTCGGGGCGGTCGTCGCCGTGCTCGTGATTGTGATGTCGATCATCATCGTCTACTATCTCAACTCTGCTCTCACCACGCCGGGCGGCACGAGCTACGCCAGCAACAAGACACACTCCATCGGCATCGGCGGCGCGCTCGGCATCATCATGATGCTCAACGTCTGGGGCATCATCTGGCCTTCGCAGAAACGCATCATCGCCGGCACGGCCGGGACGGGGCCGGCCGCGCCGCCCGAACTCGCGCGCCGCGCCTTCCTCGCCTCGCGCACCAACGCCTGGCTCTCGCTCCCCCTGCTGTTCTTCATGGCGACGTCGCACGGCGATTACGTCATCTTCGGCAAGTAGCTTTAGAACAGTGACGGGTGACAGGTGACAAGTTAAAACTGTTCGGTTTTTAACTTGTCACCTGTCACCTGTCACCCGTCACCTGTCACCCGTCACTGTTTCTCCGTATCCTCTTCACGCAATCGCCACACACGCGCGCCGCGGCGGGTATAGACTGTGGGGCGTACAATCCACGCAATCATGCACTGAGGAAGTAGAGGAGCGAACAGCATATGATCTCGAACAATTCTTACCAGCCCAAGCAATTCAACCTGAGCGGGCTGAACGGCATCTCCGACAAGACGCTGGAGTTGCACTTCAAACTCTATGAGGGCTACGTCAAAGAGACGAACAATTTGACGGAGCGCATCGCGAAGTTTCTGGCCGACGGCAAAGTCGATCAGGACGAGATGCCCGCCTATTCGGAACTGACCCGGCGGCTCGGCTTCGAGTATAACGGCATGGTCTTGCACGAATACTACTTCGGCAACATGCGCCGGCAGGGCACTGGCGACCCGGCCGGAGACGCGAACTTCAGGAGAGCGGCGGAACAGAGCTTCGGCAGCTACGACATCTGGAAGGCCGATTTCGTCGGCATCGGCAAGATGCGCGGGGTCGGCTGGGCGATGTGTTACCAGAACCCCGCGAACGGCCGCCTGTCGAACCACTGGATCACCCTGCACGAGACGGGCAACGTCTCCGGCTTCACGCCCGTGCTCGTGATGGACGTGTGGGAGCACGCCTTCCTGCTCGACTACATGCCCGCCGAACGCCCCAAATATATCGAAGCCTTCTTCTCGAACATTGACTGGGAGGCCGTCGAAGGACGCCTCAGCCCGGACGCTTCCACGCGCCCCACGACGGCCTAACCTGTAAGGGCAAAGGGGAAGGGGTAAAAGGGGAAAGGTCGAAGCGAGCGGCGCACGATGAACGCGCCTCCCTGCTTTCCCTTTCCCCCTTACCCCTTCCCCTTTCCCCTTTCCCCTTTCCCCTTTTCTTTCTATACTCGCACACGCAATCACACGAATAGCTCAGGAGGCACGTCAGATGAAACTTCCCGCACGTCTCTTTTTGCCCTTCGCGCTCTACAGTCTCGCGGCGGTCGCCCTCGTCGTCTCGTCCGCCTGCACGGCCGCCGACAACACGAACACAGGCGCGACGGCGACGACGAGCGTCACGCCGCCCCCGGCCTCATCGCCCTCGCCGCCGAACCTGACGGTCGCGGAACGCCCGCAGAAGATCAAGGATCAGATGCAGGCGCGCGGCGAACAGGATGCGGCCGCGCCCGCGCTGCGATTCGTCGAGCCGCGCGACGGCGCGACCGTCACGGGTTCGACCGTCAACGTCAAGCTCGCGCTCGCCGGCGAACTCAAAGGCTACAAGCCCGGCAAAGACCCCGCCACGAGCATGGGCAATCACATCCACGTCATCCTCGACAACCAGCCCTACGAGGCTTACTACAATCTCGACGAGCCGTTTGAACTGCGCAACGTGACGGAAGGCAAGCACACCCTGCGCGTCTTCGCCTCGCGCCCGTGGCACGAGAGCTACAAGAACGAAGGCTCGTTCCAGATGATCACCTTCACCGTCCGCGGCGGCGGCGATGCCTCGAAACCGACGACCACCGCGACCGGGCAGACGATGGCCGACAACCGGAACGCCAATGCGAATGCCGGCAATGCCAACGCCGCGAACGCGAATGCCGCCGCCACGCCGACGCGCGAGGGCAAGGAGATGGCGTCGAGCCAGGCCGGGGAGATCGACCGCGCGAAGCCGCTCCTCACCTACAGCCGGCCGAAAGGCGACTACAAGGGCGCGGACGCAGATGCCATCATGATCGATTTCTGGCTCACGAACGCCAAACTGCAGGGCGACGGAGGCGAGTATCGCGTGCGCTACACAATCGGCGGCGGCGAGCCGAAATTCATAGACAAGTGGGAACCGATCTGGCTGACGGGCTGGACGCCGGGAAAACACACCGTCAAAGTCGAACTCGTAGACCGCGACGGCAACGTCGTCGAAAACGGCGGCTACAATTCCACCTCCCGCGACATCAACGTCACCAGATAGAAGGATGAACGATGAACGATGAACGCGGAAGTAAAGACAAGTTGCTTTCAGTTCATCGTTCATCCTTCCTACTTCATCGTTCATACTAACTTCCTTCGATGAACTCGACCGAAGAAAAGCACGCGCTCTTCGACGCGCTCGCCGCCGAGGCGGCCGCGTGCCGCCGCTGCGAGGCGATGTGCGGGCGGACGGCCGTCTTGAGCGAGCGCAACGGCAGCCCCGCGGCGCGTGTGATGTTCATCGGCGAAGCGCCCGGAAGGCAGGGCGGCGACCGCACGCGCGTGCCCTTTTCCGGCGACCAGTCGGGGCATAACTTCGGGCGTTACATCGCCTCGATCAAACTCGCGCGCGCAGACATCTTCATCACCAACTCGGTGCTCTGCAACCCGCGCAAAGAGTCGGGCGCGAACCGCAGGCCGAGCACGAAAGAGTCGCTGAACTGCGCCGCTTTTCTGCAACGGCAGATCGAACTCGTCGCGCCGAGCGTCGTCGTCACGCTCGGAGCGGTCGCGCTTGCCGCCCTCAGTCGCATTGAGTATCATCAATTCACACTCAAAGATTCGGCCGGTAGCGTGTGCGTCTGGAACGGGCGTCTGCTCGTGCCGCTTTATCATCCGAGTCCGCAGGTGCTCGCCTCGCACCGGCGCGAGGACGCGCAACTGCGAGACTACGCCGCCGTCGCGCGCGCCATCCGGCAGAGCGCGGAGACGCCGCGCGCCGGGGCGGAGCGCGGAAGCGGCGCGCGCAGACGGCACACGCACTAGAGATTTGCCGCGAGAGGCCGCGGGAGAAGCATGAACGAGACGACCGAACAGACGGCGATGAGATACCTGCCGCTCGCCGAAACGCACCGCCGCAACGGCGCGACTTTCACGGAGCGCGACGGCTACCTGTGCCCCGCGAATTACGGCGACGCGCGCGCCGAATACGAAGCGGTGCGCGGCGTCGCGGCCGCCGGTCTCGTCGATCTCTCGGCGCGAGGGCGCATCGAGGTGAGCGGCGCGGAGGCGGTGCAATTCCTGAACGGCCTCATCACGAACGACTTGAAAACGCTCGCGCCGCGCGCGTGGATGCACGCCGCCTTCCCCAACGTGCAGGGACGCCTGCTCGCCGCCGTGCGCGTCGCGCGACCGGGCGATGAAATCAGGTTTCTCATCGATACCGAACCCGCCACGCACCAGAAAGTTTTCAAGACGCTCGAACGCTTCACGCTCGCCGGAGATTTTCACGTCAAAGACGTGACGGCGGAGACAATTCAGCTTTCACTACAGGGCAGCAACGCGCACGACATTATCGAACGCATGGGCGACGGTTCGCACGTGCAAATGAGTCCGGGGCAGGCGATGGTCGTCACATGGCCTGGAACTCAAGCGGTCATTATCCTCTGCGAGCCGCACACCGGCGATTTTGGTTTCGACCTCATCTGCCCGGCTGGCGACGCGGCGTCGCGGTTGTGGGAGGCGTTGATAGAGAGTGGCGCGCGCCCCGTCGGTTCGGAAGCGTTTGAAGTATTGCGCGTCGAGGCGGGTGTGCCGCGCTACGGCGTGGACGTGGATGAAACGAACGTCGTGACGGAGGCGGTGCGCGAGGACGAAGCGATTAGCTACACGAAAGGCTGTTACATCGGCCAGGAGATCATCGCGCGCATACACTGGCGCGGCCACGTCGCCAAGCGGCTCGCCGGTCTCGTCCTCGAAGACGAAGGCGACCCCGGCGCGGACGCGAAAGTCAGGACGACGGAGGGCAGAGAGATCGGGCGCGTCACCTCCACGGTCTTCTCGCCACGGCTCGGACGCCGCATCGCCCTCGCCGTCCTCAAATACGATTACCTCCAGCCGGGCACGCAGGTCTCGGTCGTCGCGGGCGAAGCGGTACAACGCGCCGCGCGCGTCGCGTCGTTGCCGTTCGTGGGCGGCGGCAGCCACGCCGGCGGGGCGGCCGCGGTAATCGGTGACGCATCCGGCGACGGGGAGGAGGCGACATAGACATGAGCGAGAAGACGCCGGAGGACGCCGGTTCACCAGCCGCCGCACCAGCAGACACGGACGCAGACACGGACGCCGCCGCCGCGATGCCGCGCGATCTCGATTTCGCGCAGGCGCGCCTCGCCTATTCGATCATTCAAACGCTCCTCGAACACACGACGGTCTTGAGCGACCTCGTTGCGCTCATGGCGCAGGTCATCGACGAGGACACCACGCGCGCACTCACGCAGACGCCCAACTGGGCTGCCTACCTCGAAAGCCGTCGCCGCATGGAAGCGACGCGCGCCGACATGGAGAAGTTCACCGAAATAATGAAGCGGCTTGACCAGGCGGGAAAGTTCCATCGGCGGGAAAGTTCCGTCGGGTCGAGACGCTTAAAATAACGTGAGTTCGATATAAACTGGAACAGCGTTTGCGGCGTGTAGCCCCGTCAGGGGCGACAGACAGTAGCCCACGGCGTGAGCCGTGGGGATAAGCCGCCACATGACTAGAGAAGCCCCTGTTAAGGGGCGAAAGAAGTTCGACGTTGAGTCTCTTTCGCCCCTTAACAGGGGCTTCGCTATGTTACCTGTCCTGAACCCACGGAAGCGCGCCGTGGGCTACAACTATTACGCCCCTGCCGGGGCTTCAGGAACACGGCATCTGCTTAAATCGAACTCAAGTTAAAATAAAGACGGCTGGTTTTCGAGATCGGCGGGCGAAGTGGTGTGCTGGCCGAGCAGTTGTTTGAGTTTGTTGGCGGAAGCGGGGGCGTGGCCTTCGTAGTAGTTGCTGAAGTAGGCGAGGACGCGTGGGACGCGTGCGCAGAGCCGTGTGATGGCTTCGCGCCAGAGTTTGAGATTGGCGTCCTGCGGTCGTTGCACGCGGTCGAAGCGCGTCAGGTCGCGCGCGCCCATGAAGCGTATGTAGGCGAAGTCCGCCTGCATCCCCTCGACGGTGCGGAAGAGAGCGCGACGCGCGATCCACTGGCCTTCGACAAGGGTGACGGGAACGCGGTGCGCGGCGAGCAGGCCGTGCGTCTCCTCCGTGATCCAACTCGCGTGGCGAAACTCGACGGTGAAGGCCATGTCGCGGGGCAGGCGTGGGAGGAACGTTTCGAGGGCGCGCCGATTTTCGGGCGTGGCTTCAAACTGCGGGGGAAGTTGGATGAGGACGGCGGCGAGTTTGTCGTGCAGCAGCCGCGCGTGGTCGCAGAACTCCGCGAGGATGTCGCTCGCGCCCTTGCGCAGGCCGAACTCGTGCGTGATCTGCTGTGGGAGTTTGAGCGCGAAGGTGAAGCGCGAGGGAGTGCGTTTGTGCCAGCCGTCCACGGTGGCGGCGGAGGGAACGGCGTAAAAGGTAGAGTCGATTTCGACGGTTGAGAACGCGCGCGTGTAGAGGTCGAGCATCCGGGCGGGGCGCGTGCCGCGCGGATAGAAGACCGTCTCGTCCGAGGCCGCGCCGGCCAGCCAGTCTTCATAGTTCCAGCCCTGGCAGCCGATGTATGCGCAGGAGGAGACGGCGGCGGTGTTGGCTGCGTCGTCCCCGGCCGCCGCGTGTGTGTTCGTCTCGTCGGTTGCCTTCATGAATCAAATCCCACGGATCGCTTAACGGATAACTTAACCGCATTCGCGGCTCGCATCAAACCTCGCACACGATGAGCTGGATGATGCCGAGGGCGTGCGGCTCGATCCGGACGATGCGGAGCCCGGCGCGGCGTGCCTCCTCCGCGGTGCGGCGATTGAAGTGATCTTCGCAGAGGCGGACGGTGAAGAAGCTGATGGCGTCGAAGACGAAACCGAGCAGCCCCGGAGGGCGGACGTGTTCGAGCAACACGACGCGGCCGCCCTCGCGCACGACGCGGCGTAGTTCGGCGAAGGCCAGGGGCGGCGAGGCGACGGAGCAGAGGACGAGTGTGGCGAAGGCCGCGTCGAAAGCGTCGTCGGCGAAGGGCAGGGATTCCGCGCTGGTTTGCACGAGACTGACGCCTGCGGGGCGTGGCTTCGTTTGCGCGAGACGGAGCATCTCGCGGCTGGGTTCGGTGGCCGCGCCGTGCGCGCCGGGCGGATAGTGCGGGAAGTTGAGTCCTGTGCCCGCGCCGATTTCGAGGAGGCGACCGCCGACGCCGTCGGCGTTATTGTCGCCGGCGTTATCGCCGCCGCCGCCGCCGTCGCTGTTGCCGACCAACGCGCGCAGCGTGGCGGCGCGAAGGCGCGTGAGAATGAGGCGTTCGAGCGGTCTGAGCGCGCGCTCGTAGTGCGGCGCGAATGCGTCGTAAATTGGCGGCCGGGGCGGCGGCGTTTGCGTCTTGAAGCGTTTGCTACCCATGGCATTCGTCCCGGCGGTCATTTAGAGTCGCGCGGCAACGGGGCGCGTCAGTCTGCATAAAATTGAAGGCAGTCTTCAAAAAAATTGAGAAGGCGGACGGCGCGCAGCCCGAACTGGTTAGATAATGCACGTTGATGCGCTCCCGCCCGGCGCGGCCACACTGCTTGCCTAAAAGATCGCGTTAGACGCACCCGCACGGGCATCATCGCCCGACAGTCTAGGGTAACAGAAGAATTTAAGCCGCGAACCGCTCGCCGGAAGAACTTACCAGCCTCGCAGATGTTTAGCCTCGTGTACGCGGACGGCTCCGCGTGGGAGCGCCCGTAACTTTCGCGCCAATCGCCGCGCCACGATTTTCGCGCGGGAACAAATGCACGCAGCGCGCGTCTAAACTTCTACGTCGGATGATTCCACGAGCGGCGTCCGCCGGCGTTGTTCATTTTTGACGTGAGGCGTATGGCAATGAACTTTGTGTGCAAGACGAAGATTGAGAAAGCCTGGCTCGTGACGAGCGCGTCTATCTTCGTCCTGCACCAGCTCCTGGAGGATTCTTCGCCCGGCTGTTATGCGGACGCCGCGCCGCTCAGGATGTGGCTCGGTGTGGCGATGATCGCGCTCTCCTTTCCGTTCGGCGGCCTTGCGCTGTTAGCCCTCCACGGCGCGCTGTTCTGGTGCGATGATTGCCGGAACGTAGAGTTTCTCTTTGATTGGTCGACGCTCCTCTTCGCCGGTTACATACAATGGTTCTGGGTGCTGCCCGAAATTTTGCGCAACAGAGAACTGACTCTGCTCGATCTCAAACGACTGCCGGAAACAGTCTCGCCAAACGTTTCTGCGCCCGACCCCGAACCGACCCCGGCCGCCCTCGAAGCCGCATCGCCCGTCGCGCTCGAAGCCGCGTCGCCCGTCGCCTGCGAAGCCGCGTCGCCCGTCGCCTGCGAAGCCGCGCCGCCCCCGGCTTTTGACGCCGCCGCGTTCGTGCCCCGCCTCGCCGAGTTCGACGAAGCGGGTCTGACTGCCCTCGACAGAGTTTTGCAAGCGCAGACTTCGCCGCCCGCGCCCGCATCCTCGTCTCATGTCGAAGCGATTTTTCCCCGTGTGAGCTGATGCGTGTGAGAGCGCGGCGCGCTCGCGGCGGCGCGCGCGGCGGGGTGAAGTCGCGCTCGTCGGCCGCGCCCCGCTTGACCTTGCCCGCCGCGAATGCTAGGTTGTTCCTCCGCGCTGCGCATAATCTGACAGACTGGGAGATGAACAGCAGCACGCGGCGCGAAGTCGCGGGCGAGTCCCGCGTCTTGATCTTTGTTACTCGAATAATTGTATCGCTATTCAATCAGGGCGCGCGCTTTTCGGCTATCGGCCGGGCACGCGCGCCCGGGTTGACCGTCGCAGGTGTGACCCGCGCCATTGGTGCGCGGGCGACAAGGGAAGTCGGGTGCAAAGCCCGCACGGTTCCCGCCACTGTAGACCGGCGATTGTGTCGCACGCCAACGAAGTTTTAGGTCACTCGCCCCCGTTACAGGGGCGGGGAAGGCCGCGCGAGCGACGCGTCTGAGCCGGGAGTCAGGAAACCTTGCCTGCATCAAGAGACGGAGGCGACCGCTGACGCTCCGGGAAAGGGCGAGTGGCCTGGCTCAAAAGTATGTGCGACGATCAAACTCCGGCGCGCCCTCCCGGTTGTACTTAACCTTCGAGGCCGCCCGCGTTTGCTCCGCTGCTGATTTTGACGCGCCCTCGATCTTGCCACGGCAGGATCGAGGGCGCGTCTTTTTTTTGCAACGGCGACACGTGCGCCGCACGCTTTGTCAGCCTCTACGCTGTTCTCCCGCGCGCTTTCGTCAGCGCCCGCCCTCCGCCGTTCCGCAAAAAGGATGCGAGAGGAAATGACCAACACACGACCCGGTAAAATTTCGTTCACGAATAAGTTTTCGTTCATCAATAAGTTTTCGCCCGCCGGCAAATTTTCGCCCGCGCGCAAGCTCTTGCTCGCCTGCGCGCTCGTCGCTTCGTGCGCGCCGCTCCTGTCTGCGCAGACGGCCGCGACCGTCAACCGCAACGCCGCCACCATCGGCGGCCGCGTGATCGATGCGGAGGGTGCGGGCGTGGCGGGCGCAATCGTCACGCTCTACGCGCGCGCGCCGCTCGTTCGGCGTCTGACCGCCATTACGGACGCGGGCGGCGCATATCGCTTCGAGAGCCTCGCCGCCGGCGAGTATTTGATCGAGGCCGACGCGCGCGGGTTCGCGCCCGCCATCGGGCAAAAAGTACGCGTCGAACGCGGGCAGGCGGCGGCGCTCGATCTCGGGTTGGAAGTGGCGGGCGTGCGCGCGGAGGTCGTCGTCACGGCGGCCGATACGCCGCAGCCGGTGGACGAAGTTTCAAAGGCCGTGGATGTCGTCGGCGCGCGCGAGTTCGAGGAGCGCGACGAGTATTCTATTCCGGAAGCCTTGCGCCTCGTGCCCGGTTTGCGCGTGCAGCAACTCGGCGGCGCCGGCGCGCTGTTCACCATCAAGACGCGCGGCCTGCGCAATCAGGACACGGCGGTGACGATTGACGGCCTGCGCTTTCGCGACCCTTCGTCGCCGCAGGGCGATGCGTCCGGCTACCTCGGCGAACTCCATGCGACGAACATCAGCCGCGTCGAAGTGCTGCGCGGTTCCGGGTCGTCGCTCTACGGCACGAACGCCATCGGCGGCGTCGTCAACATCATCACGGACGAGGGCGGCGGCCCCTTGCGCGGCAGCCTCCTCTCGGAAGGCGGCGGCCTCGGACTCTTTCGCGGCCGCGCGCAGGTCGCGGGCGGCGCAAACGCCAATCGCTTCGTCTACAGCGCGGGCATCTCGCACCTGAACGTCGCACGCGGCATAGACGGCGACGACGCGGCGCGCAACACGAGCGTGCAGGGGCGCGTGGGATTTCAGTTGATGCCGACCGCGACGCTCTCCGCGCGCTTCTACGCCGCGGACTCTTTCGCCCAACTCAACGAAGACGCGCGCCCCGTCGCCGGCGCATTGCCGGCGGGCATAGTTCGCGCCGTGCCCCTCGCGCGCGCGGAACTGCGCCGCTTTGAACTTGGCACGCCCGACTTTCAACTGGCAAACGGCGCGGCCACTTTCATTCCCTCGACGAATGACCCGGACGCGGCGCGCGCCTCGCGCTTCTTCTCCGGCGCGCTCCTGTTCACGCATCGCCCGGCGGAGAGCTTTGGCTACACCATCTCTTATCAGGGCAACACTACGAACGGTGCGTTTTACGACGGCCCCGGCGGCACGGGCTTCGAGCCGTTCGGCACGACGCGCGCCGATTTCGACGGCCGCGTCCACACCCTGAACGCGCGCATCGATTTTCGCCTGGGACGCGCCAACCTCGTCACCGCCGGTTACGAATTCGAGCGCGAGCGTTTCATCAACGGCTCGTTCACCTCGTTTGCGCCCGCAGATGATTATACGGTTGACGTGGCCGAGCGCAGCCACACGTTCTTCATTCAGGATCAGGTGCGTCTGCTGCAAGACCGTTTGCAACTCTCGGCCGCCTTCCGCACGCAACGCTTCGCGCTCTCGCGCCCCGAGTTCGCGCCCGTCGCAGCGTCGCCCTTCGCCCGTTTCGACTTTACAGCGCCGCCCGACGCCTACACCGGCGACGGCTCCATCGCCTACTCTTTCCGCGAGACGGGCACGAAACTTCGCGCCCATGTCGGCAACGGATACCGCGCGCCCTCGCTCTACGAACGCTTCGGCAGCTTCTACGACCCGCGCCCCTTCGGCGGCGGCTCGCCGCGCTTCTCCGCCTTCGGCGACCCGCGCCTGCGGCCTGAACGCTCCCTCGCCTTCGACGCCGGGCTCGACCAGACTTTCGGCGGCACGCGCGCGCGCGCCTCCGCCACCTACTTTTACACGCGCCTGCAGGAAGTGATCGCGTTCGATTTCAGCAGCTCCTTCCCGGCAAACGATCCCTTCGAGCGTTTCGGCGGCTACGTCAACACGCGCGGCGGACTGGCGCGCGGCGTCGAGTTGAGTTTCGAGGCCGCGCCCGCGCGCGCTTTCGACGTGCGCGCCGCTTACACTTACACGAATGCCGACGAGCGCACGCCGCGCGCCGGCGACGTGCTGCGCTCCTTCGCCATTCCCGATCATCAATTCAACCTGACGGCGACCCAACGCATCGGTCGTCGCCTGTTGTTCAACTTCGACCTCGCAACTTCGAGCGATTACCTCGCGCCCGTCTTCAACCCCTCAACTTTCGGGAGCGTCGTCTATCGCTTCGCGGGCATCCTCAAGGCCGACGCGGGCGCGAATTACACGCTGCCGCTCGGCGAATCGCGCAGTTTGCGTTTCTTCGGCTACGTGGAAAATTTCTTCGGGCGCGAGTATTTCGAGAACGGCTTCCGCACGCCGGGGCGCACGGGCAAGGCGGGCGCACAGTTGAGTTTCTAGCCTCGATGAGCGCAGAACCAAACAGGCCGCAGTCGCCGCCCGTCGAAGGCGAAGACTTTTACCGGGAGGGCGCATACATAGTTTTCACGGCGCGCTTCCTGCGGCGTCGCGGCTATTGCTGCGAGAGTCGTTGCCGGCATTGTCCGTATGGATTCGGGAAGGAGGCGCGCGCAGATGAAGTTGTCGAGAAACCGGAAGCGCGTTGATGCGCTGCCCGGCGCGTTGCTGCGGCGCGTCGCCCTCGTCGCCCTTGTCTCCTTTGTCGCGCTTGCTTTCGCGGCGTGCGGCGGCGCGGCGCGAGTGGAGCCGGGCGCGGGCGGGAAAGAGACGCCGGGCGCGGCGCACGTATCGCAGCCGCAGCGGATCATCTCGCTCAGCCCGAGCACGACGGAAGTGCTCTACGGCGTCGGCGCGTTCGAGCGCGTGGTGGCCGTGACGAGCTACGACAAGTTTCCGCCGGAGGTGTCGCGGCTGCCGAAAATCGGTGGGTGGAGCAACACGAACCTGGAACAGGTCGCCACGCTCAAGCCCGACCTCGTCGTCATGACCTCTTCGCAGGCGCCGCTCATCAAGGATAAACTCGACGCGCTCGGCCTGCGCACCGTCACCGTGCCGAGTTATACGGTGGCCGATGCCCTCACGAGCATCGAGCAGATCGGCGCGGCCACGGGGCGCGAAGTAGCGGCGCGCCGGCTCGTCGCGGAGGTGCGGGCGAAACTCGAAGACGTGCGGGCGCGCACGCGCGATCTGCCCCGTCCGCGCGTGCTGTGCATCGTGGATCGAATGCCCGGCACGTTGCGTGGTTTGTACGTGGCGACACACGGCAGTTTCTTCGTCGAGCTACTGGAGATCGCGGGTGGCGAATCCATCGCGCCGCCCGCCTCGAACGGCTTCGGGCAGATCAGCAAAGAGGCCGTCGTTTCTTTGAACCCTGACATCATCTTCGACATGCTGCAAAGCAGCGATGGGAGGATGGCGGAAAACACGCTGGAAGTGTGGAAGGAACTCTCCAGTGTGCGCGCCGTGCGCGAGGGGCGCATCTACAGGTTGAACGACGAATCCATGCTGCACCCCTCGCAGTTCGTCGGCGACACGGCGCGCAAGTTCGCGGAGTTGCTTCACCCGTCGGCGTTCGGCGGCGAGCAGGCGCGTTAAAGAGTTTGAGATGGAATCCACACCGGCAACACCGCGGGCGATGAATGAGGCAGCGCGGGGCGACGTTCTCCTCGAAGCGCGCGAGGTATCTTTCGCTTACGCGCCGGGGCTGCCGGAAGTGGTGCGCGGCGCGACGCTCGCCCTGCGGCGCGGCACGCTCGCCGCGCTCGTCGGCGCGAACGGTTCGGGGAAGTCTTCGCTCATCCGCCTGCTCGGCGGCATCAGCCGGCCGGCGCGCGGCGAACTGTTTTTTGAAGGCGTGCCGCTCAACTCGCTCGAACCGCGCGTGCGCGCGCGCCGCATCGCCTACGTGCCGCAGGCGGCGGCGAGCGTCTTTCCACTGACCGCGCTCGAAGTGGTGTTGATGGGGCGCAGCCCCTACACTTCGCGTTTTCGTTTCGAGAACGAGCGCGACATCGGCGTGGCGCACGATGCGCTCGCGGCCGTCGATGCCGCGCACCTGGCCGCGCGCAGCGTGACCGAACTGTCGGGCGGCGAGCGGCAACTCGTCGCCCTCGCACGCGCGCTCGCGCAGGAACCGGAATGCCTGCTGCTCGACGAGCCTTCGGCCGCGCTCGATCTGAAGCACCGCGCCGGACTCGTCCGCCACCTCGGCCGCCTGCGCGACGAACGCGGCATCACCACGCTCATCGTGACGCACGATTTGCAACTGCTCGACCCCACGTTCGATCAAGTGTTCGCGATGCTCGACGGCGCGGTCGCCTCTGCCGGCACGCCCGCCGAAGTGTTGCGCGACGAGGTACTGGCCGAAGTTTACGCGGACGAACATGTGCGCGCGCGCCGTGCCTTCGGGCGGACGTTCGTGTGGTCTGAGTGAATCCGTTTAGTCAGGCCAAAATGAATTTTGCGGGAACGAGGCGCGGGGGAAGCATGCGGATGCGAGAGCCGGCGCCGGAGCTGGTGAACACGTTTTGATTGCAAGCCCACACGCCACAGGCGAAAAGCAGAGGCCGGCGGCGAAGCGTCTGCCGCGCGCCCTGTTGTTGCTCGCGGTTGTGCTCGCCGTCTCGACCGGGGTCGCGCTGTGGGTCGGTTATGCGCCGATTGCTTTCGCCGACCTCAGCCGCGACGAGATGGCGCGCGTGCTCTTTTTTCGCCTGCGCCTGCCGCGCGTGTTGATGGCGGGGATGGTGGGGGCGTCGCTGGCGATAGTGGGGGCGTCGCTGCAAGCTCTGTTTCGCAACCCGCTCGCCGAGCCGCTGACGCTCGGCGTATCGGGCGGCGGCGCGCTCGGCGCGAGCCTCGCCATCGCCTTCGGGTTCGGCGCAAAGGTGGCGGGCGTGCCCGCAATCTTCCTCGCGGCCTTCGCGGGCGCGGGCGCGGCGATGCTCGTCGTTTACAGGCTCGCGCGCACGGGCGCGGTGGTGATGCCGGGCGCGCTCCTGCTCGCGGGCGTTGTCCTGAATTTCGTCGCGGCCTCCTTCGTAGTCATCATTCAATACTTCACGGACTACTCGCGCGCGCTGCAAATTCTGCGCTGGACTATCGGCAGCCTCGACGTGGTAGGCTTCGACCTCATCTGGCGCATGCTGCTGTTTCTCGTGCCCGGCTGGATCACGCTCGCGCTCATGGCGCGCGACCTGCACCTGATCGCGCTGGACGAGGAGACGGCGGCGAGTCTCGGCGTCAACGTGCGCCGCAGCGAGCGGCTGGTATATGCGGCGAGTTCCCTGATCGTCGGCGTGACGGTGGCGGTCGGCGGCACAATCGGGTTCGTCGGGTTGATCGTGCCGCACGCGGTGCGACTGTTGTTCGGCGAAGACGTGCGTGTGATTCTGCCGTGCTCGTTTCTGCTCGGCGCGGCCTTTCTCATGCTGGCCGACGCCGTGGCGCGCACCGTGCTCGGCGTGGGCGAACTCCCCGTCGGCGCGATCACGGCGCTCGCCGGCGGCCCCGTCTTTTTGTGGCTGCTCAGGCGACAGCAACGCCTGGCGGCAATGTAACAAAGCAGAGGCCAGAGGCCGGAGGCCAGAGGTCAGTAAACACACACAGATGCTTTTACTGACCTCTGGCCTCTGACCTCCAGCCTCTGCGCTCCGAAGGAGTGCTTATGAGTATAGCGACGAAGGCGGGCGACGCGGGCGAGACCGCACTGATCGGCGGCGAGCGCGTGTCGAAGGCGGATTTGAGGGTCGAGGCTTACGGCACGATTGACGAGTTGACTTCGCAGATGGGCTTCTCGCGTTCGATCTGCGACGACGCGGAGGTGCGCGCTCTGACGAAGGAGATTCAGCGCGAGTTGTTCGCCGTGAGCGGCGGGGTGGCAAACCCTCTGGGCGCGCAGAAAGAGCCGCCCTACGTGTCGGAGGCGATGGTCGGGGCGTTGACCGCGCACGTCAACCGGATCGAAAGCATGGAGGGCATTTTGTCGGATTGGTCTCTGCCGGGCGAGCACGCGGCGGCGGCCGCTTACGACGTGGCGCGCACGATCTGTCGCCGCGCCGAGCGCGCCGTGGTGCGCCTCGTCGAGTCGGGCGAGGAGGTCGCGCCGCAGACGGTGGCCTACCTCAATCGCCTCTCCGATCTGCTCTGGCTCTTCGGCCGCCTCCTCGAACTGCGCGCGGGCGTGGACGCGCGCCTGCGCGACGATGAACACAAAGGGGCGCGCTGGTCGCGCGCATGGTAGCGGCGAAGATATAACGACTGCCTCGCCGCGATAATGATGTTTGAGAGTTACCGCCAGGAACGAGTTCGCCGGGTGGAACAAGCTAGAAATAAACGCAGGACTTGAGCCTGTCGTCTTTACCTGAGTAGCCGGAAGTAAGACGCAGCCAGGGAGCTTGTGAAGGGCGTTCAGACCTATCCTTTAAGAGCGGGTAACAATCGGTTGACTCACCCGCCGCCAATTTTTCTACCTTCGTATAGACGCTTTTTCCGCGCGGGGTGCGCTCCTCTTTATCTTTCCCGCTCATCCACGCGGAAACTACGCGCTCGGACTCTATGACGATGCCCCAACGCCCCTTCTCGTCCGGCTCGATGTAGATTTTGTACTCTACAGAATCATCGCAGCCTTCCGGGTAGATGACGCAGTCGGCCACCAGAAAGAAAGTCAGACGCTTTTGCTGCCACCGCTCCCAAAGATAATCACGCGCCTTCACTTTCAGTTTTTCGAGTCCGTCGGAGCCGAGTCCCCACGTTAGGTCGTAGCGGTCTCCCACCTCGTAACGATCCAGATCGCGCGGCTTCGTTTTCTCCTGCGCCGGATTCGCGCTCGCACACAGTGAGAAAAGCAGCAAGAGCGAGCAGCATAACTTTCGCGGTATCATTATGTCCTCCCGTATGAACCGGGGCGATTGACGCGGCGGTCAGGCCGCGCCCGGCAACAGCATCAGCACCACTTGCCGCTCACGCGCGCCGTCGAACTCGCACAGGAAAATTCCCTGCCAGCGGCCGAGGAGCAATTCGCCTTCGTGGAAGGGAATGGTCAGGCTCGTGCCGACGAGGGTCGTCTTGATGTGCGCATCGGAA
Organism: Pyrinomonadaceae bacterium; assembly: GCA_035645855.1. GTDB lineage: Bacteria > Acidobacteriota > Blastocatellia > Pyrinomonadales > Pyrinomonadaceae > JAIVJZ01. Next base: position 135,105 of record DASQLU010000050.1, read on the forward strand.
TTTTCCTCGTCGTGGCGAAAGCCCGCGCCGTGTTGGGGAATGAGGGCGCGCAGGTGTTGGAGCATGTCGCGGGGCACGTCCGGGTCGGCGTTCTCGTTGATGGTCAACCCGGCCGTGGTGTGTTGCACGTAGAGCACGCAGACGCCCTCGCGCGCGCCCGACGCGGCGAGCCTGCGGCGCACCTCGTCCGTGAACTCGACCAACTGCTCGCGCTCGCGCGAACGTACTTTGATGATCTCCATAGGCGACTTTCCCGGCGCACTGATGAACGGAAAATTTTAAGCTTGAGCGGGCGAGGACGCGCCGCGCGCGCGTTTCGCGCGCGCCGGAGGGTTTTTGCCGGTCGTCTCCTTTTGGTTGCGGGACGTGCGGCGCACGAGCGGAAGGCGGATGCGAAAGGTCGCGCCGCGCCCTTCGCCTTCGCTTTCGGCCGAGAGCGTGCCGCCGTGCAGTTCGACGAGGCGGCGGGCGATTGCCAGTCCGAGGCCGAGGCCGCCGTGCTTGCGCGTGCTGGTGCTGTCGGCCTGCCGGAAGTGTTCAAAGACGTGCGGCAGAAAATCCGGGCTGATCCCCGCGCCGTCGTCGCGGACGACGATCTCGGCCTGCGCGCCCGCGCGCCGCAGAGAGACCTCGACGCGCCCGCCTTCGGGCGTGAACTTGACGGCGTTCGACAACAAATTCCAGATCACCTGCTGGAGGCGGTCGGGGTCGCCGGAGATCATGCCGACGCTCCGGCTGATGCGCGCGTTGAACCGGATAGACTTCGCCTCCGCCGCCGGATGCACCACGTCCATCGCCGCCCCGATGACGGGCGCAAGTTCGAGGGGCTGCACGTCGAGGCGCAGTTTGCCGGAGATGATGCGCGAGATGTCGAGGAGGTCGCCGATGAGTTGCGCCTGCGAGCGCGCGCTCGCTTCGATCACGTCCACGGCGTGGCGTCGCCCCTTCTCGTCGAGCATGCCGAGTTTGAGCAGTTCCGCCCAGCCCATCATCGAGGTGAGCGGCGTGCGCAGTTCGTGCGAGACGGTGGCGAGAAAAGTGTCTTTGGCGCGGCTGGCCTCTTCGGCGAGACGGTGCAGGCGTTTCTGGTCGTCGATGTCCGTGTTCGTGCCGAACCAGCGGATGATGCGCCCCGAAGCATCGCGCATCGGCAGCGCGCGCCCGAGGTGCCAGCGATAATCGTCGTCCGAGCCGCGCCTGAGTCGAAACTCCACCTCGTAAACTTCGCCCGTCGCGAGCGACTTTTGCCAGCGTTCGAGACACGACGCGAGATCGTCCGGGTGGATGACCTGCTGCCAGTTGTCGCCGATGATCTCGTCGCCGGTGCGCGCGAAGTATTCGACCGTCTGCCGGTTAACATAGTCTAGCGCGCCTTCGGGCTGCGCCGTCCAGACCTGCTGCGGGATGGACTCGGCGAGGAAGCGGTAACGCTGCTCGTTGGCCTCGGCCGCGGTGCGCAATTCCTGCTCGCTCACGAGCAACTCCTCGCGCCCGCGCTCGGCGCGCGCCCGTTCGGCGATCTCGCGGTCGAGCTTTCGATTCGTCTCGGCCAGCGCGAGCGTGTTGCGCCGCAGTTGGATTTGAGCCACGGTCTGGTGCGCGAGCACGAGCAGCGCATCCTTTTGTTCGTCGTCGAGCGTGCGCGGCACGTGGTCGATGACGCAGAGCACGCCGAGCGCGTGCCCGTCGGGCGTGACGAGCGGAGCGGCCGCGTAGAAACGGACATACGGCTCGGAGAGGACGTAAGGGTTTCGGGCGAAACGCTTGTCCGCCAGGGCGTCTTCGATGATGAAGAGTTCGGACTTGAGGATGGCCTGCGCGCAAAAGGTGAACTCGCGCGGTATCTCCTCGTAATCGAGTCCGACCTTCGCTTTGAACCACAGGCGGTCGGCGTCCACGAGGCTGACGAGCGCGATGGGCGTCGCGCAAATGTATGAGGCGAGGCGCGTGATGTCGTCGAAGTTGGGATCGGCGTCCGTGTCGAGGATCAGGCAATCGCGTAGCGCGGCGAGCCGCGCGGCCTCTTTGCGCGGGGCGAAGGACTTCATTTTCGTCGGCGCTTTTTTAGTTGCCCGGCTCATGGAACGATCCATTCATCGCGCCGTCGCTTCACTTGAGCAATGAAGCAACGGCTCGACGAAGAAATTCTCTCAACGCTTTTTTCTCAGCAGCGCCCAACCGGACGGCAGGACGGCGGCGGCCAGCGCGATCTTCAAAATGTCGCCGATGATGAACGGCGCGACGCCGAGCGCGAACGCCTGCCCGGCCGCGTAGAAGCGCAGCAGCCCGAGCCACCCGCCGAAGAGGATGATGATCGACCCGACGGCAATCGCCGCCGCCGCCGTCAAGAACTTCCTGTCCCAGCCGCGCTCGGCCAGCCTGCCCGTGACGAACGCGGCCAGCGGGTAGGCCAACAGATAACCGGCCGTCGGGCTGAAGGCGAGATACAGCGCGCCGCCGTTGCCGCCGCGAAAGAACGGCAGCCCGACCGCGCCCTCGGCGAGATAGAGCACGAGCGCCGCCGCGCCGAGGCGCGATCCCAAAAGCGCGCCCGTCAGCAACACGGCGAACGTCTGCAACGTGATGGGGACGGGCGTGAACGGCAGCGGGACGACCACCTGCGCCGACAGCGCGACGAACAGGCTGAAGGCCACGACGAGGGCGACGGATTTCACCCAGTCCAGAGGCGCGAGCCACGCGCCCGTCAGAGTCTCTGCTTTTGCGTAAGTATGCATAGGTTTCAAGTTTCAAGTTTCAGGTTTCAGGTTATGAGTTTCAAGTTTCAGGTTTCAGGTTTCAAGTTACAGACCGAAGAACCTCAGTCTTGAAACTTGAAACCTGAAACTTGAAACCCAATATAAACAACGGTGCGTGGACAAGGTTAATGGTCGGGAGCAATTTGATCAAGACGCGGGGCGACGAACGGCGCACCCGCCCCGCGCGCCCGCGCAAGAATTATTGCGTTCGTGCGCGCGGCTTCTTGTACGCCGCGTCCGCTTTGGCCGTGGCGGCGCGGAGGCCGAAGGGCTTCTTTCGCGCAAATGAAATTTCAGCTTTCGCGCAAAAGAGTTTCAGCCGCCGTTTGCGTGAACAAACGGCGACTGAAAAGATCGCCTCTCTCAAGGGGAAGTTAAATCGGGAACGCTGCCGAGGCCGCATCGGACTCCCTCGCTCAGGCCGGTTAATCGCCGGTGGCGATGCTTTCCCTGTCCGTGCCCATCTTGCCCACGGCTTCGGGAAGTTCGGCCACGATCCGCATGCCGTAGAAGGAACGCCAGACGAAGAACATCGAGATGATGAAGAAGATGGCGGCCAAAACGTGCGTGACCATCGCGCCGTTTTCGCCGAGCCGCCCGTTCCTGTCGGCGAGCGACACGGCCAACTCGACCGCCAGCAGGCCGAACAGCGTCGTGAACTTGATGACGGGATTGAGCGCGACCGAAGAAGTGTCTTTGAACGGATCGCCGACCGTATCGCCGACCACGGCCGCGTCGTGCAGCGGCGTGCCCTTGGCCTTCAGTTCGACTTCCACGATCTTCTTCGCGTTGTCCCACGCGCCGCCCGCGTTCGCCATGAAGATGGCCTGATAGAGTCCGAAGACGGCGATGGACATGAGATAGCCGATGAAGAAGAACGGCTCGACGAAGGCGAAGGCGAGCGTGGAGAAGAAGATCGTCAGGAAGATGTTGAACATGCCCTTCTGCGCATACTTCGTGCAGATTTCCACGACCTTCTTGCTGTCCTCGGCCGACGCCTTCGTGACGCCTTCGAGTCGGATGTTGGCCTTGATGAACTCGACGGCGCGATACGCGCCCGTCGTCACCGCCTGAATCGACGCGCCCGTGAACCAGTAGATGATCGCGCCGCCCGTGATCAGTCCGAGCACGAACGGGGCGTGCAGGAGCGAGAGGTTCTGGACGTTTTGCGTCAGCCCGGCCGTGAGCGTGATGATGATCGAGAAGATCATCGTCGTCGCGCCGACGACCGCCGTGCCGATCAGCACGGGCTTCGCGGTCGCCTTGAAAGTGTTGCCCGCGCCGTCGTTCTCTTCCAGCAGATGCTTGGCGCGCTCGAAGTTCACGTTCACATTGAAGTCGCGTTTGAGGTCGGCTTCGATGTTCGGCTCGTCCTCGATGAGCGAGAGTTCGTAGACCGACTGCGCGTTGTCCGTCACGGGGCCGTAGGAATCGACGGCGATGGTCACAGGCCCCATGCCGAGGAAGCCGAAGGCGACGAGACCGAAGGCGAAGACGGCCGGAGCCACCATCAGCGCGCCGAGGCCGAAGAGGCTGACGTAGTAGGCGATGGACATCAAAGCGACGATGCTGATGCCGAGCCAGTAGCCGGAGAAGTTGCCCGCCACGAGTCCCGACAGAATGTTCAGGGACGCGCCGCCCTCGCGCGACGACGTGACGACTTCCTTGACGTGCCCCGATTCGGTCGAGGTGAAGACCTTGACGAGTTCGGGAATGACCGCGCCCGCGAGCGTGCCGCAGGAGATGATCGACGCCAGTTTCCACCAGAGCGAGGCGTCGGCCGCGGGGCCGAGGACGGGCACGATCAGGTAAGAGACGACGTAAGTGAGCACGACCGAGATGACCGAAGTGATCCAGACGAGCGAGGTCAGCGGAGCCTCGAAGTTCATCTTATCCGCTCCGCCATAGCGCGACTTGGCAATCGCTTCGTTGACGAAGTAGGAGAGGGCGCTCGCGATGATCATCATCACGCGCATGACGAAAATCCAGACGAGCAGTTGCACCTGCACGGTCGCATCGGGCACGGCCAGCAGGATGAAGGTGATGAGCGCGACGCCCGTCACGCCGTAGGTCTCGAAGCCGTCGGCCGAGGGACCGACCGAGTCGCCCGCGTTATCGCCCGTGCAATCGGCGATGACGCCGGGGTTGCGCGCGTCGTCTTCCTTGATCTTGAAAGCGATCTTCATCAAGTCCGCGCCGATGTCGGCGATCTTGGTGAAGATGCCGCCCGCGATTCTGAGCGCGGCCGCGCCGAGAGATTCGCCGATGGCGAACCCGATGAAGCAGGGACCGGCGTAATCGGCCGGGATGAACAGCAGGATGCAGAGCATGATCAGCAGTTCGACCGAGATGAGCATCATGCCGATGCTCATGCCCGCCCTGAGCGGAATCGCGTAGATCGGGTAGGGCTTGCCGCCGAGGGAGGCGAAGGCCGTGCGCGAGTTGGCGAAGGTGTTGACGCGAATGCCGAACCACGCCACGCCGTAAGACCCCGCGATGCCGACGAGACTGAACAGGAGAATGACCAGCACGCGCAAAGGAACGCTCGTGCCGGGGTTCGTCGGCGGCGACAGGAAGCCGAAGTACAGGATGATGATGACGGCGATGAACGCCTCCAGGATCATGATGAACTTGCCCTGCGTGATGAGATAAGTTTTACAGGTCGCGTAGATGAGTTCGGAAATCTCCCGCATTGACCCGTGGACGGGAAGATTCTTCAACTGCTTGTAGATGACGAGGCCGAACAGCAGGCCGAGCGCGCAGACGACGAGGCCGATGAGCAGGAGCGTGTGGCCGTCGATGCCGCCGAGGAATTCGACGCGCGAGAGGTCGGGCAGGACGAGGTTGGCCTCGCCGCCGGAATGGTGCTGCGGCGCGACGGCCTGCGCGGACGCGCCCGTGCCACGCGACTCCGGCGGCGCGGCGTGCGACTGCGCCGGCGTCGCTGATGCCAGGATGCCGATGAAGACCACACTCGCCGCCGCCAGCGACAAGGCGCGCCCCCGCGCCATCCAGTCATCACCCTTAAAAAGGTTGTGAATGAAAGCGGCAGCGCGGCCGAACGTGGCCGGGCCGGGCACAAACATCAGTATCGTTTGAAAAGTCACGTTTGCAAAAATTCCTTTCTGTTCAATCGCCGTCCGTCGCTAGACGTGCGCCTGCGTTCATCGTTTGACGATGAGACGCGGGCGCAACGTGGGAATCATGTGCGACGGATAACCGATTGCTGACAACTGACAATCTTTATCGAATAAACCACGGAGCCAGCACGAGGCTGACAACCGACATCA
>DASQLU010000051.1:0-13363 GCA_035645855.1 Pyrinomonadaceae bacterium
GTTCGTCCGCGGGGTTGACGGCGACCGCCGTATCGCCGAGCATCGTCTCCGGTCGCGTCGTCGCCACGGTCACGCGGCGGTCGCTGTTCTTCACCGGGTATTGCAGGTAGTAAAGTTTTCCCGCCTGCGCTTCCTTGTCAACTTCGAGATCGGAGAGCGCGGTCTGATCCTTCGGGCACCAATTGATCATGCCCTCGCCGTGATAGATCAAATTCTCCTCGTAGCAGCGCACGAAGAATTCGTTGACGGCGCGCGACAATCGCTCGTCCATCGTGAACCGCTGCCGCGACCAATCGACGGATGCGCCCTCGCGCCGCATCTGCTGCATGATGCGCGAACCCGATTCGTGTCGCCACTGCCAGACGCGCTCCAGAAATTTCTCGCGGCCGAGATCGTGGCGCGACGTGCCCTCCTTTTTGAGTTCGCGCTCGACGACGATCTGCGTGGAGATGCCCGCGTGATCTTCGCCGGGAACCCAGAGCGTGCGGTAGCCGCTCATGCGTTTGAAGCGCGTGAGCACGTCCATGAGCGTGTGCTGGAGCGCGTGTCCCATGTGCAGCGACCCGGTGACGTTCGGCGGCGGGATGACGATGGAATAGACCGGGGCGGCGGGGTCGCGGTTGATTTCGGGCGCGAAGCACCCTTGCGCCTCCCAGTTGGCGTAGTGGCGTTCCTCTGCCTGTTTCGGATCGTAAGTCTTCGGGATGTCCATGCGTTCGAGTGAGCTTGCGAGCTACCGGCCGTCAGCTTTCAGCTTTCAGATACATTGATTTTTTTGCTCCGCAGCATTGTAAAGGAATCGGCGGCGGTTTTCGACTGATGGCCGAAAGCCGCCGGCCGGCGGCCAAAGAAAAAACGGATCGAGCGCGGCGGTTCGACTGTCCCCGCCTGAACTCGATCCGTTCTCGTGTGCTTAGCCGCGCCGGCCGCCGCTTAAGGCGTGCGCGTGCGTTCTTCTTCTTCGAGGCGTCGCTTGATGAGTCGTTCGGCCAGATCGGGGACGACTTCCCATGCGATCTCGCGCACGACCTGTTCCGACATCTGCGCGACGACGCGCCGCACCAACTCGTCCAACACTTCGGGCGACAGAGCCGACGCCGCTGTAGAAGCCTGTTGACCCGGTTCGGAAGACGCGCCGGACACACCGGACGCACTCGCGCCGTACGCGGACGTCGTTCCGCTCGTCTCATCCGCGATTGTCGCTAAATTCCCTTCAGCCGCAGACGGTTGCGCCGCACGGCTCTCGTCCGGGGCTTCAAAGTGAGCGGTTGATGCGGCGGCACCGCCCGCATGTGCCACGGCGCTCGCGGCCACGGGGTCTCCGTCCCAGGCACGGGCGTCCTCCGCGCGGCCGTCCTCCTCCAGTTCCAGCAGGGTATCCGGCTCATGCGCCTCCGGCGCAGGTTCATTCGCGAAAAGCAGCGCGGGCGTATCCAAAATCTCCGGCGCTTCAAAGGCTCGCGGCGCGTGCGACGCTTCCGACATGTCCAACTCTTCGGGCATGTCCAACTCTTCCGGCGCGTCAACTCGGAGCGTGTGCGCGGTTTCGGTCTGGAGGGCGTGCGCGGTTTCAGTTTGGAACGCAGGCGCGAATTCGTCATCCGCGAATGCGGCGGGCGGCTCCGGCGTCCACGCTTCCGCGGATGATTGCGACCCGGAGAAGACATCCGTCTCCGCCGACGCTTCCGGATTTGCGAACGCGGCGGGCACTTCCGTCGTTTGCGCCTGCTCCGCGAATAACATGTCGGCTTCGGCGGCCGCGTCGTGGGTGAATGCGGCGGCAACGGGAGAGTCGAAAGAATCTTCATCGCCGATGTCGAGGATGAAGTCGTCGGCCTCGTCCGTGGCGGCGCGTGCGGGCGCGATGTCGCCGAGTTCGAGCAGCGCATCGTCAGCTTCCGCGGCGCGCGACGCATGTACCTCGAAAGCCGACCCGGCGAGGGGCGCGGCCGCAATTGGCCCGGCGGGCGCGCTCGTCGCCATCGGGGGAGAGACGGCGTGCCTGTCCGGCGCGGCATCAGCCTCAACGTCGCTCGGAACTGCGGCATCATCGTCAACATCGCTCAGGACGAAGGCCTCTTCCGTCTCGCCCCGGTCGCTGAACTGCTCCTCTTCCCTGATCTCGGAGAAGTCGGGCGTGTCTTGTTGTCGCACGTCGAAGGCGGCGGCGGGCGTGGTCTGGATGGTCGCGTCGTCCATATCGAAATCGGCGAAGGCGTCGGCGGTGTCGGATGCGTGGGCGGTCTCGACGGACGCGGAGGGGTCTGCGGCGCGCGCGTCGGCGGCGAAGGGCGACAGGTCGCGCGTCGCTTCTCCCTCGTCATGCGCACGTGCGGCGTCAGCGGTCTTCTCTTCCGACTGGCCGCCGAGCAGGCCGCCGACTTTGTTGACGAGATCGCGTATGGATTGAAAAGGTTTGGTCAAGACTTCGTTCGCGCCGACTCTGCGCGCCTCCGCTTCGTTGAAAGGTTCAAACGTGCCGACGAGCAACACCACCGGGATGTGGCGTGTGCGTGCGTCCATCTTGATGCGTTCACAGAGCGCGTAACCGTTCGGCTCCGGCATGAACACGTCTGCGAGGACGATGTCGGGCAAACTTTCGCTCATCCGTTCGAGGGCTTCCGCGCCGCCGCCGGCAGTTGTGACCTGCATCTCTTCGTCGCCGAAGGTCAGGCTCACCACCTTTTGAATGGTTAAAGAATCATCGGCGAGCAGCAGTTTGCGTCCCGTTAGCAAAAACTAAACTCCTTGAAGGCGGGCGTCGTCCGGTTGGAGAACCGGCAACCTCGCTAACGCTCTTTGAGAGTGCGGGGGCGGCAAGAACGACGCGGGGCGTGAGACTTCAAATACAGCCTGCCCTTCCGTAAACAGGCCACCATTTGAAGCTAACAGACGCGCCGATGAAGCGTCAAGAGAAACGATGAAGGAGGAGCGCGGAACGTCGATGTAGAGGTCGGGTGAATCGTTAATCGTCAATCGTGAATAGAGAAGACCTGATTCTTTCCATTGACGATTCACGATTCACGCCTTTTCCGTTCAACGCTTCTCGTTCCCTCTTCATTGTTTACCAATCGTCACGTCGTCGGGCGTGTTCGGCTTGCCGTCCGCGCCGAGCGAGCGGAGGGTGAAGCGTTCGCGCTCGCCCACGTATTCGTAGGCGCGATGCCAGGGGTCGAAGCGGACGAATGCGGCGGTGTAACGCGGGTTGAGATGATTGACGAGATCGGAACCCGTCCCCGCGACGACGTAAAACCCGCGCTCGCGGCGATACGCTTCGAGGGCGGTCGCCAGGCTTTCGAGGTCGGCGCGGGCGCGCGCGCGCTTCTCCCCGTCGAGCGCGCGCTCAAAAGCTTCAAAGGCTTCGAAGGCACGCCCGCCGCCTTCCCGGCCGAGGCGCACGCGCGCCACCTGCCAGCGTCCGCGCACGTCGCGCACGAAATCCACGGACACGTCCACCTCCAACTCGACTACGGCCGCCGAACCCTGCGGCGCGAGCGCGGCCGCCGGATTCGCCACCGACAGCGCGCCGCGCCTCAATTCCTTCGGGGGCGGCGTCTGCTCTTTACCTGCATCCAGCGTCTTCGGCCTCTCCCCCTCTTGATTCTGCGGCGCATCCCCCGCCCGATTCTTCCGCGCATCGCCGTCAACAGTTGCGCTCTGAACGGGGCTGAGCGCGGCGAGTTCGGCGGCGAAGGCGTCGAGTTCGGCGCGCACGGCCGCGACTTGCTCCGCGCCGAGCGCGCGCGCCAGCAGGTCAAACGATTCCCACTGGCGGTCGCCCGTCCTGACCTCTACCGCGCGCCACGTGCCCGATTCGTCTTTCGCGAAACGAAAACCCAGTTTCACCCCCGCCAGCACGGTCGCAGTCGCGCTCGGAGGCGAGATTTCCCTGATCGTCACAGCCTCTTTGTTGAGTTCGAACAAAGAGACGGCGGCGATCAACTTGCGCGCCTCGTCCTTCTTGATAGCCTTCTCCGCTACAGCGGCGGCGGAGAAGAGGCCCGCGCTCCCGGCGGCGGCGAGCGCGCACAGCGCGGCGCAGACGCTCAGGTTAAGAATCGTCCGGCGTGTGTTGTTTCTCATAAGCTTGGGTCTTGCGCGAAGCGGGACGGCGAAGGCACGGAAAAAGCGGCGACGCTCTCACCCGCCCGAATTGCTGATGAGGACGCGCAGCATAACCTGTAGTTGCGAAGCCGTGAAGGGCTTCGGGAGGAAGACGATTGCTCCCGCGCTGAAACTCTCGGAGGAATGCCGTGGGTTCTGCTCGGCCGTCATCATCATCACAGGGATTTTCATCAGGCGTTTCTCCGTCCGCATGTGGCGGACGAGTTCCGGCCCCTGTATGTGCGGCATCATCACGTCGAAGATGGCGGCCGTGAAGTTGGTGTCGTTTTGCAGAATCTTGTAGGCTTCGCGCCCGTCGGCGGCCGTCACCACCGTGTAGCCCTCTTTCTCGACCAGCGTTTTAACGAGACGCAGGATGGCCGGATCATCGTCGGCGACCAGAATGCGGCGAGGAGTTTGTGAAGTTTGCTCAGCCATTTTTTTTAAGTGAGGGGTGACAGGATTAAAGACAAAGTTTTTTTGTGAACCTGTCACCTGTCACTTGTCATCGCTTCCTGATTGCTGTCTTCCATGCGCGAAAGCTCCGCGGCAAGGGTGATTGCCGCCACCATGCTGGAATGTTCCGCTAGCCCGCGCCCGGCGATATCGAAGGCCGTCCCGTGATCCACCGAGGTGCGGATGAACGGCAACCCCAGCGAGACGTTGACCGCCTCGCCGAACGAGAGGCACTTGACCGGAATCATCGCCTGGTCGTGGTAACAGGCCACGACCGCGTCGAACTCGCCGCGCGAGGCGCGCAGGAAAACGGTGTCGGCCGAAAACGGCCCCGAGACGTTAATCCCCAACTCACGGCACGCCTCCACCGCCGGCACGATCTCGGCCGATTCCTCGACGCCGAACAGACCGCCCTCCGCTCCGTGCGGGTTGAGCGCGGCCATCGCCAGTCGCGGCTCCGGGATGCCCCAGCGTTTGAGTTCGCGGTTCGCCAGCCGCACCACCGGCTCGATGCGCTCGCGGCGGACGAGCCGGATAGCTTCGGCCAGCGGCACGTGCGTCGAGATTAGCACGATCCTCAAATTGGCCGCGACGAAGGCCATCGCCACTTCGGGCGTGTGCGTCAGGTGCGCGAGAAATTCCGTGTGGCCGGGGAAACTGTAGCCGCCGAGAAAGAGCGCGCGCTTGTTGATCGGCGCCGTCGAGATGGCATCCAGACTCCCGCGCATGCACAACTCCACCGCCGCCTCGATGTATTCGCCCGACGCGCGCCCCGCGCCGGAAGATTCCACGCCCGGTTCGATGTCCGCGCGCACGTTGTCGAGATGATAGATGACCGGCGCGTCCGGGTGTGCGGGCAGCGGTTCATCGCGGCGGACGACCTCGTAGCCGCAGTGTAGATCGAGTTTGCGCGCCGTGTGCGCGAGCAGTTGCGCGTCGCCGATGATGACGGGCGCGCACACGCGCCTGACCGCCTCCTCGGCCACGGCCTTGAGGACGACTTCGGGGCCGATGCCTGATGGATCGCCGATGGTGATCCCGATGCGGGGCCGGCGTCCGGCGGCGGAGCCAGCCCCGCCGTCGTTTGTGTTGTGACTGCTCAGCTCGCTCATCTCACGATGCGAAAACGAGCGGGCGCGGCTGCTTATGCAGCAACAGCCGCGCGCTCGTTTCGTTTAAAAAGTATGCAGGAAGTTGGCTGCTCTACTCCGCGCCCGCGCCGTTGTCGGACGAATCGCTGTCGCCGCCGCCGTCGCGGTCTTCGGCTTTGAACATGTACTTGATGTTGTGCTTGAGCAGCAGTATGTTCGGCTCGTCTTTGCGATTGATTTTGAGCGCGGCGCGGTCATACCACTCAATCGTGCCGACGATCTCTTCGTCGTCGTTGAGGACGATCACCATCTGCGTGTGCGCGTCCATCTGCTTCTTGTAGTAGAAAATTTCCGCGTTGGTTTCCGAGGGCGGGATGCGCTTGCGCCCCTGCGCGGCGGCCGATGCCGCGCCGCCACCGCCGCCGCCGCGGTCGCCCCGATCAGCGGAGGGCTGCGGGGGACGCGACTGGTGCGTGGGCGCGCCGCCGCCGGGGCGAGACGTTCCCCCGGCGCGTGATGCGCCGCCGCCGTCGCTGTACCGGTCGTTGCGTTCATTTTGGGTGTTCGGCTCACGATTTTTCACATCGGCCAGAGTGGGTCGGATGAGTTTGCGATTCACTTTATTTACTTAGCCTCCAACAGTCTTACAAGCAGGATAACGGGCGCTGGATTTTGAATATCCCGACTCTTTGCGGACGAGTTGCCAAACAAATGGCACGCTCGGATGCGCCTGTGTTTACAGGCGGTGGTCGTTTGCAAGACGAGAACGGTTATTGTCTCGTTAATGGAATTACAATCCTGTCAGGAATGGGCGACATGCTACACGAGCAACGTTAGTTTGGCAAGCGTCACACGCGCGCGCTATGTGAGCTATCAGCCGCCGGCTTCGAGCTTTCAACGAAAATGAAGTAGAGCCGTGAGGGAATCAGCGTTGGCTGAATCCGCTCACGGCTCAAAGTGTCGGCTCACGGTTGACGGCGTGCTGGCTAACGGTTGACGACCGGCGGCTCAATCGGCTTTCTTGCGGATGAAGGCGGGCACGTCCAGATCGTCGGCGCGCGTCTGCCCCGCGGCCGCGCCGCGCGAGGGCAACTCGTCCGTGCGCGGCAGGTAACGCGGCTGCGCGGCGGGCATCACGTTCGGGTTCGGAACGAGACCGGCGTCGGCCGATTCCTTATCGAAGCCCGTCGCGATGACCGTGATTTTCATCTCGTCGCGCATCGATTCGTCGATCACGGCACCGAAGATGATGTTGGCGTCCTCGTCTGCCGCCTCGCGGATGATCGAAGAGGCCTCGTTGACTTCAAACAGCGTCAGGTCTAGCCCGCCCGTGATGTTGATGAGCACGCCCTTCGCGCCGTTGATCGACGCCTCTTCCAGCAGGGGCGAAGAGATCGCTTCCTGCGTGGCCTTGAGCGCGCGGTCTTCTCCGCTGGCGCGTCCCGCGCCCATCAAGGCCATGCCCATCCCGGCCATGATCGACTTCACGTCGGCGAAGTCCAGGTTGATGAGACCGGGCACGGTGATCAAATCGCTGATGCCCTGCACGGCTTGCCGGAGCACGTCGTCCGCCATCTTGAAGGCGTCCGTCAGAGACATATCTTTGGTCACGTTGCCGAGCAGTCGCTCGTTCGGGATCGTGATCACCGTGTCCACACACTCGCGCAGCTCACGCAAGCCCTGATCGCCCTGCTGCATGCGCCGCTTGCCTTCAAAGTGAAACGGCTTGGTGACGACGGCCACCGTCAAAGCATTCAACTCCGTTGCGAGGCTCGCGATGATCGGGGCTGCGCCCGTGCCGGTGCCGCCGCCGAGGCCGGTCGTGACGAAGACCATGTCCGCGCCTTCCAGAGCCTCGATGATCTTCTCCGTGTCTTCGAGCGCGGCGTTCCTGCCCACGTCGGGGTTTGCGCCCGCGCCGAGTCCCTTCGTCAGCTTGCCGCCGAGTTGAATCTTGATCGGCGCGCGCGAACGCTTGAGCGCCTGTAAGTCCGTGTTGGCGACGAGAAATTCGATGCCCTCTATGCCGGCCTCGATCATGCGGTTGACGGCATTGCCGCCGCCGCCGCCGACGCCGATCACTTTTATGCGCGCGCCGGTGATCGGAGGATCGTCGTCTATGAAAATATTAATGCCACTGCCCGGCTGACGGCTTTCCGGTGTCATATCGTATAAGTCCTTTCCTCTTCTGTGAACGCCCGCCGCTTGGCAGGAGAGCCTGTGCGGCTATTTTGGGCTGTGCGCGCCGGTGACACCCATATATTGCGGACAACATCTTGTGCCGGCTGGCGCGGCAGCATACAACAACTTGTCAGAAAATACTACTAAAACGATTGCGAAATTTTGAAACGAAAGCGGTCAACCCGCCCGTCGCCCCGCGTTTACCGCTACCCGCGCGCGCCTCGACCGCATTAGCGCGCCCGGCGACGAGCGACAACCCGGCGGCGGACGTCCAGGCCGGAGTTTGAATGTCTTCGACGAGTCCGCCGAAACGGTCTCGCTCCGGATATCCGAGCCTCACGGGCGCGTCGAAAACCTGCTCGGCCACTTCGACCATCCCGCCTAAGAGCGCCCCGCCGCCCGTCAACACCACGCCGCTCGACAACTGCCTGTCCCAACCCGATTCGCGTATCTCGTCGGCCACGTGCATCAACACCTCTTCGGCGCGCGGCTGCAAAATGTCGCACAAAATCTGGCGCGACAACTGGCGCGGGCCCCGTCCTCCCACCGAAGGCACTTCGACGAGTTCACCGCGCTCCATCTCGCTGAGTCCCGTGCTCGATGCGTAGCCGACCGCACGCTTGATCTTCTCCGCCTCCGGGATGGGTGTGCGCAGGCCGAAGGCGATGTCGTTCGTGAAGTGCGAACCGCCGAGCGCGAAGACGGCCGTGTGCTGCACCGCGCCGCGCTGGTAAATGACCAGCCCCGTCGTTTCCGCTCCAATGTCGACGAGCGCCGAGCCGAACTCCTTGTCCTCTTCCGTCAGCGACGCTTCGGCGGCGGCCAACTGTTCGAGCACCATGTCCGAGACGACCAGACCGGCGCGGTTGACTGCGTTGATGGCGTTCTGCCGCGCCGTGACGGGACTCGTCACGATATGGACTTTAACGGCGAGCCGCGCGCCGATCATCCCGACGGGATCGTTGATGCCGTCCTGATCGTCCACTATGAACTCCTGCGGCAGGCGATCCACGATCTCGCGCCCGGCCGGGAGTTGAATGGCGCAGGCCGAGTCAATGGCGCGCCGCACGTCGTCGGGCGTGATCTCGCGGTCGCGTCCCGAGACGGCGACGATGGCCTGGCCGTTGAAGCCCATGATGTGCGAGCCAGCAAGGTTGATCGTCACTTCCTCGGCTTCGAGGCCGCTCATGCGCTCGGCCGCTTCGACGGCGTGCTTGATCGCCTCGACCGCGTTCTCGGGGTTGACGATGACGCCTTTACGCAGGCCGCGCGCCTCCGCTTCGCCGATGCCGACGATGTCGAGCGCGCCCGCCGCGTCGCCCGGCTCGCCGATGATGCACGTCACACGGCTCGTGCCGATGCTCAGGCCGACCGTGTGTGCTCCGCGTTTCGCCATTCGTCTACTTCCCTTCCTCAAGAGGCACGTGCCACTGACCGCCCGCGCCGTGCCCGTCTTAACTCGCGCCGCCGCAAGCCCTAGCCGCTGCGCCCGACACGGCGCGGCCGCTCGATCCCGCCGCGCGTCTGCCCCGTCGCGGTGCGCTCGCCGCCGCCGGCGGTCGGGCGCGCGGTCGCCTGCTTCCTGTCCTCTTTGGCCTTGTTCTCTTTGGCCTTCGCCGCGCGACGCTCGACCGGCGTGCGCGATTTATCACCCGTCTGAACCGCGGGCTTCTTCGCTTCCGCCGCGCGACGACTCGCATCGGTTGTGGCGACCTGTGCGGGCTTCGATTCAATCGCGGCGAGGCCGCTCTCGGCCGGCGCGCTCTCGCCCGACTTTTCAGACGCGGCCGCCGCGTCGCCCTGATTGAGGGCGTGCGCTTTGAAGCCGATGACGGCGCGCTTGCCCTGCGTCATGTCGATGTAGGTGATGAACTGGCCGCGCGGCGTCGAGCGTTGCTCGTCGAGAGCTTCGAGAGATTGCCTCAGCCGCTTCGTCAAATCGTCGCGGCCGAGTCGCACTTCGATCTGCGAATCGTCGCCGGTCAACTGCGCGCGCACGTCGCGCAAATCGTCCAGATTCACTTCGCTGACGCGCGAGGCGATGCCGGCCGCCTCCCATTCGCGCGAGAGTTCGAGATACTTCTCAACGCGGCGGCGGTTCTCCGTGCGCCCCGACTCCGTGCCCGACTCGTCCCAGCCGCGCATGAAGAAGGCGGGCGCGTTCTGCGTCGGCGCGACCGTGCCCGTCAGCACGCCGTCGTCGTCAACCCAGACGAAACGCCCCGCCGCCGTGCGAACAACCGCGCGCGGCGTGCGCTCCGTGATGCGCACGCGCAAGCCCGAAGGCAGGACGCGCGTGACGACGGCTTTGCGCACCCACGGCTGGCGTTCGAGTTCCGCGCTGATCGTCGAGAGGTCTGCCTTCCACACGCCGCTCGCGCCGCCCGCGCGCCGCACCACGGCCTTAATCTGATCCTCCGAACCCTGTGCCACGCCGCTTACGTCCACCGTCCGCAATTGAAAGAAGGAAGAGGACGCCGCCGTGCGATACGCCATGAAGCAGGCCAGCGCGACGCACACGACGCACAGCGCCTTGCCCACGAACGGCATCCACGCAAGCGCCCTGCCCCAGGACGACGCCGAGTTGCCCTTCGCGGCCTTGCGGCTCGACGCGCCGCCGCTGCGTTTCACCGGACGCTGCTGCGCCATCTCGCCGGCACGGCCACGGCTTCCGCCGCCCTGTGCGCCGCGCCCCGCGCGCGGTGTGATCACTTGCTCTCTCAACATCGCTTGACCTCTTCTTCGGAGTGACGGTTGATGGTTGACGAGAAATTCTCGCCCGCCGTCAGCCGCTTTGTTCCTCTCCACCCGGCTCGCCGCTTTGCCCGCCCGCCGTCTCTACGCCGGAAGGCGTCCCGGCTGTTGCGGCATCGCGCGCATTGCCGCTGCGCCACAGCTCGACTTCGTATTCCAACTCGATGCCGCGCTCGCGGCGTATGCGTTCCCTGATCTCTTCTGCGAGCGCGAGCGCGTCCGCGGCGCGCGCTTCGTCGCCCTCCGTGACGATGAAGTTCGCGTGGACGGGCGAGACGACCGCGCCGCCCCGCTTCTCGCCCTTCATCCCCATCTCGTCGATCATCTTCCCCGTGCTCAGGCCGCTCCCCGGCGGGTTCTTGAAGAAGCACCCGGCGGAGCGCGCGCCGTGCGGCTGCGTCTCCATCCGCTGGCGCTTCACTTCCGCCATCCGCTCCACGATCTTCGCAGAGTCGTCCTGGCGCAACCTGAGCGTCACGCCCAGCAGCAACTCGCCCTCGCGAAAAGAAGTGTGGCGGTAGTCCCAACTAATCTCTCTGCCGGGCACGTGTATCACGCGGCCGCCGCGCGCCACCCTCACCGTCTCCACGACGTTTCCGATCTCGTGCCCGTAGGCTCCCGCGTTCATCCAGAGCGCGCCGCCGACCGTGCCGGGGATGCCGCCCAAACCCTCGATTCCTGCCAGGCCGCGCCGCGCCGCGTCCACGCACAGGCGCGGCAGCGAATAGCCCGCGCTCACGCTCACGCGCTCGCCCTCGAACAAGGCCGTGCCCTTCACCTCGCGCATACTCACGACGACGTAATGATGCTCTTCGTCTTCGGCCAGCACGTTGCTGCCCGCGCCGAGCACGCGCCAGGTGATGCCGGCCGCTTCCAACTCGCCCGCCACCGCCGCCGCCGCCTCTTCCGTCTCCGGCGCGAACACCCAGTCAATCGCGCCCCCGACGCGCAAGCTCGTCAACTCTGCGAAACGCCGGCCGCGCGCCGCGCGCACGCCCGTGCGCCGCGCGATCTCTTCAACCGTCGCGTCGCGCTCGCCCGTGCTGATGGTGGTGTGCGTCATCGTCGTCGTCATCATTATCATTTGGCGTCGTCGCTTGCGTCGCTTGTGCCGTGGCCGCTTGCGTCCCTTGTGCCGTGGCCGCCGTTGCCGTTTTTGTTGAGCAGTTCGATCAACTCTTCGCCCGCGCGCGAGACGTTGCCCGCGCCGAGCGTGATCACCATGTCGCCGTTGTGCGCCTCGCTGAGCAACGCCTTGACGGCTGTCTCCAGCGAGCCGACGTAGAAAGAGTTCTTGTGGCCGTAGCGCTTCACCGCGTCCACCAGCGATTCCGCCGTGACGCCCGGAATCGGGTCTTCGCTCGCCGCGTAGATGTCCGTCACGAGCAGCACGTCGGCGTTGTTGAACGAGCGCGCGAACTCGTCCATTTGATCCTGCGTCCGCGAGTAGCGATGCGGCTGAAAGAGCACTACCATGCGCCGCCCCGACGATCCGATCTTGGCGGCGGCAAGCGTGGCGCGAATCTCCGTCGGGTGGTGCCCGTAGTCGTCCACGACGAGCACGCCCCGCGCCTCGCCCTTGAACTGGAAGCGGCGGTTGACGCCCGTGTACGCGCCCATCCCCTCCACGGTCTTCTCGAAGGGCACTTCCAACTCGAAACTGATCGCGATGGCCGCCAGCGCGTTATAGACGTTGTGCAAGCCCGGCACGCGCAGGGTGATTTCGCCCATCACCTCCTGCCCGCGCCAGACCGTGAAGCGCGAGCCGAAGGGGATGTCGAAGCGGATGCCGTGCGCCGAAACGTCGGCCTGCGCGCTCAACCCGTAGGTGATGCGCCGGCGTTTGACGTGCGGGATCACGGCCTGCACGTAAGGGTCGTCGAGACACAGCACGGACGCGCCGTAAAACGGCACCTTGTTGACGAACCTGACGAAGCAGTCCTGCATGTCTTCCATGTCGCGGTAATAGTCCATGTGCTCGCGGTCGATGTTCGTGACGACCGTGAAGGTCGGCGCGAGCATGAGAAACGACCTGTCGCTTTCGTCCGCCTCGACCACCATCAAGTCGCTCTTGCCGAGCCGAGCGTTCGACCCGAACGCCCCGACCACGCCGCCGACCACCACGGTCGGGTCGAATCCGGCCGCGCCGAGGATCATCCCGATCATCGAAGTGGTCGTCGTCTTCCCGTGCGAGCCTGCAACGGCAACCGTGTCGCGCTTGAGCCGCATCAACTCGGCCAGCATTTCCGCCCGCGCAATAACGGGAATGGAACGCTCGCGCGCCTCGACGAGCTCCGGGTTGTTGTCGCGCACGGCCGTGGAACGAACCACCACCTGCGCGTCGCCCACGTTCTCCGCGCGGTGCCCTTCGTTGATCGTCGCGCCCAGTTCTTCCAAACGCTCCGTCACGCCCGAACGCTTCATGTCCGAACCCGACACGCGAAAGCCGAGATTGCACAGCACCTCCGCGATGCCGGACATACCGATCCCGCCGATGCCAACCAGATGAACGTGTCGAATGCGATGGAACATCGTCAAACCATAGTGAGCAGTAAGCAGTGAGCAGTGAGCAGTTTTAAATTCAAAAGCCTCATTGGTTACTACCTATCGACTTCTTAAGCCCGTAAGTTAAGGCCAAACACTCGTCTAATAAATGTTGTGCTTTATTTGAAACGTTCTCATCGAGATAACCCACGCGATAAGCAATCTCAAGTTGCGTACTCACCTCATTGAGTGAACCGATGGCGATTCCCAAGAAATTCTTAAACTGATCGGCC
>DASQLU010000052.1:0-27781 GCA_035645855.1 Pyrinomonadaceae bacterium
TTGCGCTCACGTGCGGCGCGCAGTTACGAGGCACTAGACGAGGCGATCACTGAAGCGTTGTCAAAGATCACGGTCGAGAACGCGCAAGCATGGTTCAAGCATTGCGGCTATCGTGTCTCACGCAAATGAAATTTGCTCTAAGCCTTCTGGTCGAATGGCTCGAACACACCGACTGGTATCAGTGGCTGCAACTGGAAGCCAGCGGGAGCGGGTTTTTAGATGACATTTTGGTTCTACGCGCCGACGGGGTGCTTGACCTTTGGCAAATCAAGTTCTCCACCGCTTCTCACGCCCCCGACGACGCTTGGACTTGGGAAGTACTGTTAGAGCAAAAGTCGGGAGCACGGGGTCCCAAGCGATCACTGCTGCAGAAGTGGTTCGGCACTTGGCAGGATTATGTCGGGCGCGGGAGCGAAGTTTCACCCGGTCTCCTATCCAACCGCCGCGCGGCCCCGGAATTAGCCCTCGACGACCCGCGCGGCGGCAATGTCCGCTGGGACGAAGTGGCGGAAGGGACGCGGCGGGAGACCGTGGCGCAACTCGGCGACGAGACTCTGGTGCGGGAATTTTTCGGGGTCTTTATCTTCCGCGCGGGCGAACCCTCTTTGCGTGAACTAGAAGCGGGGGCACGACTGCGTTTCGAGCGCTTGGGCGGCACGCCGGGCGGGTTCTATGCCCTCGAAAAGGCAGTGCGGGAGTGGGTGAACACCAAGGACAACCCGCCGCCGGATGGGCGCATTACTCTTGACGTGGTGCGTCGTATCGCCAAGCTCAAGGCGCACCCGGTGCGCCTGCGCACCTTCTTGCCACCGGTGACGTTCTTCGAGCGGTACATGGAACCGCAAATCCTCTTTCACCACCGCCTGCCGCAAGTCGGGCGTCGCGCCCAGTTAAACGATCTTCTTGGTTTCGTAGAAGGGGGTGCTCAGATTGGACTCCTGCCGGGACGGGGCGGGAGCGGCAAGTCGAAACTACTCCACACCCTGTGCCGCCGTTTGGCGCGAAAGCATCCTGATTTGAGCGTGCGCTTGGTGGCGGAGAACCTCCCCATCAAAGAAGCCGCGCTGGAAGAATTGCCGGACGATAACTGTCTGGTCATCGTGGACGACGCCCACCGCGTTATAGGAATAGAGGTGCTTTTGGCGGCGGCACGCCAACACCCGACGCTCAAGGTGTTGCTTGTCACGCGCCCCCACGCCACGGATTACCTGTCCGCGCAGGCGCGTAGCGCGGGGTTTGATCGCAACCACATCGTCATCAACAAGCCCCTCGCCGACTTGAACTCCGCGCGCGAACGCCGGAAGCTGGCACGTCTTGTGCTAGGCCGCGATTGGGCTCACTACGCGGACAGGCTCGCATCCGTCACACGCGACAGCCCCCTTCTCACTGTCTTGGGTGGGGAACTGTTGCGGACGGAGCGGGTCGCGCCCTCCTTCCTTGACCGGCACGACGCATTTCGCGACGAGGTGCTTTCCCGGTTCCGTGATGTCCAGTTCGGCTACATCATCTCGCAGTTAGACCCCCGTTTCACGCCACAACTGTGCGCGGATGTGCTGCCGCTCGTGGCTGCGTTGACGCCTGTCGACCTCGAAAACACGTCGCTGCTTCAGGCCATGGCACGGTTGTCAGAGACGAACGAAGTCAAGCTGAAGCAGCTTCTGGGCGCCCTAGTCAAGGGCGGCGCTCTAGTACGCGGAGGCAGGTTGGTGCGAATCGTTCCAGACGTGCTTTCCGACTTCATCCTACACGAGGCGTGCTTCACCCCTGACGGGGTGCCAACAGGGTGGGCAACCCGTGTTTACCGGGAGGTGGCCGGCTTCCGGCTGGACGTTGTGCTGCGTAACTTGGCAGAGCTCGACTGGCGGGTCCGCACTGCGGCTCTAGCTAAGGATCAATCTTCCCACGAGCCGGCATTCTCTGAAACTGGTTTGCTCGATTCTATTTGGAGCGACATAGAAGAGGGCTTCAGAGCCGGCTCGCTGGCGGAGCGAAAGGGCTGGCTCAGGCGCTTAGAGCGCATCGCGTCCATGCAGGCGCACCGGCTGTGGCCCTTGGTCGAGATCGCACAGAATGAACCTGCGGCGGAGGAACCTGACGAAGTCTCGCCGGCACTGAGACCTTGGCACAGGCCGACAACGCAGGCCGACGTTCTAGCCGCCCTCACGCCTATCTTGCGTGGAGTTGCGCGCGACGAGCGCTACACAGCCCGTTGCGCAGATCTGCTTTGGGAGATGGGACGTGACCTTGAAACCGGGCGGGGCCATACACCTTCGGCCATGGAGACGCTGCGTCAAATGGCCTCTTACGAAAAGGGCAAGCCGCCAGCGTTCAGCCACATCGTTCTCGATCGCTGCCGTGAGTGGATGAGCGACCCTAACATCCACTCTTACCGCCACTCGATCTTAGAGGTGCTCGCCCCGATGCTTGTCCGCCGAGTCAACTGGTCGGAGACCGACGGACGGTGGCTCAGCTACGGCTCCTTCACCTTGCCACCCGATCCGTTCCGCGCATTACGGCGCGGCGCGCTGGAGTTGGTAGGCCGTTGCGCTCTCTCCGGGGTCCGCAGGATCGTATTAGAAGCGCTCCACACACTGAGCCTCCCCATCAGCGAGGAAGGCTTGTGGGAGTTTAAGGAGGACGCGCCTGTAGAGTGGCAATCGTGGGAAGGGGAACAACTCGCGGCACTCGAAATAGTGGCGCGAGTCGTCGAGAATGATGATGACCCGTTCGTGCGCCTGAGAATCTGGGAGACGTTACACACGCAGGCAGAACATGGGCCTCGGCCCGCCGTACTAAACCGGGCGCGCGAGATATTGGAGGCCATACCGCACTCCTTTGATAGCCGCTTCATCCTCCTGATGACCCGCAACCATGGCGACAGGCACTACCGTCGGACTTGGGTCGACCCGGAAGAGGACGATGGGGATTGGCTCAAGGCGGACGAAGCCACGCGCGCGCTTATAGATGAGAAGCGGCACCAGCGGAGCGAGGAATTCGCCCGCCAGGTCACGCATGAGTGGGTCGAGCGATATGCCGACCCGCGCGCTGGCTTCAACGCTTTGGATGAAAGGATCAAGAACATTGAGGCGAGCGGCTGGTGGAAGGATTTCTGGACACGCAGCAATCCATTTATGCTGCAACTTGCGGCCGATTACCATTCTTACGCCCGCGCCTGGTGCGAAATCGCTCCTGAAAAGCCCGAGTCGCGCACCACTTGGAAATGCAACGACCTCCTATGCGAGGTGCGCCGCCGGGATCAGAAAGAGGCGCTGAAGTTATCGCAGCGTTTTCTGGAGCATGATCACCCCAACCTGTGGCTATGCGTCGCCGGGAGTTATTCGTGGCGATGCTGGCCGTCCGACCCCTCGCCCGAAGAGTGGCAGATTGTGCGTGACTTGCTGGCATTTCCTCATGCACAGGTCAAACGCTCTGCCGCAAGCATCGTGCAGGCAATCGCCTCTACCGACATGGGACGCGCGGTGGAAATGATACTTGAAACAGACGTGGGTGAAGATTCGGAACTGGCCGATAACCTTTTTGCGATTTTTCAGGAGCGGCGTGGATTTAATTTCAATGAGATCTCGTTAGACTCTCTGGGGCGGCTTCTAGGAAAGCTCGATACAGTAGAGAGCGTCCGCTCTTATCATCTTGGGCATTTCCTGCTCCGCGTGGCTTTGCGCGATCCAGTCTCCGTCGCCCGATTTTTACTCGGTCGCGTGCGACTCAAAATTAAGCTTGATAAAGAGCGGATGGAAAAACCAGTCGCCGATGTCAGATTACAAATGAGGCAAATGTTAGACAAATTCGGCGGGCTACCTGAGTCGGGTTTTCACGACGATAAGTTCCAAGAAGTGGCTAATCACCTCGATTACCTCGACGCTCTCCGTCTCCTCCGTGACGCGGCTCTGAATGAGGAGTACCTTTCGGCCCTTATATATGAAGATACCCTCTCTGAACTATTCCGGGATTTCTCACTTAACTACGGGCCCGCGTCACTAGAGGTGTTGAACGAGTGGATCAACTCCGGGGACTGTGCCAGGGTGAGATCCGCGCTGTATCTATTGGGTGACAGTTACCTAGGCTTTTACGTTAATAACTTAGCTTTCGTCTCCAACTATCTTCGCCGCGCTCAGGAGTGCGGCAGATCTGTGTTAGAGGCCGTCGAGCGAGGAATGCTGCACAACGCAGAGTATGGCCCGCCGCGCGCGGCGGCTTCGCTTCGCGGCCAGCGCAGCAATGCTTTGTTTCATAATGCCCAAAAGGCCCTCGAAAATGTTCAAGGTGATCCGTTGTCGGCCAGCTTCTTCCAACAGTTGCGCGACAGAGGCCAAGAGATGATTCAATCCGAGATGCAGCGGGATGCCGAGGAGGAAGTTTTCTTTCGCTCGTGACTCTATAAATTATGCGGTTGAATTGGCCGGCGAGGGGCTATAGGCCTGCGATCCCTGCCTTGGTTGAGTTGTCAAATAGTCGGGTATAGTGATCTCGCTCGTCAACGGATCAACTAACAGGGGCAGAGCTTATCGCAGAAGCCCCACTGATCTCTGCGTGAGATACTACAAGCACGAAAACGCAGCAGGTCTTGCCGAGGGCGTGGTCAAGTTAAGTATGTTGTGAGTGAATTGACTGGCTAGGTGCGCCACCATGGAGCGTAGTTTCATTGGAGAATCACATGGGTGCGGGCAGCGAAAACACCGGTTCGGGAGGCATGGCCGCTCAAACCGGAATAGGCTATCAGAATCGCGTCGCGGCATGGACGTGTGTGCGGATTCTTGCGGAACGAGACGTCACCCCCCTGTGGAGGCTGAAAACAGACGTCACGTTCGATTACATACGATGCGAGACCGAGCAGCCCGTCGACGACATACTCGTGGGGACTTCCGAAGGCGGCCACGCATTTATCAACGTCAAACATACCGTCATGAAGAGCAAGGCGCCCAACTCTGCCCTTAGCTCAGCTATCGACCAGTTCGTCCGGCAATTTATCTCGCACAGGGGGCAAACCGCAGGGCGGCACCCTTGGGAGCATGAGCTTGACCAGAACGAAGATCGCCTCGTTTTGGTTACCAGCCCGAAAAGCTCCTTTGCCATCAAAACGCACTTGCCGCGCGTGTTGATGCGCCTGCGTGCTCTTCCCTTACATGGTGGCGCGGATGCTGCCGCGACGACCCGGGAAGAGAAAGAGGCACTAGCGGTTGTACGGGAGCATGTCGCGCGGGCTTGGCGTGACTCGGCGGGGTGTGACATCACCGAAGAAGACGAGCTGCGACTGCTGAAGCTCATTTGGGTGGAGACACTCGACGTCGAGGAAGACGCGGCTGGGGAGCGCGAGGCGAAGGACGTGCTGCGAGCCGTGGTCGTCGAAGACCCGAAGCAGGCGGACGCCGCTTGGGATGTGCTGGTGGCCGCGTGCGCCGGCTACGCCTCCCGGCAGGGAGGGGCGGATCGCTCGTCGCTCCAGCAACATCTTCTCAAAGCCGGTATCCGTGTAAAGGCTCCGAGCAGCTACCGCGAGGACATTGCGCAGCTTCGTCGCCATTCCGTGCAAACCCTTCGGGCTCTACAAGAGCTTTCGACGATCCGCGTCGGGGAGCGCCAGGTTAAGATTCAGAGACCGTCAACGCGAGCACTCCGCTCTGCCGTCGAGCAAACCTCAGTCGTCGTAGTTGGCGATCCCGGCGCGGGTAAATCCGGGGCGTTACACGACCTGGTTGACGCTTTGTTCAGGGAGAACAGGGACGTCGTTTTTATCGCCGTCAACCGGCTGGAGGCCCGCAGCCTCAGCGCGCTCAGGCAGGAACTCAACCTTGAGCACGACGTTTTCGAGGTGCTCAAAAACTGGCCGGGTGAAGGACCGGCCTTTCTGGTGGTTGATGCACTCGACGCGGCCCGCTCCGACACATCGGCGCAAACCTTTTATGACTTAATCTCACTCGCCCTTCAGCTCCCAGAGCGTTGGCACGTCATTGCTTCGATCAGAAGATTCGATCTCCGCAATCACACTAGGCTCCGGCACCTTTTCGAGGGTCGCCCCCCAACCGAATACAGCACCGCCGAATTTAATAACCTAATACACTTCAAAGTACCTCTTCTAAGTCCCGAAGAGCAGCTCCAAATTTCGCCGCAATCCCCGGAGTTGGCGAACCTATACCTCCATGCGGGGGAGAGTCTGCGTTCACTGCTACTTGTCCCCTTTAACTTGAGGCTAGCTGGGGAGCTGCTCGGCAGCGGCGTTGCCGTCGAGAGCCTGACGCCCATCCAGACGCAGATAGAGCTGCTGGATCGCTATTGGCAGGAGAGGGTTATTCGCGCTGACTACGAAGGCGACGCTAGGCAAGCTGTGTTGCTGCGTGTCGTCGAGGCGATGGTAAACGCGCGCGCGTTGCGTGTGAGCCGGAGAGACGTCACCACTGACCCTGGAGTTAGCAAGGTACTCAACCAGGTGCTGAGTTCGCATGTGTTGACAGAGTGGGAAGCAAAAGCGGGAGCCGTAATTGATCCAAGCGTCTTGACCTTCGCACACCACATCCTGTTCGACTACGCAGCCGCGCGCCTGCTATTCCGGGGAACCACCGAGTCCCTCACACGGACGCTCGAGTCAGACGTCGACTTGGTGTTGGCGGTTCGGCCCAGCATCGTGATGCACTTCCAGCATTTGTGGCTGCTCGACCGGGAGCTGTTCTGGGACACGTACTTGCTCCTCATCCGCTCGGAACAGATCCCGGAGATCGGCAAGCTCGTCGGCGCGTCGGTCGCCGTCGAATTCATGCGCGAGGTTGAAGACTTTGCGCCACTCTTTCGCGTGCTGTCGAGCCAAAACGTGCGGCAGCGGGAATCGGGGGAAAAGGCTTTCCGTCACGTTGCGGGGGCACTCGTCATGCTCGCGACTTCGGAATCAATTACGAGTGTGCTCGGGGGCGCGGCCCCGCCTTGGCTCGCGTTGCTGGATCGGTGCGCGGCCCCGATAAGTGCGATTTTGGCTTATTCGGTACGGCCGGTGTTGTGGACTATCTGTGCGCGTTCGGAATTGTTCACCGACCAGCGGCGTCACCACGCCGGGAACATTGCGCGCCGTCTGTTCGAGTTTGGTCTGGCCCAAGAGCCTCGTGATACGTCGCTGGTGATCGCCGGGATGGAAACGGTGTGCCGCACTTTTGAGAGCGACCCCGCCGCTTCCGCCGCCCTCCTGCGCAGGTGCCTTGAGCCGCAGCACGTCCTCACCTACGGCCATGAGGAGCTGTTCCGTCTCGCCCAGGAGGTCGAGCGCCTGATCCCGCACGACCCCGAACTGGTGGAGGAGATGTTCAACGCGGCCTTTACGCATTACGATCCGAGCGATGAAAAGACTTGGGCGATGGCGAGTCGCATCCTCCCGATGACTTCGACGCGCAGGCAGGACTTCGACATGGCGCGGTTCAGCTTTGCCCAGAAGTACAAGCAGTTCCTCGAAGCCGCTCCCATCCGCGCCACTAGGGTACTTATTAACGCCATGAACACCTATGTGGCCGAGCGTTACGAGCGGCGGTATCTGCGCCTTGAAGGGTTGTACGGCGAAGGCGGAGATGAAGAACACGGGCCGGACGAAGAGAAGTTCGAATTCGCTGGCCGGGACGCCTTCATCCGCCCGGATTACAGTGGTGTTTGGGACAACGGCGGGTCGCGCCATGAGGACGAGCCGCTGAAGATGTTGGACATCTTTCAGAGCTACCTTGAGTGGATTAGCGCGGACGACGGGCGTGCGGGTGAGAGGAGCGAATTGCTCGACCTGATCGCGCGTGAGAACCGCAACGCGGTTTTCTGGAGACTACTGCTGGAGGTCGGTACAAAACACCTGGACACTCTTGGACGTGAGATCTACTCGCTGGCTTGGGCGATACCGATCCTCGTATCTTATGACACGACCCGAGTGGTCGGCAATTTCATCAAAGCGATTTTCGTTAAGCTGCCCGCCGAGGAGAGGCGGAGAATAGAGCAGGCGATTGTCGCCATTCCGAACGCGTTCGATGCCGAACAACTGGAAGGGGCGGAACGCACACGTGATCGCCTATTGGGGTGCCTGACCACAGACGCCCTCGTCACCGGCGAGGCGAAGGCAATCCTGGCGCGACTCGAAGCGGCGAAGAAAATCCCGACCAACGAACGGCTGAACAGGAGCGGCGGGGTCGTATCGAGGGCTTACACGGACGAAGATTACCTTAAAGATCAAGGAGTGCCTGTAGACGAGGAGCAGAACCGCCGCATCCTCAACTTGTCACAGCCCGCCAAGGCATTCGCCGCCAAATACCAGAATACGACGCCGACTTCTGAAGAGGTCGCGGCAATCATTCCTCACTTGCGGTCGCTACATCTTGCGCTAACTGCTCCCGAAGCTGATAGCGTGCATGAGCTGCAAAGCGACAAGGGCTGGGGTGACCTGGCGGACGCTTGCGCTTCGGTCGTGAAGCTGGAGGAATGGGCGTGTGGTTCGGAGGACGGGGAATTCGTTAAGTCAGTTTTGCTTGAGGCATCTCTCCACCCCGAACCGGAACCGAGGCCCGAGAGTTACGAGCACTTCGATAGTCACCCATCTTGGGGGCCGGCGGCGCGGATCGACGCGGCCGAGGGGTTAATCCTGCTGGCATCTCACCAGTCCTGCGTTGATGACGAACTTCTGGCCGCAGTCGAGCGGCTCGCGCTCCGTGACCAAGTCCCGGCCGTCCGTTTTCAAATTGCCATCCGCTTAAACACTCTCTACCGCACCGCGCCGGATTTGATGTGGCGGCTTTTAGACACCATGAGCCGCGAGGAGGAACGCCGCGGCATTTTGCGATTCCTCCTGAACGGGCCGCTTCGGACTCTCGCTGCGTATCACCCGGATCGGATCACTGAGCTCACGCGAAACATTTTTGAGCGCACGGGCGAGGGCGCGCAGGAGGTGCGCAGGCGCTGCGCCGCCATCTTCGCTGGGCTATATCTGTGGCAGGGACACGCGGCGTGCGGGGACTTCGTTAACCGCATCGCCGACGATCCGGCCGCTTATACCGATGAGGCGCTTGAAATCATCCACGATCAGCGGAGTTGCCTGAACCTTGGGCTGGGAGAAACCTCCAAGCCGGAGCATGAAGCGGTCCGCATCGGCTCGTTCCGACTCGTCGAGCGCATCTTGAAATCGGCGCGAGAGCGTCTTAACGTCTTGGAGAATGAGTACGGGAACTTACCTTTCAGTGCCTGGCCCGAAGGGGAGCAAGAGACTGCCAGACGCCTCACCCGGTTGGCTGAGTCCGTCGGCATGCAAATCTATTTCGCTTCGGGCGCGTACAGCCGGGATAACCGTGGCGACGACGAGGAGAAGATCCAGATGGGTGCGGAGGCGCGCTCGCGCTTTCTCAAGGATGCGAACGGAACCCTGCACCTCCTGTCCGAGTTCAACCACGCCAGCCTTACCCACCACATGTTGCAGACCCTTGAGTTTCTCATCCCGTACGATCCGGGAAACGTCTTCCTTCTAATCGGGAAAGTGATGAAGAGCGGTGAGCGAGACGGTTATCAATATGAATCCCTGGCCGCCGACCTGATCGTCAAGCTGGTCGAGCGGTTTATCGCTGAATACCGTTACGTCCTGCGCGATAGCGAAGAGTGCCGCCGTGTGCTGATCGAAATTCTCGACGTGTTCGTGGAGGCGGGCTGGCCGAGCGCGCGCAGACTCACTTACCGAATAGAGGAAATCTTCCGATAATATGCGCGCGTAACGCTAAGCATTTTCGCTAAGACCTCATATTTGTCGCCGTTGCGGGTCTCAGCGACTCCTGCCCGGGCGCTAATTATTTTCTTCCACACCAATTGACACCGAAGTGGCGCTCAACGGTCGAGCGTCTGAAGGAGAGATTTACAGATTTCTCCAAAATATAAATGCGTCCACATAGGGGCATTTCGTGAAGTCGGATACCAAAAAGTAACGCCCATGCTGACGATTATGTCATCGCATAGGCGTTTTGGTCTGTTAAACCTGTAGAGGTAATTAGTTGTGAGTTGGCTTAACTTTTTGTGAGTTGGCCTAACTATTGTTGAGTGTCATCTAAGGCTATTGGCCGCCGCTTGAGAGTTTGCCGACGAGGGTGAAGAGGGGCATGTACATGGCGATGACGATGCCGCCGATGGTGACGCCGAGGAAGCCGATCATGGCGGGTTCGATGAGGGTCAGCATGTTGGCGATGGCCGTGTCCACTTCCTGTTCGTAGAAGTCGGCGATCTTGCCGAGCATCGAGTCGAGCGCGCCGGTCTGTTCGCCGATGCCGACCATCTGCGCCACCATGTTGGGGAACACGTCGGACGCCTTCAGGGGTTCGACGAAGCTTTCGCCGCGTTCGACGCCCGTGCGGATGCTGCGGATCGCTTCTTCGATGACGACGTTGCCGGCGGTGCGCGCCGTGATGTCGAGCGATTGGAGGATGGGGACGCCGGAAGAGAGCAGGGTCGAGAGCGTGCGGGAGAAGCGCGCGATGGCGATCTTGCGCAGGACTGCGCCGATGATGGGCGCTTTCAGGAGGAGGCGATCAAGGTTGCGGCGGCCGTCGGTCGTCTTACGATAGGTGCGGAGGGAGACGAAGGCGGCGATGATGCCGGCGAGGATGCAGAGGCCGCCCCAGCCGGCCACGAAGTCGCTGAAGGCGACGACGATGCGCGTCGGCAGCGGGAGCTTTTCGCCGGGGCCTAAGAGGCCGAGGAAGATCGTCTGGAATTGCGGGATGACGAAGATCAGGATCGCGGCCACGACGAGGCACGCGATGATGATCACGGCCGACGGGTAGATCATGGCGGAGATCACGTCGCGGCGCAGTTTGACGATCTTTTCGATGAAAGTCGACAGGCGTTGCAGGATGATGTCGAGAATACCGCCCGTCTCGCCGGCTTCGATCATGTTGACGAAGAGTTGATCGAAGACCTTCGGGTGGCGCGACATGGCGACGGCGAGAGTCGAACCCTCCTCCACGTCCTGCCGGGTCTGCGTCAAAACCTGCTGGAAGAATTTGTTCTCCTGCTGGCTCGCGAGGATGTCGAGACACTGCACGAGCGGCAACCCGGCGTCGATCATCACGGAGAACTGGCGCGTGAAGATCGACAACTCTTTAGACTTCACTTTGCCGCGCCCGCCGAGTTTCGGTACGGCGACCTCGCGCCCCTTCTCCTTGACCGAGGTGAGCATGATCTGTTCGCGGCGCAGCAGTTGCTTCAACACGTCGCGGCTATCGGCGATGCGCTCGCCGACCATCACTTCGCCGAGTCGGTTGCGGCCTTTGAAGACGTAAGTGGGCATGGATGGAAAACTCCTAAGTTTCAGGTTTCAGGTTTCAAGTTTCAGGTCTGCGGTTTGAGGTTTTTTGTCTTGAACTTGAAACCTGAAACCTGAAACCTGAAACCCTGTCTTATCTGGTGGGGCGTGTGCCGATGGGTCGCGGTTGGGCGTAGGGGCTGGGGTGCGCGCCGGGGCGTAGGGGCGGGGTGTTCGCGCCGTTGCCGTTGCCGGTGTTGAGTCCCGCGCCGTGTTCGATCAGGTCGCGCAGTTCGTCGGTGTTGGACGAACGCTGCATGGCGAGTTCGAGCGATATCTGGCGTTTGTGGTAGAGCGTGGCGAGCGCCTGGTTGAAAGTTTGCATCCCGTACTTTTCCTGACCCGTCTGCATCATCGAGTAGATTTGGTGAATCTTGTCTTCGCGGATCAGGTTGCGGATGGCGGGGTTGGGGACGAGGATTTCGAGCGCGGCGACGCGCCCCTGACCGTTAGCCTTCGGCAAAAGCGCCTGGCACATGATGCCTTCGAGGACGAGCGAGAGCTGCGCGCGAATCTGCGCCTGCTGGTTCGAAGGGAAGACGTCGATGATGCGGTTGATGGTCGAGGCGGCGGAGTTCGTGTGGAGCGTGGCGAAGGTCAAGTGGCCGGTCTCGGCGATGCGCAGGGCTGACTCGATGGTTTCGAGGTCGCGCATTTCGCCGACGAGCACCACGTCCGGGTCTTGCCTGAGCGCCGTGCGCAGCGCGTCGGCGAAGCCCTTGGTGTCGGAGCCGACTTCGCGCTGGTTGACGAGGCACGACTTGTGGTTGTGCAAAAATTCGATGGGGTCTTCGATGGTCATGATGTGCTCATGACGTTCGCGGTTGATCTTGTCGATCATCGCGGCGAGCGTGGTGGATTTACCCGAGCCGGTCGGGCCGGTGACGAGGATCAATCCGCGCGGCTTGTCGCAGAGCTTGGTGACGACGGGCGGGAGGCCGAGGTTCTCGAAAGACCTGATCTCGTAGGGGATGGCGCGGAAGACGCAACCGACCGCGCCGCGCTGGTTGAAGAGGTTGGCGCGAAAGCGCGAGAGGCCGCGCACGCCGAAAGAGAAGTCGAGTTCGAGGGCTTCCTCGAAGCGGTGCTTCTGCGCATCGGTCAGCACGCTGTAGGCGAGTTGCTTGGTGTCGGCGGAGGTGAGCGTTTTGAAGCCTTCGAGCGGCTTGAGCGCGCCGTCGACGCGCACCTGCGGTGGCGTGTTGGTGGTCAGGTGCAGATCAGACCCGCCCAACTCGATCAGCTTCTTGAGCAGATCGGAGAGCGATAATTGATCCGCCAGTGTTGATTCGTTGGCTGCCATGTTTATTCGTGGACTCCCTCAGGGAAGATTACCCGCGCGGGCGGCGGGCGCGCGCCGGACAAAGGCGCGCGGCTGGAAAGTGGGTGCGCGATGCGGTCGAAGGTGCGGCCGCGCCGCCGTCTTAACGCTGAGCGGCGATGGAGTTGGCGCGGCGCGCGCCGAGCGCGACGACGGCCTGTTCGGACTCGGCGGCGAGTTTGTCGGCGAATTCCGCCGGCGCGTTCGTCGCGAGGCTGTAGATTTGCCCTTCGGACTCCGTGAAGTAGAACATCCAGACGCGGCGTTCGCCGCTGGCCGCAACCGACTGCGCGGTGACGACGAAGACCTGGCGTTCGCCGAACTGTCTCTGCACGTCGTTTGTGACCCACCCGCCTTCGGCCACCATCCGGTTGATGACCGTGCGACGCAGGAGGGTGACGGGCACGCCGCCGAAAGTTTTGCTGCGCGTGTCGGAGGCGGCCGGGGCGGCCGACCCCACGTTGACGCGCGACCAGACAGCGGAGGAGCGCACGCGCCCGTCTGCGGCGCGCACGTCGAAACGCATCTCACCCGTGCGACTCGACGCCGCACCGCTCCAACCGCCCGGCAACGGCGAGGCCGCCGGTCGCGGTAATTCCCGCAAAGCGTCTTTCGTCGCCGGGACAACCGCGGGCAGAGGTCTCACAGGGGTGATGTTTGACAGCGAGGCCGTGCTCGGCAGAGCGACGCCGGGCAGCGAGAGACCCGCGGCGTTACCGGCATGAGGCGCCCCGGCGTGATTGGCGGTGGCGGGCGCGAGCAGGGAGACGGGTCGCGCGCCTGCCGTGGAGGCGGCCGCGCCGCGACGCCGGCGGCGTTCCGCGGCCACGGCGCGCTGGCGTCTGAGGCGCGCTCGATAGCGTCGCCACCAGGCGCGCGAGTGGCGGCGGGCGATGCGGCCTTTGTGGCGGCGCGAGGCCGAGGGACGCGAAGCCCAGTGCGCCAGCGAGTCCGAGAGCGGCAGCGTGGCGGCCACCGTGCACATGATAAGAATGGTTAAAACTAAGGCGCGCAAAAACATTTATGAACCTCTCTTCAAGCGACCGTCTCGCGCACGACTTCTTCGATAGTGGTCACGCCGTTTCTGATCTTCACTAAACCCGATGCGCGCAGGGTGAGCATGCCGTTCTCGACAGCCCGCTTGCGCAGTTCCAGCGCGGACGCGCCGATCAGGATCAACTCGCGTATGTCGTCCGTGATCTCCATCACTTCGTAGAGACCGACGCGCCCCTTATATCCGGTGTTGTTGCATTTGGCGCAGCCCCGGCCTTTGTAAATCTTCAGGTCGCGCGCTTCTTCGGCCGTGAAGCCGATTTCGACGAGCGCCTCGGGCGGGGTCGGGAGCACTTCCTTGCACTCCACGCAGACGCGCCGGATGAGGCGTTGCGCCTGAATCAGGTTGACGGAGGTGGCGACGAGGAAAGGCTCGATGCCCATGTTCATGAGGCGGGAGATGGTGGAGGGCGCGTCGTTGGTGTGGAGGGTGGAAAGGACGAGGTGGCCTGTCAGCGCGGCCTTGATGGCGATCTCGGCGGTCTCGAAGTCGCGGATTTCGCCGACGAGGACGATGTTCGGGTCTTGCCGGAGAAACGAGCGGAGCGCGG
Organism: Pyrinomonadaceae bacterium; assembly: GCA_035645855.1. Lineage (GTDB taxonomy): Bacteria > Acidobacteriota > Blastocatellia > Pyrinomonadales > Pyrinomonadaceae > JAIVJZ01. The sequence continues at coordinate 14,234 of DASQLU010000052.1, forward strand.
CGGCGAAGTTCAGCCCGATCTGCTCCTTCATCTGCACCTGGTTGATGCCCATGAGGTTGAACTCGACGGGGTCTTCCGCCGTCATGATGTTCGTCTCGGTGGTGTTGAGCGATTGGAGTGCGGAGTAGAGCGTGTTGGTTTTGCCGGAACCCGTGGGGCCTGTGACGAGCACCATGCCGTAAGGGCGTTCGATGTTGCGCTTGAACTTGACGAGCGACTCCGGCTCGAAGCCGAGCTTCGTCATGTCGAGCATCAGCTTCTCTTTATCGAGCAGACGCATCACGACTTTTTCGCCGAAGAGCGTCGGCAGGGTCGAGACGCGGAAGTCCAGTTCGCGCGAACGACCCTCGCTGCGCAGCTTGATCTTGATGCGGCCGTCCTGCGGCAGGCGCTTCTCAGAGATGTCGAGCTTCGACATGATCTTGATGCGGGAGATGAGCGCGTCGCGCAGGCGCAAAGGCGGGTGCATCACGTCGTAGAGCACGCCGTCGATACGGAAGCGGATGCGCATCTCTTTCTCGTAAGGCTCGATGTGGATGTCGGAAGCGCCGCGTTGCAGCGCGTCCACGAGCAGGACGTTGACGAGTCGCACGACGGGCGCGTCCTCGCTCATGCGCGCGAGGCTCGACACGTCGATCTCGTCGTCCTCGTCTATGACCTCCACGTCGTCTGAGGCTTCCTGATCGAAATCCAACTGCGCGAGCGAGACGGCTTCCGAGGCCATCGCGAAACCGTTGCCGTTGCCGTTCGAGTGCCCGTTGCCGTTCGTCCCGGCCAGCGTCGCCTCCACCATGCTCGCCAGTTCGATCTCGCGCGAGCCGCCGTAATATTGCTCGATGGCCTCCTGCACGCCCGCTTCCGAGACGACGACCGGCTCGATGTTCAAGCCCGTCATAAACTTGATGTCGTCCATCGCGAAGACGTTCGTGGGGTCAACCATCGCCAGCGTCAAAGTCGCCCCGACGCGCGAGAGCGGCAGCACAGAGTATTTATCGGCCACTTCGCGCGGAATCAGGCGGATGACTGCGGCCTCAACGTCGAACAAATCGAGGTTGACGCTCGGCACGCCGTACTGCCGCGACAAAACGGCCGTCACCATGTCGTCGGAGACCAGACCGAGTTTGACGAGGTTGAAGCCGAGCCGACCGCCGTGTTCGCGCTGGTAATCGAGCGCTTCGCGCAGTTGCTGCGGCGTCAGGATATTTTCGCGGACGAGTATTTCGCCTAGTTTAGCTGACATTTCTTGACGGTTTCCACAGGATCGGAATGCTGACAGGTAAGAACTTGCGACGGGGCGGGCACTTCGGGTAATTCTGTCCAGGGAGATAGCGCGCGACGCGCTTGCTGTTGGGCTTAAGGCAACGATGACAAACATCGTTGGCAAAAACATGTTACTGGACGGGGCGCGTAGCTGTCAAGATGAATATGCGGCGAGCGTCAGGATGAATGTGCGGCGAGAGACGGCGGGCAAAAAGGAAGCCGCTCCCGAAACTTTCGGGAGCGGCTTGCGGCTGCGGAAGTGCTTGAAAAGCTAGGGTTTGCGCCTGCCCGTGCGACCTTTGTCGGCCTTGTTGTCCTGCGCTTTGTTGGCGGCTTCACCCTGAATGGTGGCGTCGAGATATTTGACCATTTCCAGAGCTTCCTGCTTGCGCGAAGAACCCTCCGGGGCTTTATTAGCCGCCTGCTGGAGCATGTTGCGCGCTTCGACTAGCTGAGGCGGGTCCGTGGAGGCGAGTGCCAGTCCGAGCCCGTAGACGGCATCCGTGTTATTCGGGTTTTTGGCTAAAATCTCACGGAATTTAACGACCGCATCATCGACGCGGCCGGCGTAAAAGAGGGCGTCGCCGAGGCTCGACTGCATTTTCTCCTTTTTCGCCGGGTCAGTCTCCGCGTTGATATATTCTTCGATGGACCTGGCCGCCACGTCGTTATCAATTGGCGATTTGATTTGCAACGCACGGCGGTACGTCTCGGCGCGGTCTTCCAAAATACTTATTTCGGGGTTCTCTCCATTGGCGGGCGTGGCGGTCGCCGCCGCCTTGGATGTCCGGAAGATGGCGACGGCTTTCTCCCCGGCTTCCACCGCTTCCTTCAGATCATTTCGGCCTGCCTCGATGCCCGCCTCCTTGGCGGCTTTGTCCTTCGCGACGACGCCCATGTTGTATTTTTCCACGCCGCGCGAGCGTAAAGCTATCTGCTTATTGCGGTAAACCGCCATTTCGTCCGGGTCGATGGCGATCCCCTGATTGTAAGCCGCAATCGCTTCGTCCAGCTTGCTGACCTTCTCCGCGCCTTTCAGCGAATTGGAGGCCTTGACGGCTTCATTACCGGCATTGAAGACGACGGGCAATTTTTCGTTGCGCTCCGTAATCTTCGCATTCTTGGCCTCAACCTCGGCGCGCAGCTTAGCCGCCTCTTCGTCCAGCCTTTTCGCTTCCTCGGCGGTCATCTTCGGCGTGGCTGCCGCGCCCGTGCCCCCGGTTGAGGCCGCCGCGGCCGTGAGTTCGGCCAGCGTCAGCACGCGGCCGTCGCCCGGAGTGAGCGAGAAGTTGTTGATCGACCGTTGGCTGATGCGGATGTTCGGCAGGTAGGAGGGCGTCGCGCCGGGCGCGCTGACGAGGATGGTGTACGTGCCGACGAGATCGAGACCGGCATAGACGTACTCGCCCTTCTTATCCGTTTTCGTTTTCAAGGTCTGTTTAATATCGATGCGGTGAATCTCCACCGTCGCGCCGACGACGGGAACTTCCTTGCCGTCCGCCTGTTTGAGCGTAACTTTGCCGGTGGCCGCGACCTGCTGTGCCGCGGTGGTCGCGGCGCAGGCCGCGAGCAACAACACGGCGACGAAGAAGTGTGTGAATTTCTGGATACGCATGTTGGGCTTCTCCTGTAAATGATTCTGCGGGAAGTTTAATTTTAAACGGGTGATTCAATCAAGTCTTCAGCCGTCGTTTAAGATGCGGGGCGCGCCCGTCCGGTTGTCACTGCGCCCCGCCTCGTCCTCCCGTTCGCGAAGTCGGGTGCAAAGAGATCAAGCGTAAGGGATCGGATCGTCCACGCCCGCCTCGCGGAAGGCGCGCAGGCGCAGGGCGCACGAATCGCAACGCCCGCAGGCTTTCTCCTCCGCCTGATAGCACGACCAGGTGAGCGCGAGCGGCGCGCCGAGTTCGAGGCCGCGGCCGATGATCTCGGCCTTGCGCAGATGTATGACGGGCGTCCTGATCTCAATGCGCGTGTCGGGGCGCGTCCCGTTGTCGATGGTGCGCTGGAAAGCCGTGTAAAACTCCGGCCGGCAATCCGGGTAGCCGGATGAATCTTCCTCGACGGCGCCGATGTAGATGGCGCGCGCGCCGAGCACTTCCGCCCAACTCGTCGCAACGGCGAGCAGGTGCGCGTTGCGAAAGGGCACGTAGCTCGTCGGGATGGAGCGCGCGTTCAGGTCGGCGTCGGCGACCGGAATCCGCGTGTCCGTCAGGGACGACCCGCCGATGCGCGTCAGATAGTCGAGAGAGGCGTTGAGACGACGCGAGACGCCGTAGTGATCGGCTAGTTCCTCGAACGCGCGCTGCTCGCGCGCCTCTGTCCGCTGCCCGTAGGAGACGTGCAGGAAGGCCAACTCCTCATACTCCGTCCGGGCGATGGCCGCCGTGACGCATGAATCCATCCCGCCCGACACGAGGCACACGGCCAGCCCCGCATCCGACGCCAACTCCTCCGGCTCGTCCGCCGTTTCCGTTAAAGCTCTCTCGTCGTATCCACCCATAAGAGAAACGATGAACGTTGAAGTAGGAACGATGAACTTAAGGAAAAGCATTTTGCTTTACTTCATCATTCATCGTTACTACTTCATCGTTTGCCTTTCAGACTCCATGAACGTCCGCGCCCCAGATCATTTTATGTAGCTGCATCTGCATGCGTATGTTGCGGACGCCGCTCGATGCGACCCACTCGGCCAGCGCCCGCAGGTCGGTCTGTCCCCAGACGGGCGAGACGAGAAGAGAGTGCGCGCGGCGTTCGAGATCGTAGCGCGCGATCACGTCGCGTGCATAATCCCAGTCGGCGCGATCCACGACGACGAACTTGATCTCGTCGCAATCGGCGCGCAAGGTTAAGAGGTTCGGCCAGTGGTTGCGCTCGGCTTCGCCCGACGCCGGACACTTCACGTCGAGGATGAGTTTGGCGCGCGGATCGACGCCTTCGGTCGAGACGTAGCCGCCCGTTTCGATGAGCACTTCGAAGCCTTCGTCGCAGAGGCGCGTGATGAGCGTGAAGGCCTCACGCTGCGCGAGCGGTTCGCCGCCCGTCACTTCGACGAGCTGGCAGTTCATCCCCCGCACCTCGGCGAGCACGTCTTCGATTGATCTGCGCTCGCCGCCCGTGAACGTGTATTCGCTGTCGCACCAGACGCAGCGCATCGGGCAGCCCGTCAGGCGCACGAACGCGCACGGCCGCCCGGCGTGCGTGGACTCGCCCTGAATGGAACGGAAAATTTCTGTGATGCGGAGCATGGCAGTCGAAAAGCCGTCCGTGGTCAGTTGTTCTTTGTCCGTGGTCAGTTGTTCGAGTCAATTTATAGCAGCTTATGCGACGGGCACAAGCAACTGACAACTGACAACTGACAACTGACATCTCTTTCGTTGTGTTAGCATACGCGCTCGACGGGCTGGGCATCAAATCAGGCGATGAGCCGGAAGGCGATGGCGACGGCAACCACGGAGCGACTTTTGCGCGAGGGCACGGCGCGCCTGTTGGGGCGCGCTTCGGAGGCGCGCGCGCTCGATGCGGAAATGCTCCTGCCGCGCGTGGGCGGTGTGTTGGAGAAGTATCTGCTGCGCCACCGGCCGGAAGCGTCGGCCGGGGAGATCGCGGGCTTTCTGGACACCCTGCGCGCAGACGATCTCTGTCTCGTCGTGGCGTGCGAGCGCGGCGACGAGGCGGCCTGGTCTGATTTGATGGAGCAATTTCGCTCGACCGTGTTGTCGGCGGCGCGCGGCGCATCTGCGAACGAGGACGCGGCAGAGGAGTTGGCGCAGTCCGTATGGGCAGACCTCTACGGCCTGCGCGCGCGCGCGGACGGAAGCGTCTCGGGGAAGCTGGCTTATTATTCCGGCTGTGGTTCGCTCGGCGGCTGGCTGCGCGCCGTCGTCGGGCAACTCGCCGTCGACCGGCATCGCAAGTCCGCGCGGCTCGTGCAGACGGAGGAGGCGACGGATTTCGACCGTCTCGCGCAGGAGACGCACGAAGAGACAGACCGCTTCACGGTCGCCGCCGCGCCCGACCCGGAGCGCGCGCTCGCCAATCGAGAGACGGCCGACGCCCTCGAACGCGCGCTGCTGCATGCCATCGCCGGACTCGATCCGGAAGATCGCCTCCTCATCAAGCTCTATTATTTCGACGACCTGCGGCTGCGCGAAGCGGGCGCGCTGCTCGGCGTACACGAGGCGACGGCGAGCCGCCGCCTGACGCGCCTGCACGGGGAGGTGCGAAAGCGCGTCGAAGCGTTTCTCGTCGCCGAGCACGGCTGGACGAGACAGGAGGCCGCGCGCACGCTCGGCGAAGCGGCGACGCATCTCGACACAGACCTCCGGCGGATGCTCGCCGGGACGGACGCTCCCGCAGCGGCGAGCGAACGGCGCGAGGAGCTTTACGAATGAAGCGCGCGCGGCGCGGCGCAAGCGTTCGCGGCCGAGGGGCGCGCGAGCGTTCGCCGGCCGAGTGGGTGGTGCGAGCGTTCACCGGCCGAGGGGGCGGCGTGGCGCAGTCGCGGCGGACGCAAGAACAGGGCGCGCGATGCGTTCTGTAAATGGCCTGAAGTTGGATCGAGTTCGACCGGAAGTTTAATGAAAGCAGAGTTCGATAAAGAGATGGATTCGCTGTTGCGCGAGCGTGCGCGGCGCGTGCGGGCTGCGTCCGGCCGGACGGGCGATGCCGGCAGCGGCGCGCCGCACGCCGCGCACCTCGACGCCGACGAGCAGAGCGCCTATGCGGAGAACGCGCTGCCCGCCGCGGCGCGCGCGCATTACACGGCGCATCTCGCGGATTGCGACGACTGTCGCCGCAGCGTGACGCAACTCGCGCTCGCGGCGGGCACGGCCGCGCAGTTGGAGCCGCGCGAGACGGCGCGGACGATTTCGTCGCAAACCGGCTGGCGCGAACGTCTCGGCGCGTTGTTGTCCCCGCGTGCCTGGCGTTACGCCGTGCCCGCGCTGGCGTTGCTGCTTGTCGGCGTGGTTTCGGTCGTCGTGTTGACGCGCAGGACGGAGAGGGTGACTTCCATCGCGCGGCGCGAGGCTACGGAGACGCAGAGAAACGGCGCGGCGAAGAGTAACGGAGCGACGCAGACGGAAGCGCACCACGCGCCGAACGATAACGCCGCGCCCGTCGACGGCGCGACACAGAACGAGACGGTCGCCTCGCCCGGCGCGGATGCGTCCGTGGAGAAGCCGAACTCGCCCCTGTCGAGAGAAGAGATCACCGCTAATCACGACCGCGAGGGAGCCGCGCAATCACCGCCGGGCGTGGGCGGCGGTCAGGCTGCCCCGCCTCCGCCGGTCGCGGCCGTATCCGGCGGCGGAGCCGGTGGCACCGGGGCGCGCGCCGTCTCCGTGTCGCCGACGCCCGCGCCCGTCGTGAGCGATGGAGTGACGAGCGCGTCCGACCGGGATGATTACATCAGAAGAGGCGAACCCGTGTCGGAGCAGTCGCGGGTCGAACAGAAATTGGGCAGCGTTGAAAACCGCCAGCGCGAGCAGGTAAGCAACTCACGCCGCAACGAACAGGCGCGGAGCGCGCGCACGGCCGAGGCGGACAGTGCACGCGCCGGTCAGCAAAGCGGAGACATGGCGGCCGCTCCCGCCGCGCCGCTGCCCACGCCGCCGCCGCCGCCCGCCGCAGCCGCTACGACCGCGAGAAGCGCGCGCCGGAGCGCGCAGGATCGCGCCGGGGATGAAGACAGCGCGGCGGGTGCGGCCGAGAGGAGCGAGACCGGGCGCGCGAAGTCCGTCGCCGAGATGCGCGGCGTCGCCGGGAGAAGATTCCGGCGTCAGGGCGATGCGTGGATCGACACGGCCTATCGTGCGGGACAGTCCTACACAACCGTCAGGCGCAACTCCGAACAATTTCGCGCGCTCGTCGCCGACGAACCGGAACTGCGCCGCATCGCCGACGCGCTCGGCGGCGAAGTTACGGTCGTCTGGAAAGGCCGCGCCTATCGCATCAGGTAAGTAACTTCGGGCAAGTAACATCAGGTAAGTAACATCAGATAAGCGAATCGTGAATCGTGAAGAGATGAAGACAATTATCTCTCTTCACGATTCACGATTTACGGTTTACTATCCTCCCACCGTGAACAGCCACGCATCCGGGGTCTTCCGTGAGCTTGCGTCGTCCCTCTCCGTAGATTGAGTCTGCTGCGACGCCGCGCGCACGCTATACATGCCGGCGCGTGCGAGCGCGATGAGAAGCCGGCTCGATTGAAGGGGCGTGCGGGCGAACTACCAAAGACGTTCGCCGGTAAATCTCGGAGGGCGCGAACACGGGAAAGCGAGTCTCGGAGAGCGCGCGTGAGGGAAATCGCAGGGAACGCGCAAAGCGAATCTTAAGTAGAGCGCGAAGTGAATCTCAGGGAGCGTGAGCGCGCGAAGTGAATCTCGAATACTCATTGTCAACGTAGCAGGGAACAAATCATCTCATGTCGAACAACTCAAAGGGCGCGCGCCGCGCCTGCGCTGCAATCAACACGGTCGCGCTTTTCATCACGGCGTTCGCCCTCTCGCCCGTCGCCACGGCGCAGCGCAGAGCCGCGCCGCGCCGCCCGAACGCGAACGCCTCTTCCGCCGCGCCCTCCGCCGCCATAACGCGCCGCGACCCGGATGTCGCGCGCATCCTCGCCGAGATCGAGCCGCGCAACATCGAGCGCACGGTTAGAAAGCTCGTCTCCTTCGGCACGCGCAACACGCTCTCGGCGCAGGACGATCCGGCGCGCGGCATCGGCGCGGCGCGCGATTGGCTCAAGAGCGAGTTCGACCGCATCGCGAGCAATTCGGGTGGGCGGCTCAAGGTGGAGTTGCAGTCTTACACGCAGGAGGCGAACCCGCCGCCGCGCGGCCGCATCCCGCAACCGACCGTGATCACCAACGTCGTCGCGACACTCCGGGGCACGCAGGATTCTTCCGCCGCGCGCATGTACGTGGTGAGCGGCCACTACGATTCGATGTGTACCAGCCCGACCGACGCCACCTGCGACGCGCCGGGCGCGAACGACGACGCTTCGGGCGTGGCGGCCGTCGTCGAGATGGCGCGCGTGATGTCGCGGCGCGAGTTCGACGCGACGATTGTCTTCATGGCCGTCGCGGGCGAAGAGCAGGGTTTGCTCGGCGCAACTTACTACGCGGAGCAGGCGAAGCAAAACAACCTGAACATCGAGGCCATGTTCACGAACGATATCGTGGGCAACACGCTCGGCGGCAACGGCGTGCGCGACCGCAACACCGTGCGTGTCTTTTCCGAAGGCGTGCCCTCGAACGAAACGCCGGAAGAGGCCAACGCGCGGCGCGGCACGGGCGGCGAGAACGATTCCGCCTCGCGCCAGCTTGCGCGCTTCATCAAAGAGACGGCGGCAACTTATCTGCCCGCCTTCGACGTGCGTTTGATCTACCGCCGCGACCGTTACCTGCGCGGCGGCGACCACATCCCTTTCCTCGAACGCGGCTTCGCGGCCGTGCGCCTGACCGAGCCGAACGAGGAATACAAGCACCAGCACCAGAACGTCCGCACCGAAGGGGGCGTCCGTTACGGCGACCTCCCGGAGTTCGTGGACTACGGCTACATCGCGCAGGTGGCGCGCGTCAACGCGGCCGCCCTCGCCACGCTCGCACGCGCGCCCGCGCGCCCGAAAGGCGTCGGCCTGCTGACGCGCCGCCTGACCAACGACACAGACCTCCAGTGGACGGCCAACACCGAACCCGATCTCGCCGGCTACGAGATCGTCTGGCGCGAAACTTCCTCGCCCGTCTGGACGCACGCGCGCGCCGTGGGCAATGCGACGACTTACACGGTCAAGGGGATGTCGAAAGACAACTACTTCTTCGGCGTGCGCGCCGTGGACAGACAGGGCAACCGCAGCCCGGCCACCGTGCCCCGCCCCGTGCGCTGAAAATTTAAGACCCGCCCCACCGCGACGGAGAAGAAATGATGAACACGCCACGCACAACGCGGAACGCACAATGCGGAACGATGAACGCGGAACGATGAACGATGAACGATGAACGCGGAATGTACAACGCTGAACACATAATGCGGAATGCACAACGCTGAACGCTGAACGCGGAATGTGGAACTGAAAGCCGGTTGTCTTCGGTTCATCGTTCATCGTTCATCATTTCTTCTCCATCCCCGTCCATCGAATCGCCCGCGCCCGCCCTCCACTTTGTTCAACCTTTTAACCCGGCCGCGCGTCTAAACCAGCGGGCTATCTCGAACCCGCAAAAATTGTTGCGAATTAAAGGTATTCAGGCAAATATTTAACTCCCGCAAAACACGTCCATGAAAATTTACCGGAACAAATCTCTTAATCCTTTCACCGCGCGCGCCCTGCGCCGCACGGCGGCCTTCGCGCTTGCGTTCGCGCTTCTGACATCTTCATTCGCGGCATTGCCCGGCGCGGCGAGCGCGCAGAAGAAGACCGGGGCGGCGGCGGCGAACACCGCGCGTCTCGGCGAAGAGCAGCGCATTTTGCACGTGCTCAATCGCCTCGGTTTCGGCGCGCGTCCCGGCGACGTGGAGCGCGTCCGGAAACTCGGCCTCGAAAATTACATCGAGCAGCAACTCGCGCCCGAACGCATCGAAGACGCGGGGACGGAAGCACGCCTGCGCAATTTGTCGTCTTACTGGACGACGACCGCCGAGCTGTATCGCAAGTACCCGCAGCCGGGGCGGCTGTTGCGCGCTCTCGACCGGCAGGGGCGTCTCCCCGCCGAACTCGCGGGCTTGCGCGAGAACCGCAAGAAGAACGCGGACGAGGCCGCGTCGCCCGGCGTGGCCGGCGCGCGGACGGGCGCGGAAGGCGCAATGTCGAATGATGCTGCTGCGGCGTCGCCGATGGCGGGAGAGACGGCGGGAGAGATGGCGGGCGCGGCGCGGGAGGAAGGCGGCGCGCGCAGGGAATATCGACAGGCCATACAGGAATATTACCGCGCAAACAATCTGCTGCCGCCGGCGCGCATCACGGCCGAGTTGCAGTCGTCGCGTATCCTGCGCGCCACTTACAGCGAGCGGCAGTTGCAGGAAGTCCTCGTCGATTTCTGGACGAACCACTTCAACGTTTATGCCAACAAGGGCGCGGATCGCTGGCTGCTCGTGTCCTACGACCGCGACACGATCCGGCCGCGCACGCTCGGCAAGTTCAAAGATTTGCTGCTGGCGACGGCGCAAAGCCCCGCGATGCTTTTTTACCTCGACAACTTTCAGAGCGTCAGCCCGGCGGCCGGCCGGGGCGCGGCTCGCATGCGGCCGCGCGTCAAGCGTTTCAGCGAGATGCTGGCGACTGCACCGCAGGCGGGCGGCGAGGGCGACGCGGAACAACAGGGTGGGCGGCGACGCCGTATGAATCGCAGGCGGCAGTTGATGCGCGAAGGCCTAAACGCACGGGGCGCTGAAATGCCCGCCGCGCGGGAAGGGAAGCCCGCCGCCGGAGAAAGTAAGCCCGCCGCCGGACAGGCGCGGGAGGAGGCGGCACAGGCTCAGCCCGCACCGCAACCGAGACGCATGCGTCGCGGCATCAACGAAAACTACGCGCGCGAATTGATGGAACTGCACACGCTCGGCGTCGAAGGCGGTTACACGCAGAAGGACGTGCAGGAAGTGGCGCGCTGCTTCACCGGCTGGACGATCTTCGACCCGCGCGGGCAGGGCGGCGCGGCGGGCTTGACGAACCCCGAACGCGCCGGGACGTTCTACTTCAACCCGCGCCTGCACGATGACGGCGAGAAGCTCGTGCTCGGCCACAAGATTCCGGCCGGCGGCGGCGTGAACGACGGCCTTCTGGTGCTCGACATCCTCTCGAAGCATCCTTCGACGGCGAAGTTCATCGCCACGAAACTCGCGCGCCGCTTCGTCTCGGACAACCCCGGCACTGCGCTCGTCGCACGCATCGCCTCGGCCTACACGAAGTCCGAAGGCGACATCCGCACGACCCTGCGCGCCCTCTTCGCGTCGCCCGAATTCAACGCGCCGGAGAATTACCGCGCGAAGATCAAGACGCCTTTTGAACTCGCCATCAGCGCCGTGCGCTCGCTCGGCGGCGAGACGACGGGCGCGCCCGCGCTGCATCAATGGATCGCGCGCATGGGCGAGCCGCTCTATCAATATCAGGCTCCTACAGGTTACCCCGACACGGCCGAGCATTGGGTGAACACGGGCGCGCTGCTCGAACGCATGAACTTCGCGCTCGCCCTCGTCGGCGGTCGCATCAACGGCACGCGCGTAGACCTCTCGCGCTTCGAGGGGGCGGGCGGACAGGCGGCCGGGGCGGACAAGCCGCGCCTCATCGAACAATTCGCCGCCATCATCCTGCAGGGCAACATGTCCGAGCGCACGAAAGCGGCCTTGTTGAGACAGTTGAACGAAGCGGCGACGAAGCCGCACGCGACGCCGAACAATGCCGCGAATGCTGCAAACGCTTCGACGCGCGCGGCGGCGAGCGTCGAAGACGACGCGTTGATGCCACGCGGCGGCGGGGGAGGTCGTCGCGGTGGCGGCGCGCGGCGCGAGATGTCGGCCGCGAATGCTCCGATCACGGAATCGGCGCGTATCGCCGCGCTCATTCTCGGCTCGCCGGAGTTTCAAAGACAGTGACAAGACAGTGACAGGTGACGGGTGACAGGTGACAAGTTAAAACAAAGAGACTTGTCTTGATCCTGTCACCTGTCACCCGTCACCTGTCACTTTTAAAGAGGTATAAGGATGAATCGCAGATTCTTTTTGAAGTCGGGGGGGATTGCGCTGGCGAGCGTCGGGCTGGCGGGCGCGGCGGCGGCGTCGCCGTCGTTTTTGCAGCGCGTGGCGGCGGCCGGGGGGTTGCAGGCGAGCGCGGGCGGGCGTCGGAAAACGCTGATCGCCATCTTCCAGCGCGGCGCGGTTGACGGCCTCAACATGGTCGTCCCGCACGGCGAGAACAATTATTACGCGCTGCGCCCTTCAATCGCCGTGGCGCGGCCGGGCAAGGGCGCGGGCGGCGAGTCGGTGATAGACCTCGACGGCTTCTTCGGCCTGCATCCGGCGCTGGCCGCGTTCAAGCCGATGTGGGACGCGAAGCGGCTCGCCATCGTCCACGCCGCCGGGTCGCCCGACAACACGCGCTCGCATTTCGACGCGCAGGACTACATGGAAGCGGGCACGCCCGGCGTCAAATCCACGCCCGACGGCTGGCTCAATCGCGCCTTGCAGGCGCACGCCCAGCCGAAGGCTTCGCCCTTTCGCGGCGTCTCGCTGACGCAGAATCTGCCGCGCGCGATGCAGGGACGCGCGCCCGCGCTCGCCATCTCCAACCTCGCCGACTTCTCGATCCGCGCCGGGCAGTCTTCGCAGACTTTGCAGGGCGGTTTCGAGGACATCTATGAACAGGCGGCGGGCGACGCCCTGCAAGGCACCGGGCGGGAGACGTTCGAGGCCATCGCCTTTTTGAAGCGGGTCAACCCGGCGCAGTACACACCGGAGAACGGCGCGCGGTATCCGCGCACCGCGTTCGGCAACGCGCTGTTGCAGATCGCACAGCTCGTCAAGGCGGGCGTCGGCCTCGAAGTCGCCTTCACGGACATGCAGGGCTGGGACACGCACCTCAACGAGGGCGGCGCGCGCGGCCAGCTCGCTGCGCGCCTGACGGAGTTCGCGGGCGGCATCAACGCGCTCTACACAGACCTCGGCGCGAGCCGCATGGACGACGTGATCATCCTCACGATGTCCGAGTTCGGCCGCACCGTGCGCGAGAACGGCAACCGCGGCACCGATCACGGCCACGCCAACTCCATGTTCATCATCGGCGGCCAGACGCGCGGCGGCAAAGTCTACGGTCAGTGGCCTGGACTCGACGCCGACAAACTCCACGAAGGGCGCGACCTCGCCCTCACCACCGACTTCCGCGACGTGTTCGGCGAAGTAGCCCAGCGGCATCTCGGCCAGGTTGACCTCAAGCGCGTCTTCCCCGGCTACGCCGCGAGCGCGGCGAAGTTTCGCGGCGTGTTGGGTTGAGAGTGCGGATACGAGCATAAGCCATTGAGCGGCCGCAGCGATAAGCCCCGAAGGGGCGGCAGTTAATAGCCCCGCCCGTGAGGGCGGGGATCAAGTTAAGTTTAAAGTTTGAAGCCCCGTCAGGGGCGGCACATCAGGGCGTCTCGATGTGCCGCCCCTGACGGGGCTTCGCTGATGATGTTTGCGCCTGATCCCCGCGCTCACGCACGGGGCTATTAACCGCCGCCCCTTCGGGGCTATTAACCGCCGCCCCTTCGGGGCTATTAACCGCCGCCCCTTCGGGGCTATTAACCGCCGCCCCTT
>DASQLU010000053.1:0-39784 GCA_035645855.1 Pyrinomonadaceae bacterium
CGCGCCGCCACCGAACGCAAGCACCTCGCCAACCAGCGCAGGGATTTAACGCGCGAGATCAAACGCCTGCAAGAGATCACGAGCGCGCTCGAACGCAAAACGCGCGACCTCGAAACGCGCGCCGCCGGGGCGGAGCGCGCCGCCGAACTCGAAGCGAGCGGCCGCGCGCTCTCCGAACAGGCCGCGCACCTGCGCGCCGAGATCGCGCGCGACGAGAAGATGCGCGTCGAAGTCAAAGGCGGCCTCTGCCCGATCCTCTCCGAGCGTTGCTTAAACATCGGCGAGGGGCAAACGCTCGAAAGCTATTTCAAAGATCACCTGACGGCGAACCGCGCCGAGTTGCAGACCGTGCAGGCCGAGGCCGTGCGCGTCGAACGACAGGTGCGGACGGCGCGCGAGGCGGGCGTCGCGCTCGTCCAGTTGGAACGCGAGCGCGGCCAACTCGCGCACGAACGCGAACTGCTCGGCGCGCGCGAGTCGCTGCTGGCCGCGCTCGACCGAGACCTCGGCGCGCTGCCCACGGACGACCGCGAACTCGACGACTTGAGAAGTAAATTGATCGGCCTCGACGCCGAACTCATCGGCGCGCGCGAAGCTCTCATACGCCACGCCGAACTTGAGCCGCTGCGCCAGCGTCTCAGGGAGATCGAAGAGGAAGGCAAGCGCCGGAAAGAAGACCGCGCCGCGCTCGCCGCCGCCGCCAGCGCCATCGATTCGCTCGGCACGGACATCGCCGAGACTGACGCGCGCCTGCGCGCCCTGAACGATCCGCGCGCGCGTCTCGGCATGAGACGCGCCGAGGCCGCGCAGGAGGCAACGCTTGAGGCCGAAGTCGCGGGCGCGCGCGACGCCATCGCCGCGCTGTCCCGGGAGCGCGACGAACTCGCCGAGCGCGCCGCGCGTTTCGCGGACTTCGACGCCCTGTGGGCGGCGACGCTCGCCGCGCGCGATGCGAGCGCGCCCGCCTATCGCGTCTATCTCGAAAGCGCGTCGCTCGCGGCCACTGTGGGCGCGCGCACCGTCGAAGTGGAAGGCGCGGCCGGCGAGGCCGCGCGCGCCGAGCGCGAGAGCGTGGAGGCGCAGGCCGCTCATGCCGAAGCCTTCGCCGGATACGACCGCGAAGCACACTCCGCCGAGCGCGACGCGCTCGCCCTCGCCCACGCCTCCGAGGCCAACACTTCGGCCCGGCTCGAACACGCGCGCGAGACGGTGTTGAAACTGGCCGCCGAGATCGCGCGGCTCGAAGAGGTGCGCGCCAACTGGCAGGAAGAGATTCGCGCACAGGAAAAACTCAAGCGTCTGGACGAAGCCACCGAGTTCATGCGCGACATTCTGAAGAAAGCGGGGCCGGAAGTAACGCGCAGTTACGTCGCGCACATCTCGGTCGAGGCGAACCAGTTCTTCCGCGAGATCACGGGCGATGCCGGCCGGACGCTGCGCTGGTCGAGCGATTACGAGATCATGCTCGAAGAGGACGGGCACGAACGTTCCTTCGTCAACCTCTCTGGCGGCGAGCAGATGGTCGCGGCGTTATCCGTGCGCCTCGCGCTCCTCAAGCAACTCTCGGACATCCGCATCGCCTTCTTCGACGAACCGACCGTGAACATGGACGCCGAGCGCCGCGAAAACCTCGCGCGCCAGATCGGGCAGGTGCGCCACTTCACACAGCTCTTCGTCATCTCGCACGACGACACGTTCGAGGAGGCCGTGGATCACGTCCTCGTGCTGACGGGCGAACACGAGGCGGCGGCGTGAGCGCGAAGGAGTTGAAGGAAGCGTGAGCGCGAAGGAGTTGAAGGAAGTCACGATCTATTGCGACGGGTCGAGCCTCGGCAACGGTCAGGCCGAGCCGCGCGCGGCGGCGGTCGCGCTCCTGAATTTCCGCGACCAGTGGCGCGCCTTCGGCTGCTACCTCGGCATGGCGACGAACCAGCAGGCCGAGATCGCGGCCGCCGCCGTCGGCCTCGAACAACTGCGCGAGCCGTGCCGCGTGCGCCTGCTGACCGATTCGCGCTACGTGGTGGAGACGATGGCGGGACGCTTCCGGCGCAAGTCGAACCATGAATGGTGGGCGCGTCTGGACAAGGCCGTCGGCGCGCACCGGATCGAATGGGAATGGATCAAAGGCCACGCCGGGCACGATGCGCAGGAGGCCGTGGACAAAGCGGCGCGCCGCATCGCCGCGCTCGGTCGCGTCGATGAAAGCGTGCTGCGCGAGGCGGCCGAGACGCTCGACGCATCCGGCGGCAAATCATAAAAGCGGCGTTTTGTCTCCGTCTTCGACGACCTACAGGCTCCTCCTGCGCTGCCCCGTTGCGGAGATGATCCGAAGCCATGACTCGAAACCCGTGGGGCGGCAAAATCTCGCGAGGAGAAAACATGCACCTGAGAGGCTTCAACAATATCATGCGTCCATTCGGCGGCGGTTCTCTGCTCTGTTTATGCCTGCTGGCGTTGCTTTTGGCGGGGGCGGCGCGCGTCAATGCGGCTGAAAGCCGTTTCGCAAAGTACGGCGGGACGAAGGTTCACTACCGTGTGAGCGGTAAGGGCGCAGAGGCGCTCGTCTTCGTCCACGGCTGGACGTGCGACTCGAATTTCTGGCGCGGTCAAGCGGGAGGCTTTCCGTCCGCGCGCGTCGTCGCGCTCGATTTGCCGGGACACGGCCGCAGCGATAAGCCGCGCGTGGATTACACGATGGATTATTTCGCGCGCTCAATCGAAGCGGTGATGCGGGATGCGGGAATCAAGCGCGCCGTGCTCGTCGGCCATAGCATGGGGACGCCGGTCGTCAGGCAGTTTTACAGGCTCTACCCGGAGAAGACGCTCGGCCTCGTGATCGTGGACGGCGCGCTGCGGCTCATGTTGCCGAAAGAGCAGATGGAGCAGTTCGCCGCACGCCTCAGCAGCGATTACCAGACGGTCGCGCCGCAGATGGTTGACGGGATGCTGACGCCGATCAGGGATGCAAAGCTCAAAGGCGAAATCCGCACGGCGATGCTCTCGACGCCCGACTATGTGGCGACGAGCGCCATGCGCGGCATGGCGGACGAGAAGGTCTATGAAAAAGACCCGATCAAGGTTCCGCTGCTGGCGATTCTCGCCAAATCGCCCTTTTGGGCGGCCGACACGGAAGAGTTCCTGCGCAGCCTCGCCCCCGGGCTGGAGTTTCACCTGTGGGCAGATGTCAGCCATTTCCTGATGATGGAGAAGCCGCAGGAATTCAATCAAACTGTGCGGACATTTTTGTCGAAAAACAGGCTGCTCGGGAAATAGGAGGCCGGAGGAAGAGTTCAAATTGTAGCGACGCTTTCGCCGGAACCCGGCTCGGCGGCACACAATCGACCCCGGCTGAAACTTGCTCCATACCATTTACCGAACAACTCGACGCAGCCGACTCGCACCTTAGCATCGTCTTCAATCGTGCGTGTCGACGCGCCGTCCGATTCGGGCACTGTGCCGCCGCCGGGTGGGCGGCGGAAATTCAGCGGCCTTGACGCTTTAACGCACGCAGGAAGTCGCAGGATGACGTTTGACGCTTTTGCTCGCGCCTCCGTTAGGTCATAATTACGCATCACTTGAAATTTACTCCCCCTCGGTCAATTCATGTCGTTGAGCAATTTCATCGCCACACGCGCGGGCGCGAGCGTCTTTCTGTCGCTCGCCCTTTTAGTCGTGCTCATGGCGAGCGGCGCGGCGGCGCAGACGCGCGGGTGGTTGTGGCAGAACCCCCTGCCGCAGGGTAACGCGATTTACGCGCTCAGGTTCGCGGCGGATAAATTGAGCGGCTGGGCGACGGGCGCGAACGGCGCGATCCTGCGCACCGAGGATGGCGGCTACGTGTGGGAAGCGCAGAGCGCGCCCGTGGCGACGACACTCTATGGCCTCTACGTGCGGGACAGGAACGCGGCGGTCGCCGTGGGCGCGCGCGGCGTCGTCATGACGACGGAGAACGGCGGCGAGCGTTGGACGATCAGGCCGACGGGCGTCAAAGATCATCTCTACAACGTCGCCTTCGCCGGCCGCGATTTGCGGCACGGCTGGGCGTGCGGCACTTACGGCAGCATCATCCACACGGCCGACGGCGGGCGCACCTGGCGCGCGCAAACTTCCGGCGTAAACGCGCACCTCTTATCCATCTCTTTCGGCGACGAGCGGACGGGCGTCGCGGTCGGGGCGAACGGCGCAATGCTCGTCACCTCGGACGGCGGCGCAACGTGGCGCAGCCAGCCGCAGGCCAGGGAGTTTCCGCTGACGGGCGTCGCTTTCGCGGGCACATCGAAGCGCGCCGTCGCCGTCGGTTACGGGGGTCTCGTGCTGCGCACGGACGACGGCGGCGCAACGTGGTCGCGCGTTGAAGTTTATCAACAGGCCGATCTCCTGTCGGTCTATTTCGCGGACGAGCGGAACGGCTGGGCGGCGGGCAACGACGGCGTGGTGCTCGCCACGGCCGACGGCGGTGCGACGTGGCTGCCCGTGAGCGTGCGGACGCAACCGCGCCTGACGACCATCCACTTCGCCGACGCGACGACCGGCTGGACGGCCGGCGGCGACGGTCTCATCCTGCGCACGGACGATGGCGGCCTCGAATGGCGCAGGCTCTCCGAGGGCGGGCGCGAAGACCTCTCGGACATCTTTTTTCTCGACGGCTCGCGCGGTTGGGCTGTCGGCTCGCGCGGCCGGATTCTCTACACGAGTTCGGGCGGCAAGCGTTGGACGACGCGCCTGTCCGGCACGACGATGCGCCTCACGCATGTCTTCTTCGTGAGCGAGACGCACGGCTGGACGGTGGGCGAGGCGGGCACGATCCTGCGCACCACGAACGGCGGCCTGACGTGGGCGAAAGTCGAATCGCCCGTCGCGCAGGAGCTATCGGGCGTACACTTCGCGGACGAACGGCGCGGCCTCGCCGTCGGCGCGCGCGGCACGATCCTGACGACCGAAGACGGCGGAGAGACCTGGCGGCAGCGGCGTTCGGACACGATCACGTGGCTCGAAGATGTCTCTTACGCCGATGGCGGAGAAGGCGACGGTCGCATCGCCGTCGCCGTCGGCGCGCAAGGGATGATCATGCGGACGGAGGACGGCGGCGAGTCGTGGCGTTACATCGAGACGAACACGAAGGAGTGGCTCTATAGCGTGGCGTTCGCGGACAAGTCGCGCGGCTTCATCGTCGGCGAGCGCGGGCTGATCATGCGCACGGACGACGCCGGCACTCGCTGGAAGCAGCAGGAGAGCAAGGTCAAACTCAATTTGTTCGCCGTCTCGGCCGCGTCGCCGCTCGACGCGCTCATCGTCGGTGAGCAGGGGCGGGTGATGCAGACGAAGGACGGCGGCGAGACCTGGGACGTGCTGGCGAGCGCGACGAGCGTGCCGCTCTTTGCGGTGGCCTACCGGGGCGGTTCGGCGGCATGGGTCGCCGGGCGCGGCGGCGCGATTTTGCGTCGCACGGATGCGGTCGCCACGGTCAACATCCCCCGCCCGAAACTGCCGCCCGCGTTGCGCGGAAAGAAACCGAACCCGGAGACGCCGGACACGGACGACGCTCCACCGGCGCCGAATGAACGCGACATCCCGCGCGCGCTCCCCCCGAACAAGAAGCGCACGCCCGCAAATTGATGCGGCGCGGCGGCGACGGCGATGGCGCGAAGCTGATAAGGCCGCAGGGTCGCGCGGTCGCTTCTCGCCGTTGGCGCAAACACGTCCGTTTCTGCGATACTCTGGGGAGAGGAAAAATCGCGTCGAGTGATCTGAAGAAGAGATGATGTCCTGTCCAGTTTGCGCCCACGAAAATCCAGACGGCGTGCGGTTCTGCGTCAAGTGCGGCTGGCAACTCGTCCAGTCCGCCGGCAGCGAAACCGTCGCACTCTTTCCGGCGCAGGCGTCCGTGGACGCGCTCCACCCGAACGAAGCCCCGCCCACCAGCCAACTGCAGAGGAATAACGACACGCAGGAATTTGCGCCGCAGGATTTCCTCGTGCTCGTCGTTGACGACACGGTCGACAACCTCGTCATCGTCAGTTTGCACCTGCAACAGTCGGGCTACCGCGTCGTCACGGCGACGGACGGCGAAGAGGCGATCAAGGTCGCCTCGCTGACGCACCCGGACTTGATCCTGATGGACATCAGTATGCCCGGCCTCGACGGCCTCGGCGCGACGCGCAAGATTCGCGAGCACCCGACCCTGCGCCCCGTGCCCGTCGTCGCCGTCACGGCCTTCACCACCGAAGGCTTCCAGCGCGCCGCCTACGATGCGGGCATGGAGGGCTATCTCACCAAGCCGATTGACTTCGAGCGACTCAACGACCTCATCCGCAGCCTCCTGCCCGTCAGGAAAACCGACGACGCCACCACGCTCGGCGGCGACGACAACAAGGAATAAAAAAAGCGCAGGCCGCGCGCGACACGCACGCGACCCACGCCTCTCCCTGGTAACTCAATTAAAAACGCCCGACGACAGTTCAGACGCGCACGCGATGCTCCTTCGCGTAGCTGTAGGCCGTGTAGGCGGCGATGAGGTGGACGATCCAGCCGAGCGTGCCCGCAGACCCGATCCAGGAGACGCCCGTCAAAAGCAGCCACAGGAGTCCCGCCAGAATCCGCCCGTTGTACAACTGTCCCAACCCCGGGATCAACAAACTTAGAAGCCCCGCAATAAAAGGATCACGCATCGTTCTCTCACCTCCGTGCAGACTATACGCGCGCCCGCGCGCCTTTGTTCGCGGGAAAAAAGTGAGCGGTGAGCGGTGAGCGGTGAGCATTGAGCAGTAAGCAGTAAGCAGTAAGCAGTGCGCGGTGAGCGGTTGAAAGCCGCGAAGCGGCGGTAGATAGTAGCCCCGCCCGTGAGGGCGGGGTAAAGAAGTCAGGCCAAACAGATCGAAGCCCCGTGAGGGGCGACACACGCCAACGTGCAGAGGTGTCGCCCCTCACGGGGCTTATTAAATTTATTCCCGTCCCTGATCCCCGCGCTGACGCACGGGGCTATTACCTGTCGCCGCTTCACGGCTTTTACCGCTCACTGCTTACCGCTTACTGCTTACCGCTTACTGCTCACTGATCGCTGCTAGCTCGTACCGTCCACGCGCCGCACGTCCACGATCTCGGCCTGGAAGGCGCGCAGGACTTGCTGCACCGAGGGGTGGTTTTCGGCCAACTCACGCAGGCGGCGTCGCTCGTCGGCCGCGGCGTCGGGCGCGGGAGGGGGCGGCTCGTCGTCGCGGCTCTCGTTCTTGTCTCTGATCACGATGCGGACGCCCATCTCGCGCCCGCACACGCTCTCGCACACCTCGCGCAGAAGTTTGATGCTCTCGGGTTTCGAGAGATTGTCGCGCAGGTGCTTGGCCTCCGGCGCGAACTCGACGTACAACTCCTCGCCCTCGACCGCGACCCGGCGCGCGCCGTCGAGCGCGATGGCGAGCAGGGGCTTGCGCCGTTCTTCGAGTCCCGTCTTGATGCGCTCGATGGCGCTGCCCGCGCCGCCCGAGGAAGACATGACGTGCGCGCCGCCCGGCGTCTCCGGCGCGGGCGCGGGAGGAGCAGGAGCAGGAGGAGACGGCGCCGCTGCTGCTGTTGCTGTGGCGGCGGCGGCCGTCTGCGGCACGTGCGGCGGCACGAGTTTGAGCGGGGGGGCAGAGGCCGCCGGCGGTTCTTCCCAGGGCGGTGTTTCCCACGGCGGCGTGTCGGCGGAGGAGGCGGTCGCGGTCGCGTTCGAGTCCAAGAAGTTGTTCGCCGTTTGCGCGCCCGCGTCCAATCTCTCCGCGCTGTTCGCGTTCGGCAACGGCGCGCCGCCGGTCGGCCGAGACGCCGAAGGAGGGGCTTCACTTCCCGCTTCACGTCTCGTCGCGGCGTCGGCGCGCGAGGCCGGAGGCGCGCCCCTGCCGCCCGTCGTCGCGTTGCCGCCGCCCGCGTATCCGCCCCCGCTTCGCGGCGCAACGCTGCCGCCGCCGCCGCCCGTCATGCCGCCCGCCGCGCCGCCGGTTGGCGCGGACGTGCCCGGCGAGCCGGCGGCGGGCGCTCTGCCCGTGCGCAACGCTTCTTCCAGCGCGTTCAGGCGTTCGAGGAGCAGGCCGAGCGGCGCGAGCCGGCGCATCTCAATCAACTTGACCAGCCCGATTTCGAGTTGGTAACGCGGGTGCGCGCCCTCTCGCAGGATGCGCTCCGTCTCCGACAGGCTGTGGAAGAAGCGCACGAGGTCTGACTCGGAAAATTCGGCGGCCGCGTGCATCAGTTCCCTGCGCTCGGCGTCGCCCGCGTCCAAATTCTCGGCCGCGTCGCCCGCCACTTTCAACACCAGCAGGTCGCGCACGTGCGAGAGCAGGTCGCGGCAGAAATTTCTGAGGTCGTGCCCGCGCATCACGAGATCGTCCACGACGGCGAGCGCATCGCGCGACGCGCCCGTCGCAATCGAACGCATGACGCGCGTGCGCAACTCCGCCCCGGCGATGCCGAGCGCGGCCTCGACGTCCGCCACCGTGATCTCCGCGTCGCTGAAACTTATGACCTGATCGAAGGCCGACTGCGCATCGCGCATCGATCCTTCGCCGGCGCGCGCGATCTCGCGCAGGGCTTCGTCCGCGACGTTGATCCTCTCGGCGTCGGCGATGAGCCGCAGGCGTTCAGCGATGCGCGCCGTGGCGATGGTGCGAAACTCGAACTGCTGGCTGCGCGAGAGGATCGTGTCCGGGATTTTGTGCGACTCGGTCGTCGCCATGATGAAGACGACGCGCGGCGGCGGCTCTTCCAGCGTCTTTAAGAGCGCGTTGAAGGCCGCGCCCGACAGCATGTGCACCTCGTCGATGATGAAGACTTTGTAGCGGTCGCGCGCCGGGCTGACTCCGACCGTATTGATAATCGACTCGCGCACGTTGTCCACGCCCGTGTTCGAGGCGGCGTCAATTTCGAGCACGTCAATTGAACGCCCCTCGGCCACCTCGCGGCACGAGGAACATTGATCCGCGTCGGTCGTTTTGCAGGGCGTCGCCGTGGGGCGTTCGGACTTATGGCAGTTGAGCGATTTGGCGAGCAGGCGCGCCGTCGTCGTCTTGCCCACGCCGCGCGCGCCGGAGAAGAGGTAGGCGTGGTGGAGGCGTTCGTGTTCGAGCGCGCCGCAGAGCGTCCGCGTGATGGGCTCTTGCCCCGTCACTTCCTCGAAAGTTTGCGGACGCCATTTGCGTGCGATGACCTGATAAGCCATAAAGCTGTCGGTTGCCGGTTGTCAGTTGTCGGTTGTCGGTTGTCGGTTGCCGGTTGCGGGCGGATCATTAGTCCGTCGTCCGCTCTAAAAGCTCGATGCGGTTGTCGAACGGGTCGAAGAAGGAGAAGCGTTTGACGCCCGCGAGCGAAATTTCGTCGCGCGTCCGAACGCCGTTTCGTTCGAGATACTTTCTCACGCCCTCGGCGTCTTCGATCTCGAAGGCGGGATGACGTTTCGACTTGCTCCCGTCGCGTTCGACGCCGATGTGCAGTTGAATATCCGCGATCTCGAACCAGAGGCCGCCGCGCGCCCTGAGCGGTTCGGGCTTCTCGATCTCCGCGAGGCCGAGCAGACCGCCGTAAAACTCGCGCGCACGTCCTTCCGCTTCGGGCGGGATGCAGAGTTGCACGTGGTCGAGCTTGCGGAAGTTGATTTTCATGCGTGGCGTAAAATGAAAAAGAGTCGCCGCAAATGAAAAAGAGTTGCCGCGCCCGCTAAAGCGTCTCGGTCTTCCCGAAGCGGCGACGTCGGATTGTGCTCCAAACTCGCCCGCTTCGGCAACTCTCACGCTCGCCCGGCGGCAACTCTTTTTCGGATATGGTCAGACTCCGGACTGACCCGCAACACACGCGGCCAACGCTACCGTTGCTCCATTCCTGGCCTGGCGGAGTTCGCGAGACGAGCGTTGTGCGGAGCCCGAAGTCTGATAAATTGTCAAATTCCGCGTTCGGTGCGCTCCTCGCGCGCCCGGCCGCTTGCCCGACGCCGCCTACTTTAACCCGACCGCCGCGCGATGCGCAAACCGGGGGGGGCGCGGGCGCACGCTTAAGTCCCGTTGAAGCCGATGCTCATGCGGCGCACGTTCGCGCCCGCGAATTGGCCCGTGGCTTTGACCCGCGCGAGCATGGCGTCGGCCTCGGCGCGCGTCCGCCCGGCGTAGACGGCCATGAAGCGCGTGCCCGGCCGCGTGCCCGTGTAGTAAACCTCACCCGGTTCGCCGCACGCGCGATCCGTGAAGACCTTGTGACGCGGGAACAACGCCTGCGTCGCCTGTCGTTCATCTTCCGGCACGAACTTCCGGCAATCGTCTTCGGCCGCGCGCACGCTCCGCAAAATAACGGCGTAGAAGAATTCGCTCTCCCAGATGACGGCCTGCGCGGAAATGCTGAACGGCAGATCGTGCGGCTCAAACTTCACGTCGCCCGTCCGGCATTGGAGCGTCGGGTCGCCGCAGACCGCGCCCTTTCGCTGCGGCTTCGGGCGCGTCCGCCCGCGTTGCTGCGCCTCGGCTGCGCCCGCCGTCAACAGCAGGCAGGCCAGCGCGGCGCTCAAGAGGATTCTTTTGTTCATGTGCTTGTTGGAAGTATTCGCCGCCCCGCCGGCGGCGACGCTTCCGGCGAGCGCGTCTTTAAGGAATCGAGCGGCCGTCAAATCTCCGCCAAATCTCCGTCAGGTCGCCGTCAAATCTCCGTCTTACGGTGTGCGATGAGGCGCAACAGCCCGTTGATGCCCATGTGCAGCACGGCGTAGACGACGATGGCGAGCAGCATCGAGAGCGCGAAGCGTGCGCCGCCGTCGGCCGTCGGGTCGGCCACGATGCCTTTGAACGGCGCGTAAAACGGATCGCTGATCGTGTTGATGAATTTCACGAACCCCGCGCGGCTGTTGGCGTCCAAAAGAGCGAGCAGGAAGCGAATCGCCAGGAGCGCGTAGATGACGTAGAAGATGTAATCGACGACTTGCGAGATGCGCGCCGCGCCGCGCCCGCGTTCCACTTCCCGTTCCGTCTCAATCACTTCGTTGATGGCCTTGCCGCGAAATTCCCCGGCGACTTCTTCCATGCGTGCGGCTTCGGGACGGGTGGTGCGTTCGGCGCGACCGGCGATCTCGGCGTTCACATCGCCCTCGACACCGGCCTTGAGCGCTTCGTGCTGCGCGATGCGGCGCGCCTCGTCGGCGGCGAGTTTGTCATCCTGCATTTAAGTTGATCCTTATATCTTTAACGAAGGCGGAGAGGGTGGGATTCGAACCCACGGTGGAGTTTCCCCCACACAGCATTTCCAGTGCTGCCAATTCAACCACTCTTGCACCTCTCCGCAAAAGAAATGATGAAGTAGGAACGCGGAACGATGAACTGAAAGACAAGTTGCTTTTCATTCATCGTTTATCCTTCCTACTTCATCATTAAATGTAGTGGCGGAGAGGGCGAATCTAACCCACGCTGGATTTCCCCCGCTCCGGTTATCGAGACCGTTCGCGGCCATCTCCGCTCAATAATGACATAGCAAGAATTACTAATATTTCAAACAACCGGCGGTCGCCAAAGCATAGCCTATCCGAGTAATTCTTGTCACGTCATCACACCGGCGGGTCGCCGAACCGGCAAGGACTGAATGAGAACGCACGCGACACCACTTGCCGTTGAGCGGGGTCAACTCGAATTGACACGGATAAACTGCCCGTCACTCCCCGGAGTGGACGATGATTTTCGGCGTGAAAAAAAATTTCTACGGGGTGATCCCGTTCACCGGAAAAATTCGCGTTAAGAGATAAGGGCGCATACGGGTATTGATCCTTACCATTTCAAACTCGCCCGCGTCGCTCCGGTTCTCTCAAAAAAATCAGACAATTTTCAGAGGTAATTTTCAATGGTTCACACCTTCTCAAGACGAGATTTTCTACGCACGGGTCTCTACGGGCTGGCCGGAGCAACGATGCTCGGCCCCGGAATTATCAGCAGCCTGGCGGCCAACAGCGAGCCGGTCGAGGCCATCGTCATCGGCAGCGGATTCGGGGGCGCGGTGGCGGCGCTGCGTCTGGCACAGGCCGGCGTCCGCACGTTGATGCTGGAGCGCGGGCGGCGCTGGACGGTGACGCCGGAACAGAACACCTTCGCCACCTTGCCGAACCCTGATGGGCGCGCCGCCTGGCTCAGTTCGACCACCGTGATCGGCAACCCCGTGCCGATTGATGTCTATACGGGAGTGCTCGAACGCACCATCGAAGACGGCATGACCGTCTTTGCCGGGGCGGGCGTGGGCGGCGGCTCTCTCGTCTACAACGGCGTAACCTACCAGCCCACCCGCGAACTGTTCGAACGCTCCTTCGGCCGCACGATCAGTTACGACGAGATGGAGGAAACTTTCTACCCGCGCGTGCGCGCGATGCTCAACCCCTCGAAGTTGCCCGCCGATATTCTGGCGACCGACTATTACAGAATGACGCGCATGTTCCTTGAGATGGCCGACAAGGCCGGATTGCACGGGCGTCTGGCCGACATGAACATCGACTGGAACGCCGTGCGCGGCGAGATCGAGGGCAGCCGCGTGCATTCGGCGCTCAACGGCGAGTTCTGGTATGGCAACAACAGCGGCTGCAAAAACAGTCTCGACCGCAACTATCTCGCCGAGGCCGAGGCGAGCGGCTACCTGCAAATCATGCCGCTCACCGTCGTCACAGAGATCACGGACGCCCCCGGCCACAGGTACGTCGTGACCTGCGACCGGATCGACGAGACGGGCAGACCCGAACGCCGCGTGCAGTTCACCTGCAATCAACTGTTTCTGGCGGCCGGTTCGATGGGCACATCCAAGATGCTCGTCAAAGCGAAGGCGAAAGGCACGCTGCCGAAGTTGAACGAGCACGTCGGCCGCAGTTGGGGCAACAACGGCGACTTCTTCGGGATGCAGGTCGGCCTGCCGGACACGAATCCGGGTCAGGGCGGCCCGGCTTCGGCCATCATCGAAGACCACAACAACCCGCTGGGGCCGACCGCCGTCATGTGCGCCCCGCAATGGGACGCGCAGGGCGGCATCATCAACACGCTCGGATTGTCGATTCCCCCGGCGCTCGGCAGCTTTCGCTACGACGCGGCGACGGATTCCGTCAAACTCAACTGGCCGGGCAACGACCCGCGCATCGCGCGCACCGTCGAAGCCGGCCGACAGACCTACGAGACGCTCAACCGCGCCAGCACGACAGCCGAACACCAACCCGCGACGGCCTTCGTCGCGGGCGGACTGACGGCGCACCCGCTGGGCGGCGCAGTCCTCGGCAAAGCCTGCGACAAGTACGGGCGCGTCGAAGGCTACCAAAACCTGTACGTCGTGGACGGGGCGTTGATTCCCGGCACGTCCGGCTGCACGAATCCCTCTTTCACGATTGCCGCGCTGGCCGAACGTTGTATGGAAAAAATCGTCCCGGAGATCGTCGAAAAGGGCGGCCGGAAACTCTTCGCCGTCGCCTCCCGGCGGCGAAGCGCCGGCGCGAGAGCATAGCGTCGGTGCCAGAGCATAGCGTCGTAAAAGAGCACAGCGTTGTAAAGACAGAGGGGGCGAGCCGCACACACGGCTCGCCCCCTTCGCTTATCCGAACCGTGACGCTCGGAAAAGCCGCTTTCGTCCTGAAGAACGGCAGGGTATTCAAAAGCCCGATCAGGTCGGGCTTCAATCGTTTCACCGCCAGCGAACAAAGGGAGGGGCAAGGTCATGAAAACCTTGCCCCTCCATTTTTCGTTGATCGTGAGTGATGTCGTTATGCTTTCGTATTTTCGCGCTGCGCAAAGTAGAGTATGAGTCATGATGCCGGTTAGCGAGAAGATGACGCCTGAACGCTGGCGGAGGGTCGAAACCATTTTCCAGACCGCGCTCGACGTTGCGCCGGAAAACAGGGAGCGGTTCCTGGCGGAAGCGTGCGCGGGCGACGAAGTTTTGCATCGTGAAGTCGAACGTTTGATCGAAGGTTACGAGGCGGCGGACGAATTTCTCGAACAGCCCGCCGTCGACTTAAAACAAATTGCCGCCAACGAACTGCCGACGCTGCGACTGGAAGACCTGCACGGCTCCGCGCACGCACTGGAAAGCGGCGCGGCTGTCGGCGCATATCGCGTCATCGGCGAATTGGGGCGCGGCGGCATGGGCGCGGTTTACCTGGCCGAACGCGCCGACGGAGATTTCCGCAAACTGGTTGCCGTGAAGGTGGTGAAGCGCGGGATGGACACGGAGTTCGTCCTGCGTCGCTTTCGCCACGAACGCCGCGCGCTCGCCGCGCTCGACCACCCGAACATCGCGCGACTCCTGGACGCCGGCGCGACCCACGACGGGCTTCCTTACATCATCATGGAGTACGTCGAAGGGCAGGACATAGATCGTTATTGCGACGAGCGCAAGCTGAGCATCAATGCGCGCCTGCGTCTTTTTCTCGCCGTATGCGCGGGCGTCAGCCACGCGCACCGGAATTTAATCATCCACCGCGACATCAAGCCGTCGAACATTCTGGTGACGGCCGACGGCACGCCGAAACTCCTCGATTTCGGCATTGCGAAGATTCTCAACCCGACTCTCGCCGACGCACCCCTCGAACACACCGCGACCGCGCTCAGAATGTTGACGCCCGACTACGCCAGTCCCGAACAGGTGCGCGGCGAGCGCGTCACGACCGCCAGCGACGTGTACAGTCTCGGCGTGCTGCTCTACCTGTTGCTCACGGGGCGGCCACCTTACTATTTCCGCACGCACCAGTTCGGAGAGATCGCGCGCGTCGTCTGCGAACAAAACCCGCTCCGGCCGAGCGCGGCAATCAATTCGGCCGTGCCTGTCGCCGCGAACGATTTCGAGACCGTGGCGGCTACCGGCGAAGCGAGCGCCGACCGCCGAGCGGCCAACGCCGCGTCCGGCGACGGGCAGACGGCGGGCGTTGAAGCGCGGGGCGCGGCGGGCAATGAAACGCGCGGCGCGGCGGATGAAGCGCGGGGCGCAACGGGCGACATGCCGACGCTCGACGAGCTGGCGCGCGCACGCTCGTCTGCGCCCGACCGCCTGCGCCGCAGCCTCGCCGACGACCTCGACAACATCGTGCTGAAGGCTTTGCGCAAGGAGCCCGTGCGCCGCTACGCCTCGGTCGAACAGTTCGCCGAAGACATCGAGCGTCACCTGGAAGGCCTGCCCGTGAGGGCGCGCGCCGACACGTTCACGTATCGCAGCCGGAAGTTCGTCGGCCGCAACAAGGCGGGCGTCGCGGCGGCAATCGGCGTCGCCCTGTCGCTCGTCGGCGGACTCACGGCGACGACCTGGCAGTGGCGCGCCGCGCAGGTTCAGCGCGCCCGCGCCGAAGCCGAAAGCGGGCGCGCGAAGCGACGCTTTGAAGATTTGCGCAGGCTCACGCATTCGATGATGTTCGAGATGCACGATGCGGTGTCGAACCTGGAAGGCTCTACCACGGCGCGCCGACTGCTCGCGCAGCGCACGCTCGAATATCTCGACGGACTCGCGCGCGAAGCCAGCGACGACCCGACCCTGCAAATTGAACTCTTCATCGCCTACATCAATCTCGGCGACGTGCAGGGCAATCCTTTCTACCCGAACATCGGCGATACGGCCGGCGCGCTTGAGAGTTATCGCAAAGCGCAGGCGATTGCGGACGCGCTCGACCGCGCCGCCCCGACGGACGAGCGCGCGCGTCGCCGCGTCTGGCTCACACACATCAAGATCGGCGACATGCAGGCCTTCACCGGCGACACGAACGGCGCGAAGGAGAGTTTCAGCCGGGCGCAGGCGATCATCGAAGACCTCGCGGCCGCGCACCCCGAAAACGCGACGCTGCAGCAAGACCTCGGCAGCAGTTATGATCGCAGCGGCAACGTCCTGCTGGCGACGGGCGATGCGCGCGCCGCGCTCGACTCGTTCCGCCGCGCGCTCGCCATCTTCAGAGAACTCTCGGCGAAGCAGCCGGCGAACGATGCCCTGCGCCGCAACGTGGCGAGCACCTACGGCCAGATCGGCAAGGCGCAACTCGGGATCGGCGCGCTCGACGAATCGCTCGCCAGTTATCGCAAGCTGGTGGAATTGAACCGCGCGCGGTTCGCAGGCGACCCGGCGAACGCCGTCACGCGCGACGATCTGGCGGGCAGTCTCGGCGCGCTCGGCGTAGCGCAGGCGGAGGCCGGCGACATGAAGGGCGCGCGGCAGAGCGTATCCGAACAGTTGGAGATGTATCGAGAGATGTCCGTCGCCGACCCGGCGAACGTCAAGACCCGCACGGCTCTCGCCGATGCCGGCGAGCGTTTAAAAAAACTCGCGCGCTGAGTTTAAAAACCATCCCCGGCGCGTGCGCGCTTTCTACTTCGCGAGGCGCGCGAGCCAGGGACAACAGGTGAAGCATCGAGGGCATCAAAAAAGCATCGAGATCGTCTTTCGAGTAAGTTAAACCGGCGCTGGATGAGGTTTGTCCAACGCTTTTTTTGTGCGGTCTGGCGGGGGATGAAAATGAGCCGAAAAGTAATTGTCATGCTGTTCGTCGTCGCGGTCGTCGCGGCTTCGCTCGGCGTCGTCTTCTCACAGGGAGCGCGCAAGTCCGCGGGTGCGGCTAAACCAAGCCGCGCGGAAACGGGCGGTGCGAGTTCCGCGCCGTCTTCCGGCCACGCTGTCCCGGAGCCGCACATGAAAATGACCGGAGCGCGCGCGCCTCGACCCGGCGACCACAAGCGCGCGGAGGCGTTGGCGGACAGGGCGCGCGCGGCGATAGAGAAATACAGGGATTACCGGGTTGCGCTGCGGGACGGCTATCAAATACTTCTGCCCGGTGTGCCGCAGAAGATGTATCACTTCAACAACGCGCGGCATTACTGGGAAGCTGAACGCGGGTTCGACCCGACGCATCCGACTTCCCTGCTGTACGAGAAAACAGCGGACGGCTACCGCCTGATCGGCGTGATGTACACGGCCGCCGCCGATCTCACCGAGGATGAACTCGACGAGCGCATCCCGCTGAGCGTAGCCGCGTGGCACCAGCACGTGAACGTCTGTCTGCCGGAGGGCGATCCGCTGGAGAATCTTTTCGGGAACGGCACGCGGTTAGGTTTGGACGGTTCGATCTCAACGGAATCGGCGTGCCGTGAGGCGGGCGGGCGTTTCTATCCGCGCCTCTTCGGCTGGATGGTTCATCTCTATCCTTATGAACGCACCGCCCGCGAGATGTGGTCTGTCGAGAGGCAGATGGCCGACGGCTCCGGGCACGCGCACTGAACAAAAGAGCGCGTGCCGCGAGACTTAAGGAGCGCGAGTTGCCCCCGCTATTTCGCTTCCGCTCCGAAGCGCAGGGCGAGAGCAACACGGCCGCTTTGCGAGTCGTCTCAAACGGCCGGTCAGGTAACTTAATGAGCAGTCGAGAAAATAATGCGGGACGTTTAAGCATCAGCAGGCGCGCGCTGCTCGGCCTCGGGATGGGAGCCGCCGGCGCGGGTCTGGGCGTGTCCTTCGGCCTCGGCCGAATAATGGGTGAGGATTCAACGATGAGAAGCACGAGTCCGGGGCGGGAGACGCCGCAGCTTTCCAGGGGGCGTCTCGGCGCGCGTCCGCTGGAGGTGAAGACGGCCGCCGCCACCGCCTCCACCGGGCTGCAACAGCTAAAGCTCGAAAGCGGGCGCGACGGGTTCATCTACGTGCCCGCCGCCTATCGCGCGGAACGCCCCGCGCCTCTGATGCTGATGCTTCACGGGGCGGGGGGCAATGCGCGCCATAGTATCCCTTTGCTCCAACGCTTCGCGGACAGGGAGGGGTTGATCCTGCTCGTCCCCGATTCGCGCGGGCAGACGTGGGACGTAATTAACGGCGGCTACGGGCCGGATGTCGCTTACATCGACCGCGCGCTGGAGCAGACTTTCAGCCGTTACCGGATCGACCCGGCGCGGCTCGCCATCGGCGGATTCTCCGACGGGGCTTCTTATGCGCTCTCGCTCGGCGCGACGAACGGCGACCTCTTCACACACGTCGTCGCCTTCTCTCCGGGCTTCATGTCGCCTGCGAGCGAGCACGGCTCGCCCGCCGTCTTCATCTCGCACGGCACGCGCGACGCCGTGCTGCCGATAGCAGCCTGCAGCCGGAAGATCGTCCCGCGCGTGAAGCGGGCGGGCTACAAAGTCAGGTACAGAGAATTCGACGGGGCGCACACGGTTCCGGCTGAAATCGCCGTCGAAGCGATTGACTGGTTCCTCAAAGACGTGGGCGCTGATAGTTGATCCGTTTGAGAGCGAGCCGGAGGGCAAAGCGTGCTGAAAGGCTAAGTGAGATCGGCGAAGAACGGCGGAACCGAAGCGCGCGCGTGGGCAAACAGCATGAGCGAACGACAACGGACGAAACAAACAATCGAGACCATCGCGCGCTGGATATACGACTGCGAGCACCTCGTGGCCTTCACGGGCGCGGGCATCAGCACGGACTCCGGCATCCCCGACTTCCGAGGCCCCGACGGGGTGTGGACGCGACGCGACGCCGGACTCGCGCCGCCGCGCTGGCGTGTCTCCCCCGGCCAAATCAAGCCCAACGCTTCACACCTGGCTCTCGTCGCACTTCAACAACTCGGCAAGCTTCAGTTCCTCATCACGCAGAACACGGACAACCTTCATCGACGCTCCGGCATTCGCCCCGAACTGCTGGCCGAACTGCACGGCAACGGCCACTTGATGCGGTGTCTCGACTGCGACCGGCTGCACGACAAGCAGGAGGTCGGGTGGGACACGGAGCGTTGGGGGCCGGGCTATCGCACGCAGAGGCCAATCGAGGGGCAGCCCCGTTGCCCGAACTGCGCCGGCCGTCTCATCTCGTCGGTGGTGAACTTCGGAGACCCGCTGCCGGAGAAAGAGTTGATGCTCGCCGCAGGCCACGCGCGCGACTGTGACCTGATGCTCGTGCTCGGCTCCTCGCTGGTGGTGAATCCGGCGGCGTCGCTGGTGGGGCTGGCGTTGAAGGAAGGGGCGCGCGTGGTGTGATCAATCAGGGCGAGACGCCCTATGACGAGGCGGCGACGTTGCGCGTGTCTGAGGGCATCGGGGAAGTGCTCCCGCCGGCCGTGGAGATTGTTGAGCGGGCGATGGGGTAGAGGGCAGTTCGAGCGTCGATAACGCCCCGCGCGCCCTCTCCCGCTTTGCACCTTACCTCGTCTCCCGCCTGCCGCCAATTTACTAGCGCGCGACCCTGAAAGAGTAGCTGCCCGCGCCCTCCGTCGCGCCGCCTTCGCCTCCCTCCAGTTTGAGACGATAATCCCCGGCCGGCAACAACTCGGCCGGCAACTCGATGACGATTGAGCCGTCGCCGCCGGGCGCGAGCGCATTCGCGTTGTAAACCTCCGCGCCTTCATCCGTCAGGAGCCTCGCGCGATAGCTACCCCGGCCGCTAATCGCCGGTTCGAGTTCGAGCCGGACAGTGTTGACGCCGGGCTTGATGACGATTGCACGGATTTCTCCCGCGCTCCTGGTCAAGACCGGGGACAGCGACACAGCGAGGACGTTACGGCGCGCCTCACTTGACGGCGCGGGCTGTTGCAAACTCTTCCAGAAAGCCCAGGAGCCGCCCAGCACGAGCAGGAGCAGCAGCGCGAGCGCGAACGCGGAGCGAAGCGCGGAATTGTGTCCGCGGGAAAAGGGGAACAGGCGTGCCGCTCGGGCGGGCTGCTCTCTCCGGCCGCTCCCGGCGGTTGACGGCTGAGGGGCATGGTTGGTGACGTAGGTGTGGAAAGTGCGCGCGAACTCCAGTTTCTGGCGTCGCCCCGGAGTAATCAAAAAGTGCCGGAGGAATCTTTCCCGCTCGTTTTCGTCGAGAGCGCCGCTCAGATAACGGTCGATCAATTCGTCTTCCGCGATCAGAACCTCCTGGTAATACTCTTCGTTGACCATGAGCGTCTCCTCAAGATGCCGGCGGGCGTCCGGGTCTAACTCGCCGAGCAAGTACGACCTGATAATCTCCGGTGTTGCCGTCTGTCTGTTCATGAGAAGGTTGTTTCCTGTGAGCGAACACTTCTAATCTGTTATTGGATTTCGGTGGAATCCATTTCATCCCGCGACTCTTTGCCCACGCACTCAAGCACGCACAGACGAAGCTTCTCCCGCAGCCGGAACGCCCTGATCCTGAGCGCGTTCAGCGGTATGTTCAGGCGTTCGGCGAACTCTTTCCGGGCATCGATTTTCGCCTGTTTGTCCGCCTGGTAGTAGGCCAGCAGCAGTTCCCGGTTTTCCTTCGTCAAATGCATCATGCACCGTTCCAGACACTCGTATCGCCGCTCGTCCTCCTCGCTTTTCTCGACCGGCGGCGCAGACGGGGGCGGCGACGACCTTTTTCGCAGATACTCCAGATGCACGTTGTGCGCGACGCCGTAGAAGTAGAGGGCTTGATCGCCCACGTATGTGTCCGCGATGTCCGGCACGCGGCGAATCACGCGGTTGATCGTTTCGTCGGCCAATTCCTCCGCCTCGGAACAGCCGCGGCAGGTAAAGATCATAATCAGCCTTCTGCGAATCTCCTCATACTTCTTCCCGGCCTGCTCGCGGTTGGGCGCCAGCCAGCTTAACAACTGATTGAAGCTCTCCTGTGTCAGAACCCATTCTTTGTTCATGCGGGGTGAATGTTAACGTAAACCGCTCACGGACGCTCGGCGGAGGCGCGACGCTCCGGTGCGCCCGGGTGAGAAGTTAAATGTTTTTCGCGCCGCCTGCGGAGGGCGACGAAGAGGCCGCCCCCGGAGAGAAGGAACAGCAGACCCGTGGCGAGCAGTTTACCGTTGAGCGCGGCTTCGGGCGGCCGCACGGTCGCCCCCAGCCGCTCCCTGTATTCACCCTGCAAGACGAAGGCCGCCCAGAAGTAAGGCGCACGCCATTGTCGCTGTCTCCACATCGAGAGCTGGGCTTCCCTCAAGGCCGCGCCGGGCGGCAGATCGTTTTGCAGGATATTCCGGTAGAAATGACCCATCATCTCGGCCGTCGCCTCGTCGTCGACTTTCCACAGGCTCGCCATCACGCTGGCCGCGCCCGCATACATGAAGCCGCGCGACAGGCCGATGATGCCTTCGCCCCTCACCTCCTTCCCGAGCGCGGTGCTGCACGCGCTCAACACCACGAGATCAACCGGCAAATCCAGGTTGTAAATGTCGTGCAGGCGCAGGAAGCCGTCAATCGGGCGGCCGCTCTCGTCCACGAGCGAGAGCACGATGCCGGACAGCTCCGGGTGGTCGTTATTGAGCAGGCCGTGGGTAGCGAAATGGACGATGCGATAACGTGCGAGGTCGGGACTCGTGGCCGTCTCGCGGCTGGCGCTGAAGCCCACCGCTTTGAGCGATTCGCTCGACGCGGCGGCGGCAATAATCGAATCGGCTTCCTCGCGCGAGGCCAGCAGTCGCACCATCCGACCTCCTTCCGACAACACTCCGGCGTCTCTCAAAGCCCCGTCAGCCTCGCCCGCGCGCTGGCGTTCGAGGTCGTCGTGCGAAGCGTTCGCGCGGCCGGGGAGTTTGACGCGCGGGTCGTCAGGCTCGAAGACCGGGTCGGCGAGCACGGCGACCGGCTTCCGGTTCGTCTGCCTACGGCGCGCGGTTTCGCCCCGCAGCAGCGCGAGCGCGGAGGCCGAGGGCTGATTAACGATCTCATGCCGCAGGACGAGCGGGTTGGCGGCGTGCATACCGCCGGGCGCGTCGGGCTGTATGCCCGCGTCGGGTTGTATGCCCGCGTCGGGTTGTATGCCTGCGGCAGGCTGTATGTCGGTGGCGGGCGCGGACGGGTCGGGCAGCGCCTCGAAAGGGACGTATTGCAGCGCGCCATCGGAGACCACCAGCAACCGCCGCTTGCTGCCGAGCCGGCCGGCCACCGGGTCGAGCACTATGGCGGCAAGCGCCCTGGCTCGCTCCCAGTATTGCTCGTCGGCCGAGGCCAGGCGCGCGCGGCGCTGCTCCCGGCTCTCGCCGGCGATGGGTTGGTGCGCGACCAGCAGTTTGTAAAGGCTGTTGGCCGCCCCCTCAATCTGCGCGCGCCCCGGCAGTTCGTGGCTCTCCAACCCCCCGCGCGTGACAGCCCAGACGTAACTTCGCTCCTCGCCGAGGCTGTATTCGAGCAGGAGCGTGTCCTCGTCGATCACCTGCTGTTGAATCTCGCCGAGCGAGAGGGGGCGCGGCTGCGTCAGCGCGGCGTAACGCGGATTGGCGACCCGAATTTGCGCCCGCACCGAATCGTATTCGGCCGCCACCTGTTCTATCTCTTTCGCCAGCTCGGCCGCCGCCTCTTTGTTCCGCTGCCCATGCAACAACATCTGCCGCTCGGCCTTATCGTTGAGCGACAGTTGCAATTGTCTCTCGCGTTCGAGCAGCGACGGCTCGACGCTCCCGCGAATACCGCCACGCACTTCCGATAGAGTTTCGAGCAGCGAGCGCGCGCGGGCGCGTTCGCTCGCTTCGAGCGCCAGCGCGTCGAAACCCACGCCGGGCTGCGCCCCGTGCATGGACATCAGCAGGTCTATGTAGAACTCGTAACGCTGGTGTATGGAGGCGAAGTAGGAGGCGCGCAGGTCTTTGCTGGCGACCTTCGTGCGCAGCGATTCGACGAGCTTGAGCGAGGCTTCCGCCCGCGCGCGCGCCTCCGCGAGATTGCCGCGCCCACGCTCGACGCGCGCGAAGTTGTAGAGCGTCAAAGACTCGCCCGCAGGGTCGGCGGCGTCGCGGTTGAGTCGCAACGCTTCGCGCAGACGGCCGCCCGCCGCCCGCCAGCGCCCCGCGTCGATGTCGAAGAGGGCGAGACTGTTGAGCGTGTAAGCGGCCTCGCGCCGGTCGCCGCCCTTACGCTGGAGCGAGAGCGCGCGGTCGTAGAAGGCGCGCGCCCTGGCCTGCTCGCCGAGCCGTTCGTAGACGGCTCCGACCCCCTTGAGCGCGTAAGGCTCCAGCCGCCGGTCGGCCATCGCGCGAATCGCCGCGAGAGACTGCCGGTAATTCGCGAGGGCGGCCTGCAACTCCCCGAGCGAATAGCAGACATCGCCGAGGCTCTTGAGCGAATTGGCCTCGCCCTCCCGGTAGCCCACTTCTCTGAAGATGGCGAGTGCTTGCTGATAGTGTTCGCGCGCGCTCTCTCTCTGGCCGAGTTGGAAATGGACGTAGCCGATGCCGTTGAGGATGAAAGCCCGTCCGATCTTCTCGCCCATTGCTAGGAAGAGTTGGCTCGCGCGGTCGTAGAGGCTGAGCGCCGTCTGTTTCTCGCCGCTCTTGGCGTGTAGGTGGCCGAGGGCGGTTAAAGTGAGCGCCTCATTGCGGCGGTCGCCGGTGCGCTGCCAGAGCCGCAGCGCGCGGTCGTACATCTCAAGCGCGAGGGGCGTCTCGCTTAAATCCGAATGGCTGTAGCCTATATTCAGCAGGGCTTGAGCCAGCCCGCGCTCATCGCCGGTTTCGTCGCAGACGGCCTGCGCGCGGCGGTAGTATTCGATGGACTTCGGCAGGTCGCCGAAAGCGTAGTAGACCTCGCCGATGTTATTCAGCGCGCGCGCTTCCTCGCGCCGGTCGCCGGCCGCGCCGCTCAGCCGGAGCGACTTCCGAAACATATCGAGCGCCTGCCGGTTGCGGCCGAGCGAGAGCAAAACGTGTCCGCCGTCGTTAAGACTCGCCGCCTCGCCGCGCGTGTCTCCGATCTCCCGGCCGAGCTTGAGCGCACGCTGATGGAAGTCGAGAGAGCGTTGCAACTCGCCGAGGGAGCGCAAAATGTCGCCGAGCTTCCGCAACGCATAAAACTCGCCGCCGCGCTCGCCCGCCTCACGCCAGAGGCGCAGCGCGCCCTCGTAGCTCGTGAACGCACGCTTGAGCGACTCCTCGCGCCATTCGAGCAGGAGGCGCGCGCCTTCCGCCTGAGCGGCTGCGGCCGCGATTCTTAACTCGTCGCGTCCTTCGACGGCGCGGATTTCACCGACGGCGAACTCGTAAGTCCCGCCATCGGCTTCCTCATCGAACTGCGCCACGTCGAGCCGGTAAGCGCCCGCGATTGCGGCGACGAAGATGATCGCGCACGCCTCGCCCCGGAGGCAGACGAATTCGCCGAGCCTGCGCCCGCCGGGGTCGTGAAGCGTGATGCGCAGATCAATTTTTTCCTGTGAAGTGGATGCGCGAAGGAATTGGCCGGCGGCGAGTTCGACGTTGAGCGAGTGAATTGTCCCGCGCGCCGTCGAAGCCTTGAAAAGCTTGCCCGGCGCGAGCGTCAGCGATTGCGCGCCTGAGCCTCCCGCGGCGCTCGCGCGCGGCTCGCGTGGAATGAAAGAGAGATATGGAATGAGGTAAAGGGAAACGGCTAAAATCAACAGGCACGGCGGCAACCCCCTGTATCGCCCTTTGGCCGTGGGGCGGCATCGCTCCACCCTCTTCCTCATGGAACACAGTCTCCTGTCCGATTAGCAGACCGTAAAGAGCTGAGCCTGCGGCGTGCGGCCGCCAAAGGGGCTCTACCCTCCACGGGTCGTGGGGTGACGGCTTAACGCAGCGTGGGCGCTGCGCTGAGTGCGAAGGGCGCGGGCGTGTCGGGCGTGCGGCCGTCTCCGTGCGTCGGCCGTCGTTTTGCGCGCTCTCGGGCTGTCCGTGCGGCGCACACTATATCATTCGGGCGCGCGGTTCGGCATTAAGTTTTCCTGCCATCAACGCGGGACTCCGTCCTTCTCCTCGTTGGTTTCTCTATCCTCGACGCATTCGCTCAGTAAGTAATGGATGGGCGGGTTTCTCATGCTATGCACGGGGGCGTTCGGCCCCTTGCTGGCCGGCGGCCCCGAGCGTACGTTTTCCAGTTCCTTCCTGTCTTTGCGGGGACAGCGAAGCACCGTGGCTTCAAAATAGAGTTGGAGGAACTGACCCCAGCCCGAGTGGACGGGAAATTCCAGGTGACTATGCGGGGACACCTGTCCCCCTTCCATTCTCAGGGCGTCGTCCTTGTGGTAGTAGTGATTGGCGAACTCGGTGGCCGACCAGGGAAAGTAGATCGAGACGCCGTAAGAGTATTGGAAGGTGGGGCCGTTGTAGGATGTCATCAAGACGACGGCATCCTGTGGGAGCATATCTTCGCAAGTCGCCTCGCTCAACCGGGGATGATTCGGGCCGGCTATGGCGCACATCACCTTTTCGCAGGCTGCGCCCACGAGTTTAGCCCGGTGCCGGTCGCGCTCTGAAAGCTCACGCTCCACGTTATAGCGTTGCCGCAGGATGTCGCAGAAGTCGAAGAGATCGACGAACTGTTCCCCGTTGTATGACTGTGCCTCCCAGTGGGACATGATGATGGCGTCTATAAAGCGCGGGCGGGGGAAGCCGTAGCCTCTGCCCCTGGCTCCCTTCGGGCCTCCTATCTTATTGTCGTTATGCTCCGTTAATGTTTCGATGAGGACATCCGTCAAAGTTTTCACCCGGTCTCTCAGATTCCTGAGCCGAGCCACCCTCAGCACCGATTGATCGACGGACAGCCCGCCCAGTTCGTAGTTGCGGTAGAAGCGCGTGAAGTTCCTCACGATCTTGCGTGCAAGCTGTTCGGGCGCGATCTCCCGGTCGTCGTTGAGCACTCGCAGAATCCGGTGGTACGGCCAGCCGGCGGTGGGGCTGAACCCTTCGGAGCCGATCATCAGGTCGATGCAGGAGTCCGATAGTTCGTAGCCGATCTCGGCCATACCCATCAGGCAGGCGTCGAAGCCGAGTATGTTTATCCGCTTTTCGCCGAGAGCATTCTGCAGTTGAGCGTCCTGAAAGATTCCCTTCAAATCAGGAATGCTGAGTGATGAGGGAATGAGGGAGAAGGGGCGGCCTTCGTCGCGGAGGAAAAAGTCCTGATCAGTGCCCGTGCCGTGCCCCGCCAGCACCACCATGTAATAGTCCGCGGGGAAATTGGCGATGCCGAAGAGAAGGAAGTCGAGCAGGCACTGGCGCGCGCCCGTATCGGTCTCATCCGGCAACACCTGCACGACATCGAGTTCTATCCGCCCGTCCGCGTCTTCGTCGCCCACGTGGAAGCGACGGGTTTTGTTGCCGCGCCCGCTCGGGTCGAACTGCGCCACGACGTTAACGCCGCGAGGTTCGCGCACACGCCGCGCGAGCCTTTCACTCTTCGATTCGTTTTCTTTCGCGGTCTCCCTGCTGCCGTCCGTCTTCTTAGTGCCGACCCTCTTTAACTCCTTCAGCGCATAGACGCACTCTTCGCTCAGGTTGTTATCACCCGCCAGGTAAATCATCACCGTCCATTTCTTCTTCTCCATGATCGTAACTCCTTCGCTATTGTCGCGTTGAAGAACATGCTCGCCGGGAATCGCAGCAGTATGACCCTGACGCGCGAGCTGACGGCTAAGCGGCGCGAGAACATCCATCAGCCTCTCAGGATGTCGCGCGGCCGGCCGAGCGAACCGCCTCTCGCCGGCGTGCGGTCGCCAGCCTCCCCCGGATACGGTCGGGCGACCACACATCTTTGCGAGCGGTGAGTTGGGGAGAACTCGGGGAGTAACCGGGAAAACGTATGAAAATGTAGAAGCACCGTCCGGCTAACAATCTCAAGCCGGACGGACGATCTTTGCCGTCATACTGCTTACGGTTGTAGGCGGAAGAATCGAAAGGGGCTTCGCACGAAGCCCCTTCATCTTCCCACTGCGATCAATAGTTGCGCACGGTGAATGCAACCGGCGCTCATTTCTCTCTACTCATCGCGTTCCCTGTAAGCAGGACGGGCGACCGGCCGCTCGTCAGGCTCGTCCTGATTCTTACGTGGCGCTCGCGGCACATTTCTTCAACCCCCGCCGCCGCTCCTCCGCGCTTCCGCCTCTTCTTGAACCGCCGCTCCCGCTCAACGCAGAGGTCGCCCGTGGCGGGCGGCGCATCGCCGTAACTTCCCGTCGTTCAGCTCTACCTGAATCCTTGAGATAAGCGTCCTCATTGTGATATGCGTAAAGTCAGAAAAACATTTCAGGACTCACATCGCGCC
Organism: Pyrinomonadaceae bacterium; assembly: GCA_035645855.1. Lineage (GTDB taxonomy): Bacteria > Acidobacteriota > Blastocatellia > Pyrinomonadales > Pyrinomonadaceae > JAIVJZ01. The sequence continues at coordinate 26,919 of DASQLU010000053.1, forward strand.
GGCTAAAAACAGGCCTGAGAGAGACGGGGCGCAAATGAGCGTTACCTGAATTAGCATGTGGATGATGAAAAGGGGCGGTTGATGAGAGCGCCGGCGCGGCGGACGGCGGGTCGAGGTCTGTGCGCCGGACGTGTATCTCGTCCCGCCGGAGTGAAAGGTTCGGCGGCGGAGAAGTCGGGAACACGTCCTGTTGTCCAGCCTGTTTGCTCACGGGCGTTGCCGGTGTCGCGCACGCTCGCGCGCTTTAGCGTTTAGATGATAGGCAGCGCACAGGCTAAGAGAATCGCACGCGGGTGCGGGTCGTTGTGTGTTCGTGCGTCGCCTGCGCGCCGAAATAAAGAAGCCGCCGCGCGTCGAAGGTTTCGGTGAACCTTCGACGCGCGGCGGCTTCGTTTGTGTGGCAGTTATTTACTTTCGTTCGCAACCGCCCGCGAGGCGCAATGTCAGTGCGGGTCAGCCCCGAGGCTCGTGGACAAAAGCTCTGCGAGTCGCTGGTTGAAGCGGACAGGGTCGGGCAGCTCGGAGCCTTCGGCGAGGAGGGCTGAGCCGAGCAGCAGTTCCGCGGAGGCGCGCAGGCGCGGGTCTTCGCGGTCGGCGCGAAAGCGCTCGGACATCCTTGCGAAAATCTCGTGGCGCGGGTTCAGCTCAAGGATACGGCGCTGTCGCGCGCGCCCGCCCTTGCCAATTTGTAGGAGGCGTTCAAGCTGCGGGCTGTAGTCAAGCTCTGAGCCGACGAGGCAGGCCGGCGAGTGCGTCAGGCGGTTGGTCAGACGGACATCCTTGACGTACTCGTCCACCTCCTTCTGGATGAATTGCAGCAGCTCGGCAGCCGCCGCCGACTGCTCTTCAAGCTCCTTGCGCGCCTGTTCGCTCTCCGCGTCCTCGCCGAGCCTGACCTGACCTTTGCCGACGGACTTGAGCCTCCGGCCTTCAAACTCCGTCAGGGCTTGAACAAGCAACTCGTCCACGGGGTCAACGAGGTAGAGCACTTCGTAGCCCTTCTCCTTGAAGGCTTCGAGGTGCGGCGAGTTTTCCACCACGCGGCGGCTCTCGCCCGTGAGGTAGAAAATCTCCTGCTGCCCTTCCTTCATCCTTGAGACGTAGTCGCGCAGGCTGGTCAGGCGTTCGGGGTCGTGCGAGCTTTGGAAGAGGAGCAGCGGGACGAGCCGTCCCCTGTTCTCGTAGTCGGAGCTGACGCCCTCTTTGAAGGCGCGGCCGAACTCCTTCCAGAAGACGAGATACTTTTCTTCCTCGTTGTTGGCCGCGGCCTGCAGGTGGTCGAGGATTTTTTTCGTCAGCCACTTTCGTATCTGCGTGAGCTGCCGCTCCTGCTGCGGCATCTGCCGCGAGATGTTGAGCGGCAAGTCTTCGAGGTCAACGATGCCCTTCACGAAGCGCAGGTACTGCGGGAGCAGGTCGGGCGAGCGCTCCATGATGAGCACGCCCTTCGAGTAGAGACGCAGCCCCGGCTCCGATGCGTGGTAGAAGAGGTCGGAGGGCGCCTTCGAGGGGACGAAGAGGAGCGCCCTGTATTCGAGGAGCCCTTCGGCCTTGACGAAGATCGTCATCGAGGGCTCTTGCTCTTCGTGCGTGAGATGCCTGAAGAATTCCCCGGAGTCGGTTTCGGAGACCTCCTGCGGCGGGCGCATCCAGATAGGGCGCATCGAGTTGAGGACGCGCTCCTCCACGCTCCCCTCCGCCGCATCCGGCTCCCGACTTTCTTCCTCGTCTCGCCCGCCCCCGGCACGACGGCTTTTGAGAACGATGGGATAGCCGACGTAGTCGGAGTAGCGCTTGACGACGCGCGAGATAACCCATTCGTCCGTGAAGTCGTCGATGCCGCTTTCGGGGTCTGCCGGCTTGAGGTGGAGCGTAATCTCCGTGCCGTGCTGCTCCTTCGAGGCGTCGGCGACGGTGTAAGTCCCCTCGCCGTCCGACTTCCAGAGCGAAGCTACCGTCTGACCCGCGCGCCGCGTCAGGATCGTGACCTTGTCCGCGACCATAAAGGACGAGTAGAAGCCGACGCCGAATTGCCCGATGGACTGCATGAGGGCTTCGTCCGAGGCGCCGGCGCGCATCTGCTCGCGCAGCTCGCGCGTGCCCGAGCGTGCGATGGTGCCGATGTTCGTGACCAGCTCTTCGCGGCTCATGCCGATGCCGTTGTCGGCAACGGTGAGCGTGCGCGCGCCGGCGTCGGCTGCGAGCGTGATGCGCAGCTCGCCGCCCGCGTCCGCCAGCTCCGGGTGCGTCAGAGCCTCGAAGCGCAGCCGGTCAAGCGCGTCCGAGGCGTTCGAGATCAACTCGCGTAGAAAAATCTCCTTCGTCGTGTAGAGCGAATGAATCATCAGGTCAAGCAGATGTTTGGTTTCCGCTTGAAACTGAAGTGTCTCTGTCGTGGCGCTCATTCTGCTTTTGTCACCTGCCTTAGAAAAGATTTCGCGGCCTGAGCCCGCGTCTCAGAGCGATGCCCCGGCGTGTCGTTGCAAATCTCTCGCAATTACTTCCAGCAGGGTCGCCTGCGCCGAGTTGAGGAAGAAGTGATCGCCGGGGAACATACGCAGCATGAAGCGTGACACGGTCTGCTCGCGCCACCCTTCGAGGTCTTCGCGGCTGACGCGGTCGCCGATGCCGCCGAGTGCCGTGATGGGGCACGCGAGCGGCCGGCCGGGGTCGTACTCGTAGGTCTGGCAGACGGCGAAGTCCGCGCGCAGCAGGGGCAGCAGAAGTTGCCGCAGCTCCGGGTTCTCAAGCACCTCGCGCGGCGTGCCGTTGAGGTTAATCAACTCCTGCACGAACTCCGGCTCCGGCAGATCGAAGGTGCAGGGTTCACGCCGCGGGAGCTGCGGCGCCGAGCGCCCCGAGACGAAGAGGTGTCGCGGCTCGACCCCACGCTCACGCCGCAGCCTGCGTGCCAGCTCGAAGCTGAGGACGGCGCCCATGCTGTGACCGAAGAAGGCGAAAGGCACATCGAGGTGGCCGGCGATGGTTTCGGAGAGTTCCGAGACGAGCGCGTCCACGCTGGTATATGGGGGCTCGGCCAGACGCCGCTCGCGCCCTGGGAGCTGCACCATGTGAAGCTCGGCCACGCGTTCGAGCGCGGCCGGCCAAGCCCGATAGATTAACGTCCCGCCTCCCGCGTAAGGGAAGCAGAAGAGGCGCAGCCCGGCACGTGGGTTGGGCTTCGGGCATACGAACCATGGGCTGGCCTCGATTGCTGTTGTCGGCATAGTTCTCCATCCTGTAGAAAGCTCGCGCCGCGTGTGGGGCGCGGCGCTTGGTCTCCGGTATTTGAGGTTCGCGGGCGGGGCGCGCGTGAGGCGCGCGGCGAAGGCGGCGCGTTACTTCCCGGCCGCCTCCTCCATCTGCTTGCGAAGGCTGAGCGGGCGCATGTCCGTCCAGACCTCTTCGATGTAGGCGAGGCATTCGGCCTTCGTCCCCTGCTTGCCGGCGTCGTTCCAGCCGAGTGCGTTCTCGCGGTCGGCCGGCCAGATCGAGTATTGCTCTTCGTGGTTCACCACTACCTTGTAAATGGTGTTGTCGTCCTTCTCATCCGTGCTCATGTCTGACTCCTCTGTGGGTTGATTTGAACTGCCTCCGGGGAGGCACGCGACCCGCCCCGTCGAGGCGGGAATGTTGAGAGCGCGACCGGCGCCGGTCGCGCGCCGCGCGGAGGCCGTGTGCTCGCGCGTCGTTTGAAAAAAGTTTTGTTGGCCGAGGCGTTCGGATTATAGAACACCCGGCAGTTCGAGTGCCTCTTGCGGGCGGGTCTGGGTCATCATTCTATCGTATTCGAGCTTGCCCTCGTCAAGTTTGATGATCCGGTCTGCGAGGTGGTAATAGCGGTCGTCGTGGGTGATGGCGATGACGGTCTTGCCGCGCGCCTTCAGCTCGGAGAGCAGTTCGAGGTAGAAGATGTCGCGGAAGACGTGATCCTGATCGGCCGCCCACTCGTCGAGAACGTAGATGGGGCGGTCTTCCAGATATGCGGTGAGGAGTGCGAGGCGCTTGCGCTGGCCGCGCGAGAGGTCTACGGTCGAGAGCTTGCCGTCCTCGATGAAGACCTTCTTGTCCAGATGGAGCTTGGCGAGGTATTCGCGCGCCTGCGCGTCGAGCGTGGGGCTTTCCAGCCCGACGAGCTGCTCGAAGAGGTAGAAGTCCGAGAAGACGACCGAGAACATCTGCCGGTAGGCATCGCGGTTCTCGTCGTTGATGGCTACGCCGCCCAACGAGATTTCTCCGCAGGCGGGGCTGTAGAGGCCGGTCAGCAGTTTGGCGAAGGTGGTCTTGCCGCTCCCATTGCCGCCGGTGACGAAGACTATCTCGCCGGGATAGACCGTCAGGTCTATGGGGCCGAGGGCGAAACGCCGGTCGTCGCGCTCGTGGTAGAACTCGTGCGTCACGCCGACGAGGTCGATACGCTCCCAGGGGGCTTGGCTTAACTCGGCCTCGGCGCCGGCCTCGACGGCGAAGTTCGAGAGCGTCAGCCCAAGCTCCTCCACCTTTTCGAGCGAGATGGTGGCGCGCTTGAAGATGGGGTAGGCGTCGAACAGGACGTTGATGGGCGCGCGGAGGTAGAGCGCCGTGACGGTGAAGCCGGAGAGCGTCGCCAGACTGACGGGCTCGATGTCGGGCAGCACGAAGAGAATTACGCCGATGAAGATAAAGTAGAGCACGTGCGTCCAGCTTGAGCCCGCAGCGTAAATCTTCTTCCCTTCGTTGTCATGTCGGCGATAGGCGAGCGCCGTCGTCTGTAGGAAGTCGCGGAGGAAGGTCTCGCGCCGGCCGCGGTGCAGCTTCAGCTCCTTCGTCCCCTCGGTCAGCGCGCGGAAGTGCTCGACCAGCTTATCCCACTCCTCGCGCGCAAGCTTGAACGAACGCTGCCCGCTGCGCTGAATGAGATGAATGCTCGACAGAGCGATCAGGATAAAGACGACGAGGCCGGCGAGCACACTCAACGACAGCAAGCCGAGATAGATCATGCAGCCGATGACGATGGTCAGGTTAATGCAAACGACCGGCAGCGTCAGCATCGCGTTGGTGATGGAGTTGATGTCCTGCGTCAGCGCCGCCAGAATTTTGTGAGGCCCCGTCTCCTCCAGATGGCGCAGCGGCGCGCTGAGAACCTGCCGGCAGAGGTGCAGGCGCAACTCGTAAGCGGCGCGCTCGGCGAGGCGGTTGAGCAGCAGCCGCGAGGCGAGGTTCGACGCCAGCACGATGAGGACGAGGACGGTGAAGGCCACCGCCAGTTGCACCACGGAATCGCCCGGCGTCATGAGCCGCTTGTTGATGAGCGCCATCAGAGCGGCGCTGCCGAGGCCACTCGCGATGCCGACCAGCACGGCCACGACCAACGAGCCTTTCGAGCACTGGTAGAGAAACTTAAAGAGATTCATATCGGTTATTCCGCCCCCTTCGTCTGGAAACAAGCCTTCAGCCGCTCGGCCAACTCGGCCACCAGAGGCGCTTTCAGCAGCCCGTAGTGGTCGCCTGCAAGGACATGCACGTCCGCTCCGCCCGCCGCCATTTCGCCCCAGTACGCCGCAGCGTCCACACCCGGCGCGTGCGGTGTCTCTGCGGCCTTGAAGTATGTGAGGCGTCCCGGGTAGGGCTTCGCACTATAGGCCAGCCCCGCCCTCACGTTGTTCTCGAAGACGCCGAGCAGCCGCCGGAACTGCGCCGGCTCGATCTCGGCCGGCACCACGCCCGCCGCCTTCGCGCTCTCGAAGATGTACGCCAGTCGCTCTTCACGCCCCAGCCCCTCGAAGCGTCCGAGCGATATATTGAGCCCGCCCGTCGGCAGTCCAATGTCGTGCGCGAAGCCTGCGAGCATCGCCGCGTCGCTCAGGGGCGCGCCGCCCGGAATGGCCGTGTCAATTAATGCCAGCACCTCGACCTCCTCGCCGCGTGCGCGAAGCTGCTGCGCCATCTCGAAAGCGATCAAACCTCCCAGAGACCAGCCGCCGAGAAGGTAAGGCCCCCGGGGCTGGACTTCGCGCGCGGCCTCTAGGTAGAACGAGGCCATCTCCTCGATACTCCCGAGCGGAGACGCTTCGCCTTCGAGTTCACGCGCCTGCAACCCGTAGAACGGGCGCCGGGTGCCCAGCAGCGCCGCCAGCGCCGCGTAGCAGTGGATGTTGCCGCCGCCCGGATGCACGCAGAAGAACGGACGCCCGCTCCCCTCGCCCGCAATCCTCACCAGGGGCGACCACCGCTCATGCTCCCTTTCTCCGAACTCTTCCAGTTCACGCGCCAGCAATTCGACGGTCGGAGCATGGAAGAGTTTCGCCACAGGCAGTCTCACACCCGTCTCCTGCTCGACGCGCGCCAGCAACCTCAAGGCCAGTAGCGAGTGGCCACCCAACTCGAAGAAGTTGTCTCTCACCCCCACCGCTTCCATCCCCAGCACCCGCCCGTACACTCCGCTCAATACCTCTTCCACCGCCGTCCGCGGCCCCACGTACCCTTCCCCTCCTCCGCCTCCCACCGACGGCTCCGGCAGCGCGCGCCGATCCACTTTCCCATTCCCCGTCAACGGCAACTCCGCCAACGCCATCAGGACGGCCGGCACCATGTACTCCGGCAATCGCCCCCGCAGATGCTCGCGCAACTCTCCCGCCTCTACTTCGCCTCCCGCCTCACACACGTAATAGCCCACCAGCCGCTTTCCGCCCGCTCCCTCGCCTCGCGCCGTCACCACGGCCGCCCTCACCCGGTCGTGCGCGCACAGCGCCGCCTCGACCTCTCCCGGCTCGATGCGGTAGCCGCGCACCTTCACCTGTGCGTCGAGCCGTCCCAGAAACTCCAGCCGCCCGTCCGGCAGACGCCGCACCAAGTCCCCACTGCGGTAGAGACGCCCGCCCGCCAGTGTGGAGTAGGGGTCGGGCACGAAGCGCTCGGCCGTCAGCGCGGCTCGCCCGAGGTAGCCTCTGGCGACGCCGTCGCCGCCCAGATAGAGTTCGCCGGCGACGCCGGCCGGCGCCACCTCGCCCGCCATCTCTCCCCGCTCGACGACGTAGGCTCTCATGTTCTGCACAGGCCTGCCCAACTGCGGCAACGCGCCCCGCACCATAGTCACCGTGGCGTCTACGGTACACTCGGTCGGGCCGTAGACGTTGAAGTAGAGTCTCTGCTCCTCGCCGCACATCTGCGCCCACAACGCCTCGTCTATCGCCTCGCCGCCGACGAGCGCCCCGGCGATTGTCTCAGGCAACCGCCCCGCCAGCGCGCGAAGATGCGAGGGCGTGCAGTCGAGCACCTGTACCCCGGTCTCGCCCAGCCAGCGGCACATCTCTTCGGCGTCGAGCCGCACATGCTCGGGCACGATTGCCAGCGCGTCTCCCGAGATCAGTCGAAGCCACTGTTGCACCGACGCGTCGAAGGAGAGCGGCGCGTTGAGGCTTACCACGAGCGGAGCAGCGCCGAAACGTTGGCGGAGATGAGAGTAGACTTTGTGGTCGAGCGCGGCGTGGAGGTTGAGCGCCGAGGCGTGGCGAATCATCACGGCCTTGGGCGTGCCCGTGGAGCCGGAGGTGTAGATGACGTAGGCCAGGTTGTCCGGGACGACCTTTGCCGACAACGGCTCCGGCACGGTTCCCGCCGGCACGTCCGCCCCGACCGCTGACGAATCCCACCCGGCGTCGAGCAACAGCAGGCGGCGTGATGCCGCGCCGGCCGCGCTGCCAGCAGCCGCGTCGGCCGTGTCTTCGCCCCAAGCCGCGCGCAATGCCGGCACTCTTGCGAGCGTCTGCGAGTCCGTCACCAGCACCCGCGCACCGGAGTCCGAGAGCATGAAGGCGAGACGCTCGGCCGGATAGCCGGCGTCGAGGGGCAGGTAGGTGCCACCCGCCTTCATCACGCCGAGCAGCGAGACCAGTTGTGCGGCCGAGCGGTCGAGCATGATACCGACCAGCGACTCTGCCCCGACGCCGAGACGGCGCAGGCGTCGTGCCAATTCGTCGGATAGTGCGTCGAGTTCGGCAAAACTCAGGCGCGCGCCCGCACCGTCAATGACGGCGAGGGCGTCGGGTGTGGCCGCGGCCTGACGGCGGAACAGCTCGTGGATGGTCGCGCCGCGCTCGTAATCCGCAGCCGTCTCGTTGCACCCACCGAGCACCCACTCGCGCTCCTCCTCACACATCAGCGGCAGCCGCCACGCGGGCGTCTCCGGCGCCGCCGCGACACCCGCCAGCAGCGTCTTCAGGTGCGAGGCCATACGCTCGATGCTCTCTTCGTTGAAGAGGTCGGTCGCATACTCGAACGTCGCCATCAGCTCACCGCCCCGCTCCGTCACCATCAGCATCAGGTCGAACTTCGAGGTCGCGCCCGCGCCCGACAACACAGGGGTCAATTCCAGCCCCGCCAACTGTGCGCCGCCGCCGCCGCCGGCAGGCCCCGTGTTCTGCATGGCGAACATGACCTGAAAGAGCGGCTGGCGGCTCGTGTCCCGCTCCGGCCGCAACTCCTCCACCAGCTTCTCAAAAGGCACCTCCTGATGCGCGTACGCTCCGAGCGTCACCTCGCGCACACGCCTGAGCAGTTCCGCGAATGTCGGCTCGCCCGACAGGTCTGTCCGCAACGCCAGCGTGTTGATGAAGAAGCCGATCAGCGGCTCAAGCTCGGCACGCGTGCGCCCCGCTATCGGAGTCCCGACGATGATGTCCTGCTGGCCGGAGTAACGGGAGAGCAGAAGTTGGAAGGCGGCGAGCAGCGTCATGAAGAGCGTGCAGCCTTCGCGCCGGCTCAACTCTCTGAGTCCGTCCGTCAAAGTCTGGTCGAGGCGGAAGGTGTGGTGCGCTCCGCGATGGCTCGGCATGGCCGCGCGGGGTCGGTCGGTGGGCAGTTCGAGCACGGGCAGTTCGCCGCCGAGTTGCTTCTTCCAGTAGGAGAGTTGCTGGTCGAGGACTTCACCCTGTAGGCGCTGGCGCTGCCACGCTGAATAGTCGGCGTACTGAATCTGGAGTTCGGGCAGGGGCGACGGCTCGCCACGGGAGAACGCCTCGTAGAGCGCCGCCACCTCCTTGATGAGCACGCTTATAGACCATCCGTCGCTGATGATGTGGTGCATCGTCAGCAGCGCGAGATGTTTCTCGTCTTCCTGACAGATGAGTGTGACGCGCAGCAGCGGGCCTCTTGAAAGGTCGAAGGGGATGAGCGCATCCTCTCTGGTGATACGCTGCGCCTCGGCCTCCCGCTCGGCCTCCGGCAGCGCCCGCAGGTCAACGCTCCTGATGTGAAAGCGGGAGGGCTCCGCGACGAGCTGCACGGGAGTGCCGCCGTCGTCCGCGAAGGTCGTGCGGAAGACTTCGTGACGGCGCACAAGCTCGTCGAGCGTGCGCGCGAGCGCTTCGACGTCGAGGCGTCCGTTGAAGCTCAGCGCCAGCGGGATGTTGTAGAAGGAGTTGCCGGGTTCCAAACGGTCTAGGAACCAGAGCCGCTGCTGCGCGAAGGAGAGCGGGTACTTCTTAGGTGCGGCCGCCTTCTCGCGTAACATACGCGCCAACAACTCACGCTTCTGGGCTAGCGACATCCCTGTCATCTGCTCGGTGCTCATCTCTTTGCCCTCCACTTACTTATTCCACCGTAGACATGTCCGACAGCAACGCCTCGATGTCCTCGGCCGACATCTCGTCGAGTCGCGCCAGCAGCGCCTCCTCGCGGTCGTGCTCGACGCGCTTGATCGAAGGCTGCTCCGTGCCCTGCTGCTGCTCGCGACAGACCGCCACCGCTTCGGCCAGACCGGCCACCGTCGGGGTCTGGAAAATACCGACGAGTGGCAGTTCCACTCGGAACGCCTCACGCACGCGGGAGACGACCTGCGTCGCCAGCAGCGAATGGCCGCCCAGTTCGAAGAAGTTGTCGTTGACGCCGATTCGCTCGACTCCCAACAACTCGACCCACATCTCCGCCAGCGCCGCCTCGATTTCGTTTCGGGGTGCGACGTACTCCTCGCCCCCCGTCCCAGGCTCCGGCAGCGCGCGCCGGTCGAGCTTCCCGTTCGGCGTCAGCGGCAGCCGTTCGAGCGCCACGAACGCCGTCGGCACCATGTACTCCGGCAGCCGCCCGCGCAGGTGCTCGCGCAACTCGCCGACGCCCACGCTGCTTCCCTCGACGGCCACGCAGTAAGCCACCAGCCGCTTGTCACCCGTCTTGGCCTCCCTAACCACGGCCACGGCCTCGCGGACGGAGGCGTGCTTGAGAAGCGCCGCCTCAATCTCGCCCAGCTCGATGCGGAAGCCGCGCACCTTCACCTGATGATCGAGGCGTCCCCTGAACTCCAGACGCCCGTCCGGCAGGAAACGAACCAGGTCTCCCGTGCGGTAGAGTCGCTCGCCTTCCTGCCCGCCGAAAGGGTCTGGGACGAACCGCTCGGCCGTGAGCGCGGGACGCCCCAGATAACCGCGCGCGAGCCCCTCGCCGCCAATCAGCAGTTCGCCGGGCACGCCGACGGGCACGGGGCGCATGTGCGCATCGACGACGTAGACGCGTGTGTTCGCCAGCGGCTTCCCGATGGTCGGCTCCCCCGCCTCGTCTCGCGCCACCTGCGTGAAGGTCGAGTAGGTTGTGTCTTCGGAAGGGCCGTAGAGGTTCAACACCCGCTCGACCGCCGAGGCACCGTAGACACCATCGACGAGCGACCGCTTCAGCGCCTCGCCCGCGAGGTTTACGACCTTGACCCCGGGGGGCACGCTTTTCTGACGAATCAGTTCGGCCATCGCCGAAGGCACGGTGTTGACGAGCGTCACCTCGGACGCCGCTGGCAGTCCCGGAAGGGCGAGCGCGTTCTCGGCGAGGATGACCTTGCCGCCGCAACTCAGGGGGACGAACAACTCGAAGACGGAAAGGTCGAAGCAGACGGAGGTCGAGGCCAGCACGCCCGATAGTTCTTCGGGGGTGAAGCTCTCCTTAGCCCAGTGCAGCAGCGTGGCGGCGCTCCGGTGCTCTATGGCGACGGCCTTGGGGCGACCCGTCGAGCCGGAGGTATAGATGAGGTAGGCGAGGTTCTGAGGGCCGGCCGCGCAGCTCGGATTGTCCGCGGAATAGGTCGTGGTCTCCTGACGCCACGCTTCGAGGTTGACGACCGAAGCGCCGTGCGCAGGGAGCAGGCCGCGCAGCGACCCTGCGGTGACGAGGACGGAGGCGGACGCGTCCTCAAGCATGAAGGAGAGGCGCTCGCGCGGGTAGGCCGGGTCGAGAGGTACGTAGCAGCCACCGGCCTTCATCACCGCCAGGAGCGAGACGAGCAGCTCAGGCCTGCGTGTGAGCAGGACGCCGACGCGGGACTCGGTGCCGACGCCCAGCGAGGCGAGGTGGTGTGCGAGGCGGTTAGCGTGCTCGTTCAGTTCGCGGTAGGTGAGCCGCTCGCCTTCAAAGCTGACGGCGACGGCATCCGGTGTGGCTGCCGCTTGCTGCTCGAAGAACCCGTGCAGCGTCGCCGAGCGGTCGTAGTCGCGCTGCGTCCGGTTCCACTCGGAGACGACGCGCAGCCGCTCCTCCTCACACATCAGCGGCAGCCGCCACACAGGCGTCCCCGGCGCCGCCGACACGACGCCCGTCAGCAGCGTCTTCAGGTGCGAGGCCATGCGCTCGATGCTCTCCTGATCGAAGAGGTCGGTCGCATACTCGAACGACGCCGCCAGTTCGCCGCCGCGCTCCGTCACCGTCAGCATCAGGTCGAACTTCGAGGTCGCGCCCGCGCCCGACGACGCCGGGGTCAATTCCAGCCCCGCCAAACGCGCGCCGCCGCCGCCGGTTGGCGCATTCTGCATGGCGAACATGACCTGGAAGAGCGGCTGGCGGCTTGTGTCCCGCTCCGGCCGCAACTCCTCGACCAGCTTCTCGAACGGCACTTCCTGATGCGCGTACGCTCCCAGCGTCACCTCGCGCACACGCTTCATCAACTCCACGAAAGTAGGGTCGCCCGACAGGTCTGTCCGCAGCGCCAGCGTGTTGACGAAGAATCCGATGAGTCCCTCAGCCTCCGCTCGCGTGCGCCCCGCGATGGGAGTGCCGACGATGATGTCCTCCTGTCCCGAGTAACGGGAGAGCAGAAGTTGGAAGGCGGCGAGCAGCGTCATGAAGAGCGTGCAGCCTTCGCGCCGGCTCAACTCCTTCAGCCCCCTCAACGTCTCCTCCGGGATGTGCAGCGAGAGCTGCGCCCCGCGGAAGCTCTGTGCGGGCGGTCGCGGCCTGTCCGTCGGCAGTTCCAGAACAGGTAGTTCCTCCAGTTGCTTCTTCCAGTAAGAGACCTGCGCTTCGAGCACCTCGCCCTGCAACCACTCTCTCTGCCACGCCGCGTAGTCGGCGTATTGAATGGGAAGTTCCGGCAGCGGCGACTCCTCGCCCCGGGAGAAGGCCTCGTAGAGCACGGCGACTTCCCTGACGAGTACGCCGAGCGACCAGCCGTCCGAGACGATGTGGTGCATCGTCAGGAGCACCACATGTTCTTCTTCCGCGAGCCTGAGCAGCTTCGCCCGCAGCAGCGGCCCCGTCGAGAGGTCGAAGGGCTTCCGCGCTTCCTCCGACGCCAGCCGCCGCGCTTCCGCCTCGCGCTCCGCTTCGGCCAGACCGCCCAGGTCAACGAGTTCAAGGTTGTGTGGCTCGGCCGCCCCGACGACCTGCACCGGCGTGCCTTCCACTTCCGCGAAGGTGGTGCGCAGCACCTCATGCCGGCGCACGATCTCGTCGAGCGTCCCGGTCAGCGCCGCCACGTCGAGCGCACCGGTCAACCGCACCGCCAGCGGGCTGTTGTAGAAGGCGCTCTCCGGCTCCAGCCGGTCTAAGAACCACAACCGCTGTTGCGCGAACGACAGCGCCGTCCCCGCTCCCTCCACTCGCTCAGTGCGCACCAGCGGCGGCGCGGCCACGCC
>DASQLU010000054.1:0-96475 GCA_035645855.1 Pyrinomonadaceae bacterium
AACTGCTACCGCCCTCGAACGAAACGCCTTGTAGCTGGAGCGGAGCAGCGAGAGGAGCCGAACACGTATTCTGTGTTCGCGGGCGCTTAAAACCTGCCTCTTTGCGCCTCTCAACTGTATTCTTCTTTAGCCTGATTAACTTGAAGACGTTACTGCTTATACAAAACAGTGACGCCCCTGTCAACGCTGCGAACTCGAAATGTAGGAACTTAATCGTCAGGTTACACTTTCCGACTCTGCTCCTACATAACAATTTCCGGCAGACCATACTCTACATTGGCGCGGAAATCAAGACTTTTTCACCACTTAGCATGAAAAATCCCTACACGTTTTTGTCACGCGTAGATGCCGCGCATGCGCGTATCGTAGGCCACACGGTCAATGGCGAGCATATAGGCGGCCGTGCGCGTGTCCACATTATGCTTCTCGGCGAACTTCACGAGTTCGTTGAAACTGGCGACCATTACGTCCTGCAGACGCTCGTTGACCACGTCTTCCTTCCAGAAATAGCCCATCCTGTCCTGCACCCACTCGAAGTAGGAGACGGTGACGCCGCCCGCGTTGGCTAAAATATCTGGAATCACGAAGATGCCCTTGCGCTGGAGGATTTCGTCGGCGGCGGCGGTCGTCGGGCCGTTCGCACCCTCGGCCAGCACCTTGCAGTTGATGCGCTCGGCGTTTTTCGACGTGATCTGGTTCTCCGTCGCGGCCGGCACGAGCACGTCGCACTCGATTTCCAGCAACTCGGCGTTCGAGACGCGTTCGGCGTTCGGGTAATCTTCGAAGGAGCGCGTGGCGCGCAAATGCTCCATGGCGGCGGGGATGTCGATGCCGGCCGGGTTGTAGATGCCCCCGTGCATGTCGGAAATGGCGATCACTTTATACCCTGCCTCGTGCATCAACTGCGCACCGATGCCGCCGACGTTGCCCGAGCCCTGTACCACGACGCGCGTCGAGGGCGGCGTCATCTTGAACTTCTTCATCGCCTCGTTGACGACGAACAAAACGCCGCGACCCGTCGCCTCGCGCCGTCCGCGCGAGCCGCCGAGGTCAATCGGCTTGCCGGTCACGACCGCCGTCACCGTGTGGCGCGCGTGCATGGAGTAGGTGTCCATGATCCACGCCATCGTCTGCTCGTTGGTGTTCATGTCGGGCGCGGGCACGTCCTTCTCCGGCCCGATGATGTCGATCAACTCGGAGGCGTAACGGCGCGTCATACGCTCCAGTTCCCCCTGCGACATCTGCCACGGGTCGCAGATGACGCCGCCCTTCGCGCCGCCGAACGGCACGTTGACCACCGCGCACTTCCAGGTCATCCACGCGGCGAGCGCGCGCACCTCTTCAATCGTCACGTCGGGCGCGTAGCGGATGCCGCCCTTGGCGGGGCCGCGCGCGAAATTGTGCTGCACGCGGAAGCCTTCAAAAACCTGTATGCGCCCCGAATCCATGCGCACCGGAATGTAAACCTTCAACTCACGGTTCGGCACGCGCATCACGGCGTAGAGGTCGGGATTGAGATCGAGCAACTTCGCCGCGCGGTCGAAGCGCGACATCATAGACTCGAACGGATTAGCCTCTCTCGCTGCCGGCACAGCATCTTCAACCATCGTAGTAGCCATGTTCATCTCCCATCAGGTGACAGGTGACAGGTGACGGGTGACAAGATGGAGACAGGTTTTATCCCGTCACCCGTCACCCGTCACCCGTCACTGATCTAAGACTTCGTTCAACGCGCCCATGCGGTAGCCGTGCAGGTCGAGCGTCACATAGCGGAAGCCGAGGGCGCGAAAGCGACGCGCGAGTTCGTCCGTGACTTCGCGCCGGAGCGCGTTTTCCAGTTCGGCCGGGGCAATTTCGAGGCGCACCAGTTCGTCATGATGCCGGACGCGAAACTCGCGAAAGCCGAGAGCGCGCATGATCTCTTCGCCCGTCTCCACCTCGCGCAGGCGCGCGACGGTGACAGTCGTCCCGTAGGCGATGCGCGAAGAGAGGCAGGGGCTGGCGGGCGCGTCCCAGGTCGGGAGTCCGGCGCGACGGCTCAGAGCGCGCACCTCGCGCTTCGCCATGCCGACTTCGACGAGCGGGCTGCGCACGCCGTGTTCGGCGGCGGCGGCGCGCCCCGGCCGGTAGTCGCCGAGGTCGTCGGTCGTCGAGCCGTCAACGACGAAACTCGCCCCGCGCGCGCGGGCGACGGGTGCGAGTTTCGAGTAGAGTTCGGTTTTGCAGAAATAGCAGCGGTCGCCGGCATTGGCCGTGTAGCGCGGGTCGGACATCTCTTCGGTGTCGAGCGTCTCGTGGCGAAAGCCGAAGCGCGCGGCGATCTCTGCGGCCTGCGAGCGCTGGTGCGCGGCGAGGCTTGCGGATTCGCCGGTGACGCAGAGCGCGCCGTAGCCCAGTTCAGACGCCGCAATGTATGCCACGTAGGAGCTGTCCACGCCGCCGGAGAATGCCACGACGACGGATTTCATCTCGCGGAAGAGGGCGCGCAGGGCGAGTTCTTTTTCGGCCGCTTCGGTCGAGATTGTCTCGGGCACGTCCGCCGGAGAACTCGTCCCGGGCGCATTCACCGAAGACGCCTCCGGCTGTCGCCCGTCGCGTAAAATCTCTTCAACTACCGAACCGCTCACAACCATCTTCGCTCCGCTTCAAGACCTTTGTCCGTTCCGAGAAGGGCGGCCGACTTGCCCGATGCGTCGCCGCCAACGCCGCCGCCACGGCGGCCGACTCGAAGTTTGCGTTTGAAAATCGGGATAGCGCGCATGTTATCGCAGGCATCTTGAAGGACGCAACCCATCATCCATATAAAGCATGCCGATTTGTCCGGAAGCTATCGTGGACGCATTTTCGGAACGCATGTTATGCTCGCGCGGCAGAACAGCCTTTCGGCGTCGCCGACATCTCTTCCGGTTCACGTTGCGGCAAACAAATTTCACATCCGAACGAAAGCAGTCGCAATTGAGACTCACACGCCCTTTGCTCATACAGTTCATCGCGCGCGGCCTCGTCTGGTCGCTCATGGTCTTCGTCTGCGCCGCGTCGCCGCTGTACGCGCAGGCGACGGACGACGATGACGACGGCGAAACCGACCCGGTGAAGATTTTCAACCGCGCGCAGGACGCACACGCCGGCGGCGACCTCGCACGCGCCGTCGAACTCTACGCGGCGGCCATCAAGGTGCGCCCCGAATTTCCCGAAGCGGAATACCAGAGGGGCGTCGCACTCGTCGCGCTCAAACGACTGCCGGAGGCGGAAAAATCCCTGCGTCGCGCCGTCGAACTGCGGCGCGACTGGTCGCTGCCGCACGCCGCGCTCGGACTACTGTTAACGCGCGCCGGCGACGACGCCAAAGCCGAGCCGTTTTTGCGCCGCGCCGTCGAACTCGACGCGAAAGACGCGAACGCCCTCGCCGCCCTCGCCTCTCTGCGGCTGCGCGCGGGCGCGACGGAAGAGGCCGTCAAACTGATCGTGCGCGCCACCGCCGCCGCGGACGCCGACGCCGCCCTGTGGGCGACCCGCGCACGCATCGAACGCATGGCCGGAGACAAGGCGGCCGCCGCCCGCAGCATCGAACGCGCGTTACAACTCGATCCGGCGAACGTCGCCGCCATCGAAGAACGGATGGAACTCGCCGCCGACACGGACGACCACGAGCGCGCCATCAAGGACATCGAAGCGGCCTTGCGCGCCGCGCCCGATTCGACGCAGTTGCGCGCGCGCCTCGCCGGCTTCCACGCGCTCGCGGGCGAAAAACATCGCACCACTGATCCCGACAAGTCACTTACGCATTACCGGCGCGCCGCCGAACTCGTGCCCGACAGCGTCAACTACGCGACCGGCTATGCAGCCGCCCTCGTGCAGGCGCGTCGCTTCGCGGAGGCCGTCGCGATCCTGCGTCGCATACTTGCCAGCGCGCCCGAACACTACGCGGCGCACGCGAACCTCGCCACCGCGCTCGACGGGTTGAAGCAATATCCGGAGGCGCTCGTCGAATATCAATGGCTCAACCGCGCGCGCCCCGATCTCCCCGTCACCTATTTTTTTCTGGCGCGCGCCTACGACCTGACGGGCGAGTTCGCGCTCGCGCTCGCGGCTTATGAAACATTTCTGGCGAAGGCCGACGCCGCGCAAAACGGACTGGAGATGGAGAAGGTCAACCTGCGCCTGCCGAACCTGCGCAAGCAGATCAAGCTCGGGCAGGGCGTGAAGCGGAAGAAGAACTAGCGATGCGGGAAGACGCGGCGGAAGCGAGCACTAAAGCCACCGCCCGCTCCGGGGGCATCAACTTTCAGTTTTCAAGAGCGCGGCTTTCGGTGTTCAAGAGCGTCAGCTTTCAGTGTTCGAAATTTTGAGGCATGGGCGACCGGCTCGTCCCGTCCGTTTAAAAAGAAGTTCCCGTCGGTTAATCGCACGCACACATGAATTGTTCAGCTTCTCATTGCAAGCGTCTCGTGCTCGTGTCGGCGTTGATGTTCGCCGCTTCCCTGTCGTCGCAGGCGCGCGCGCAGGATTTTATCGTGCCGCCGCAGGCCGCGCCGCCGCCGATGGTCTACATCCCGCAGGGAGAGCGCACGCAGTTGTTGTCTGCGCGCGACGAGAAGGCGCGCACGCGCCTCAGTCTCGAACTGGCTGAGGCGCGGCTCGTGCGCGCCGAGCAGCAGACGGAACTCAAACAGTTCAACGTCGCCGCCGCCGACCTCGGCGTCTATCAGGCACTGGTGGAAGACGCCATCCAGCATCTATATCGCACGAGCGACGGCGGTAGCCCTCCGCGCGATCTCTTCAAACGCATCGAGCAGTCCGTGCATAAACACGCCGCGCGCGTCGAGGCCATGCGCCGCGCCACGCCCGGCGAGTTCGCCGGCAACGTGCTCGCGCTCGGCAGGCTCCTCCGCGACCTGCGCGCCGAAGCCCTCGAAGCCTTCTACAGCGACACGGTGACGCGTTGACGCGCGCGACATCTTGCGTTAACGCCGCGCGACATCTTAACGGGAGCGACGCGCCGAAACGCTTCGTGACTCAAACGATACTCTTCGCGGCGACGCCCGGCTCCGCAAGTGTCGACGGCTTAAGCCACACGCTTCTTCACTGTCCGCTCGAAGACGCGACCCGAATAATTTTTACACGAAAAAACAGGTGAGCCACACGATGAAAATGCACAACCTTTCTCTCAGACGCTTCGGCGCATTGACGCTGCTCGCGCTCATCGCCGCCACCGCGTCGCCGCCCGTCGCGCGCTCACACGCCTTCGCGCCCGTCCAGCGGCGCGAACACCTGACCGAGCAGGAGACGGACCTGGTGCGCGACACGCAGGAACTCGACCGCCGCGTCGCGCTCTTTGCCAAAATCGCCGAGCGGCGCGTTGCCGCCGTGACGGGCGCGGCCGCGGCGCAGCCTCCGTCGGCCAAAGATTTGGAGAAGTGGGGCGAATTGCCGAAGGGCACGCGCGCTCAACTATTCGGCGACCTCGCACGCATACTTGATGAAGCCATCAACAACATAGACGACGTGGCCGCGCGCTCGCCCAACAGTTCCCTCGTCCCGAAAGCCGTCAGGCGTCTCGCGGAAACATCGGCGCGCATCCTGCCCCAACTCGCCTCGCTGCGCACGGACGCGGCCGCCGAGAACGAACGCGAAGCACTCGAACAAGTCATCGACAACCTCGAACAGGTGCTCGACGCGGCAAAGAAACTGCCCGCTGACACGTCCGAGAAGAAAGGCGAGAAGAAGAAGAACTGAAGCGCGTCTCGACGCCTTCAGTTCATACCCGCCCGCGAAAGTCGTCAGGCCGCCCGGTAATAAAACGTGAGGTCGATATAAGCAAGAGGATCGTCACGGTCTCAGCCCCGGCAGGGGCGAAAGAATGTAGCCCACGGCGTAAGCCGTGGGGACAGACAAGCCGGAGAGGGACAAGCCCCGTCAGGGGCGACAGAGATTCAACCTTGAACTTCTGTCGCCCCTGACGGGGCTTGCAACAGGTTATTCACCATGTGACCCCACGGCTCACGCCGTGGGCTACAAATATTACGCCCCTGACGGGGCTTTCAATAGATGCCGCCTCTGATGCACGTGGCTCTAGCTCAACCGCAATTACGTCGAACTCACGTTAATAAAGAATCCGGCGGCCGGTTGACTGTCGCTTCATCTTAACCGTCGCGCCACCCGTCCTGCGACCTTGCGCTTCTGCCCTCTCGCGAACTGCGCTTCGTCCCTCTCGGTCGCCTATCTCTCTCTTCCGTCTCTGAGCACCGCGGTCGCGCGGCGGATGGCCTCCGTGATGCGCGCGGCGGCTTCGCGTGCGTTCGCTGTATTGCGGTCGTCGATGGCCTGACGCAAATCCGGCAGCGGTTGCGCGGCGTAGCCCGTGTAAAGACCGGGCGCGTAGATTTGATGCCTGTACCAGGGGCGATTGCGCAAACCACGCTCGTCCGTCAAAGCACGTTCGGCGGCGATGAGGCGGTCGTTCAACTGCATGACACTTCGTATATGCGCTTGCTTTATATCTCCCCGCCCTAAAGTCTTATCAATGTCATCTATCAAATCGCGCTGCCTCTTGCGGAGACTGCTCCCCGCCTCATCGAGGTCTTTCACTGCATCGAGCAACGCTTTCGCGTCGAAGTCGTCGGCGAGTTTGCGGCGCGCGGCGGTTTTCTGTGTCTCGTTGATAAAGTTGCGGAGTTCGGCGGCGTAGTCGGCGTAATCGAACGGAAGGGCGCGTGCGTTGGCGAGGCGCAGTGCAATCGTGCCCCAGATTTGGGCGGCGGCGACGTGGTAAGCAAACGTGGGGTCGCCGAATTTCTCCATCCAGTTGAAGGAATCATAGGCCGAATGATAGACGCCGTAATCGCCGCCGAAGCCCATGTCGAGCGCGGAGACGCCGAGGTGCTGGAGAAAGGGCGTGTAGTCCGAACCCGACCCGAGCGCGTTGATGCGCGCCTCTGCGGTGTTCGCGTCCGCGCCCGACGCGGCCTCCGTCAACTCTGCTTCGGGGCGCGCTTCACGCACGCGATCCTGCCACGCCTGATAAACCGACTTGCCGGTCTTCGGGTCGCGCACGTCGCGCGCCGCGCCGCGGATGAGTCGCCACAAGCTCGGCACGCTCGACGCGCTGAAGTTCGCGCCGGAGACGGCCGAGTCCATGTTGAGATAGGCGACGGCCTTCTCTCTCAACTCGGCGGCATGCTCCTCCACCCACTCGGTCGAGCCGATAAGCCCCTGTTCCTCGGCGTCCCAACTGCCGAAGATGATCGTGCGGCGCGGCCGCCAATTCTGTTTCAGCAGTTCGCCGAAGCCGCGCGCGAGTTCGAGCATGGCGGCCGTGCCGCTGTTCGGGTCAACCGCGCCGAACGTCCAGGCGTCGCGGTGATTGCCGAGCACGATCCAGCGGTCGCGCTCCTCCGCGCCCTCGATGCGGCCGATGACGTTCCAGATCGTGCGCATCTGAAAATCCATCTCGGTCTTCAGGTGGACGCGCACGTCCTCTGTGCCGCCGACGTGATAGGCGAACGGCAGGCCGCCCTGAAATCCAGAGGGGCGCACCGCGCCGCCGAGCGGTTCGAGCAAGCGGCGCGCGTCGCCGTAGGAGATCGGCTGAACGGGGATGCGCGGGATATTGAGCGCCGGGTCGTCCTGTTTGAGGCGCACGGTGCCGGGCGTGGCGGGCTTGCCCGGCGTGAGCGGATCGCCGGGATACTGGAAGAGATACTGAACCGAGCCGCGCTGCGCCGAAGTTTCCGGACGCCAGGGGCCGTTCGGGTACACGTCGCCCTGCACGTAGCCGTCGTCGGCCGGGTCGGAGTAGATGATGAGACCGACCGCGCCGTTCTCTTCGGCGACCTTCGCCTTCACGCCGCGAAACGAGCGGCCGTAGCGCGCGATGACGATGCGGCCGCGCACGTCAACGTTGATCTTTTTGAGAGCCGCGTAGTCGTCCGGCAAACCGTAGTTGACGTAGACGAGCGGCGCGGTCACGTCGCCCGAAGCGGAGTAGGCGTTGAAGAGGGGGATGATCCCGGCGTGAGCGGAGGAGGGGTCTTGCGGCAGCACGGCCTCCTGCAAATCGAGGCGCACGCGGCGCGGCGCGACGAGTTCGAGCACGGTGGGGCGTTTCGGATAAGGGAGCAGCACTTCATACTCTTTGAGTTCCGCGCTGATGCCGAACTTGCGCAGTTGATCGCGGACGTAGACGGCCGTACGGTAATCGGCGGGCGTGCCCGCGACGTGCGGCTCGCGCGTGAGCGTGCGCAGGTGTTCGCGCGCCGAAGCCGCGAGCGGCACGTCGCGGAAACGGTTTTCGAGCTGTCGTTCGGCGTTTGAGCCGGTGGCGGTGAAGCCGTCGAGCAGCGCGGAAGCATCCGTAGCAGTTGGCGCCTGAGCGCGGAGCGCCAGCGGCGTGCCGAGAAAGCCGGTGATCAGAAACAGCGCGAGGGCGGCGCGCACGTGTGCTTTCATGTAGTCGTGTCTCCTAAAGGGAAGATTTCGGCGCGTCTACGTTGAACTGTCAGGCGCGTTTGAGCGTAGAATGAGTTTACGCGAAAAGGCGCGTCAAAGCTAAGAAGGGGAAAGGGGAAAGGGTAAGGGGTAAAGGTAAAGAAAAAGATCGGCGCAGGTTTCCATTCGACCTTTAACCTTTACCCCTTACCCTTTCCCCGGTTTTTATTATGGACAACAGGTATTATCCGGGCGTCGAGGTCGAAGTGCAGACTCTGGTCGCGGAGTTGCGACGTCTGTTCGACGAGGGCGACTACGAGGTGCAATCCATGCAGGTGGCGCAGACCGCCGTGCTGCAGGCGCGCAAGGCCGGCACGCTGCGCGACCTGACCGGACTGTCGGCCGCGCTGACCATCAAGATCACGCCGGAGCACGGCGGCACGCGCGTCGAGATCGGGATGCAGAAGTGGTTGGACAAGGCGGCGGTGGCGGCCGTCGCAGTCATCCTCTCGGCCGGGCTGCTGCTCGCGCTCCCGGCGCTCGGCGCATACTGGCAACACCGCCTCACGGAAGACTCCTGGAAGATCATCGAGGCGCACATCGCGCGCAAGGCGGGCGGCTACGTGCCGCCCGTGCCCGGCAGTTGCGGAACGTGCGGCGCAACGAACATCTCCGGCGCGGCCTTCTGCGCCTCCTGCGGCGCAGACCTCAGGCGCGCTGCCGCCTGCGAAAACTGCGGCACGCCGCAACGCGACCCGTCGGCCAGATTTTGCAACCGCTGCGGCAAACCGCTCGGCGCGCAGGCGTGAGTTTCAGCGCATCGAACCCGCACGATGAGTGTTAACGATAAGTGTCCGCGTCGACGCTAAGGCGATAGTGAAACAAGTTATGCCGAAATTAAAATTTTCACATCGGGGCGAGAACATTGCCGCGCGCGTCGGCGGCTTCGCTGCGCGCAACGGCGGCTTCGCGGCACTCGCCTGTTGCGCCCTGTTTATCTGCGCGGCGTTCGGAATGGGTTACGGGCAGGCGGGGCGACGCGTTAGTAAACCGAAGGCCGACCCGCCCGTGCCGAAGGCTGCGGAGCCGGCCGCCACGCCCGCCGCGACGCCGAATGAGGCGGAAAAGGTTTCGCTCCTCGTCGGCAGCCATACGGCTTCGGTGAGGTTGCAGATGTCCATGGGCGCGGGCGAGATGTTGCAGGGCGCGGTTGTGCAACGCCTGAGAGACAGCAAGAGTCTGCAGATCGGCTCCGACGGCAACATGACGCGCGGCGACGCCATCAAGCGCGCGAAGAACGCCGAGACGAAGTCGCAGATCGTCTGGCTCGAATTGCATCACAACTCAAGCATGTACGACCCCGCGGGCACGAGCGGCCGGGGCACGGAAAATCTCTACATCCAGTACGTTGTGTTCGAGCGCGGCACGGCGAAGGTCAAGGCTCAGGGCAACGTCTATTTGCGGCCGACGAGTTCGAGCCGCATCCCGGGACTGGGCATCGGCCGCCGTCTCCCGCGCTGCTATCCGCAGGGGCTATACGGCGTCGAGTTCGCGCTGGTCGAAGCCGGCATCGAGACGGCCGAGCGCATCTTCCGGGAGATGTCTCTGCCTTACCCGCCGCTCTGCTCCTGAAAGCGCGGCGGGCGCAAAATTTCGTTAGCACGCAACCGGCACCTCGCAACTTTATGTCCACAATCTTCTGTCACAACTGCGGCCAACCGAACGCCGACATCGTGCGCATCTGTCGTTATTGCGGTGCGTCCCTCACTCCCGTCGCTCAGTCCACGCCGCGCCCGGCCGACTATGCGCCGCACACTCCGCAAACTGACTTCACGGGCATGCCGCTCTGGGCTTCGGACACGCCGCCCGCGCCCGTCCAGCCGCTTGCGGCGCACGCGCACGGCCAACCGCTCGCGCAGCCCGCTCACGCACACTTTCGCTGCCCGCATTGCCAGTCAACCGCTCCGCCCGTCATCGCCAAACGCATCAGCACGGCGGGCTGGATCGTCTTCGTCGCATTCCTCATCATCTGCTTCCCGGCCTCCCTCATCGGTCTCTTGATCAAAGAGGAATACCGCATGTGCAGTTGGTGCCGGGGCGCGGTCGCCTGAGCGCGCGTTAAAAACATTTGACCGGCGACCCTCCGTTGTCATAAGACTTCAAGCGTTCGACCACGCTTCATTCTTGTTACACCGGGAGGGATGCTATGAACAACGCACGCATGTTTTTCCAGACCATGATCACGCTCGCCTCGGCTTCGCTCGGCCTCGTCGCCGCGCTCGCCTGGAACGAGGCCATCAAAGAGACCATCAAGCAACTGCTCGGCACGGGCGAGAGCCTTGCCGCCCTCTACACTTACGCCGTCCTCGCCACCATCGTCGCCATCGTCGTGCTCATTCTCCTCGCACGCGCCGCCGCACGCGTCGGCGGCGAGGCCACCATCCAGCGCGAAGCCGAAGGATAAAAGTCGAACGATGAAGTAGGAACGATGAACGATGAAGTAAAGACGAGTTGCTTTCAGTTCCTACTTCATCGTTCCTACTTCATCGTTCCTGCTTCATCGTTTCCGCTCAGTTGTGTCTGAGAGCTTCGACCGGGTCGATGCGCGCGGCGCGGGCGGCCGGGTAGAGGGCTGCGAGGATGGCGATGACGACGGCGAAGATGATCGCGCCCCCCCAGAGATATGGCGGCAGCGCGAAGAAGTCCACGTAGGAGACGCCGCGCGGTTGGAGGAAGAAGCGGTAGGCGAGGCGGTTCGCCACCGCGTCAATCGCCCACGCGGCGAGCGTGCCCGCCACGCCGCCCAGCAGCCCGATCAAGCCCGCCTCGACGAAGAAGATCAACTTGATCTCCCTGTCCTCCGCGCCGATGGCTTTCATGATGCCGATCTCGCGCGTGCGTTCGAGAATGGACATGATCATCGTGTTGGCGATGCCGAACGAGGCGACGAGCAGGGAGATGCCGCCGAGCAGTCCGAGCGCGCTGTTGAGGATGAGGAAGACCGTGCGCAACTCTTTCAATTGATCCACGATGGAGAAGCTGCTGAAGCCGAGTTCATTCAGACGCCGCTGCACGTCGGGCAACACGTCCGGGTCGGTCACGCGCACGACGGCCATCGCGTAACCTTCCGCCTCGTCATCCTTGAGCATGCCGCTCTCGCGCGCCAGACGAAACGCTACTTCGCTGATCGAGTTGCGATACCTGTCAGCCCACGCACGCGCCGCCGGCAGCGGGATGTAGATACTGGAGACGGGCATCATGCCGCGAAATTGCCGGTTGCCCTGCGCGCTTGGCTCAACCTCCGTCCGCAACACGCCGACGATACGAAACGTCCGCACCGCCAGGCCTTCCGCCGGGTCGTCCTCCGGCGCGGCATCTTCCAGCGGTAGCCCGAAGAAGCTCAATTCTTCCCCTGCCTCGACCCCAACACCGTTTCCGGCCTCACCTCCATCGCCGCTCCCGGCCTCGCCCGCATCGTTGCTTTCGGCCTCGTCGCCATCGACGCTTCCATCCACGCGCGCGTCTTCCGGAATCCGCTTGCCCGCCCTGCTCTGCGCGCCCGCTTCATTATTGCGCGCCGCTCCCGCTTCATTATTTCGCGTCGCCCCCGCTTCAATGCGCGCCCGTGCTTCTTTCTTCTCTCCCGCCGCTTCCCTGCCTCCCGCCGTCTCCGCGCCCACCCCGCCCGGCGCGAGCAACTCCAGCGTCTGCCCCACGGCATCCTGCGGGTGCTCGAAACCGAAGCTGCGCAAAAACGACTCGTCAACCACGGCCTCGTCCGCCTCCGGCGAACTGATCATCCGCCCCGCGAGATACGTCTTGAATCGCGTCGCGGTGTTCGGCACGAGCGCGCCGCCGACCTGTCTGAGCAACGCGCGTTTGTTGGCACGCACGTAAGTCGTCAAATCTATGTGCGGTTCGACCGACGCCACGCCCGGTAGCGCCGCGATCTCGGCGAGCGCCGCCTCGGTCAACATGCGCTCCGGCACCTTGCCTCTCGTGTCGCGTGCGTCCGCCTGACCGCGCCGCCCGCGCCTCTCGCGCCCGCCGCCGCCGTCTCCCATCGCCGACGAAACGAGGCCGATGAGGCTTCGGCCGCTGACGGTGATCTCGTTGAACAGGTCGAGGTCGCGGAAACGCTGCACGGCGTTGCGCTGCAATCCCAGCCCGAACGACATCATCGTCACGATCATCGAGACGCCCACGATGACGCCGAGCGTCGTCAGCCCCGCACGCAGGCGCGCCTCGAACAGATTGCGCAACGCCAACCGGAGTATGTCGCGAAACTTCATAAGCGAATAGTTTCAAGTTTCAGGTTTCAAGTTTCAAGTTAAAACCCGAAGACCGTTCAGTCTTGAAACTTGAAACCTGAAACTTGAAACCTAATTGAGCCTCGCCAGTTGTAAACGCATCTGCTTCAACTGCTCCGTGACGCGCTCGGCGTCGGGCGCGTTCGGCGCGCCCGCGAGATAGGCCTGCACGTCCACGACGGCTTCCGAGTAGCGTCCGAGTTGCGCGAGCAGCGCGCCGCGGTCGCGCCGCTCCTCCAGCGCGCCGGGCGCGACGAGCAGGATGCGTTCGATCACCGAGAGCGCGCGGCGGTAGAGTCCGGCCTGCGCGTAGATGCCTTTCAGGTTGCGCAACAGGCGCGCGAGTATTTCGCGTGTCGGGACGGGTTGGAGATGCGCGTCGGTGAGCGGCGACTGGCCGCCGTAGATGGTGTCGAGCCGCTCCTGGCAATCGTCCGCGTCAATCACCCTGCCGTTGAACGGATCGACCAGCACAGGCTCGCCGTCCGCCCCTTCCACGCGCACGATGAAATGGCCGGGCAGTCCGATGCCCTCGACGCGCAAGCCCGCGCGCCTTCCTACTTCCATATAGACCAGCGAGAGCGTGATGGGAATCCCCGTGCGCCGGTCGAGCACGTCGGAGAGCAGGCTGTTGCGCGGGTCGTAGTAATCGCTCTGATTGCCCGCGAAGCCCAACTCTTCAAAGAGCAGTTTATTGAGCGCGCCGACCGCGTTCGCGCCCCCCTCGCGCGCTATCGCGGCGCGCGCTTCAAGTCCCAATTCGTAGAGCCGCGCGCGATAATGCTCGACCTCCAGCCCCGGACGCTCCTCGGCCGCCACCAGCAAAGCCGCGTGCGCCAACTCAATCGACGCCTCCGGCTGCGCCACCAGCCGCGCGAAACGCCGCCGCGCCTCCAACATCAACAATTTACCTTGAGGAGTCATAAGAGAAACGATGAACGCGGAAGGATGAACGATGAACCCGAAGATATGAGATAGAACTCGGAATCCGGAAGTCGGAATAAAACATAGGCTCATCTTCATTCAGAATAAAACATAGGCTCATCTTCATTCTGACTTCCGAATTCTGAATACCGATTTCCGCTTTTACTTCATCGTTCATCCTTCCTACTTCCGCGTTCACTAAACACGTGTCTCACGGCGTCGTCCGTCCAATCGGCGAGGCTGTGCGTGACGATGTCCGCTCCGGCGGCGCGCAGCGCGGCTTCGCTCACAGTGTTCGTGACGCCGAGCGTGCGCATACCGGCGATGCGTGCAGCCTCTATGCCGGGCGGGGCGTCTTCGATGACGAGACAATCGGCGGGCGCGAGCGCGGGCTGCCCTACACTGCGGCGTGCCTCGTTCAATTTTTCGAGCGCGCGATTGACGCAGGCCGGGTCGGGCTTGCACGCGCTCACGTCCTCGGCGCTGACGACGACGGCGAAAGCCTCCCTCAGCCCCGCGCGTTCGAGGACGTACTCGATGCTCTCGCGCCGCGCCATGCTGACGACGGCGAGCGGAAACCGGCGTGCGAGCGACTTGATGAACGTCACGACGCCGGGAAACAAAGGCAGCTCGTCCGCGATCAACTCGCGGTGCAGCTTCGACCATTCCGCGATGACGCGCTCAAGCAATCCGTCCGCGTCCCCGTCGCGCCCGGCGCGGGCGAAGGCGGCGCGGAAAAACGTCGTGTCGTCCATGCCGAGCGAGCCGTAGTAATCCTCCTCGGTGAGCGTGATGCCCTCCGCCTTGAGCGCGGCCTGCGCGGCCTTGAGTTGCAGCGGCTCGTCATCTATGACGATGCCGTTGAAGTCGAAAAGAATTGCTTTGATCATGCGTGTGAACACCCCGGCGCGAATTTGAACTCTCGCTCGCGCCTCCGCCGCTTAACGATTACGAACACCGAAATATAAGTGCCGGCTACCAGCCCGACCAAGATACGACGCTTCACCTCAAACTCCAAAATCACCCGCCGGGCTTGCTCCCCTCGCACCGGCGACGACCCTTCAGTCCGCCGGCGGCCGGCTGTCTTCGCCGGCGCGCGCCTGCGCTTTCGCGCCCGTGATCAGCATTTTCTGCTCGGAGAAAAGCAGCGGCAGGCGCTCGCTTTCGAGCACGTCGAGGCGGCGCAGGACTTCCGAGATGGCGAGTTCGTTCTTCAGGTTGATCTTGAAATCGAGGTCGGCGCGCAGGCGTTCCTTCTCCGCCTGCCGCTTCTGCGACATCATGATGATCGGAGCCTGCACGCCCGCCACGACGCCGAGCAGCAGCCCCAGCAACTCATAAGGAAACGGATCGAAGCGCGTGTTGAGCAGTGTGTTCAGGAGCACCCAGGCGGCCAGAAAGATCAACGAGTAGGTGATGAACTTCCAACTGCCGCCGAAGGCGGCGAGCGAGTCGGCCACGTGGTCAGCCCATGTCAGGCGCGCCGCCGCCTCCTCGTTGACGTTACGCGAGACGCGCTGGCTCAGCAGTTCATCGGTGCGCCGCAACCGTTGCGAGATCGCGCTGACCATCTCCAGAGCCACGTCCGGATTGCCGCGCACGAAGCCCAGGAAATCTTCGCGCGAGAGAACGGCGAGGCACGCCTGCTCGACGACGGCGGCGTTGGCCGAGCGCGGCTTGCCGTCGATGATCGCCATCTCGCCGAAGAAGTCGCCGTCGCCGAGTTCGGCGAGCGTCACGTTGTCGCCGTCGCCGTCGTGGATGTAGATGCGTACCTGGCCGGCCTCGATGAGGTACATGGCGTCGCCGGGATCGCCCGCCTTGAACAGCAGCGTCCCTTTCGCCACCCGGTGCACCGACATCAAGCCGCGCAACGAACGCACGGCGCGGTCGTCCAGCGCCGCGAACAGCGGCACGGAGCGCACCGCCTCAATCGTCATCACCTGTGAAGCATCGGCCATGTTTGTCACCTCCGAGGAGAAATTAACGATGAACGCGGAACGATGAACGATGAAGTTAAAGCATTTGTCTTTACTTCATCGTTCATCGTTCATCGTTTCCACCTTGCCGTCTCTCATCTGAATGGTGCGGTCGGCGAATTGTGCGGCGAGGTCGCGGTCGTGCGTGACCATGATGACGGTCAGGCGGTCGGCGGCGACCATCTCTCTGAGGAGCGAGAGGAGTTCGCCGGCGCGAGTGGAATCGAGGTTGCCGGTCGGCTCGTCCGCGAGCAGCACGCGCGGACGATTGGCGAGCGCGCGGGCGATGGCGACGCGCTGCTGCTCGCCGCCGGAGAGTTCGCCGGGGCGATGACCGGCGCGCTCGCCAAGCCCGACGCGCTCCAGCAGTTCACGCGCGCGCGTCTCTCGCGCGCGCCCCGCGAGGCCGCCGAAGGCGAGCGCGAGTTCCACGTTTTCGGCGGCGGTCATCGTCGTGATGAGGTTGAAATTCTGAAAGATCATCCCGACCGAAACCCGCCGGTAACGCGCCATTTCGCGCTTCGTGAACGGCGCGAGCGAGCGGCCGTCGAAGATCACTTCGCCCGTCGTCGGCCGATCCAGCCCGCCGAGCAGGTTCAGCAGCGTAGACTTCCCCGAACCCGAAGTGCCGAGCAACGCCACAAACTCGCCTTCTCCCACCGCCACCGACACCCGATCCAACGCCACCACCAACGACGTGCCCATCCGGTAATGCCTTGAAACTTCACGTGTCTCGATCAGGTGTTGGTTCATGCGTCGCTTTATTGTCGGTAGCAAGCGGTCAGTTGTCAGTTGTCAGTTGCATGTGGTTATCACAGGAGTTGCTGAAGATGGGTATTGAATAACTGACAACTGACAACTGACAATTAACTATTTGAAAAGCCGTCGCGTGCAAATAACACGCGACGGCTTTCGAGTTCAAGTCTCTGACGAAAACTTTCCCCTCACACCTCTTTGTATTCCGAATCCACGTCTTCGTCGGCGAAGGCGACGCGGTAGTTGAGCGATTGCTTCTGCTTCGTGATGAGTAGGTCGTCTTTCGTCTTCAACAAATCGGCGCGGTTATAGACTGACAGCTCGAAGTTGTAACCGTGTGTGATGGCATCCTTCGGGCAGGCCTCGACGCAATAGCCGCAGAAGATGCAGCGGCCGTAATCAATGTTGTAGACCTCGGCGAAACGCTCGTCCACGCCGGTGCGCTCCTCTGGGGCGCGCGGGTCGTCGGCCGCGATGATGTAGATGCAGTCGGACGGACAGGCCGCCGCGCACAGAAAACAGGCCACGCATTTTTCGCGCCCCAGTTCGTCCACGTGCAGCAGGTGCTGGCCGCGATAGCGCGGCTGCATCGTCACCGGCTCGTCCGGGTATTGCACCGTCCACTTCTCTTTCGGGATGTAGGAGAACGTCACGCTCATCCCCTTGATGATCGCCTTCGTGTTTTCGATGATGTCGCCGATGATGGACATGGAAACCTCTTGAGCTGTGAGCTATTAGCTGTTAGCCGGATAGGTTGTGTTTTGCTTTAAGCTAAAAGCTAATGGCTGACAGCTAATAGCTCTCAAATCAATTCCAGTTGACTGAAGAAATACCCGATCTCGATGCGTGCGTTTTCTTCCGAGTCGGAGCCGTGGACGGCGTTTTCGCCGATGGAGGTGGCGAACTCTTTGCGCAGCGTCCCTTCGTCGGCCTTCGACGGGTCGGTCGCGCCCATCAGGTCGCGCCAGGCCTTGACCGCGCCCTCCTTCTCCAGCGCCAGTACGATGCACGGCGCGCTCGACATGAACTCGGTCAACTCGCCGAAGAACGGGCGCTCCGCGTGGACGGCGTAAAACCCTTCGGCCTCCTTGAGCGTCATGTGGATGAGCTTCATGCCGCGCAGCTTGAACCCGCTGTCCGTGATTCGTTGAATGATGCTTCCCGCCCGCCCGTTGCGCACGGCGTCGGGCTTGATGATTCCGAAAGTAAGATTTCCGATTTGTTCTGCCATTTTCCCTCTACCTGAAATTTTGTTGAAGCTGTTTTCTGCGTATATCGAGAACGGCCGAAACCTGCAGCGAGATTATTGATAGTCCTATCGCCAACAACAACGGACGCTGCATCCGCAAATAATTCATACGCCGCTGATGCAGTGCCTCCAAATCTCCGAAGCTCTTGATCGATTGAGACGAGACGGCATCGGGTTGAAACGATGACATGATCCGCGACGTGTTGAACCAAGCTGCCAGTAGTAAGACCACAAACAGCACGCTTAGAATAAGGGTTCTTTTGCTCACTCTCGCACATCCTGTCTTGAAATTAAGCGACGGCGCTCGCGCCGAGCGCGTCGCGCATGGCCGTGCCGATGTCGGCGGGCGAATGCACCACGCGGATGCCCGCCGCTTCGAGCGCGGACATCTTCTCGGCGGCCGTGCCCTTGCCGCCGGCGATAATCGCGCCGGCGTGTCCCATGCGGCGTCCCGGCGGGGCGGTCTGCCCGGCGATGAAGGCGACGATGGGCTTCGTGACATACTCTCTGGCGTAAGCGGCGGCCTCCTCTTCGGCCGTGCCGCCGATCTCGCCGATCATCACGATGCCTTCGGTCTCCGGGTCGGCTTCAAAAAGCGCGAGCGCGTCGGTGTGCGTCGTGCCGACGACGGGGTCGCCGCCGATGCCGATGGCGGTCGACTGTCCGAGTCCGAGCGCGGTCAACTGCCCCACCGCCTCGTATGTCAGCGTCCCCGAACGCGAGACGACGCCGACGCGCCCTTCCTTGTGAATGTGGCCGGGCATGATGCCGATCTTGCACTTGCCGGGCGAGATGATGCCCGGACAATTCGGCCCGATGAGGCGCGTGCCCTTGCCTTCGAGAAAACGCTTCACCCGCACCATGTCAATCGCCGGGATGCCCTCCGTGATGCAGACGACGAGCGGCATCCCTGCATCGGCCGCTTCGAGGATGGCGTCGGCGGCGAAGGGCGGCGGCACGTAGATGATGGAGACGTTCGCGCCGGCCTCCGAGACGGCTTCCGCGACGGTGTTGAAGACGGGAATGCCCTCATGCGTCGTCCCACCCTTGCCGGGAGTAACGCCGCCGACGACCTGCGTGCCGTATTCCACCATCTGCTTCGTGTGGAAACTGCCCTCTTTGCCCGTGATGCCCTGCACGACAAGGCGCGTGTTTTTATCAACCAGAACGCTCAAAGGTATCTGCTCCTCAAAGGTGTTATGTAGTTAACTCGGAATGACCGCGCAGTATAACACGGCGTCCGCGCGATTCAGAATCATCGCTCCTGCAATGTTTTTATCAAGAATGTTGCTATCAAGTGGCCCAAGTTGGCCGAAACCTTATTGAAATCTCTCTGGCGACGCTGTATGCTTTCGGCCAAAATAAGTAAAGCGATGAGCGAAGACCTCACACAAAATTTACCTCAAGCCCCTTTCGAAGAACGCGTCCTCACCGCGCTGTCGGCGATTCAAGCGGAGCAGTCTGCGATTCGGGCAGAAGTATCGGCTGTTCATGCGGAGCAGTCTGCCATGCGCACGGAGATGTCAACTATCCGCAATGATGTCGCCATGCTCGGCGACCGCCTAACGGCTCTCGAAGAGAAGGTTGACCGGCGGTTGCAGGAGACACGCCCGATGTGGGAGGGCGTGCAGGCTCAGATTAGGCAACTCGACGGGAAGTTCGACGTTGTGCTCCGCGACCTCTACGAACTTCGCTCCGACCAGATGTTCATCAACCGGCGGGTTGACCAACTCGAAAGAGAACGACCTCAATAAAAGCCTCGCGTACCCTAACTGCCACCCTCCATCCGACCAGTTATTCCAGTTCCACCACTTCGCCGTACTGCGGCGCGTCGACGCGCCAGCCGAAACGCTCGCGGATGTGCCCGGCCATCGCCGCCGCCGCATCCGGTTCGCCGTGCGTGGTGAAGGAGCGGCGCGGTGCCGAGGGCATCCCTTCGAGCCAGCGCAAGACCTCCGCGTAGTCGGCGTGGGCGGAGAAGCCGCCGATGCGCGCCTGTCGGCAGCGCACGGGGATCGTGTTTTTGAAGATGCGGACTTCGCGCGCGCCGTCCTGAATCTTCCTGCCGGTCGTGCCCGCCGCCTGATAGCCGACGAAGACGAGCGTCGATTTTTCGTCGGGCAGGATACGCTGCGCGTGATGGAGGACACGCCCGGCCGTCATCATGCCCGACGCGGAGATGATGATGCGCGTGCCGCGCTCCTCATTCAGACGCTTCGACTCGTCGCGCGAAGAGGCCGTGACCATCGAGTGCGTGCGCAGGGGGTGTTGCGGGCGCGCGAGCACGCTCGCATACTCCTCGTCCTGCTCCTCGGTGCGACGGCTGTAGACCTGCGTCGCGGCGGCGGCCATCGGCGAATCGACGCGGACAGGGAGGATCGGAATCCGCTTCTCGTCTTCGAGTTCGCGGATGAGATAGATCAACTCCTGCGTGCGTCCGATGGCGAAGGCGGGGATGAGCACGACGCCGCCGCGCGCGTGCGTCTCGTTGATGATGCGCGCGAGCGCGACCTTCGGGTCTTCCGGGTCGTGCAGGCGGTCGCCGTAAGTTGATTCGACGAGCATGTAGTCGCACGCGGGGGGCTTATCGGGGTCTCGTATGATGACCTGATCGTAGTGGCCGAGGTCGCCCGAGAAGAGGACGCTGCGGCCTTTGCCGTCCGCGCCAGCCCCCTCGATCTCGACGAGCACCAGACTCGCGCCTAGGATGTGACCGGCGATGCGAAAGCCCGCGCGGATGCCCGGCGCGACATCCGCCGACTCGCCCGTGTTCGGCAACGCCCGCATGAGTTCGAGTGTCGCGCGCGCGTCCTCTTCGGTGTAGAGCGGGAGGGCTGGCGCGTGGCGCGTGAGTTTGTGACGGTTGCGATACGAGGCGTCCTCTTCCTGTATGCGCGCGGAATCGGGGAGCATGATCTTGAGGAGTTCGGCCGTGCCGCGCGAACAGTAGACCGGCCCCTTGAAGCCGAGCGCGACGAGGCGCGGCAGATAGCCCGTGTGGTCTATGTGCGCGTGCGTGATGAGCACGGCGTCGAGCGCGGCGGGGTCGAAGGGCGGGTCTTGCCAGTTGCGCTCGCGCAGTTCTTTGAAGCCCTGAAACAGCCCACAGTCTATGAGGACGCGCCCCCTCGCACCTTCGATCAAATACTTCGAGCCGGTCACCGTGCCGACTCCGCCCCAGAAAGAAAGTGTCGCCATATTTGCTCCGCGCTGTTGCAGGGAATCGGGTGGAATGCTGCCGGACGATTAACTCTCCGAGCAGTCGCTATCAACCCGGCCGACGGACGATAGAACTCGACCGGCGTTCAACTTTTTTTAGAAACGACGAGCGTGACCGCGTAACTTTGCGGCTTGATAATTTGCTCGGCGACGGGATACGGTGCGACCTCGACGAGCTTGATCATGTATTGACCGTAACCGCTCCCCGCCCCGTCCGTGGCTTCTCTGGGATTGGTGTTGAGTTCGAGCTTAACCGGCGCGCCGGTCGGCTTGCCGACCTGTAACATGACGCGCGCGTTTCCCGCCCAGATGCAATTAACGCCCTTCGGGCAGCGCGAGTCTTCAGCGACGGACACGAATTTGATCTTCAGCTTCCCGTCCGAGGTCAACACCTCCTGCCCAACGTTTAAGACGAAGTTCTTACCCGGCATGATTTTCTTTCGCGCCCGCCCGGCGCGCGCAGCCGTCGGTGCAGCCCCGGCGACGACAAACATCGCCAGCAGGCATAAAGTTAAAATCCGCCCGAACACTTTTTTTGACATCATACGGAACCTCCCGCCGTCAACTAAGATGCACGCGGCCGGTCTCGCAGTTCAACTAAATTCACGCGCACGAGGCCGGCGACTGTCGTAGAAGACGAGCGCGGCGGGCACGAGCAACAGCAGATTCCTGAGCGCGGTCTTGACTCCCAGTTGGCTGCCGATGATGCCGCCGAAGCATCCGCATTCGAGCGGCTCCCCGTTCATCACGTAGACGTAGTACAGGCCGTAGAGCGCGAAGCCGACGAGCATGACCGCCGTCAACAGCGCGCCGAGTCGCGCCGTGCGTGGGAAGAGGAGCAGCAGGGCTGCCAGTATCTCCGCCGCGATGACCGAGATCGACAGGGGCAACGCCAGGCTCTCACGCACGAGGTTTGTCAGGTTGAAAGTGAATTCATCCAGCGTGTAGAGTTTCGCGCCAGCCGCGAACAACCACATCGCCGCCAACCCGAAGCGACTGATGAGAGCGAGGATTTTGAGCCATCTACGCATATGATTTCGGAATGCGGATTGCGGAATGCGGATTAATTAAGACGACGGATTAAAAGATGGAAAGCCGAAGCTCACAGCCTTTGCTTTCAATCCGCATTCCGCATTCCGAAATCCGCAATTGACTTACGCTGCCTGCTGTTTCGCCAGCGCGACGACCTTCTCGGCGGCGTCCTGCATGCCTTTGGCGACGGTGAAGTTGAGGCCGGACTCGCGTATCACGCGCTGCCCTTCCTCGACGTTCGTGCCTTCGAGCCGGACGACGACGGGTAAACTCAGGCCGAGGTTCTGCGCCGCGCCGACCACGCCGCGCGCCACCATGTCGCAGCGCACGATGCCGCCGAAGATGTTGATGAGCACGGCCTCGACGTTCTCGTCGGCGAGCAGAATCTTGAAGGCCGCCTCGACGCGCTCCTGCGATGCGCCGCCGCCAACGTCCAAAAAGTTGGCCGGTTCGCCGCCCGCCAGTTTGATAATGTCCATCGTCGCCATCGCCAGCCCCGCGCCGTTGACCATGCAGGCGATGTTGCCGTCGAGCTTGATGTAGTTGAGGTCGAACTTCGAGGCTTCGATCTCCAGCGGTTCTTCCTCGTTGAGGTCGCGCAAGCCCGCGAAGTCCTTGTGCCGGAACATCGCGTTGTCGTCGAAATTGACTTTGGCGTCGAGGGCGATGAGCCGTTTGTCTTTCGTCAGGAGGAACGGGTTGATCTCCAGCAGCGACGCGTCCAACTGCTCGTAGGCAGTGTAGAGCGACTGCATGAATTTCGCCGCCTCGTTGACGAGGTCTGCGGGGAGGCCGAGGCCGAAGGCCAGCTTGCGCGCCTGATAGGGGCGGAAGCCGATGGCCGGGTCAATCGTCTCCTTGAGAATCTTTTCGGGCGTGTGCGCGGCCACCTCTTCGATGTCCATGCCGCCGGCCGAAGAGGCCATGAAGACCGGACGCCCCGACGCGCGGTCGAGCACGATGCCGAGATAAAATTCCTTATCAATCGGCAACCCCTCTTCAACCAGCAGCACGCGCACTTCCTGCCCCTCCGGCCCCGTCTGGTGCGTGATGAGTTTCATGCCGAGAATCTGCGCCGCGAGGTCGCGCGCCTCTTCGGGCGATTTGGCGAGTTTGACTCCGCCGCCCTTGCCGCGCCCGCCCGCGTGAATTTGCGCTTTGACGACCACCACGTCCGTCCCCAATTCAGTAGCCGCTTTGAAAGCCTCCTCGGGCGTGTGCGCCACGATCCCGCGCGGCACGGGCACGCCGAACTTCCGCAACAACTCTTTGCCTTGATACTCGTGAATCTTCATCCTCGATCCTCTCGCTCGTTTGGCGGCGCGCCAGGCCGCCGCAAAATTTCTTTGTAGTGGAACGCCGACGAGTGTAGCCGCACGCCGCGCGCGACTGCAAGCCACTACTTCCACGCTCGACCCCGCGCGGCCAAATATTCTCACTCAAAATATTCTCGACGCGCCGCCGGAAACTCCGCCCGACTTCGCTTCGTATCAACCCGCCGGAGCGCGGCCGGACATTTCCCACGGCAGACAACGCGCGCCGTTTATGACAATCCACAACCCGCCGCACGGCTTATTCGCCGACCCGCGACAGGCCAACCGTTTGTCGCGCGCAGGCAAAAACCTCCACCGGATTTGATATGATGGCGTAGCAGGCATCCAGTTACACAGGAGACAAAATTATGGCTGACGTGACCGTCGTTTCCGGCGTGAACCTCCGAAACGAAGTGCGCTACGGCGAAGGACAGAGTTTCAACACGGACGAACCCGTGAGCATCGGCGGCGACGGTACGGGCGCAGACCCTTACACACTGCTGCTCGCCGCGCTCGGCAGTTGCATCTCCATGACCCTGACGCTCTACGCGCGGCGTAAGAACTGGCCGCTCGAAGGCGTCACCGTCCATCTCAGCCAGCGGCGCGTGCACGCCGCGGATTGCGCCGAGTGTGAGACCCGCACCGACGGCTTCGTCCAACGCATCGAACGCTCCGTTCAACTCGAAGGCGCGCAGCTCACCGCCGAACAGCACGCGCGTCTGCTGGATATCGCGCACAAGTGCCCCGTCCATAAGACACTGACCTCGGAGATCGTCATCGTGGACGCGGAAGAAAAGTCGGCGTCGTAGCAGCAACTTGACCTTCAAAAAGCGAAAAGGCTCTCGACTCCTGTAAAGAGTCGAGAGCCTTTGCTGATCGGGATGCCGAGATTCGAACTCGGGGCCTCACCCACCCCAAGGGTGCGCGCTACCAGGCTGCGCCACATCCCGTCGTGTCGTTTAAGTATCTCTGGAAAATTATTTTTGTCAAATCGCGCGGGGCTGGTCCGCACGCCGAGGCGTGGGAAACTACTTGCGGCGCGGGTCGCTTTTGGGCTCGGAAGCGTCGAGCAGCGAGATGAGTTCGCGCATGTGTTCTCGCAGGCGACGCAGGGCTGCGCGGCGTTCGTCCGTGAGCGGCACACTGCGTTCGGCGGGAGCCGCCTCTTCGTCGCTCGCGTAAGAGGGCGCGGCGAGCGCGGGCGGCGCGGGCGGCGCCAACTGCGTTTGCGACGAAGCGTGAATGGTCGTCTCTTCCGTCAATTCTTCGGCGGCGAGGCCGGCGACGTTCATGTCCGGCGTCACGACTTTGAGTTTGCTCGCCCCGCGAATTTCGCTGCCCAGTTTCTTCTTCGCGCCGGCAATGGTGTACTGGTCTTCGTAAAGCAATTCCTTGATGCGCAAGGCCATCTCCACGTCGCGCTTGCGATAGGTGCGCTGCCCGGCGCGATTCTTCTGCGGCGCGAGCATCGGAAACTCCGACTCCCAGTAGCGCAACACGTGCGCCTGCACGCCCGTTATGTCGCACACTTCGCCGATCTTGAAAAACAGCTTTTCGGGAATGTATACGGCGGCACGGTTCATGGTTTTTGCGGAGAGGCCACTTCGGCGGGAACTGCTTCCTCAGCCCCGGCCGGCAACTGTTAATTGAATTGGTTTTCGCTGCAATGCCCGATATGTGCATTGCCGTTGCTGCCGCCATGTTACTCAGGCGACGGGGGCGTGTCAATAAATTTCAGGGAATTTAAGACGAAGCCTGTGTGCGGCTTGCGGGCGACGGCTTCAAGGCTTTTCTGAATAAGGCGGCACGCCGGGCTTAATACTTCACCTTAACGACGGGAGGAGGCATCAACCGGGCGCAAGCGTATAAGACGATTCAAGGGGTCGAAACTGATCTCGAAAGGGCGCAGGGCGTCGCGCCCGAGCAGGATGGGCGCGCCCTTTGCCGCGCCTGAGAGTAAATCCGTGGGGACGCGACGCAGTACGAGAGAGCCGATCTGAATCGTGACGGGGGCGACGCGCCGCGCGCCGACGTTTCCGCGCCCGAGGTCGCGCACGCCCGCGCGCTCGCGCCCGCGTGCCGAGGCAATGCCGAACGAAGACGCGGCCGTCTCGTTGAGGGCGAGTCCGAAGCCGGAGCCGGTGTCGAGCAGCGCGCGGCGTCCCGCATCGAGCATGACGAAGGGGCGTCGGCTGTTGCCGTCGAAAAGCCACTGCACGATTGCGCCGCCGGGCGGCGGGGCGATTCCGCGCAAGGGGGTGGCGCGTGGGTCGAAGGCGCTGATGGTGTCGCCGGGCAGGTTAATCGTAAAGCCGAGCGGCCAGTAAGATTCGGTCGGGTCGAGCACGCCGTCGAGGTCTTCGGGCAGAGAGTCGGTCACGATGGCGAGACCTTTGCCGGGCAGTAAATTTTCCGGCGTGCCGATGGCGAGACTGCGGGGCGCGGCTTCTCTGCCCTGCGCGCCGCCTACGCCGCTCAACCCGCTGAGCGTGACGGTACGCGCGCCCTGAAACGCGACCCGCGCTTCGGCGGCCACGCGCCGCGAGATGATCGTCGCGCCCGCTCCCGTGTCAATAGCGAAATTGTAAGGGCCGGAGTTATTGACCCACACTCTCGCCAGCAGCCCGCGCCCCTCGACCTCGCGGAAACGCGCGGGGGCTGGTAACGACGGCGTCGTCGCGCCCGCGCCGCGCCCTCTCTGGCCGAAGGAATTGTAAGTTGAATCGTGCGGGCGTGTGTTCTTCGTGGCCTGCCCCGCGCGCCGGACAACAGAATGGGCAGCCCCGTGTATCGGGGCTGCCCATAACGTTACTGCCAGAGCGAAGAGGAAAGCTGAAGTTGCGCGTTGCGCCATCTGCTTCAAGCCACAGTCCATCTCAAGAGCATCCGGACTATTTGACCAGACTTCAAACTAGCGTCGATTGTTGCGGTTGCGGATTTTGTACGTGTACAAGGCCGAGCCCGCGCCGCCGCCGATTGCGCCGATGGCCGCGCCCTTCTTGCCGCCGATGAGTCCGCCGACGAGCGCACCGCCGCCCGCGCCCATCGCCACCGTCAATTTATCGCGGTGCTTCGACCAGAAGGAACGCTTGCGCGGTTCAT
This sequence comes from Pyrinomonadaceae bacterium, assembly GCA_035645855.1. Taxonomy (GTDB): domain Bacteria; phylum Acidobacteriota; class Blastocatellia; order Pyrinomonadales; family Pyrinomonadaceae; genus JAIVJZ01. Next base: position 26,312 of record DASQLU010000054.1, read on the forward strand.
AGTCGTAGTAAGCCTGACGCGAAGCGCGCGTGTTGCGCGCGACGCGGGTGCGGCGCACAGGGGCATCGCGATAAACCACACGGTCGGACGCCGTTGCGTTCGAGAGGTTGCTGGCGCGGACGTTTCGGTTCTCGCGCGCCTCACGCGCCGCCGCGAAGCCTTCGGTGAAGCCCGCGCGATAGCATTCTTCGTCGCTGTTCGTGTTCGCGACGTTCAGCGTCTCGTTATTGCTCGCCGGGAGCGCCTCGTTATAACGCAGCGTCGCCGCGCGCGAATTGGCGTCGGTCGAGGCGGGCAATAAATTAGAGGTAGTCGCCGCCGTGTTGAGATCATTCGTCTTCGGGCGCATGACCAGCGCGCCGACCGTGCCGCCGAGCAGCGCGGCCACGAGCGCCACCGGTAAAATCTTATTTTGTAAGTTCATTGGTTCAGCTTCTCCTTCAATTCGCCAGTTAGTTCAAAAGTAACCCGCCGTGTATTTTAGCAAGTCACGTTCCGCAAGTTGCCAGTGTGGGAGAGGCACGCACAGTTTAACTCCGAGTCGGCCGTTTTGGGGAGATTCAAGCGTCGATATTTACGGCCGCAATGAAAATACAATATTGAGACCGTGGCGACCGCACCCGCGCGCGACTTTCGTGCACGATATGGATTAGTCGCGACACGATATGCTCAACGCTTTGGGGAGGCCGCTCCGTGTGCGCCCGATTGGACGCATGGCGCGGGCGCAAGCTATAATCCGGCTTCTTATTCCAAGTCTAAAATTTGTGGAGGTTCACCACCATCGTGTCCACCGCTCCGACTGCCTTTCGTCTCGCCGCGCGCCTGGAGGCGGTCGGGTTTTCCGACATCGTAAAGATTCGCAACCGCATCATGGAACTGCGCGCGGCCGGCGCGAGCGTTTATCAGTTTGAAGGCGGCGAGCCTTTCCTCGATACGCCCGCGCACGTCAAGGAAGCGATGACGCGCGCCCTCGCCGAAAACCGCACGCGCTATGCGCCCTCTTCCGGCATCGACGAACTGCGCGAGGCCGTCGCCGAAAAACTTCGGACGCGCAACGGCATCCCCGCGCGTGCGAACGACGTGATCGTGCAGAACGGCGGCATGCAGGGTCTCTTCGGCGCGTTCCAGTCGGTCGTCAACCCGGGCGAAGAAGTGCTCCTCTTCGCTCCCTACTGGACGCCCGTCAAAGACCTGGTCGCGGGCTGCGAAGCGCGCGCCGTGATGGTCTCGACCGACGAAGCGCGCCGCGATGGTTTCGCCACAACGCTCGCACGACACACGACGCCGAAAACGCGCGCCATCTACTTCAACACGCCGCAGAACCCGACGGGCGTCGTCTTCACCCGCGCCGAGGCCGAGGCCGTCGCCGCCTTCGCGCGCGAGCGCAACCTCGTCATCATCGCCGACGAGGCCTACGAAGATTTGGTGTACGAAGGCGAACACGTCTCCATCGCTTCGCTCGAAGGGATGTGGGAACGCACGCTCACCTGCTTCACGCTCTCGAAGTCCTATTCGATGACGGGCTGGCGCATCGGCTATGTCGCGGCCGCCGAACCGTGGATGACCGGCCTGCGCAAAACCACGCTCTACTCGACGAACGGCGTCTCCACGCCGACGCAGTGGGCGGCGCTCGCCGCCGTCAATTCCCCGCTCGATTTCTTCGACGCGATCCGCGCCGATTATCGCGAACGCCGCGATCTGATGATCGGCGGCCTGAACGACATCGGCCTCACCTGCGCGCCGCCCGCAGGGGCGTTCTACGCCTTCCCGGACGTGACGCGCATCCACGCCGACAGCCGCGCGGCGGCCGAAATCCTGCTCGACCGCGCGCAGGTCGCCACCGTGCCCGGCGTCGTCTTCGGCGAACACGGCGAAGGCCACCTGCGTTTCTCTTTCTCCACTTCTCTCGAAAACATCCGCGCCGGGATCGACTCGATGCGCCGCAACCTGTGAAGGGATGAAGGCCGACGTTGAGGGACGTAGGACGGTGAAGGACGCAGGAAAGCCGAAAGCGCGTCCGCCCGTCGCACGCCCTTCAACGCCCGACTCGCCGGCCGTCTCCGAGTTCGACTTCATCTCGCGCATCAAGCGACGGGCGGAAGCGGCGCGTGCCGGAGTGTCCGCGGGACTCGTCCACGGCATCGGCGACGATGCGGCCGTCTTCCACGGTCGCGGGCTGCGCGATTGTGTGATTACCGCCGATCTGCTCGTCGAAGACATAGATTTTCGACGCGCCTCTCTACCCACCGACATCGGCCACAAAGCTCTCGCCGTCTCGCTCTCCGACATCGCCGCGATGGGCGCGCGACCGCGCTGGACGCTCCTCTCGCTCGGGCTGCCGCGAGACGTTTACGATTCGCCCTATGCCGCGCGCATCTACGAGGGCTTCCTGTCAGCCGCGCGCAGGTTCGACGTGACGCTCATCGGCGGCGACGTGTCGCGCACGCCCGAACGCATCGTGCTCGATTCAATCGTCATCGGCGAGACGCGGCGCGGGCGTGCGGTCTTGCGTTCGGGCGCGCGCGCGGGCGATCACATCTACGTCACCGGCACGCTCGGCGGCGCGGCGGCGGGCTTGAAGTTACTGGAACACGCCAACAATCTGCGCACGCAGGCCGCACGCACGCGCGCACTCTCCGGTCTCGCCGAACTCACGCGGCGGCAGACGCGCCCCCTCCCGCGCGTCGAATGCGGCGCGCTCCTCGGCGAGCGGCGGCTGGCCTCCGCGTCGATTGATTTGAGCGACGGCCTCTCCTCCGATCTCGCGCACCTGTGCGCGAGCAGCGGCGTCGGCGCGCTCGTCGAAGCTGCGCGCATACCCGTCGCCCCCCTGCTCAGGCGCGCGCGCGCCGTCAACCCGACCCGACTTGCGCGCGCTTTAACCGACGACGCGCTCGGCCTCGCGCTGCACGGCGGCGAGGATTTTGAACTACTCTTCACCGTGCGCCCCTGCGACGCCGCGCGACTCCCTTCGAGGCTCGGCGGCGTGCGCCTGACGCGCATCGGCGAGATCAGGGAGGCGCGCGAAGGCATCAACATCTCGCACGGCGGCCGCGTGGACGCTCTGCGGCCTTCCGGCTTCGACCATTTCAAAACCGGCCGCTGACTATTCCCGCGCGGCGCACGCCCGACGCCGCGCTCACCTCTCGCCCGAACCTGAAATTTGACTAGCCGCCGTTCCTTCCCTAGACTCTCGCTCAAGGGACGACAATTTGCGGCCACGGGCGCGGTCGTCCGCCGGCTATCGTTCAGCAAAGGAAGTGAAGTTATGCAAAGCTCTCTGCTCCGACTCGCGGTTGCCCTCCTCGCATTCGGCCTCGGCGTCAGCGCGACCATGTTCTGGATCGCCTACCGCACGCCGGACGTTTCGAGTTTCGTAGGCATCCCGCGCCACGCGCACCCGTTTCAACTGCCGCCGCCTTTGCCGACAATCGAAGAGGAACTGCCGCCCGCGCCGCCATTACCGCACGCGACAGTCTCGGTTTCCGGTGAGGTACTCAACTACGATGCCATCAACCTACCAGTCCCGGTCTATCCATCCCTTGCCAGAGCGGCGCGTCCGTCCGGCCGGGTAGTCGTGCGCATCGTCGTGGGCGGAAACGGACACGTAGAGTGGTGTGAAGCCGTTTCCGGCCATCCGTTATTGCGCAAGGCGGCGATAGAGGCAGCGCGTCAAGCACGATTCGAGCCAACGTTACTTACAGGCAATATGGGCAGAGTGGACGGCACGCTCTCGTATGACTTTCTCGTCCCGCCACACGCAAGTCGCAAATAAGATGGGAGGGGGCGGCCGATTCATCTGCGACACCTAGCCTCGGCCATCTGCACGCCCGTGCCCACAGATCGAAGATGTTGAAGTTTCAAAACACGCTTACAGGTCAACTCGAAGAATTCCGCCCCATCAGCGAGGGCGAGGTTAGGATGTATAACTGCGGCCCCACCGTCTGGGACTTCGCGCACATCGGCAACTTCCGCACCAGCGTCTTCGTGGACATCCTGCGCCGCTACCTGATCTTCAAGGGCTACCGCGTCGTGCACGTCACGAACATCACGGACGTCGACGACCGCATCATCCAGATGGCCGGGGAGCGGGGCGTCTCGCTCGACGAATACACCGCGCCCTACCTCGCGGCCTTCTGGGAAGACTTCGACGCGCTCGGCTGCCAGCGGCCGGAATTCGCCCCGCGCGCCACGCAGCACATCCCGGAGATGGAAGGCATCGTTCGCGGTCTGATGGAGCGCGGCTGCGCCTACGAGTCCGAAGACTCTTACTACTTTCGCATCACCTCGTTTCCCGCATACGGTAAACTCTCGAAGATCAATTTCGCCGGCAACATCGCGGGCGCGAGCGAGCGCGTGGACACGGACAAGTACGACAAGGAGGACGCGCGCGACTTCGTCCTCTGGAAAGCGCAGAAGTCCGCGGACGAGCCGGCGTGGGACACCGCGCTCGGTCGCGGCCGCCCCGGCTGGCACATCGAATGCTCGGCCATGTCCATGAAGTATCTGGGCGAGACGTTCGACATACATTGCGGCGGCGTCGATCTCATTTTCCCGCACCACGAAAACGAGATCGCGCAATCGGAGGGCGCGACAGGCAAGCCCTTCGTCAACTACTGGCTGCACGGCGAGCACTTGAAGATCAACGGCGAGTCGATGTCCAAATCGAAGGGCAACTATTACACCTACCGCGATCTCGCGCGGCAGGGTTTCACGCCCGCCGCGATTCGCTACGCGCTCTTCAGCGCGCCCTATCGCAAGCAGATCAACTTCACGCTCGACGGCCTCGGCGGCCACGAGAAGACGGTCGCGAGTTTGCAGGACTTCCGCGCACGCCTCGAAGAAGCACGCACCGAACCGGGCAGCAATCCCGCTCTGCGCGCCGCCGCCGAGCGCGCGCTCGAAGAGTTCACGGGCGGACTCGACGACGACCTCAACACCTCGGTCGCGCTCGCCGCCGTCCATAATCTTTCGCGCGAAGTGAACACCGCGCTGGACAAGCACGCCCTCGGCGCGGACGACCAGCGCGACATCCTCGCGCTCATCAGTCGCTTCGATTCCGTGCTCAACATCTTCGGCCAGCCCCGGCGCGAAATGCTCGACGCGGAGATTCAGGCGCTCATCGACGAACGCCAGCAGGCGCGACACCGCCGCGACTTCGCGCGCGGCGACGAAATCCGCGACGAACTGGCCCAGCGCGGCATCATTCTCGAAGACACGCGCGACGGCGTGCGCTGGAAGCGTAGATAAAACTTGTCCGTCGTCAGTAGTCCGTTGTCCGTTGTTTGTGATAAATACTCTAGTCGCTTAAGTCCGGTCTTGAACAACTGACCACGGACAACTGACAAAGAACGCCTTTTCCCATGTTCAATTCAACCTTTCCGCATTTCCGGCCGCTCGACCTCCGCGCGAACATCTTCGCCGGTTAGCCCCGCGCATTTTCCCTTCCGTCGCGCCCTTGCACATCGCATCTCTCATTTCAAATTTGAGATTTGCAATCCCGCACCGTCTTTTCGTTTCACCGAAGGAGAAAATTCCATGTCAACCATCGCCCCGCCGCAGCGGCCGGAGATCAAAACTGCTCTGCCCGGCCCGAAGGGTCAGGAAATTATCAACGCCGACGCGCAGTACGTCACGCCGTCTTACCCGCGCCCGGCTTTCAAACTCGTCGCCGAACGGGCGACCGGCGTCTGGGTGACGGACGTTGACGGCAACGTCTTCCTCGACTGCAACGCCGGAGTCGCCGTCTGTGCGACCGGCCACTGTCATCCGGAAATCGTCAAGACCATTCAGGATCAGGCCGCGCAGCTCATACACATGTGCGGCACGGATTATTACTATCACCACATGCCCGACCTCGCGCGTAAACTCGACGAGATCGTGCCCATCCCCTCGCCCACGCGCACGCACTTCGCCAACAGCGGCACGGAGGCCGTCGAAACCGCGCTCAAACTCGCCATGCACGCCACCGGGCGGCAGAAGTTCATCGCCTTTTTCAACAGCTTCCACGGCCGCACGCTCGGCAGCCTGTCGCTCACTTCCTCCAAGATTGCGCAGCGTATCGGCTTCAAACGAAGCGTGCTCGACGTGACGCACGTGCCCTACCCGAACGCCTTCCGCCACCCCTTCACCGGCGAACAAACGGACGAAGCGACCGTCAGCCGCGTCTGTCTCGAATGGATCGAGGAGCGTCTGTTCAAAACGACGACGCCGCCCGAAGAGGTGGCGGGGATCGTCGTGGAAGTCGTGCAGGGCGAGGGCGGCTACATTCCCGCGCCGCGCGAGTTTCTGCACGGGCTTCGCCGCATCTGCGACACGCACGGTATCATGCTCATCGTCGACGAGGTGCAGTCCGGCATGGGGCGCACGGGCAAAATGTTCGCGAGCGAGCATCACGATCTGCGCCCCGACATCATGTGTCTCGCCAAGGGCATCGCATCGGGTCTGCCGATGGGCGCGTGCGTGGCGCGCGCCGACTTGATGGACTGGAAGCCCGGCGCGCACGCCTCGACTTTCGGCGGCAACCCGGTCGCCCTCGCCGCCGCCCTGAAGACCATCGAGCTTCTCGAAGGCGGGCTGGTCGCCAACAGCGCGGAAGTCGGCGCGTATCTGAAAGCGGGGCTGGAGCGTTTGAAACAGAAGCACGACTGCATCGGCGACGTGCGCGGCTACGGGTTGATGATTGGCGTCGAGTTTGTCTCAGACCGCGCTTCGATGACGGCCGCGCCCGACTTGCGCGACCGCATCGAAGTGGCCTGCTTCGAGCGCGGCCTGATCATCCTCGGCGCGGGCGCGAACACGATCCGCTGGTCGCCGCCGCTTACGCTCTCGCGCGAGAATGTCGACGTGGCTCTGGAGATTTTCGACGAAGCGATTGCAGCATCAGTCGAGTAGCGCACGTTGAAGACAGGGAAGGGCGGCCGCCGACGCACACGAGCGACGGCGGCCGCCCCTTTCTCCGCAGACCCCGAACTTCAACGGCGGCCGGCGCGGACGCGCCGCGCATTTCGTTGACAACGGGAACGACTCTCACTTAAGGTTCTGCCCGGACGCACCCCGTCAGGTGGACGGCTTTTGCGGTCTCCCCGCAGGATCGAGTCGGAAGACAGGTCGGACGTTACGTGAGGAGTCGGTGAGTTATGAAAGCCTTCGCATTGTCGTTTCTGTTGCTGCTCGCCGCGGCCGCTGCAACCCCGGCACAGACGCCGCGCACGGCCAGGGATTACGTCAAACGCGCCGCCGCGCGCTACCTCAAAGGCGACCTCGACGGCGCAATCGCTGATTACAACAAAGCTCTGGACGCCGAACCGCGCGCGGCCGAAGTTTACGTCAAGCGCGGCGGCGCGCGCCGCGCGAAAGGCGATCTCAACGGCGCGATTGACGATTTCAATCAGGCCTACGACATCGACCCGCTCTCCGTGCAGGGCGACCGCAACGTCGCCGAAGCCTATTCCAATCGCGGCTTCATCCGCACCAACAAACTCGACATGCCCGGCGCGATCTACGATTTCAACAAAGCCCTCGAATGCTATCAGGGCAACCCCGACCTCTATTTCAAACGCGGCCGCGCGCGCCTCATCAACGGCGACCTCGCGGGCGCGATCACCGATTTCACCGACGGCCTCGCCCTCAAACCCGAAAGCGGCCTCGCCTCGCTCGCCTACGCCTCGCGCGGCTACGCCCGTCTGTTGCAGGGCGATGAGGCGGAAGCCCGCAAGGATTTCACGGAAAGCACCAGGGGCAACCGCGAAGGCAAAATCTTTCTCCACCTCCACCTCATGTCGCTCGATGAACAACTCAAAGAGTTGAAACGCCTCCGCGTCCGCGACCAGCAGCGCGAAACCTAGAGGCAACGATGAAGTAGGAACAATGAACGATGAAGTAAGGACAAGTTGCCTTTACTTCATCGTTCATCGTTCCTGCTTCATCGTTTCTTTTTTAGTATCGCTGCGGCGCGCCCTGTATGCAGCGCACGGTGTCGCGCGCGATGAGCAGTTCTTCGTCCGTCGGGATCACGTAGGCGGCGAGGCGCGAAGCGTCGGAGCTGATAAGTCCCTGTTGCCCGCCGTGCAGGGCGGCGTTGCGCTCCGCGTCGAGTTCAAGGCCGATCCACCGGAGGCCGTCGCAGATGCGCGCGCGAATCTCGGCGGAGTTTTCGCCGATGCCGCCCGTGAAGACGACCGCGTCCGCGCCGTTCATGGCCGCCAGATAGGCGCCTATGTATTTCCGCGCACGGTAGCAGAAGATGTCGATGGCGAGTCGCGCCCGTCGGTCGTCCGATTCGCGCTCCTCGTCGAGCAGTTCGCGCATGTCGTTCGTCAGTCCGGAGATGCCTAGCAGTCCCGATTGCTTGTTCAACAGCGTCTCCACTTCCTGCACCGACAGACCCTCTTTCGCCGCCACGTAATCGATGATCGCCGGGTCGATGTCGCCGGAGCGCGTGCCCATCACGAGACCTTCGAGCGGCGTCATGCCCATCGAGGTGTCCATGGAATCGCCCGCGCGGATGGCAGCCACCGAGCACCCGTTGCCGAGGTGCAGCGTGATGACGTTCGTCGCCCCACGTTCCAGCCCCAGCAGTTGCCGGTAGCGATAGGCCACGTAGCGGTGCGAAGTGCCGTGGAATCCGTAGCGGCGCACGCGGTAACGCCTGTAGAGCTGATAGGGCAGCGCGTAGAGGTAGGCGTGTTCGGGGATGGTCTGGTGAAAGGCCGTGTCGAAGACGGCGGCCTGCGGCAACCCCGCGCCGAACACCTCGCGCGCCGCCGCGATGCCTTTCAGGTTCGCCGGGTTGTGCAGCGGCGCGAGGTCGATGCAATCCTCGATGCCGCCGAGCACTTCTTCGGTAATCAACACGGAATGCGTGAACCTCTCGCCGCCGTGGACGACGCGGTGGCCGACGGCGTGAACGTCCGCCACGCTGCGCACCTCGGCGATGCCCGACCCGACGGACGTGACCCAGCGGATGATCAACTCCACGGCCGCGCGCGTGTCCCTGAGCGGCGCGGTCGAACGCTGCGGCGCACCGCCCTCGGCCTGCAAGTTGATAATCGCCTCGCCCCCGATGCGCTCCATCACGCCGCGCGCCAGACGCCTGTCCGTGTTCGCCTTGATGCGCTCAAGGTCGGTCGCGATCAGTTGAAATTTCACGGACGAACTGCCGCAGTTGAGTACGAGTACATTCATATTTTTGAGTGACAGGTGACGGGCGACGGGTGACAAGTTAAATCAGAATGCTTTTCCAACTTGTCACCCGTCACCCGTCACCTTCTCCCTTATTTCCGCCATGCGCGCGCGCAGGCGTTCTTCGTCAACCGTTGTGACGCGACCGTCGCGATAGACTTCGCGGCCGGCGACCATTGTGAGCGCGACATCGCGCGTGGACGAAGAGAAGATGAGCGCGCGCGCGGGGTCGTAGACGGGTATCTGGTGCGCGCCGTCGAGGCGGACGACGGCAAGGTCGGCCGCGCCGCCCGCCGCGAGCGTGCCCGCGTGGCCTTCCAAACCGAGGGCGCGCGCGCCGCCGCGCGTGGCGTCGGCGAGGGCATGTTCGGCGTCGTAGAGTTCGTCGCCCGAATCGTTGGCCTGCAAGCGCGCGAGCAGCGTGGCGAAGCGTGCCTCTTCGAGCAGGTCGCAGGTGTTGTTGCTGGCGACCGAATCGCTGCCGAAGCCGCGCGTGAGTTCAAGCATCTGCGCGAAGGGCGCATGGCCGTGGCCGAGCTTGAGATTCGACTTGGGGCAGTGCGCCACGGAAGCGTGCGCCGCCCCGATAATCTCGATGTCGGCCGCGTCAATTCGCACGCAGTGTGCGAGCAGCGGGCGCGTGGCGAGCACGTCGCGCTCCGAGAGGTATCGAATCGGCGACATGCGCGGCGAACGCCACTCGATGCCGCGCGCGGCGTAACTCTCTGCGAACGCGCCTCGCCCGTGACGCATCAACTCGTCTTCGGCCGCCGACTCGGCGGCGTGAATCATCAACGGCAAACGCTCGGCGAGCGCATAATCCGTAATGCCCGCGAGCAGGCGCTCGCTCACCGTAAAAGGCGTGTGCGGCGAGACGCCGACGCGAACCAATTCACTTTCCAGTTCGCGCAACCGCGCCACGTCGGCGCGCAGTTTCCACAGCAGTTCGTCGGCCATGCGCGCGTCGGGGCTGATCGCTTCCTGGTAGACGATGCCGCGCAAGCCCACGTCGCGGAGCGCGGCCATGCTCGCATCGCCGAAGCTCGACGCATCGCCCGCGCACGTGACGCCCGCGCGCGCCGCCTCGCACGCGCCCCACGTCGCCGACACGCGCAGATCGTCCACCGACATGCGCGTCGTGCGCGCGACGGTCAGTTTGCGCAGCCACGCGAAAAAGTCTCCCTCGACGTCTTCGAGATAACCGCGCATCGCGGTCAGTTCCAGATGCGTGTGGCAGTTGACGAGGCCGGGGATGATCGCCGCCTCGCCGAAATCCTCGCAGGCGGCCAGCGGGTAGCGTGCCGCGAGCGCCGCGCGCGCGCCGACGCCGACGATGCGCGCACCCGCAATGGCGACCGCGCCATCTTCGATAAAGGGCGACGCAATGGGCACGACCCAGCGCGCGCGGTAGAGTTTGACGGGCTGTAGGTTGTCCGGCGTCGTGTCGTGTGAGTTCATGTCGAAAGGTGTTTGGCTTCAGTCGGGGCGGGCGCGCGCTTCCCGCTTCTATGTCTGAGTAGAAACCACAGGAGGCCGGAAAAGGCAATCACAAAACCGCCCGCCGCGGCGACCGGGCGCAGGCCGAAAACGTCCGCGCCCGCCCCGGCCGCATACATCGAAGAGACCATCATCAGCGTCGTCAGTGTTTCGTAAGAAGCGAAGACGCGGCCGGCGTAGGCGTTGTCGGTGCGGTGCATGACGAGCGTCTGCTGCGCCGTCCACCAGACGGCGAAGTTCATCTCGCGCGCGATGAGCACGAGGCTCGCCGTCCACAAATTCGGCATCACGGCGAAGAGGGCGAGACCGCAACCGTCGAGCACAAGCGAGCTTCCCATGCGCGCTCCCAAGCTATCGCCCGCCGCGTTGAGGCGGCGTGCGAACGGCGCACCGAGCACGCCCCCCAGACCCATCGCCACGAACAGCACCGAGATGCCGAAGTCGCGCGGGCGAGTTGCCCACGCGGCGGCCGTCAACTCGCCGAGCCGCGCGCCGAAGACGCTGTAGAGAGCGCGCGCCACGCCGTTGCCCAGGCCCCAACCGGCGGCGACGATAAAGACCGCCATAAGCACACCGTCGCGTCCGACATAACGCAAGCCTTCGCGGAACTCGTCAAAGGCGCGACGCAAACCCGCCGCGATGCGATGCTGCATCGTAGCCACGCGTCCCTGCGACGACGCGGCGCGACCGCCTGACGTTTCCATCGCAGTTATCTCAAACGCCTTAGTCGCTCCCTCTGCTTCTCCGTCTTCCTTCGCGCCTTCGCGCCTTTGCGCGCGTTGTCGTCTTCCGTAGAAAAGATAAATCTTACGCAAAGGCGCAAAGGCGCGAAGAGGAGGCGATGGTTCTAACGCGCCTTGCCTGCGCGGCAGGCGTATGCGCGCGATCAGCAGGGCGGAGACGAGAAAGGTGGCGGCGTTGAGGAGGAAGACGAGGTCGCGGCTGATGAAGGTGGCGACGAGTCCGCCGAGCGCGGAGCCGACGGCGATGGTCGCGGCGGTGGTCGAAGCGGAGAGCGAGTTTGCGCCGAGCAGTTCGTCCGCCTCCGTGACGATGACGGGGATCGTGGCGCGCTTGGCCGCGTTGAAAAAGGCCGAGACGGCGAACAGCGACGCGCCCACAAGGTAGATGGCCGGGAGCGACGAAAACTTTTGCGCGAGCAGGAAACCGGCGGCGAGCACGGCGCGTAAAACGTCGGCCGCGATCATCACGCGCCGCCGATCCGTGCGGTCAACCACTACTCCCGCGATGGGGCCGAAGAGGAACAGCGGCAGGTGGCGCGCGATGGCATAGACGGCGATGGCGCGTCCCTGATGTGCCGCGCCGGCCAGTTCGAGCGCGAGGGCGACGACGGCGATGTTGTTCAGCCAATCGCCGATTTCGGAGACCACCTGCCCCGACCACAGGTGTCGGAAGTTGGCGTTGCCCCTGAGCAGTTGCCGGTAGGTCACTTCTTCGGACGGCCGCCGCCTTTAGCGTCTTTCAGTTCGCGGTAACGCGCGAGGATGGAGGAGACGTAGGCGCGCGTCGAAGGGATGTCAATGCGTTCGACGAACTGCGCGGAGGTGAGCGGTGGCTGGTCGGGCGCGACGCGGTTCCACTCGGCGGCGCGGCTCGGCCCGGCGTTGTAGGCGGCGACCATGCGCGCCTCGGCGTCGGGCAGGTCGCGGTAGGCTTTCGAGATTTTTTCCAGATACCAGCAGCCGACCTGGATGTTGCGTTCCGGTTCAGCGAGCAGGCTTTTGGGGTCGCGCGACATCTGCTGTGCAAACTCGCGCATTCCCGTCTCGGCCGCCCACTCGCGCCCCACCGTGGGCGTCACCTGCATCAGCCCGATCTCTGCGTCCTCGCCGATTTTCCACGGGCTGAAATAGGTCTCCTCGTAGATGATGCTCCACACGAGGTCGGGGTCGAGGCGGTAGACGCTCGCCTGTCGCGCGATGAGCGCGTCGAAGCGATGAATCCAATACTGGTTGAAAAAGTAGAGGCCGACGGCGGCGAGGACGGAGAGAATGACGGCGGCGAGCGCGAGACGCTTGAGGACTGGCATTCAGTTCTACAGTTATACTTTTTGATTTATAACTTTAACGTTGAGTGTTTTGCTGTAATCTCTTTCTCACAAATTCAACGGATTCTCTCGGCTCATCGGCACGCTGGGCTGCGATCAGGCCGTCATAAAAATCTTCCCAAAGCTCTCCATACTTTTTCAGATCAATGAGAACCGCGGTCTTTTGTCCCTTATCGTCGGTAACAAACTGGATGCCTTTCATCTCAACATGCCTCTTTTTAATTTCTTCTTCTCAAATGCTTCCAGAGTTCAGCCTGCCGGATGGAACGGTCGAGACCCTCGTAGCGTGATTGCAGGGCGCGGCGGTCGAGGACGTGGCCTTGCAGCCAGACGTCGGCCGCGAGCGACGCGCCGACCTGTAGTGCGCCGCCGCGCAAAGAGCGTTGGTTGATGAGCACTTCGAGTTTGAAATGGCCGAGGTCGAGATAAGCCCAGTAGAGTTCGCCGCCGGAGAGCGGGTTGCGCAGCGGCTTGAAGGAGAGCACGCGGCCGCACAGGCTCCAATCGTTTTCGTGCGCGGCGCGCGCGGGCGCAAATTCTTCCAGCGCCTGCCAGCGCGGACGCTCCTCGCGCGAACAGACGCGCGCGCGATAAGCCAGCCCGCACAGGCCGACGTGCAACTCCTGCCCGTTGAAGCCCTCGAAGCCGACTTCCGTCAGATTCTGCAACTCGAAGAGGACTTCCGTCTCCGTCCCGTCGCAATAACCGTGGACGATGGCCTCGCCTTCTTCGTCATACTCGGTCAAAGCCCAGGGGCTGATGCGCTGCGTGTAGCGCGCGCGGAAACCGGGGCGGCAGTCGGCGTAGAAAATGTCGCCCGTACCCGACTCGTAAAGTACCGTCCAGACTTCCAGCCCCTCGCCCAGTTTCCAGCAGCGGCCGTGCAGCACCGCGCCGCGCCTGAGCAACTGCGACGGCTCGCCCTGATCGCCCGCGCGCTCCGCGAGATGATTGAAATCCCGCTCGCTCGGCACATCCAGCCCGATGGCTTCAAAAGTCTCTTCCATGATTAATACAGAGGTCGGAGGTTAGAGGTCAGAGGTTAGTAAAAGCAGTTTGTCTTTAACTGATCTCTGACCTCTGACCTCTAACCTCCTGCGATCCGCTTTCGTTGCCGTAGGGGTTTGACCTGAGAGTCGTCCGCGCGCGGCGCGCGGCTTTTGAAACCGCGGATGTTGCGCTCGGGGCCGTGCTCGGGTTGCGCGCCCGTGCGCGTCATCTCGGCGAACAGTTCCACGTCGTAATCGGCCTCGCGCGACATCTCCTCGCGAATGGCGTGCAACTCTTCCAGAAATCTCGGTTTGCGATACATAAGAATAACTAGTGACAGGTGACAGGTGACAGGTGACAAGTTAAAGAATTTTTTTCAACTTGTCACCTGTCACCTGTCACCCTTTTCGGTCAACTCCGACACCAGAAATTCCGGCGTGACGATCATCGGCACGTAGAAGCCGGCGGCGGTGTTGAAGAGACGGATGCGCGCCTGTCTCCGCACGTTCGCCAGATGCCCGAAGTTCCAGGTAACTAGATAATCTATTTTATGCACGGAGGCAACCGCGACGTGCAGCGCGTCGGCGATGTACTTGCGGTGAAAGATGCCGCGTGAGATGTAGCCTTCGGCGAGGATGGTGGCCTCGTCCGTCAACTCAAGCTGTTCGAGCGGCGCGACGAGTTTGAGGTAGGCCGTGCGGTGAGGTTCGGGCAGGCGTTCGAGTTCGCGCGTGACGAGCGGCGAAATGGTGGCGCGATATTCCGACATCTCATGCTCCCACCAGCGAATCGTCAGGTCGCGCCGGAACGGCTCGCCGTTGTCGAGATACGCGCCCACGACCGACGTTTCCAGATAGAGACTCTGCTTCACGGGGTTGCCCCCGAGGCGGGCGTGATGTTGGCGTCGCGCGTCGCGGGCGCGGGCGGGTCGGCGTTCGCCGGCGGGTCGAGCCGCACGAGTCCGCGTTGAAAATCGAAGGTCACGCGGAAGTGGCGCAGGATGTTGCCGCCGATGATGCCGGTCTGCTCGAAGCCGGAGGTCTCGTTGATGGCCGACATGTCGAGCACGGCCGCGGTGAGATTCGCGTGCGTGTAATCGCCGAACGAGACGCGCGGCAACAGGAGCGTCACCACGTCTTCCGAGACGCCCGCCGCGCCGAACACTCTGAGCCGCGTCTTCTGCTCGAAGCGCGACATGTCCTGTGTGCGTGTGAGTTCCTGCGAGACGACGGAGATGCTCGCGCCGGTGTCCACGATGAAGTTGAGCGGTTTCTCGATTCCCTCCAGCATAACCGAACTGCTCCAGAACCCGCTCGACGTGGAACGGATCGGGACTTCATAACTGCGGCTCGCGCCCGCCGCGCCTGCCGGTTTGGTAGTTTGCGGCGCGGTGGGCGTGGCGATGAGCGCCGTGACCGGGGACTGCGCCTCGGACGCATCCGACGCGACGTGGTTCGAGTTGAGCGGGACGATGGTATCGGCGAAGGCACGCACGGGCGCGTGTCGTTCCGGCTGGCGCACGAGGGTCATCTCCTGCGCGCTGTAGTCGAACGTGGCGATGTACTTGGCGAGAATGGAAAGGCCGATATAACCGTCCACGGGTTCCTGCTGGTAATTGAATTCACGTATGTACACGGGCACGTTATCGACGCGCACCTCGTCCATTTGCAGCGACGTGAGGAAGCCATAGACGATCTCGAAGCGGCCGCCGCCGCCGACGGCGCGCGCGAGGCCGCCCTGCGCGACGGGCTTGATGTTCATCAGCCCGGCCGTCCGCGTCGAGAGGACGCACATGCCCGATCCCGTGTCCACGACGAAGCGCAGCGGAGTCTTCGAGTTGTTGAGGCGCACGTTGACGATGGGGCGGCTGTTGACGAGTTCAAACGGAATGGCCGCATGCGTCGCACCGCCTGTCTGGTAGAGCTGGCGTTGTGAGCCGAGGTAGCGCAGGAAGTCGATCAGGCCACGGATGCGCGCGCGCCGGTCGGCGTCTGTGCGCGGGGCGATGCGCAGAAAGTGCTCGTAGGCATCGGCCGCCTCGCGGTAACGTTCGGAGCGCGCGGCGGCCTGCGCGAAGGAGAAGACGTAATCGGGTTCGCCGGGGTCGAGATAGACTGCGCGACGCAAGCCCGCCAGCGCGACGGCCACACGGTTCTCATAGAAGTTGATCATCGAAAGCCCCGCAATAGCCAACGCTTCATCCTCCCTGAAGGCGAGCGCGGTGCGAAACTCTTCGACGGAATGCTTGAAATCACCGGAGGCCAGCATCGCCGAGCCGATAAGGGCGTGGGCGCGCGCCGAAGTCGGGTCGAGGGAGAGGACGCGCGCGGCGTGATCGTAGGCGTCGCGCAAATTGCGTTGCTTCAACAAAGCGAAACTCAAACCGAGGCGCGCCGCCACGTCCTTCGGGTCGCGCTCGACGAGCGCGCGATAAAGTTTCCCGGCTTCTTCAAACTCGCCCTGCCGGAGCGCGCGCGCAGCCTTCTCCCGCTCCTTATCGCCCTTGCCGAACGGCGCGGCCGCCACCGCGCACATGTTCCCACCGCCGAGCGCCACACAGACACACAGGGCAGCCAAACTGCCACACACTACACGGCTGAGTTTTTTCATCTTTCGGCCACCCCCTTCGGGAATGCGGAAGGTGGATTGCGGAATGCGGATTAGAAGACAAAAGCAGTTGCCTTCTTTAATCCATATTCCGCAATCCGAAATCCGAAATCATTTAAGAATTTCTCCGGTCTTCATAGACCACAGCACGAGGTCGAGTTCGTCGAAATCTATCCGGAGGCTTGCGGCAAAGCGTTGTAGCGCCTCTTCGATGACAAGGTAGCGTGCGCGGGTTGTCGGCGGCGTCGGTGATTCGATCACGTCGAGTTCGGCGAGGCTGCGCAGGATGTGTTTGTCGAGAATGGCGTAGCCGCGAAAACCGACGTTGCGCAGATAGTGGCTCGCTTCTTTATATCCGAGACCCTTGATGCGGCGTTCGCGCGCGAGCCAGTCGCGGCGTGCGAGCGGGTCTGTGAAACTCTCCAGTCGTTCGCGGAGCCGCATGTCGCAATCTTCGCGCAGGTAGTCGCGCGTGACGACGATGTAACCGGAACGCGAGTTCGGGTAGCGATGCACGCCGCCGAGCGCGCACGCCAGTTCCTCGTGCGCCCCCCCGGCGAGCAGCGCGCGCACCGCCTCGACCGAACGCAAGCCCATGCGCGCCGACGCGCCCGCCGTGAAGATGCAGAAGACCAATTCTTCCCACAAACGCTCGTCCGAAGCCTGCCGCCGCACCTCCTGAAACTCGGCGAGGCGGCGGCGAATCTCGTCGCCGCGCGCCGCGTGAGTCTCGCGTATCCGCTCGATGGTGACGGGCTGTTGATCTCGACGCACTGTCAGCTTGGTGTAGGTTGCCGGATTGTCAATTGCGTGGGCGCGATTAACAATTCGGATTCTAGGAGCGCGTTCGCGGCATTGTCAACGAGTTTGCCGTCTGGAAGTTTCGCGCCCTTCGACTTTTATCTCGGAGTAACGCGCATACATCCCCCGCGCGCCCTGTGAGCATCTTACATGTCGCGTTCACCCTCCCCTTTGAATGAACGGCGCGAACCCGAAGCCGGCTCTTCCGTGCTATGATGCGATTGCCCCCAAACAATTGACAGAGGATAAGAATGATCAGATCAAAAGTCGGACAATTGTTTTTGGCGTCGGGGTTGTTGCTCTCGCTCTTCAGCGCGGTTACTTCGGCGCAGGATGATTACGCGCCCGCACCGCTGCCGTCAGCGACGCCCTATGTCGTCTCCACGTGGCCGGGGACGCCGCCCGTCGGAACCGCATCGCCCGACATCGCGAGCGATCTGGCTCCGCAGCCAACGCCCGCCTTCTACACGCAGGGCGTGCTCGTCGAAACGCTCGATGGGAAAGTCGTGATGGAGCAGGCGGCGAATCAACAGTACAACCCGGCCTCGGTCGTCAAACTCGCCACGGCCTATCACGCCCTGCAAACCTTCGGCCCCAACTATCGCTTCTCGACCGTCGTCTGGACGAACGGGACTTTCGATCAAGCTACGGGCACGATCACGGGCGACCTCATCGTGTCGGGGCGCGACCCTTCGTTACATTACGAACACGCCGTCGCCATCGCGCGCGAGTTGAACCGCCTCGGCATCCGCACCGTGACCGGCGACCTTATCGTGCCGCCGAAATTCACGATGAACTTCGGTTGGTCGGCGATACGTTCCGGCGAAATTTTCTACGACACGCTCGATGTCACGCGCCGCCCGGCCGCCGCCACGCGCGCGTGGCAGAACGAGCAGCGACTCGCGCACGCCGACACGACGGCCACGCAGGCGGTTCCGAGCGTCGCCGTGTTGGGCGCGGTGTACGTCGCGGCCGTCCCGCCGAAGGCGCGTATGCTGCTCATGCATCGTTCGAGCAAGTTGGTTGACGTGCTCAAAGTGCTGCTCTGCTACTCGAACAATTTCATGGCCGAACGCCTCGGCGACTTTCTCGGCGGCGCGCCGGGCGTCCAGCATTTTCTCATCAGCAAAGTCGGGCTCGCGCCCGGCGACGTGCGCCTCTCCTCGACGAGCGGCCTCGGGATCAACCGCCTGTCGCCCCGCTCGATGATGAAAGTTTATCGCGGGCTGTTGAAGGAACTGGCGAAGCACAATTTGTCGCCCTCGGACATCATGCCGGTCGCGGGCATCGATCCGGGCACGTTGCGGAAGCGGTACACGTTCGGCACTGCGCGCGGCAGCGTCATCGGCAAGACCGGCACGCTCGGACGCACCGACGGCGGCGCGAGTGCGCTCGCCGGCCAGATGCGCACGCAGTCCGGCGAGACGCTCCTATTCATCATCTTCAACCAGCGCGGCAACGTCTCGCGTTTCCGCGAAGGGCAAGACCGCCTCGTCTCCAGCATACAATTCGCGCGCGGCGGCCCCGCGCCCTTCGCCTACTCGCCCCACACGCTCGCCATGCGTCTCTCCGATACCGAAGTGGAGCAGGCCGAGGCGTCGGAGTTTGAACCGAACTCGAACTAAATGATGAACGCGGAACGATGAACGATGAAGTAAAGACAAGCGCTTTTACTTCATCGTTCATCGTTCCGCGTTCATCGTTTCAAAAAATGCGCGCCCCGGCGGCCTGAGAGTCGCCGGGGCGCTTTTTCGTCCGACCCGCGCATGGCGTGCGGCACCGCGCGCAAGCGGACGATCCTTTTGTTTCTCCCGTGTGATCGGGGCTGTCGAGAGCAGCAGTCGCACACGCGCCGCACATTGCGCCTCGCAGTAGTTCCCTCTCACCTGCCCTTGTTCGCTTCGCCCGTCGCGTGGCGCGCGGCTGCCCGACTTATAAAGTCGAGGACGGCCGTCGCGCCCGCTTCCGGCGACGCGACGGTCAACATTGCAATTGTTGCGCCGCCCGCTGGACGGCCGACAACTTCTCACCTCAAACAACGGGCACACTTTCACTTGCCGTCACGTACGCGCCGCGGCGACGTGGACAGGGTCAAGCCCGCGAAACTCCCCGATGTTTCCATTGGTGACAAAGTGTGTAACGAAGGTTCGTACCGCGCGACGTGGCGATTCGGACGGGCGCGGGCATGTGTAGGCCGCTTCCAGTTTTGTTACTTAAAGTGACGCGTGCGGCACGTGCGTCAACGACGAACGGGGCGAAAGACCTTGAAAAGCCGCTCCCGGCCGCGTGGCATTGCCTTTGCCATAAGGGTTGGGGGCGAAATGCCCTCCGAGCCTTGCGGATGAATCGGTGAATAAGGGCTTTTTTGTGGAGGCAGTGATGAACCAGTTGACTCAGGAACAGTTGAGAGCGATTTCGCGGCGACGGCGAGAGGGCGGCTTCACGCTCCTACAGATGGTGGTCGTGATCGCCGTCATCGGCGTGCTCGCGACCGTGGCGCTGATGGGCGTGACGTCGGCGCGCGCGTCGCAGCGGCGCATCAACTCGGCGCGCTTGTTCGCCAGTTATCTGGAGCGCGCGCGCGTGGACTCCGTGCGTCGCCGCGCCGACGGGACGGAGATTCCCTTCGCCTCCGTCACGATTCTCGATGCCAACAGCTATTCCGTCTTTCTCGACTTCAACAACAATGGCACCCCCATCGCCCGCACGATCAGATTGGAAGATGGCATCAACTTCAACGCCCCGGACATCGGTGCGGTCGTCCGCTTCAACTGGCGCGGACGCACCGACGGCGACCGCGGTTTCCTCATCGTCAACAACACGCGCCCGAACGACAATCCCACGGATCGCAATTACGTGACCCCGGTCGCAATTTCCGGTTTCGGCGACGTGACGCTCAACGACGGCGTCTATACGCCTACCGTCAACTCGAACTCGTCGGGCTTCAACGCGCCGACCCCTCACCCGACCCCGACGCCGATCCCCACGCCGACGCCCCTCGGAACACCGACGCCCCTCGGAACACCGACGCCCAATCCAACCCCTACCCCTAACCCGACGCCCACCCCAAATTCGACGCCCACGCCGACGCCCAACCCGACGCCGACGCCTAACCCGACGCCGACGCCCACCCCGGTTTCCACGCCCAGCCCGACGCCCACGCCAACCGGCGGCAGCGGCGGCGGAGCGGCGCAATGCCAGATGAAAGTCTATCCGGGCACCAGCATTAACGTTAAAAAGGCCAGCTCCGGACAGGTCGCCATCTACTTCCAGAATGCCTCGGCCGGCGTTCCCGTGACAGCCACGTCGAGCAATTCAAACGAACTCTCCGTCAGCCCCGGCTCGGCCACCGTGCCGCTCGGCGGCTACACCATCTTCACGCTGTCCTCGCTCCGCAACAATGCAGGCTTCTCGTATGACGCGATCTTCAGCTCAACGAGCTGCGGGAATATCACGGTCAGAGTCAACATCACCAATTAGTCAGGAGAGACGGAACATGAAGCGCCAACGAATGAACAACAAAGGGTTCACCCTGATCGAAACCGCCGTCGCGATGCTCGTGATGCTGGTGGTGGGTCTGGGCGCGAGTTCGCTGTTTCTCTACTCGGTGCGTTACAACTCCGGGGGGACGCAACGCTCGAACGCCATGGCTATCGCGCAGCAACGACTCGAACTGCTGCACACCATCGACTACTACGACGCGCGCCTTGATTTCGGCACCCCGACGCCCGAAACCGCGACCCTCACGGGCACGGCGACGACGATCACGAGCGGCACGGCTCTGCCCGCCGCGCCCGCCGGCAGTAGCTACTACCAGATACAGACCGAGATCGTACCCTTCCCCATCGGCGCGGCCGCCGCCACGGCGACGCAGAAACAGATCAGGATTCGCGTCGTGTCCATCAACAACAAAGGTGCGGCTTCGTGGGATAACGTCAATCCCGTCGAGATCGTTTTCCGCCGCAGCAGCCCCGCCAACGGCCCTTTCAGGAAGTAGAGAGCGCAGAGAGCCGCGCGCGAAGAAGTTAAAGAGCGCACGCGCGCCGGAGTTTAGAGAGAGCGCAGGCGTGGGACGCGCGGCGCCATGACAGAGGGAGAAGAAAGCTCATGCAGCACACCCCACAGCCCACAAACAAAGAAGCCGGTTTTTCGCTCATGGAACTGCTCGTGGCAATGGCCGTGATGATCTTTATCATGGGCGCGGCCACCACCCTGTTGACGAGCGCGTTCAACGTGCGCGCACGCGAAGACCAGCGCTCGGAAGGCACGAGCGACGCGCGCCGCGCGCTCAACATCATCACGCGCGAGGTGGCTAACGCCGGTTATCAACTGCCGAAGAATCTGACTTATTCCGCGCCCGGCGGCACGAAGGCCGTCCCGGCCAACGGCCTCATCCCCGAAGACTGCAACGCGCAGGCCATCACCTTCGTCACCAATCTCAACGCGGAGGGCGCATTCATGACGGGCGGCGCTCCCAACACGCAGATCGCGCTGGCCGACGAGGCCATCAAGTTCCAGTTCGTACAGGACGGATCGAACAGCTTCCTGGTGCGCCGCGACTTGATCACGGGCGACTCCGTGGTGCTCGCCAACCGCATCGACGGCGTGCAGTTTAGTTTCCTCGATGCGACCGGCAACGTGACGGCCGATATCGCCAACACGGCGCGCATCAACATCCGCCTCTGGGTAACTATGAACGAGGTCGGCAGGCGGGGGGCGAGCGGTTATCAAGCGCCGGGGCAGCTCACGCTCTCGTCGGACGTTACTTTGCGCAACGCTCAATTGGACATGTTTTAAAAAAGCTGCTGGAAGCGACCGACCTGTCGTTTCCGACGGGGTTGAACACATGAAGAGACAGAAACAACGAAACCCGGCCTCTCGCCATGACCGCCGCCGTAACGAGCGCGGCGCGGCGCTGATCATGATGCTGCTCATTTCGATGCTGTTGCTGGCCGCCGGCGGGGCGTTGATCATGACGACGGCGATGACGACGGGAACGGTCTATGATTCAGGCCCCGAAGCGCAGGCATACTATGCCGCCGAGACCGGACTGGAAGACACGCTGAACGTGCTGCGCGGCAACAAGCCGCCGAACGGTTCGACCCCTCCCGCCCCCGGCGGGACGATTCCCGACGCGGACAAGATCAACATGCGCCGCGCCGTGACGCGCGCCACCTCGAACGCCGCCGGCGACCCTGCGACGAGGGCGGACGGCACTCCCTTTCCGCTGCGCCTTTCGCGCTGGCTGAACTACAACCCGAACTTCCCGGATCGCGTCGCCATCTCGCCCAACTACAGCCCCTTGAACGGCACGGCCTACAGCATCTCGCTCCGCGACCCGGATAACAGTTCGAACGTCGGCTTCAAGGTGCTCGGAAGGTTCAGCAACAACTCGACCCTGCTGTCCATCAGCGGCGCAACGATCACATACACTCCGCCGCCACCCACGAACGTCCCGGCTTCCCCGACGGCCACCGGCACTCTCGGAACTATCAACGCCACCTACACCCCCGGAATACCCGTCAACTTTAATACAACTCTCACCCTGAACATCAGCCAGATATCGCCGTGGCCTGCCGCTTACACCGTCACGGGCAGAGTGCTGTTCAGCGTCGATGCGCTGGGCACCAAGAATATCGTCATGACGTTCAACGAGGCGACCGCTGTCCTCGGCGGTACGGTTATGCAACTCACCACCCCGCTGCCCATCAACGCGGCGGTCTCCCCCGGAGCAAACACCAATATTCCGGTCTCCATCACCGCCCCCGAGCCGCGCCGGGTCGTCATCTCCTCCGTCGGCCACGGGCCGAAAGGCGCGCGCAAGCACCTGGAGATGACCGTCGACAACTTCAACTTCGCCATCCGTCCGCCCGCGCCCATCTGCATTCGCGGCTCGGACGATCCGGCCGTCACGACGACTTTCGATCTGGGAAGCAGTAACGCTAAAACATACATCGGCGTGGACGCTTCGGGACAGCAGCCCGTTGCTCCCGCCGTAGCCATCACCCGGCACGACTGGACTGCGGTCAACGACGGCATCTCAAAAGGTTCGACGGTGCAGCCCGTTCCGCCGGCTCAGCCGGGCGATCCCAAATTAGCCATCCTCGATCACACCATCCCGGCGTCCATGGTTGCCGATCCGGCTCCGGTGCCGCAGCCGTGGGTATCTCCCTCGCCCATACCTTCCTCGCCCCCTCCCCCGGTCGTCACCCCGGACTTTTTACGCACGGCCGATGCGGCGCGCGAATTCCTTTACGGCGTAAATGGGAAGGGCGGGCTGCGCGCCACAGCCCAGGCGCAGGATCGCTACTTCAACGCGCCCTTTAGCGGCGTCGCCGGTAACTACGACACCGGCGGCTTCACCTTCGTCGATAACAACTGCGAGTTGGACGGCGGCGGCGGCCTCCTCGTCGTGACGGGCAATCTGGTGCTCAAGGGCAATAGTGCCTTCCGGGGCATTATTCTCGTCATGGGCAACGGCCACGTAACTCGCTCGGGCGGCGGCAACGCCAATGTGCGCGGCGCGTGGATGGTGGCAAACTTCAACCGCAACGGCCCCGGCGGTTTCGGCGCGCCCACCTTCGACGTGGCGGGCGGCGGCAACGCCGATTTTCAATTCGACTGGGCGGCCATCATCGAAGCCAACCGCGGGGTCGGCATCACCATCACGGGCATCGCCGAAAGATAACGCTTCGGCCACCCGAACAGACCGGCGGGCGCGCGCTTCATTCAAGGAGCGCGCGCCCGTTTTCTCTCGTCCCGCCACGCGTTTTCTCTCGTCCCGTCACGAACCATTAACTTGACACGCGCGCGCCGAATGTTGAACGATGCACACGTCGGAGGTCAGAGGTTAGAGGTCAGAAGTCAGAGGTCAGTAAGAAATTCGTCTTTCACTAACCTCTGACTTCTGACCTCTGACCTCTGCTTTTATGCCTGATATTCTGCTCGTCGAAGATAAAGACAGTTTGCGCCGCGTGCTGCGCCTGACGCTGGAGCACGCGGGCTACAGCGTCGCCGAGTGCGCCGATGCGCGCGAGGCCGCCGCCGAAATCTCGCGCGCGCCCTATCGCCTCGTGCTCACGGATTTGCGTATGCCGCACGGCTCCGGTCTCGACGTGCTCCACGCCGCGCGCGCCGCCGACCCGGACGTGCCTGTCGTCCTGATGACCGCCTACGGCTCGATTGACGAGGCCGTGCAGGCGATGAAAGACGGCGCGCACGACTTTCTGCAAAAGCCCGTGGACTCGAACCACCTGCTCCTGCTCATCGGCCGCGCCCTCGAACAGGCGCGCCTGCGCACCGAGAACATACTGCTGCGCGAAGAGTGGTCGCGCCGCTACGGCTTCCCGCGCATCATCGGCGAGTCCGACGCGATCAAACGCGCCGTGGCCGAAACGCAGCGTGTCGCCACGACCGAGGCCACCGTCCTCCTGCTCGGCGAATCCGGCACGGGCAAAGAACTCTTCGCGCGCGCCGTGCATCACCTCTCTCCGCGCCGCGACCAACCCTTCGTCGCCATCAACTGCGCGGCCATCCCCGAAACCCTGATCGAATCCGAACTCTTCGGCCACGAGCGAGGCGCGTTCACCGGCGCGACCGAACGACGCCCCGGCAAGTTTGAACTCGCCACGGGCGGCACGGTCTTCCTCGACGAGATCGGCGAACTCCCGCTCGCAGTGCAGGGCAAACTCCTGCGCGCCATCGAGGAGAAGACCGTGGATCGCATCGGCGGGCGCATGCCCGTGCCCGTGGACGTGCGCATCGTCGCCGCCACCAACCGCGAACTCCAGCAAGCCGCGGAGGCCGGCGAGTTCCGGCGCGACCTCTATTTCCGCCTCGCGGTCTTCCCCATCGAGATTCCCCCTCTGCGCGCGCGCGGCGAGGATGTCGCCCTGCTCGCCCGACACTTCGCCGCGCAATTCGGCAAAGAATTGCGCGGGCGCGAAGCCGCGCTCTCCGATGACGCGCTCGCGCTCCTCGGCGCGCACGCCTGGCCGGGCAACGTGCGCGAGTTGGAGAACGCCATCGAGCGCGCCTGCATCCTCGCGGACACTTCGACGCTTCATGCGCGCGACCTCAGCCTGCCAATCGCGCGCGCGGGCGAAAGAGACACGCAGTCAACCGAAGCGTTCGCCGGGCTGGACTTATCCGGCGGGTTGGCGGAAGCGGCCGAGCGCGCCGTCAGTTTCGTCGAACGCCGCAAGATCGCCGAAGCTCTGCGCGCGCACGACGGCAACAAAACGCGCGCCGCCGAAACCCTCGGCGTCAGTTACAAAACCCTGCTCACCAAGATCAAAGACTACGAACTCTAAACACACGCATGACCCAGGAGCCAGAGGACAAGCCGACCGCGGGCGACCCGGCGGCGAACCGCGACGCCGGATCACCCGCCGACACACAAAGCGAATCCCCTGCACAGAGTCGGGGCGAAGCGTCCAAGCGGGGCGAAGCGTTCCAGCAGGGCGAAGCGTTCAAGGTGGAGGCGCGGCTGGAAGAGGCGAGCACGGTCGCGGGCGAGACGGAGTCTCCGGTCGGGGC
Source organism: Pyrinomonadaceae bacterium (assembly GCA_035645855.1). Classification (GTDB taxonomy): domain Bacteria; phylum Acidobacteriota; class Blastocatellia; order Pyrinomonadales; family Pyrinomonadaceae; genus JAIVJZ01. The sequence continues at coordinate 51,996 of DASQLU010000054.1, forward strand.
GGCGACGGGTCAGTTTCCGGCCGAAAGCGTCGTCGCTAAAAGCGAGCGCGAAGCGTCCGCGTCGTCCGGCAAATATGCCTTCCTCGTCGGCGCGGGGATTCTGCTCAGCCGCATCGTCGGCCTCGTGCGCCAGCGCGTCTTTGCCTATTACTTCGGCAACTCATTCGCCAAAGACGCCTTCGACGCGGCCTTTCGCATCCCCAACTTCCTGCAAAACGCCTTCGGCGAAGGCGCGCTCTCCGCTTCCTTCATTCCCGTCTATGCGAACCTGCTCGCGAAGGGCGACGAAGAAGAAGCGGACAAGTTGGCCTGGGCGGTCTTCACCCTGCTCGCGCTCGTGACCTCCGTGCTCGTCGTCGGAGGCGTGCTCGCCACGCCCTACCTCATCAACGTCATCGCGCCGGGTTTTGAAGGCGAACGTCGGGAGTTGACGCTCAGGCTGGTCAGGATATTTTTTCCGGGCGCGGGTCTGCTCGTCCTCTCCGCCTGGTGTCTCGGCGTGCTCAACAGCCACCGCCGCTTCTTCCTCTCCTACACCGCGCCGATCATCTGGAACTTCGCCATCATCGCCGCGCTCGTCGGATTCGGCGGCTGGCAGTCGGGCGGACAAATGTTGAACGAGGAGTTCGGCGCACGTCTCGCGTTGATGGCCGCGTGGGGGTCTGTCATCGGGAGCGCGTTGCAGTTCGGCGTGCAACTCCCGACAGTGCTCGGCCTCGTCAAGCGTCTGCGCCTGACCTTCAACTTCGCCTCGCAGCACCTGCGCACCGTCGTCAGAAATTTCCTCCCCGTCTTCATCAGCCGGGGAGTTATCCAGATCAGCGCCTTCGTGGATCAACTGCTGGCAAGCTACCTGCCCATCGGCGCGGTCTCAGCCCTCACCTTCGCGCAGAGCATCTACACGCTGCCCGTCAGTCTCTTCGGCATGTCGGTGTCGGCGGCGGAACTTCCCGCGATGTCGAGTGCGACGGGGAGCGTCGCGGAGGTGGCCGGGCAGTTGCGCCGACGCCTCGATGGCGGCCTCAGACAAATAGCCTTCTTCATCGTTCCCTCGGCGATGGCCTTCGTCGCACTCGGCGACATCATCGTCGGCGTCCTCTACCGCACCGGCAGATTCACCGACAGCGACGTGCTGTACGTCTGGGGCATCGTCGCCGGCTCGGCCACCGGCCTGCTCGCTTCCACGCTCGGACGCCTCTACTCCTCTACTTACTACGCACTGCACGACACGCGCACGCCCCTGCGCTACGCCGTGCTGCGCATCGTCTTCTCCATCAGCCTCGGCATCCTGTTCGCGCTGTATCTTCCGCCCCTGCTCGGAATTGACCAGCGCTGGGGCGTCGCCGGTCTGACGGTCGCCTCCGGCATGGCAGGCTGGGTCGAGTTCTTTCTCCTCCGGCGCACGCTCAACCAACGCATCGGCCGCACGGGTCTGCCCCTCCCCTACATCGCGAAACTCTGGCTCGCCGCGCTCCTGAGCGCAGCCGTCGCCTGGGGCATCAAACTCCTTATCGGAAGACGCCACCCGCTCCTCCTGGCCGCCCTCATTCTTGTCCCTTACGGACTTCTATATTTCGCTATCACCTCCCTGTTCAAATTGCCAGAGGCGCGTACCGTTGTCGGTCGCTTCACGCGCTTCCTGCCTTTCGGTCGCAGATAAAACGTCCTTTCCTGTGAGAAAATTCGCCGGAACGGTCTCTACTTTCCGGTTGGGTAACTGGCGCGCGCTGTGGCACGTCCGCCCCTCCAACCCGATTATTAAGATTTCATTCTATTTTTAGGAAATCCAGCGGCATTGTGGGTTTACTTTACACAGAAGAAACAAGAAAACCTCGAAACATAGTGGGGAAAGCCATATATCACTATGGTTTAGAAGTTCTCTCATGTTACGAGGTCACAAATAGTTCAAGAGGAGAATAAGAGATGATTCGCAAAATGCTATTAACCAGCGCCGCTGCCGTTATGATGTTGACCCTCAGCGTTATCGCCAAGGCCGACGCGGTCACGACGAATACGGCCACTGCCGCTTTCACGCCTGTCATCACGGCGACAGTTTCAAACTTCACCCTGACGGGCAATTCCTTCACTTTCACGATCAACAACACTTCAAACACCGGCTCCATTACCGCTATCGGCTTCAATTTGCCCGGCAGCACCCGTGGCAGCTTCACGCTGACCAGCACAACTGACCCCGACTTCGCCATCAAAAGTGAAGTTAAGGCTCAGGCGGGCCCTCAGACCGCGACTAACACTCTCGACTTCGCGCTGATAACCGGTAAAAACTTCGGCGGCGGCACGGTCTCCGAAGGCATCGCGGCGGGCACGAGCGCAACTTTCACCGTCACGGGCAACTTCGCCGGACTGACCGCGCAGCAAATTTCAGAACTAATCTTTGCGCGTATCCAGGGTATCCAGCCCGGCGACGAGAGCGTTGTGATTAACGTCAATCCCCAGCCCGTGCCCGAACCGGCCACGATGCTCCTGCTGGGTTCCGGTCTCGCCGGCGCGGCGGCAAGCATTCGTCGCAGACGCAAAGCGGCTCAGGATTCAGCCTCGTCCGAGAACGTGTAAGGATTGTTCAAGTGCGACAAGGTCGTATCATCTCTTACAGTTAAAAAGAATTTGGCGAGCCTCTCTTCAAGAGTTCGGCTCGCCAAATTCTTTAGGTAAAGACGGGATTTTTCTGGAAACATCTGGCTATTGAGTCTTTACACGCAGTTAAAGGGTTGAAATTCAAAGATTTCGACGGTAAAAGGCCTGGCGCCGCCTCGCCGTCTGGGAAGATAGATCAAGGGTTTGCTCCGCCCCTGATTTTGTGAGAGGATGCTTTGAAAATTGCTCCGGCATCGCTCTACTTACGCTCTAGCGCGTTCTAGTCCCGCGTCGATCCGGCATGCTGCGCCGGATTCGAGGCCAGAGGGCTTTGAGATTACTTCAGATTTCCGTAAAAGGGTCCACGGAGGCAGAGTTACACCATGAAAAATTTCGCTACGATGCTCAAACCGTTCGCCATGAGCATTGCTCTACTCGCTATCTTTGGTGCCGCCCAGGTCGTTAAAGCCGACCCGGTGACGGTTACAGGCACTTCATCAGGAACCGTGACCGGCACGGCCGCCAGTTTCCTGTCTTTCACCGGCAACAACTTCACGGCGACGACTGCCGGCGGCGTCGGTTCGTTCAGCGGTGCTGACCGCATCGGCACTTTCATTCTGTCTTCAGCCGTCGGCGAAACGCCTGTGAACGGCACTTTCACGCTGAACCTGACCTTCACCAGCCCGTCGGGCATCGAAGGCGGTCAGGCCACAACTTTCACCGCGACTGTTTCGGGCACTATTTCGACGCCCAACGTCGGCGGAATCAGCATCGTGTTCGACAATCCGGTGCAGACGTTCACGTTCTCCAACGCGAGCGGGAGCGGTTCCTTCTCCATCACGCTGCCGAATGTTTTCGTCCAGTCCGGCGATACGGCCAACCTGACGGCCGGCCTGTCCGGCAATCAGACGGCGGTTCCCGAACCGGCAACCATGCTCTTGCTCGGCACGGGTCTGGCAGGCGTCGCCGCACGCATCCGCAAACGGCGCAAAAACGCGGAGAATTAAGCGCTCAGACGGATATTTTCGCCCCTCTCCCGGCGCACACGTCCGTACAACGCTTTTCAGTCGCAGGCAAAAACGAGCCGGATTAGTTTTAACTAATCCGGCTCGTTTACTTTTACCCGCCGTTTTTGGCGTTTTTTTTCGCGATTTTTCACTTTCCAACAATTTCGACAATTTTTCTGGAGAACTCCGACCATTCAACATTTTCTTTGATTACAACAGGACGGCGAGAGGTTAGCGGCAGGCACGGACGAAGTGGAGATGAGAGAGCGAACGGCTCTCTTTTTTTGTGCCTGTTTTAGCGCTTTTAGGCTGAGGCCGTCTCTGTATTCATTAATTCATTGACCCGCAAGTAATTCTCTCCTTATCATCCGCGCTGTGCTAAAAGTGATAACAGCCGCCGGGATGCGCGAGATTGACCGCCTGACCACGGAACGCTACGCCACACCATCGCTCCTGCTCATGGAGACGGCCGCAAACGCATCCGCGCGCGCCATTCTTTCCCGATTCTCCGAAGACGTTTCCGGCCTCCGCCTGCTCATACTTTGCGGGCGCGGCAACAACGGCGGTGACGGTGCTGCGCTGGGGCGCATTCTCTCGCTCAAAGGCGCACGCGTCGAAGTCATACTCTTCGGCCGCGTCGAGGAGGCGCGCGGCGACGCCCGCACAAACTTCGAGATCGCACGCCAACTCGCGTCCGTCGCGCCGGAAAGCGGAGCGGCATCGCACCTGTCTTTCGCTGAATGTGCGGACGAAGCGACGTGGGAGGCGTTTCAAGCGGCGCGTAAAGACTACGACGTCATCGTCGATGCTTTGTTCGGCACGGGTCTCACGCGCCCGCTCGAAGGCATCCATGCGAAGGTCGCCGCGCATCTCGCGCAAATCAGAGCAGCACGCCCCGTGCGCGTTGAGCGTCGCCCCTTGATCGTATCGCTCGATCTGCCCTCCGGTCTCAACGCGGACGCCGCCGAATTGATCGGCCACGCCGTCGAAGCCGATCTGACAGTCACCTTCACCGCGCCCAAGCCGGCCAACGTCCTGCCACCAGCCTCTTTCTTCAACGGTGAATTGATCGTCGCAGGAATCGGCTCTCCGGCCGCGCTCCTCGAAGCGGCGGACTCGCAACTTTTCCTCACCGAAGCCGTGGACGCGCGCATCTGGCTCGAACAAACGCGCTACCGCCCCGGCTCCTATAAAAACACGCACGGCCACGCACTCATCATCGCGGGTTCACGCCGTATGTCCGGTGCGGCCGTCCTGTGCAGCGATGCGGCGATGCGCTCCGGCGCGGGACTCGTCACCATCGCCACACCTGCGTCCGCCCTGCCGGCCGTCGCCGCGCGCGTGATGCCTGAAGTGATGACGGCCGAACTGTCCGAGACGATGAGTGAGAAGCCGGCGGGCACGCACGCGGACGAACGCACCTTGAGCGAAGCTGCTATCGAGGAGGCGTTGCAACTCGCCACACGCGCCGACGCGCTCGCCATCGGCCCCGGGCTTACTTCCGCCGAACCCGTCCGCCGCCTCGTGCGCGCCATGGTCGAACGCCGCTCCGCTCCGGTCGTCATTGACGCCGACGCCCTGAACGCGCTCGCTCCCTGGCCTGCGGGCTTGCGCGGCACGCACGATGCCCCGCTCATCCTCACGCCGCACCCCGGCGAGATGCTTCGTCTCACGGGCGCGGACGAGGATTCGCTCGCCGACCGCGTGCAGGCTGCCAGAGACTTCGCCGTCGCGCACGAGGTCATCCTCGTCCTGAAGGGCGCGCGCACGCTCATCGCAGCCCCCGACGGGCGCGTCGCGTTGAACCCGACGGGCAATGCCGGGACGGGCACGGCCGGCGCGGGCGACACGCTGACCGGCATCATCACCGGCTTCATCGCTCAATCTCGCGGCCTGCTCGGAGACGACGCGGACGCCTACAACGCGACCGTCGCGGCCGTCTATCTCGCCGGGCTCGCAAGCGACCTCGCGGCACAGGATTCCGGGATGCGCGCCATGGTCGCTTCAGACATCCCTCGTTATCTCGGCGCGGCCTTTCGCGCGCTCGACCCCGCGGGTGAAAGACCATGATTACAACATTCGACTCCGATTCAGCTTCCGGCTTCGACCCGACCGGCAGTTGGACATCGCACAAGCTGGCGGACACCTTCCTGCTCGGCAAGTGGATCGGTGAGCATCTGCGCGGCGGCGAGATCATTCTGCTCGACGGCTCGCTCGGCGCGGGCAAGACGATCTTCGCGAAAGGACTCGGCAGCGCGCTCGGTCTGGATTTCAACGACGTGACCAGCCCCTCCTTCACGCTCGTCAACCGCTACGATGCGCGTCTCACGTTCTACCACCTCGACCTCTACCGCCTGAGCGACGGCGTCGCGGCCGCCTACTCGGTCGACCTCGACGAGCTGCTCTCGGACGAGCGCGCCGTCATCGTCATCGAATGGGCTGAGCGTCTGCGCAATTATCCTTTGCCGCCGCCCGTCTATCGCGTCCGGATAGAAGGCGACGGCGAAGAAGTTCGCCACATCAGCATCGCCAGGGAATGACGGCGCACTCCGGCGCGCCCGCGTAAATCGCGCGGCTATGTTAAAATCCGGGCGAGAACGTTTATTAACAGAGGAGACTTTAGTTATGCCTTATCCGGAGATCATGATTCGCCCGATGCGCGAAGAACTGACGCGCCTCGGCATCGAGGAAGCGCGCACGCCCGAACAGGTTGACCAGGTTGTTTCGGGAACCGAGGGCACGGTGATGGTCGTCGTCAATTCCGTCTGCGGCTGCGCGGCGGGCAAGGCGCGTCCCGGCATCGCCCGCGCGATGCAACACTCGACGCGCCCGGCGCGCGCCATTACCGTCTTCGCCGGCGCGGACATTGAGGCCACCGAGAAAGCCCGCGCCTACTTCACCGGCCACCAGCCGTCTTCACCGTCCATCGCCCTGCTCAAAGACGGCCAGCTCGTCTACATCATGGAGCGCTACCAGATCGAAGGCAAAGATGCGCCCACCATCGCGGAGGAACTGACCCGCGCCTTCGACCAACACTGCACCGCCACGAACACGGCCAACGCCTGATAAGTAGTAACGATGAACGCGGAACGATGAACGATGAATAGAGAGCCGTCCGTTGTCCGTGGTCAGTTGTTCGTGTTGAGGAAGGAAATCGCCTGAACTTTAATTGAACAACTGACCACGGACAAAGAACAGAGTTTTTCATTCATCGTTCCGCGTTCATCGTTCATCGTTTCCGATGTCTCTCACGCTCGACACTCCCATCCTTTCGCTCACAGGCCACGGCATCCCGCGTTTCGGCCAGCCGACGGCGCGCCGTCTCGGCCTCGCCCTCGCCACTCTCGCCGGCAAGCGCGACGCGGCCGAGACCACGGTCGAAGACCTCTTAAACTACCTGCCGATGCGCTACGAAGATCGCTCGAACCTGACGCGCATCTCGGAACTCAGCGACGGCACGGAGGCGTCGCTCGAACTATACGTGCGCGTGGCCGGCGGTTTTCAAGTCGGGAAGAATCGCGGAGCGAAGTCGCCGCCGCTCTTTATCTTCGAGATCACCGCGAGCGACCCGGAAAGGACGGGCAAGCCAATCGTCGTCTGGTGGTTCGTGTCCGGGCGACAGGCCGCGCGCATCGTCGCTTACAATCGCCAGCGATTCACGCGCGGCGCGCGCTTCGTCGCCTACGGCCGCTGGGAGTGGGACGCGAGGCGCAACACCTTCGCCCTGCGTCTCGGCAAACCCGACGAACTCGAACTGCTCCCGGGCATCTGGACGCCGCCCGAACATGCCCTCCTGCGCCTCGCCGAAGAGAACGGCGCGCACGCCGGGCAGGATTTGAACACGCAACCGGGCGACGCGCCTGCGGCCGTTGCATCGCGCGAAGACCCGGACGCAGACGCCGATTCGCTCGCGGATGATGAAGAGGCGGAAGCGACCGATCCGCTCCTCGCCGCGATCCACGTCGGGCGGCGCGTGCCGGTCTATCGCAAGCTCGGCGAGTTTCCCGCCAAACGCTTGCGCGAGATCATGCACGCCGTCTTCGCGCGCATTGAAGATGCCGAGATCACGGAGACGCTGCCGCCCGATCTCATCGGCCGGCAACGGCTGATCTCGCGCGCCGAAGCCCTGCGCCGCATCCACTTCCCCGCCGAAGACGTTCCGCTCGCCGATTACGAACGCGCGCGCTCGCCCGCCCACCTACGCCTCATCTTCGAGGAGTTCTTCTGGGTCGCGCTCGCCATCGCCGTCCGCAAAAGCGAGCGCGTCAAGGAACCGAAGGGCGCCGTGATCGAGGTAGACGAGCGCGTGCGCGCGCACCTCGCGGAGATACTTCCCTTCACCCTCACGAGCGCACAGCAGCGTTCCGTCACGCGCATCCTCGACGACATGCAATCGGACGTGCCGATGAACCGCCTGTTGCAGGGCGACGTGGGCAGCGGCAAAACCATCGTCGCGCTCCTCGCCATGCTCGCCGCCATGGAGAACGGCTATCAGGTCGCGCTCATGGCTCCGACCGAAATCCTCGCAGACCAGCACGCGCGCAACATCAAACGCCTGCTCGCGCCGACGCCCCACCGCGCCGAACTGCTCACGGGGTCGCTCCGCGCGGCGGAAAAAAGGCGTCTTCACGCCGACATCGCCCGCGGCGATGTTCAGGCCTGCGTCGGCACGCACGCGCTCATACAGGAGTCGGTCGCTTTCCACAAACTCGGCCTCGTGGTCATCGACGAGCAGCATCGCTTCGGCGTGCTGCAACGCGCCTCCCTGCGCGAGCGCGGCTTCAACCCTGACGTGCTCGTGATGACGGCGACGCCCATCCCGCGCTCGCTTGCCATGACCGTCTACGGCGACCTCGATGTGTCCGTCATTGACGAACTCCCGCCCGGCCGCACGCCGATCAAGACGGTCGTCGTCGGCGAAGATCAGCGCGCCGGAGTTTATAAAGGCGTCGAGCGGGAAATGCGCGCTGGTCGTCAGGCTTACATCGTCTATCCGCTCGTCGAAGAGTCTGAAAAGATGGACTTGAAGGACGCCACGCGCATGTTCGAACACCTGCGCGACCGCGTCTTTCCCACCTTCACTATCGGCCTCCTGCACGGCAAGATGAAGTCCGGTGAAAAAGAGGAGACGATGCACCGCTTCACGCGCGGCGAGGTGCAGATACTCGTCGCGACGACCGTTGTCGAAGTCGGCGTCGATGTGCCGAACGCATCGGTCATGGTCATCGAACATGCCGAGCGTTTCGGTCTCTCGCAGTTGCACCAACTGCGCGGCCGCGTGGGTCGCGGGGCGGAGAAAAGCTTCTGCGTGCTGCTCGCCTCCGACAAGCAGACCGCCGTCGCCAGGGAGCGGCTCGGCATCATGGAAGAGACGAACGACGGCTTCCGCATCGCCGAAAAAGATTTGGAGATTCGCGGCCCCGGTGAAGTGATGGGCACGCGCCAGTCCGGCGTGCCCACCTTCCGCGTCGGCAATCTCGTGCGCGACGTGGCGATTCTGGAGGAAGCGCGCAACGAAGCCGACTACTACCTCTCTTCCGCCCGCCGCACACGCGAAACCTCCCGCCTCATCGAGCGCGTCCGCGCCGACGCGCGCTTCGGCCTCGCCGCCGTCGGTTAAAGTTTCAGGTTTCAGGTTTCAGGTTTACATTCATACAATCGTTTTCAACTTGAAACTTTAAACCTGAAACCTGAAACTACTCTTATCGTGAGAATCATCGCCGGACAATATCGCGGGCGGGTGTTGAAGAGTCCGCCCTCCATGCAGATTCGCCCGACTTCCGACCGCCTGCGCGAGACGCTCTTTAACGTCCTCGCGCCGCGCATCGAGGAAGCGCGTTTTCTAGACCTCTGCGCGGGTTCGGGCGCGGTGGGCATCGAGGCGATTTCGCGCGGCGCGTCGTTCGTTAGTTTCGTTGATCGCTCGCGCAAGATGTGCGGATTAGTGGAAGCGAATCTCGATTTGTGCGGCGTGCCCGAAGAGTCGACGGAAGTCGTGCTGAGCGAGGCGGCGGACTTTTTGCGTCGCGCGGAGGGGCGCGGCGGCACGCCCTACGACATCGCCTTTTTCGATCCGCCTTACTCCATTGACTACGCGCCCATCCTCGATCTCTTCGGCGCGCGCACCCCGGCGCTGCTGGCCGAAGGCGGCATTCTCGTCGTCGAGCATCATCACAAGAACGCCCTCAGAGACGCCGTGGGCGGCATACGCCGCTGGCGCATCCTGAAACAGGGAGACTCCGCACTGAGTTTCTACGAAGCCGAGGGGGCGGGATAAACTCAGCCGGGCGGCTCAAAGTTGAACGCTCCAGACCGAAGCTATAGACTGTCTTTCAACCAACACTGCAAACATGCTTGTACTCGGAATCGAAAGTTCATGCGATGAGACGGCGGCGGCCATTGTGCGCGACGGGCGCGAGATGGTGTCGTCGGTCATCTCATCTCAAATCGAAACGCACAAACGCTTCGGCGGCGTCGTGCCCGAACTCGCCTCGCGCGAGCATCTGGACAAGATCGTGCCCGTCGTCGAAGAGGCGTTCATGCGCGCCGGCGCGGAGAAGCGCGAGATAGACGGCATCGCCGTGACGCAGGGGCCGGGGCTGGTGGGTTCTCTGCTCGTCGGCCTCTCATACGCGAAGGCGATGGCGTTCGCGCTGGAGAAGCCGCTCGTCGGCGTCAACCACATCGAGGGGCACATTTATTCGGTGGTCTTCGAGAACCCGCCGATTGAATACCCGGCCTTCGCGCTCATCGTGTCGGGCGGCCACACGAATTTGTTCCTCGTGCCCGCGCCCGGCAAGTACAAGGTGCTGGCGCGCACGCGCGACGATGCGGCGGGCGAAGCATTCGATAAGGTGGCAAAGATGCTGGGACTCGGTTATCCCGGCGGCCCGGTCATCGAGCGCCTGGCACGCGAGGGCGACGCGCGCGCCGTGCCCTTCAGCGTGCCGCGCATGGGCGACGGCCTGCCGGACTTTAGTTTCAGCGGTCTCAAAACGGCCGTCTCGAAACACGTGCGCGAAAGCGGCCTGCAACCCGTCGCGGAGGGTGAGACGCCCGCGCAGGCGGTGAAGGATTTGGCCGCGAGTTTTCAAAGCGTGGTCGTGCGCTCGCTCGTCGGCACGACGGAGAAACTGGCCGCCGAACACCGGCCGCGCACGCTCATCGTCGCGGGCGGCGTGGCCTGCAACGGCGCACTCAGAGACGCGGCCGGAGCGGCGGGCGAGCGCCTGCGGATTCCGGTCTATTTCCCCTCACGCCATCTCTCGACCGACAACGCCGCGATGATCGCCGCCGCGGGCACGGTGAAACTACAGGCGGGCGAGCGCGCCGACCTCGACCTCAACGCGGACGTGTCTCTGCGCCTCGGCAACCTCGACAACGAGGAGGACGCCGCGCGCCGAGGCCGCATCCGCTACAGGCAATAGAAGAAACGATGAAGTCAGAACGCGGAACGATGAACTGAAAGCAACTTGTCTTTCCATTCATCGTTCCGCGTTCCTACTTCATCGTTAAACTAAAAGCCGCTCGACCCGTGAAGGCCGAGCGGCTCTTTGTTGCCGGAGAGTGTGCGAGGGGACGCCCGCAAGGGACGCCTCCATCTCAACGGCGAACTCGTTCCCGGATGATCGTTATGGCTGGTTTCCCGCCACCATCTCCCTGACTTCGATGTTCTTCGCGAACTTGACCGGCTTATCTTCGTCCAGCACGATTGTCACCACATCGTCCACGCGCAGGTCTTTGCTGTTAACGTAATGCTTACCGCGCTTCACCTGCGTGTTGATCTGGCAGACGCTGATGACGTGTTCGACTCCCTCGCGCGTCACCACGGAAATGCGCTCGTCGCTCACCTCCACGACACGAACATTGACCAGACGCCCCTCCGTATCGTTTTCGTCGAGACTCGCCGCCCCGGCGACGCTCGCCCCGAACATGAGCATTAAGGCCAGTGTACCCAGAATCGCGCGGTTGAATATTTTCATCTTCTTATAACTCCCGTTGCCACATCTGTTTTGGGAGAGACGCGGTTAACAGTTCGCAGCTACGTGTAAAGCAAGCATTGTGCCTCGCGCGCGAACAGACGCGCCGGGGTGAGGTTTGCGTCGAAACACTCGAAAAACGCGCCCCGGCCAAGGCCGCATTTAAATTCCGCCGACCGTTAGCCGTTCGTATTATTACGCGACAAGACGGACAGATGTATCGTTGCAAAACGCTCCGGTCACGTCCAACCGCATCGCGTCGATGCCTGGAGCCGGGCGAAGAAGCGCGTCGAACGCGCCATCCCGTTTCAACTCGTGATAAAAGACGAGGCCGCCCCTTCGCTTGAAGAGGCGGCCTCGCGTTCGAGTTGGGTTTCGGATTAGCCGAAGATGTCACGGACGCGGTCTATCAGTCCCTTGTCTTCTAGGTCGTGGTCTTCGATGCGGGAGAGTTCTTCGAGGAGGCGACGCTGTTCGCGCGTCAGCGTGGTGGGCGTGCGAAGCGCGACGGAGACGAAGAGGTCTCCATGCCCACGCCCGCCGAGCACCGGCATGCCGTGGCCTCTGAGACGGAAAACAGTGCCCGTCTGCGTGCCCGCCGGAATCTTTAGAGGCTGCTCGCCGTTCAGCGTCGGCACCGTGATCTCGGAGCCGAGCGCAGCCTGCGCGAACGTCACGGGCACGGCCGCGTACAAATTGCTGCCCTGCCGCTCGAACTGCTCGTGTTCTTTGACGTGGATGACGACGTAGAGGTCGCCGGCCGTGCCGCCCTGCGCGCCGCCTTCGCCCTCGCCCGTGATGCGCAGGCGCGACCCGGTCTCGACGCCGGCCGGGACTTTCACTTCCATCTGCCGCTCGCGTTCGACGCGCCCCGCTCCCTTGCATGTCTCGCAGGGGTTCTTGATCATGCGACCCGTGCCGCGACACGCGCCGCACGTGCGCGCGACGGAGAAGAAGCCCTGTTGGTAACGCACCTGCCCCGCGCCGCTGCACGTCGCGCAGGTCTCCGGCTGCGTGCCCGCCTTTGCGCCCGTGCCCGTGCAGGTCTCGCAGGTCTCAAGGCGTGGGATGCGCAGTTGCGCGGTCATCCCTTCCGCTGCTTCTTCAAGCGTGATCTCCAAATCGTAGCGCAGGTCGGAGCCGCGCTGGGCGCTCGAACGCCGGCCGCCGGCCGCGCCCGCGCGTCCGCCGAACACGTCGCCGAAACCGAAGAGGTCGCCGAGGATGTCTTCGATGCCGCCGAACCCCTGCGCGCCCCAGTTCGCTCCCGCGCCCGCGCTATTGGAGACGCCCGCGTGGCCGAAGCGGTCATAACGCGCGCGCTGCTCGCCGTTCGAGAGCACGCCGTAAGCCTCGGCCACTTCCTTGAACATCTCCTCGGCCTCGGCATCGCCAGGATTTTTGTCTGGATGATAGCGGATTGCCAGGCGCTTGTACGCGCTCTTCAATTCCTGCTCGGTCGCGTTGCGCCCGACGCCTAAAATTTCGTAATAGTCCTTTTTGCTCATAACTCAAAGCGGTAACAGGTGACAGGTGACAGGTAACAGATCATAAAGGCAAGATGCTTTAACCTGTCACCCGTCACCTGTTACTTGTCACTATTGATAAATACCTTTCAAACAATATCAACCGGGATCGTTGCTGTTCGTGACGATGCTGCCGGGAGGCGGGGTCGCGCCGCCGAGCATCGCGTTTGTGAGGACGGACGCAATGCGCTCAACGTCCGCGAGCGCGCGCCTGACATGATCTTCGTCCGTAGACTCCACGGCGACGGCGCTGTCGCTAAAGACACGCGTTGCATCGTCCCGATCCCCGGAAGAGAGCATGGCGGATAATTCTCTGTACGTTCGCTGCGTGTTGCGCAAGAGACTGTCGAGCCGGTTGCGCATGTGGATCAATTCTTTCGCGCGTTGATCCTTGCTCGAAGAAGTGGCGGCTTCCGCAATCAGCATGTCGATCTCGTCGGGGTTCAAACCGGAAGTCGGCGTGATACGCATCTGCTGTTGTCGCCCGGTCGCCTTCTCCTGCGCCGAGACGCTCAGCATTCCGCTCGCGTCCACTTCAAAACTGACTTCGATTTGCGCCGCGCCGCGCGGCCCCGGCGGAATCCCGACCAACTCGAACTTGCCGAGCGAGCGATTGCCCTGCGCGATCTCGCGCTCGCCCTGCAACACGTGAATCTCCACGCTCGATTGATTGTCGGCGACGGTCGTGAAGGTCAGGCTGCTCTTCAGCGGAATCGTCGAATTGCGCTCGATGAGTTTAGTGAAGAGGCCGCCGCGCGTCTCCAGGCCCAGCGAGAGCGGGAGCACGTCGAGCAGCACGATGTCTTTCACTTCGCCCGTCAACACGCCGCCCTGTATGGCCGCGCCCATCCCGACCACCTCGTCCGGGTTGATCTCGGACGAGGCCTCGCGCCCGAAAATCTCCTTCACCGTGCGCGCGATGATGGGCGAGCGCGTCTGCCCGCCGACGAGCAACACCTTGTCGATGTTGCTCGGTTGCAGCTTCGCGTCCCAGAGCGCTTTCTGACACGGCTCGATGGTCTGCTCCACGAGGTCTGCGACGAGCGCCTCGAAGGTGTCGCGCGTGAAGGTCTTGCTGAAATGTTTCGGGCCGGAGGCGTCTGCGGCGATGAAGGGCAGGTTGATGTTCGTCTCGCTCAGCGAAGACAACTCGCACTTGGCGCGCTCGGCGGCCTCTTTCAGACGCTGGAGGGCGAGGCGGTCTTCGCGCAAATTGATGCCCGTCTCTTCGCGAAACTGCTCGACCATCCAGTTGATGATCCTCTCGTCGAAGTCCTCGCCGCCGAGGAAGGTGTTGCCCGACGTGGACAGCACCTCGAAGACGCCGTCGTTCATTTCGAGAATGGACACGTCGAACGTGCCGCCGCCGAGATCGTAGACGACGATGCGCTCGGAAGAGCTGCGGCCGAGACCGTAGGCGAGCGCGGCGGCCGTCGGCTCGTTGATGATGCGTTCGATGCGCAGGCCGGCTATTTTCCCTGCGTCTTTCGTCGCCTGCCGCTGCGAGTCGTCGAAGTATGCCGGTACGGTGACGACGGCCTCGGTGATCGCTTCGCCGAGAAAATCTTCGGCGGCGGCCTTGAGGCGTTGCAGCACGATGCCGGAGATTTCCTGCGGGCTGTAGACCCGACCCTGCACGCGTATGCGCGCGTCGCCGTTCTGCGAATCGATGATCTCGAAGGGCGTGGTTTCGAGTGCGCGCTGCACTTCGGGCGAATCGAATTTGCGGCCGATGAGGCGCTTGACCGCGTAGACGGTGTTGGCGGCGTTGGTCACGGCCTGCCGTTTGGCGATCTGCCCGACGAGCCGCTCGCCCTTGTCCGTGAAGCCGACCACCGAAGGCGTCGTGCGCCCGCCTTCCTTGTTCGGGATGATCTGCACCGCGCCGCCTTCCAAAACGGCCACGCAGCAGTTCGTCGTCCCCAAATCTATGCCGATAACTTTACCCATAACTTTTAAGTTTCAAGTTTCAGGTTTCAGGTTTCAAGTTAAAGACGGAAGAACTATTCAGTCCTGAAACTTGAAACCTGAAACCTGAAACTTCTATCTTGTCGCCACTTTGACCATCGCGGGACGCAGCAGTTTCTCGCCGAGGCGATAGCCGCGCACAATCTCCTGCATCACGGTATCCGGCTCGAAGTCATCCGTCTGTTCGGTGACGATGGCTTCGTGGACGTGCGGGTCGAAGCGATGCCCGACCGTCGGCACAGGCTCGACGCCGAGGCTTTCCAGCACGCCGTTCAACTGCTTGCTGATCAATTCGACGCCGTGCAGAAAATTCCTGAACTCCTGCGATTCCGTCGCCCCGACCGATGACTCGGCCTCGTGCGCGCGCCGCAAATTGTCCATCACCGGCAACAGCTTCTCGACCACCTCCGCGACGGTACGGTGATAACTTTCGCTGCGCTCGCGCTCGATGCGCTTGCGGTAATTGTCGAAATCGGCCTGCCGCCGCGCCGCGAGGTCATGCAAATCCTGACGCTCGGCGCGCGTCTTCTGCAATTCCGCCTCGACCATCTCCAGCTCGGCCTGCGCGGCGAACAATTCGGCCTGAATCGCCAGCGCGGAATTCGCCCCGCCCCGCGTGCCCGTCGCACGCTGCTGCGACCGCCCGCCGCCGTTCGCGCCGCCGCTCGCGTCCATCGGCCGGTGCGTGTCCTGCTCATCGCGCTCTTCGGGCACTTCCGCGCGGGGCGGCCCGCCCGCCGTGTCGCGGTCGTCGGCCTCGTCTTTGCCCTGCCCGCTGTCCTGTTCCTCGCCGCGATCAATGCGCCGCTGCATCTCGGTCTCGCCTTCGTAGATCGATGCGCGCCCGAGTTCATCGGGCGTGGGCATGTTGTCGTCATCGTCCGCACGGTCGGGCGCGGTGTGGTAATCGGTGTCGCCCTCTTCATCTACAAAGCGGACGGGGATACGCTTGGGAGCCGGGCTGTTTTCGTTAATCATTTCCATTCGACCTTGATAACCCTCTATTGGCGTGGAAGCCGGAGCGACGCGACTCGTTCCGACCTCACGTTTTAGACGTGCGCGCTGTCTTCGCGCATTATACGTTCAATCAATTGCGACACGTAGCCGACGACCGCCATCATGCGTTCGTACTCGATCCGCATTGGGCCGACGACGCCGACCGTGCCCGCGACGCCCCCCGTGCCGATGCGATAAGGCGCCGTAATGAGCGCGCAGTTTTGCATCGAGGGCGTGGTCAACTCGCGCCCGATCTGGACGCGCACGTCGCCGAAGGCGCGCTCGCGCGAGATACATTCGTTCAGAATCTTCACGAGCCGCGTTTTCTCTTCCAGCGTGCGGAACAACTGGCGCAGCCGCTCGATGTCCGTGAAATCCGGTTTGAAAAGAATGTTCGACGCGCCATCGACGTAGACGTCGCCCGTCGCCGCATCCTCGCCTTCGAGGCTCAACTCGCACAGCAGCATGGCGTTATGCAGCAGGCGGTCATAGAGCGCCTTCTCGGCGCGCATGAGTTGGAGAATCTCCGCGCGAATCGTCTGCAAATTCTTGCCGCCGAACTCGGCGTTCAGGTAGCGCGCCGTGCGTTCGAGTTCCTCCTGCGTCAGCGGCTCGTCGATGCGAATGATCTTGTTCTGGATGATGTTCGGCGCGAAGACGAGTACGACGAGGATGCGCCCGTCCGTCAACTGCACAAACTCGATGTGCTGCAAACGATTGTCGGCCATCGGCGGCGAGATGACGATGCCGACGTTCTCGGAGAGTTCCGACAGCAAGTGAGAGACCTTTTCCATCAGGCGATTCGGGGCCGTCATGTTCCCCTCGCCCTGCCGCATGCCGAGCAGGCTGTCAATGGCCGCCGTGTCGGCGCGTGACAGGCGCGCGTCGCCGAGCATGTTGTCCACGTAATAACGATAGCCGAGATCAGTCGGGACGCGCCCGGCGGACGTGTGCGGCTGTTCGACGAGTCCGGCGTCTTCCAGTTCGGCCATCACGTTGCGGATCGTGGCCGCGCTCCAACCGGCCGCGCCCGCCAGGCGTTCCGAGACGGTGCGCGAGCCGACCGGCTCGCCCGTGCCCAGGTGCTCCTTGATAATGGCCGACAAGACGAACTGCGCGCGCGCGTCGGGCACTCGTTCGGAGGTCGTCGCTGATGTGGAACTGCGATTTGCCATCTGTTGCTTGCAGAAGAGACACGGAAGGCGTTGCGGGTCACGTTCGAGACAGGCGGGCAAAACCCCGCCGCGCGCCAATTCCATCATTACCGCCGCCCCTGAAACCTGTCAAGGCTCAATTTTACAGGTCGGATACATCTCTTCCGCCCGGAGTATAACGGATGTGGGAAACGGGGCGCAAACACCTGCCGCCGCCGGTTCAAGGGCGACTCGCGCTTCCAGCCTCGCAACTCAATTCTTAGATTTCACAAGAGTTAGCGGCACGCGGGAGCGAACGATCCGCCTCTTACAGTTAACTCCCTCTGCTCAAAAGACTTAGCACCCGCCATTTGCGACCCCCGGACTGTCCGCGAACCGCTCACCGCTCACAATTGATGCTTTGAAAAGGCTTAGCAGGGGGCGCGGAGAGCATCGTTGACGCCCCGCCGGAGCGCTCGTAATATAGGGCTGCGCCCGGCATCAATCGTCTTCCCGGCAGGGGCTTCGGATTCGAGGTTTTTTCGCGAAGTCTCAGGCCATTTCGCCGGTCGCACTTTTTCGTCATCAAACTCGTTTATCGCCGGCGCTGAATTTAATTTTTCCATGTCAGCCACGCAGACACATCTGAGCCTTCTTTTCGCGGACGCCTTCCGGCAGCTCGAACCGCAACACCCGACACCGGAGATAGAAGTCCGTTTTTACCCCTACGCCGGGCTGAATCACACGATCCGCTCGCGCGCCGGTCGCATCCACGTCCGCATCTCCGACATCTTTCGCGACGCGCCGCCGGGCGTGCAACGCGCGCTCGCCTTTATTCTCATCGCCAAACTGCTGCGCCGCCCGACGCCGCAGGTTCACGAGCGCATCTACCGCGACTACGCTTTTTCGCCGAAAATTCAGCGCGACGCCGACATGGAGGGCTTGCGTCGCGGTCGCAAGGCGGTTTCCACATCGCGCGGCAGTTATCATAATCTCGACCGCCTGTTCTCGCGTCTCAACCAGCGCTACTTCGACGGCGAGTTGGAGAAACCGGCGCTCGCCTGGTCGCAACGCCGCACGCGACGCATTCTCGGCCATCGCTACCGCAACGACCAGACCATTATCATCAGCCGCACACTCGACGCGCCCGATGTGCCGGAGTGGCTGGTTGAATACATCCTCTATCACGAGATGCTGCACATCAAGCATCCGGCGCGCGTCGTCAAAGGCCGCCGTCTCTCGCACAGCAAAGCCTTCCTCGCCGACGAGGAACGCTACCACCATTTCGACGAAGCGCAGGAATGGCTCGACCGCGAAGCGCGTCTGCGCCGCACCGAGCCGGAACCCGCCCGCGCCGCCTGAGCGCGCCCGCGCCTCAACGCATCTGCCTCACCTTAACGCGCCGCGGCCGCGCCGGAATTTTTTTGCAACTTTCCCCGCCTCCGGTCGTTATTAGAGGCAGGAAGGTGGGCTCCTCCGAAGAGAACGGGCGAGCAACAGTGATGCGTTACCGAACAGTAACGCTTGCTTGTTGCTCGCCCGTTCTCGATCTGCCTGTCGCGCCCCGTTTGTCGCCCGTTGTGCGCTCCCGTCTTCGGCCGCTCGTGTGCATAAACACCAGACGAAGAGTTGCCGGCGACGGCCTGCCGGTACTTCCTTGACACGCTCTATCTCCCGTGATTTGATGCCTTGCATCACGTCTTAACAATTCGATCCGAAGTTTCGCTAAGGAGATTCCACATGGGCGAGAGTGTTTTCAAGGGCGTCGAAATCGTCGGGACATCCGACCAGAGTTTCAGCCACGCCATCGAGGTGGCGGTCAAGCGCGCGCGGCAGTCGCTGCGTCATCTCTCCTGGTTCATCGTTAAGGAGCAGCGCGGCGGTCTGCAGCAGGGGCGGCTGGAATATCAGGTGACGCTCGAAGTGTATTTCAAATTGGAAGCCGAGGACGACGGCGGCGACGCCGCGGGCGGCTGAAGGCGGCGTTTCAGGCGGCCCGTAGCGACCGGTTTCGCGGCTGGACAAAGCGTGCGCTCGCTGGCTAGACTACGCAGTTTGCGACACGGCCTGACTTTCAACCAAGCGTCGTGTCGTCCTCTCAGCGGGTAATTTTTTCGATACGGAGCAAGAAAATTTCATGGCGATTCCAGCAACCCAAATCCGGCGCGGGATGGTAATAGTCTTCGAGGGCAACCTGTGCAAGATAATTGATTTTCGGCATCACACGCCCGGCAACCTGCGCGCGATGGTGCAGACGAAGATGCGCAACCTGCGCACGGGCGCGTCGTTCGAGCATCGCTTCCGCTCCTCCGATACGGTGGACAAGGCCTCGCTCGAACAGCACGAGATGGAGTACATGTACTCGGACGGCTCGCAACACCATTTCATGAACACGGAGAACTACGAGCAGACGGCTTTGTCCGAAGAAGACCTCGCCGACATGGCGCAATGGCTGATGCCCGGTATGCGGATACAGGCCGAATTCTACGAAGGCCAGCCCATCGGCATCACCCTCCCGCCCTCGATGGAACTGACCGTCACGCGCACCGACCCGACGCTCAAAGGCGCGACCGTCTCCAACGTCAACAAACCCGCGCTGCTCGAAAACGGCGTCACTGTCACCGTCCCTCCTTTCGTCAACGAAGGCGACCGCATCCGCGTCGACCCGACGGAAGGCCGCTACATCGAGCGCGCCAGGTAACAACATGTTTCAGGTTTCAAGTCTCAGGTTTCAAGTTAAAGAACTCAGACTTGAAACTTGAAACCTGAAACTTGAAACCCCGTGTACCTTCTCTACAGCTTCCTTCTCAGCCTCGTCATCTTCGCACTGCTGCCGCTGTTTCTGCTCGACGCGCTGCGTCACGGGAAATACGTGGCCGGTTTGCGCGAGCGTCTGGGCGGTGTGCCCGAGGTTGATGCGGGCGGGCGCGAGGTGGTGTGGCTGCATTGCGTTTCGGTCGGCGAGACACAGGCCGCGCGGCCGCTGGCGCGTGCGCTCGTCGCGCGCTTCCCCTCCCACGCGCTCGTCGTCTCCACCACGACGCTGACCGGGCAAAAGCTGGCGCGCGAAGTTTTCCGCGACGAAGCAGTCGCGGTTTTTTACTTTCCCTTCGATTGGGCATGGAGCGTGCGGCGCAGTTTGCGGAAGGTCAAGCCCTCGCTCGTGCTCGTCATGGAGACGGAATTGTGGCCGCGTTTTTTGCGCGAGTGCCGCAAGCGCGACGTGCCCGTCGCGCTCGTCAACGGGCGCATCTCGGAGAAGTCTTTCAAGGGCTACAGGCGTCTGGGGGGCTTCATCAAAAGCGTCGTTGGGGCACTCACGCTCGCCGTTATGCAGACGGAGGCCGACGCCGACAGAATACGCGCGCTCGGACTTTCGCACGGACGCGCGCGCGTCTCCGGCAACATCAAATTCGACGCCGACGAAGACAACGGCGAGCAGCCCGTCACGCGCGAACTGCGCGAGCGTTTCGCCTTCGACGAGACGCGGCCGCTCATCGTCGCCGCCAGCACGCATGCGCCTGAAGAGTCGATCATACTCGCGGCTTTTCGGCAAACGTGCGCCGCGCTCGCCGCGAGCCACAAACGCCCGCGCCTGCTCATCGCGCCGCGCCATCCAGAACGCTTCAGAGAGGTGGCCGCCCTGCTGGATGCAAGCGGCTTCACGTGGGCGCGGCGTTCGCTTGCAGCGCGGGCTGAGGATTCCGCCTGCGATGTCGTGCTGCTCGACAGCATCGGCGAGCTGCGCGGCATCTACCCGCTCGCCGCGCTCGTCTTCGTCGGCGGCAGCATCGCGCCCACCGGCGGGCACAACGTGCTCGAACCGGCCGCCGCCGCACGCTGCATCGTCACCGGAGCGCACACCTTCAACTTCTCCTCCATCATGCGCGACTTCCTCGAACGCGACGCGCTCATACAGTTGCCCGCGCTGACGGAAGCGGAAGCGCCCTTTGCGCTGGCGCAAATTTTCCACGAGTTGTTAAATACGGACGAAAGACGAAACCGCACCGGGGAACGCGCCCGCGCCGCCCTCGTAGAGAGTCGCGGCGCGACGGACGAAACGATCAAACTTCTCTCTCCACTGCTTGAAGAGAGGTCAGAGGTCAGAGGTCAGAGGTCAGAGAGGAGTTGAGACACTAATATTAACTACCATTGGTCGGAGTTCAGTCGAGCTTTAACTAACCTCTGACCTTTACCTCTAACCTCTAACCTCTAACCTCTAACCTCTGACCTCTGACCTCTGCTTTTATGCTTCAATTACCCGACTTCGTGCTCGCACCGTTCGGCGTCGCTTACGGCGCGGCGGGCAGCACGCGGCGTGCGCTTTATCGGGCTGGCGTGCTGGCGGCCGAACGCATCGACGCGCCGGTCTTGAGCGTCGGGAACATCACGGCGGGCGGGACGGGCAAGACGCCGCTCGTCGAATGGCTGGCGCGCGAGGCGGCGCGCGAGGGGCGGCGCGTCTGCATCCTGACGCGCGGCTACGGTCGCGCCGATGCGGGGCGACGCGTCGTCGTCTCGGACGGCGGACGCCTGCTGGCCGGGGCGCGCGAAGGAGGCGACGAGCCGCGCCTGCTGGCCGAGAGCTTGCGGGAACTTCCCGTCTCCGTCGTGAGCGACGCGAACAGGGTCGGGGCGGCACGTTGGGCTTTGGAGAATTTGCGCAGCGAACTGTTCATCCTCGACGATGGATTTCAACACCTGCGCATCGCGCGCGATTTGAACATCCTGACGCTCGACGCGACTGACCCGTGGGGCGGCGGGCGACTGCTTCCGCGCGGTCGCCTGCGCGAGCCGCTCGGCGAGATGAAGCGCGCGGATTTAATCATCGTCACGCGCGCCGAACTGGCCGGTGACCTGGAAGGCTTGCGCGCACGCGCCGCGAGTTTGAGCGGCAATCGCCCCGTGCTCGTCGCGCGCACAGCCACGCGACGCATCGCGCCGCTCGCCGCGCCGGAAGTTGAGGAAGAGGCGACCGGCGGCGAAGTGGAAGGGATGACGAACAAGCAAGTGGAGGGGACGACGGACAAAGAAGTGGAGGCGACGGACGCCGGCGCGCACGACATGAGAGATGTCACGCAGCAATCTCTCCCCGGCGGCATCTCGCAGTCGCTCTCCGGCGGCATCCCGCGGCCGCTCACGGACGGCATCCCGCAGCCGCTCGCCGCGTTCTGCGCCATCGGAAATCCGCAGGCGTTCTTCGCACATGCGCGCAGGGAAAATCTCACGCTCAACTACACGCGCGCTTTCACGGATCATCACGCATACGCGCAGAGAGACGTTGACGAGTGCGTGCTCGAAGCCGTGCGTTGCGGCGCGCGTGCGTTGCTCACGACGGCGAAGGACGCCGTGAAACTGCGCGCGCTCGACTTCGCGCTTCCCTGTTACGTGTTGGAAGTTGCGTTGAAGTTTGACGACGAACGCGCGATGCGCGCCATCCTGCGTGAATGTCTCTCGCGCCGTGGCGGACTATGAGAAATCGTTGCCGGGCGGAGGCGGTGGGTCTGATGCCGGGGCGGACAAGTCGGACGACGGCGGCGTCGCTCTCGGCGAAGGCGGCGGCGGGTCGTCCGGCGTCGGCGTAGTTCTTGCCGGGGGCGGAGTCGGGTTGCGACGCGGGGTCGGAGTCGGGGTCGGGTCGGGCTCCTCCTCATCTTCCTCCGGAGTGTTGCTGTTTCCGGCCTCGTCCGGCGTGGGCGTCGCCGTGGTGGGCGTCGCCTGTGGAGTCGGGTTCGGGTTGCCGGTCGTGTTTTCGCCGCCGGTCGTGGTCTGTCCGGGCACGGTCAAGGGCGTCGGCGTGCCGGCCACGGGCGTGATGTTGGTTTCTCCAGCGCCCGTCGGCGACGCGCCCGGCTGCACGGGCAACGCATTGGGATCGGCTGTAAGCGGTAGTGAGTTATCGTTCGCGGGAGACGAACCGGAGTTGCGCTGGTAGGCGAAGAAGACGCCGAGCAGCGCGACTAACAGGACGGCCGCCGGGATCATGATGCGCCACGGATTGAAACTCGCGGCCGGCGGCGGCATCTCGAACGGCTCTGGCTCTTCGGAGACATACACCTGCTCGCGCTGGTGTACGATGGTCGCATCGTCCGCCTCGGTGCTGGTCGTCGGGCGCGTCTCAAGGGGCGCGGTCGGCACGACGATGCGATTGGTGTTGCCCGCGTCGAGGTGCGCGTTTTCGTTAGTGGAAGTCGCGGTCGGAATGACGCCCGTTTCGTCGGTCGCGGCGGCGGCGAGCGCTTCGGCCAGTTCGCCTGCGCTCTGTTGCCGCTCGTCGGGCAATTTCGACAGCGCGCGCGAGATCACTTCGCCCACGGCCGGCGGCAAATCCGGCCGCTCGTCGAGCACCGAAGGCGGAGGCTCCTGCAGGTGCTTCAACATGATCGCCGTGGCCGACTCGCCCGTGAACGGCACGTGCCCGGTGAACATCTCATGGAGGATGATGCCGAGCGAGTAGATGTCCGAGCGCGCATCTATGTCGCTGGCCTGCGAACATTGTTCGGGCGACATGTATTGCGGCGTGCCGATGATCAAATTGGGCGCGGTGAGTTCGGGGTCGTGCCCGTCGGTTTCCAGAATTTTGGCGATCCCGAAATCGAGCACCTTCGCCCAATCGTTGCCGCCCGCCACCTCTTCGAGCATGATGTTGTCGCTCTTGAGATCGCGGTGGACGACACCTTCGGCGTGCGCGGCGTCGAGCGCGCCGCAGATTTGTTTCGTCACTTCGACGACGCGCGCGAGTTGCAGCGGGCTTTCGCCGCGCACAACTTCCTTGAGCGTCTTCCCGCGCAAATATTCCATCACGAGGAAGACGATGCCGTTTTCGGATTCGCCGAAATCCGTGACATTCAGGGCGTGCGGGTTCGAGATGCGCGAGGCGGCTTTGGCTTCGCGCGTGAAGCGCGCCACGATCTTTTCGTCGGCGGCGAGCGAGGGATGAAGCACCTTGATCGCGACGGCCTTCTCCATCAGGATGTGCGTCGCGCGATAGACCGTACCCATCCCGCCTTCGCTGATGCGTTCCTCGATGCGGTACTTTCCGGCCAGCGTCTGCCCGACCAGAGCGTCGCCCGCTTTGACTAGAACGGTGCCGTCAGCCGGACATAGCGTGGGCGCGTTCTCATAAGTCTTCCCGCATTTCGGACATTTTTTCATCAAAAGCTTTCGCCTCGCACGAACGATTCTGTAGGAGTTGCTTGAATGAAGCGTATCATACCGCTACGGACACCCCAAGGTAAAACTATACCACGCAAAACTGGAGCCACACGCCCGGCGACCTCGCACAAACGGTTTTTCTTTTAACTTTTCGCCGATCTCCGATAATCTTTGGCCGCGCTTGTAATTCAATATACGTTTGAAGGCGGTTAAACGTTTGAGTAAAGAACAGCTACTCGTTATCGGCGGCGTCGCCGCCGGACTCGCGGCGGCCATGCAGGCGCGTCGCGCCTCGCCCTCGCTAGGCATCACCGTGATTGAGAAGACGGGCGACATTTCCTACGGCGCGTGCGGCCTGCCCTACGTCGTCTCCGGTCTCATCCCGGCGCTCGAACGCCTCTCCCTTCACCCTCCCGAATACTTTCGCGAGCGACACGACATCAACGTCCAGCTCCACACGGAGGCGTTGGAGATTATGCCCGCGCGTTCCATCGTGCGCGTGAGCGCAAACGGCGAGCGGCGCGATATGGGATTTGAGAAACTCGTGCTGGCGATGGGCGCGGCCGCCATCTGCCCGCCGCTCGCGGGGCACAATCTCGCGGGCATCTTCGTCATGCGCCAACTTCAAGACGGGCGAAGGCTGATACAGTTCATCGAACAGACGCGACCGCGCGCGGCCGTCATCGTCGGCGCGGGATATATCGGGCTTGAAATGGCCGAAGCATTTCGCGCACGCGGGCTGAACACGACGCTCGTCGAATCATCCGACAGGGTGATGAGCACGCTCGGCGGCGGCTTGCGTGACCGGGTGGTTGACGAACTGCGCGGGCACGGCGTCGAAGTTGTGTTGGGCGAGCGTGTCTCGGCCTTCGAGGGCGACGGCGAACGGGTGGCGCGCGTTGTCTGCGAGAGCGGGCGCGTGTTCGAGGCGCAGTTGGTGTTGATCGGCGTCGGCGTCCGTCCGGCCGTCGAGATCGCGAAAGAGGCGGGTCTTGAAATCGGCGAGACCGGCGCGATTGCCACGGACGCGAACCAGCGCACGAGCGCGGACAACATTTTCGCGGCGGGCGATTGCACGGAGACGCTGCATCGCGTGTCCGGGCGGCGCGTCTGGATGCCGCTGGCGCAGCCGGCCGTGCGACAGGGCTGGGTGGCGGGCGCAAACGCGGCGGGCGCAATGCCGCAAGCGCGTTTCGCGGGCGTCGTCGGCACAAACGCCGTCAAAGTTTTCGACCTGGAAGTCGCGCGCACGGGCTTGTCTCTGGAAGAAGCGCGGGAGGCTGGCTTCGACGCCTCCGTCAGCGAAGACGAATCTTCAACGCGCGCCGGCTACTATCCCGGCGGCGCGAAAATCCTGACGCGCCTCGTCCAGGACAAAAGCGGGCGTTTGCTCGGCGCGCAGTTGGTCGGGCGCGAAGGCGTCGTCGGGCGCATAGACGTGTACGCCGCCGCGCTCCACGCCAATCTCAAAATCGAAGAACTCAATAACTTCGACCTCGCCTACGCCCCGCCCTTCGCCCCGACCATTGACCCGATCCTCCGCGCCACGAGGCCGAAGGATGAAGGATGAAACGATGAACGCGGAACGCGGAACGCGGAACTGAAAGACATCTGCCTTCAATTCCGCGTTCGTCGTTCCGCGTTCATCGTTTCCCTAGTTGACCCGGATGCGGACGGCGAAGTTGCCGCCGTTGTCGCTGTAGTCGTCGTCGTTGATGCCGAGTATGAGGCGGCCGTCGACCTGCGCGTTGAACGTCAGTTGACTGCCGATCAGGAACGCCTGCGTGACCTGTCCGCTCGACGTGCGTATGTATCCGATGAGCGCGCCCGGCCCGGCCGTGGGCACGGGGCGCGTCCCGATGATTGAGCCGAAGCCCGTGGCGCGTCCGCCCTGCGGCCCGACCTCGCCGATGCGACGCCCGGCGATGACTACTCCGCTCGCCGTGATCGTCACCTGTTCGCCGCTGCGCACTTCGATGCCCGAATCCGTGTCGCGAGACGTGCCGGGCACGTTGACGCTCGCTTCGCGCGGCGCGCCGACGCGGCGGGCATCGCCCGTGTCGCGGTTGTCGCGGTTGTCGCGGTTGTCGCGATTGTCGCCGGCGGGGAGACGCGAGCGCACGGGAGCGGGCGAGGTGCGTCGCGTGTCGAAGATGTCGTCATTTTCCGAGTCTTCGTCGTTGTTGTTGCGCGAGGCGTTGTTGTCACGGCGACGCGGCGTGAGGTCGCGCTCGGTGCGCACCTGCACGTTGTATGCGCCGCGCGCGTCGGTGTAAGTGCCGCGATTGGCGGTCAGGTAGAGGCGTCCATCTCTGTCGGCCACGAAATCGCGCCCGATGCCGATTTCGATGATGGGCGAATCAGGCTCGTTGCCGATTGCGCCGATGAGCACGCCCTCGGCGGCGCGCGGCAGAGGGGCGGTCGGGTCGGTCGAACGCAGGCCGCCCGGCGTGATGCGCGAACGCCCGGCCACGATAGTTCCGGTTGCCTTCACGGACACACGCTCGCCGCGACGCAAATCCACGCCGCTGTCGATCCAGTTGGACGCCAGGCCGACTTCCACCGTGCGCGACGAGAAGCGCGCCTCGTCGAGCGAGCGGCCGTCGATCTCGATGCGCTCGATCTGGTTCGGCCGGAAGAACTGCACCTCGCCCTGTTCGGCGGCAGCGCCGGTCGTCGATGAGTTGCCCGCTGTGGTTCCGCCCGCCGTCGCGACGCGCACGGCGAAGCGTCCGCCGATGAAGCCGAGCACGGTTCCGCGCACGGTGCGCCCGTCACGCAGGACAATTGTATCGGCCAGCGCGAGCGGCGCGCACATGATGACGCACAGTAAAGCAAAAATTATCTTTTTCATATCTTGTTCAACCTCTCGAATTCGGAGTTCCACGAGCGCACTCGCAGGCGTCCTGAAATTAAATTCACGCGCGACCGTTACGGGCGAAAACTCGCCGGCCGCGTTCATTAAGCAGGGAAAAATCTCAACTTAAGGGGGGAAATTGGCTTCGGTTAAGACCGCTTTGGGGGCAAAGATGCTTAGAGGTTACAACGAAGCGCACGGTCGATCAAGTATGAGGCGGACGCAGGCCGGCCGCTCGGCGCGCCTTTGTACGGTAAAACACCGGCGAGATTCAGGGAAGCGCGAGCGTAAAAAAAACTTGCGGGCGCGCTCTTTTCGACGGAGCGCGCCCGCAAGCCTTATCGTGTGATGCCAATCGCCCCGGTTTAGCGAACCGCCGCGAAGACGATCACGAGCGTGAAGATGACCAGCGTTTCGATGAACGCCAGACCGATGATCATCAGAATCTGAATGCGGCCGCCCGCGCCCGGATTGCGCGCAGTGCCTTCCGCCGCCGCCGCCGCCACGCGCGACTGCCCGATTGCGCCCAGGCCGGCCGCAATCGCGAAGCCGAACCCGGCCGCCAGTTTGCCATACTTGGCGACGCTCGATTCGTTATCGGCGGCCATCTGTCCGGCCTGCGCGAGCGCGGGCATGGCGGCCATCAGCACGCCGACCACCGCGAAAAACGCCATTCTCAGTTTGTGCATTTTCATTTCTCCTTCTTTAGAGTCGAATGTCAAAAGAGAGGATGATTTCAAACCCCGCCGAACTGTCGAAGCGTCGCACGCGCTGCTTATGATTTCGCCGCCATCCGGTATCCGCCGCCCCTCTTACAACGGCGCTCCAGCGATGCCGACATCCGCCCGCTTTCAAACAGCGAAAGCTATTATTCTCCGCGCGTCTCCTGCTCGCCTCTCAACAGTCTTTACGATTTTCTTCCCCTCCGTGTTTCCCTCGCCTGCGTCCCAACGCATCCGGGCGCGCTTACCCGCATCGCTCAAGACGCCTTAACTTTAGAGGTCAGAGGTCAGAGGTCAGAGGTTAGTTAAAACAGAATTTGATTTTAACTGACCTCTGACCTCTAACCTCCGACCACTGCTTTTACAATGCCGGGGCGATGATCTCGTCGCCTTCAATGGGCTGGAGTTGATTGCCGTGCGCGTCGTCGTGATCTTCGTGCGGAGCGTGCGAGACCTCGCCGATGTAGATCATCGAGAGCAAAGTGAAGATGAACGCCTGCATCACGGAGGCAAAGACGGTCAGAACCATCAGGACGGCCGGGATAACGATATAAGTCCAGGGGGCATACAAGCCCGCGATGTTCACCGCCACCTGTTCGTCGCCGAAGATGTTGCCGAAGAGACGCAAGCCCAGCGAGAGCGGCCGCACCGCGTTACTGATCAACTCGATGACGAACATCGCCGGCCCCATGATAAAGAGAATCGCGCCGCTGAAATAATGCACGCCCGCGAAGTGGCCGAGATGCCCCATCAGGCCGTTTTCTTTGACGCCGATGTAGTTGTAGTAGACGAACGACGTGATGCCGAGCGCGAAGGTGACGGAGGTGTGCGCCGTCGGCGGCATGAACATCGGGAACAGCCCCATCAGATTCGAGACGAGGATCAGGAGGGCGAACGTGCCGACGACGGGAAAGTATTTCAGCCCGTGCGGCCCGATGATGTTCTCCACCATGTCGCGCACGGCGAGCACGGTCACTTCGAGTGTCTGCTGCCCGCCGCTCGGCTCGTCTTCCGAGAGATACTTGCCCTTCAGAATCCAGATGATGGCGAGCGTGATGAGGCACGCGATGATGAACATCACCGTGTACCACGGCACGGCGTTATCAACCGTGTACGCGCCGAAGACGGTCTCGGCGTCCGTGCCGAACTTGTGAAAGAGTTTGTCCCAGACGGGCTTCGTATAGGCCATCTGGAAATTATGCACCGGCTCGCCGATGAAATGATTGACCGCTTCGACGAGCGGCGGCGTGTGGTGCGCCGCGGCCTGCCCGCCCCCGTGAGAAGCAGCCGCCCCGGCGACCTCGCCCGTTCCGGCGTGCGCCGTCGCTTCATCCCCATGCCCTTGCAGCAACCAGAACATTATTTAGTTTCCTCTCGATGTATGATCACGAAATAAGTCTGCATGAAACCTTCCACGAGCGCGGCGACGACAAATGAACAGAGGCCGACGAGCATGGCCGTCAGGGACGCGATGTCGAGCCAACTGGCAAAGTAAAGCGCGGCCGCGACGATTAAATAGCGCAGGATGAAGCGCGCGATTTTCAGTTTCGGCCGCGCGCCCGTGTCTGCGGCCAGCGCGAAGGCCGCCACCACGGCCGTCCGCATCCAGTGATGATTCAGCAGCGAGAGTGCGCCGCCGATGAACAGCCCCGTCGTCACCCGCCACGGCATCCACAACGCGCTGACGAGAACCGCCGCGCCCACCGTCCAGATCATCACGCGGAAAAGCCGCTCCGCCATCGCGGACGCATCGGTGCTTGCCACTTTCTCGTTAAGCGCGCCGCTGTCTGCAATTTCATTCATCGTAGAACGCTAGATTCTACATGCTCCGGCGGCGGGCTGTCGAGTGTTGAAAATTTCCAGACGTGCGCGGTTCTTCAGACAAACGCGGCGTGGAAAATTTTCTCACGAAATCCGCGACATCAGGCGGACGAACTGCATGAAACCGGCCACCGAGCCGAGCAGGATTCCCGCCACGATGAGCCACGGGCTAGTGCCCAGCCACCGATCCAGCGCCCACCCGACCAACAGGCAGGACACGATGGACAAGGCCAACGACAGCACCGCCCCATAGACCACGCTGCTCTTGCTGTTGACGTTCTCGTCGTCTCGCTTTGCCATAAAAGTTTCAGGTTTCAAGTTTCAGGTTTCAAGTTCAAGAACCTCAACCTCAGTCCTGAAACTTGAAACCTGAAACTTGAAACTAACTACCACTTCCCGCGCGTCGCATAGTTCTTCGGCAACTCGTAGAGCAGGGCGCGGCGTGAGTGGCGCAGGGAGTCGTGGATGAAGCAGACGTGCGTACACCAGCAGGTTTTCCCGCCGTCGATGGCGGCGAGTTCGGCCGCGCGGCCGTGGTCGTTCCAGAGCGCGCCGAAATCGTAATCGTAATCAACGAGCGTGGCAAATTTTTCGCGCAACTCGCAGGCGCGCACGTCGCCGTTGTAGTCGATGACGGCGGTCGTTTCGCCGGCCGTGCAGGGAAACGGCCACGGCGTTTGGCGGTCGAAGTTGGCGAGTTGAGTGCGGTAGTGCGTCGTGATCGCGCCGACGTAGGCGATTGATTTGACGAAGCGCGTGGCCGCCTCGTCCCCGGCAAACATGCGGTCGCCGTAACGCTTCGTCAGGGCGGAGACGCGTGCGTACATCTCCGGCAAAATGTCGGGCGGCACCTGTTTGATCGTCGCGCCCGCTTTGGCCTCGCCACGGATGAGATTGAAATAGTGGCCGTCGAGTTGAAAGTTTTCCCAGAGGTAGGCTGAGAGGCGTTCGATCTCGGTGTAGTTCTCCGCGCAGACGACGGTGTTCACGTTGAGGCGGAATCGTGCGCCGTACTTTTCTTTCAAGGGGTAGAGAGCGCGGATGCAGTCGAGAGTCTTCTCCCAGTTGCCGGGCACGCCGCGAATGCGGTCGTGCGTCGAGCCGTATCCGTCGAGCGCGACGTTGAGGTAGAGGTCTATGCCGGGGTTGTCGCCGAGCGCGCCCCCGACCGTCTCCGACACGTGCGCCTTGATGATGGCGTTAGTCGGGATGATGACGCGGCGCACGCCGTTTCCGCGCACGAAGAGGTTGATGATGTCGCGCAGATCGCGCCGGAGCGTCGGCTCGCCGCCTGAGAGCCAGAGGTCTGTGATAGGCGGCATCGTCCGCGAAACTTTCTCCAGTTGCGCAAACGTCATGTCGCCCGGTTGATTGAGTTCATCCCAGTAGAAGCAGGTCGCGCATTTGGCGTTGCAGCGCGAGGTGACGAACAGGATCAACGTGCCGAGCCGCCGTTCGCGTTCGGTGGAGCGGAGCAACTGAACAAGTTTGATTGCTTTGTTGGGCATGATATTCAGGCGCGGCGCGCGCCCTCTCCCGTCGGTCTCGCGGCTTCGCTTCGAGCGGCGTCGATGATGACAGTTTCCGACGGCGATTTCAATTCATAGGTGATGCCGCGCCAGCGTATGCGGCGTGAAAAAGCGGCGACCGACGCGTTGTAGAGAAAGAGCGCGGAGGCGAGCGGCCACAGGAAGACGTGCGCGGTGAGGGTGGAGGCACGCCATATTTTTCGCCCCGGCGTGAACGCGAGCGCAACCGCACGCAGGCGCAGGCAGGCTTTCGCCGAGCCGAGCGCGAAGATACAGGCGATAAGGGCGAGCGGCAGCGCGTAGGGCAGGCCGCGAGCGAAGCGCAGCAGAGTGAGCGCGAGGCCGCCGTAAAAGACCGCGACGAAGAGGAAATTCGAGACGAGCACGATCAGCCACAGGCGCGGCGCGTAAACGCGCGTTATCTTGAGCTGGCGCGTGGTGAATTCGAAGAGCGCGCGCGTGTCGCAAACTTCGTGCGAGGCCGTGAGGCAGCGCGGGACGAAGTGAATCGGAAGTTGCGCGTGTTGGAGCGCGCGCGTGAGTGTGAAATCGTCGGAGAGCGTGCCGCGCCAGCGTTCGATCATGCGCAGGCGCGTGAAAGTTTCGCGGCGGATGGCGGTCGAGCCGCCCCAGCAAAAATTCCCGCGCGAATTTTCGCCGAGCGCGGAAGCGATTGAGGCGTTCCAGACGGCGCGCAGGTGCGTGGCGAAATTCCGCGAGGGGATGAACCAGCGATAGCCGGTCGTCGCGCCGATGCGCTCATCCGCGAGCGGCTGGACGAGCGCGCGCAACCAGTCTGGGCGCGGGCGGGCGTCCGAATCTACGAAGACGTAGATTTCGCTGCGCGCGTCTGCCGCGCCGATGGCGGCGATGAGATTATGAACTTTCTGCCCGCACCCGGACGCCTCGCCCGCGACGACGAGGCGCGTCCGCGGTGCAGCGCGTGCGGCCGCGTCGTGCGCGCTGTGCAACGCTTCGATAACATCCAGCGCGGGATCGGCGGAGTGGTCGATCACGAAGATGATCTCGAAGGCCGGATAATGCTGGCGGCAAACGGCGTCGAGGTTGTCGTACAAGTCCTGATCGAGACCGCGACAGGGGATGAAGACGGTGACGTAGGGCGTGTAATTCGGCGCGGGCGTGGGGGAGAGTTCGCGCCGGAAGTAGCGCAGGTAGCGCGCGCCGCCCCTGAGCGAGACGAGGGCTTGCAGGATGAGCAGCGCGGCGAAGAAATAAAAGATGCCCATAAAAAACGAAGGCGATGCTCTCACGAGAGCACCGCCCGGCGCAAATTTGTCGGTGAGCTTAACGCCTGCATCTCCTCAGGCACCCGTTGTAGCGTTGGCGACAGCGCGCCTGAGACGGGTTAGCGACGCCGCGCAGGCATTGGCGATATTGACGCGAGCAGCTTTCGCGGCAGCGATTGCGTCGCGTGGGGCGCATCGCGCTATGGTCGCCGTGAGTCTGGGCTATGGTCGAGGCGGTGTTGGTATTCGTGTTCTGCGCGGCCGCTCGCGCGGGCGTCGCGGCGAACAGGAAAAGCTGCACTGTGAGGATAAAGAGGGTGAGGGCGATGAATAGCCGTCTGAGGACTCCGGCTGTGCATTTCATGTTGCGTGTCTCCTTGCGATGAGGTGTCGGGCGCGAGCGAGGCCGTTTATTTCAGGGCGAACGCACCGGGGGCTGCGCCCGTCAAAGAAGAGACGAGGCTTTGCGCCATGTTGATGAAGGGCTGCGGGTAGACGCCGATCAGGACGACGCCGACGACGGCGACGACGAGCGCGGCGCTCAGCGCGGGCGACAGCGAGAGCGGGCGCGCATCGGCCACGCCGTCGCCGAGATACATCACGCGTATGAAGCGGACGTAGTAAAAGAAAGAGACGACCGTGTTGAGGATCGCCCAGACGGCGAGCCAGATGTACCAATCCTTGCCGTCGGCGGCGGAGCGTTGGAGCAGGCCGCCGAAGAGAAACCACTTGCCGATGAAGCCGCCCGTCAAAGGCAAACCGCCGAGGCTCAACATGAAGATCGTCATCATCAACGCCATGCCCGGCGCTTTCTGTCCCAGCCCCGTGAAGTCGTCCACGTTGTCGCCGACGAGGCCGCGCCGCCGTAGGGAGATGATGACGCCGAACGCGCCGATGTTCATCAGCGTGTAGACCAGCAGGTAGACAACCAAGCCGACGTAGCCGTAGGCGTTCGCGGCGACCACGCCGAGCAGCAGGTAGCCGGCGTTCGAGATCGACGAATAGGCGAGCAGCCGCTTCGCGTTCGTCTGCGTGACGGCAGCCCAGTTGCCGACCATGATCGTGATGGCGGCGACGAGGCCGACGAGCGGCGCCCAATCGGCGCGCATCCCGCCGAGCGCTTCGAGAAAGATGCGCGCGAAGAGCGCGAAGCTCGCGGCTTTCGACCCGGTGGAGAGAAAGGCCGTGACGGAGGTGGGCGCGCCCTCGTAAGCATCGGGCGCCCACATGTGGAAAGGCACGGCGGCGATTTTGAAGAAGAGGCCGGCGGCGAGCGCAATCATGGCGAGCAGCAGCAGCGGCCGGAGCGGCAGGCCCCCTGTGAGCGCGCCTTCGAGGGGCACGCCGCCGAGGATGGCCGCGACGCTCTGCGCGATGTCGCCGAGGTTGGTCGAACCGGCGACGCCGAACAGGAGCGACATGCCGTAGAGCAGCACGCCGGACGAGAACGCGCCGAGCAGGAAATATTTCATCCCCGCCTCGTTGGAACGCCGCTCGCGTTTCGTGAACCCGACGAGCACGTAGAACGTCAGCGCCATCAACTCCAGGCTGATGTAGAGCGCGATCAGATCGTAGCCGCAGGCGAGAAACATCATGCCGACGGTGGCGAACAGGACGAGCGCGTAATACTCGCCGCGCTGCTCGCCCTCCACGTCCAGGTAGCGCAAGCTAATGGCGATGGTGAGCGCGGCGGCGAGCAGGAAGATCAGCTTGAAGACGATGGCGAAGCCGTCTATGCGCACCATGCCGTAGAAGCCGTCGAGCGGCAGCGTGCCGCGCGTCGTCCGCCAGAGCAGGAAGAGGGAGGCGGAGGCGAGGACAGTGCCGACGAGAGCGAAGTAGGCCGTCCACTTGCGGTCGCGGCGCGGGAGGATAACTTCCAGGACGAGCACGACGAACGCGCTCAGAGTCAGGATCAACTCCGGCGCGATCAACTGCAGGTCGCGCACGCTGAACAGCGCGGTGGTGTTGGCTTGAAGCAGCATAAGCAGTAATGATGAACGCGGAACGATGAACGATGAATAAAAGCGGCTGATGTCAGTTCATCGTTCCGCGTTCCTCCTTCATCGTTTACCTTTCGGCTCGCGCCGTCGCCGGCGTCTGCGGCACGCTCGGCCGGAACGGGTAATCGGGGCGCACCTGCCTGACGACGGCGTTGACGGGTCGCTGAATGTATTCCATGAACGGCTTCGGGTAGACGCCGATCCAGAGCGAGAGCGCGACGAGCGGCAGCATGTAAGCCCACTCGCGGCCGTTCATGTCGGGCAAATTTTCGTTCTTCGGGTTGTCGATGTGGCCGAAGAACATGCGTTGGTAGAGCCAGAGCATGTAGCCCGCGTTGAGGATGATGCCGAGCGCAGCCCACGCAGCCCACCACGGCTGCGCCTCGAACGCGCCGCGCATCGCCAAAAATTCCGAGATGAAGACGCACAGGAGCGGCAGCCCGATGGCCGTCATCGACATGGCGAGAAAGACCGTGGCGTAGCCCGGCATGACGTGCGACAGCCCGCCGAACTCGGAGACTTTGCGCGTGTGCCGTCGCTCGTAGATGATGCCGACGAGGAGAAAGAGCGCGGCCGAGTAGATGCCGTGATTGATCATGTGAAGCACCGCGCCGTTCAGGCCGTTCGGGTTCAAAGCGAACAGGCCGAGCATGACGATGCCCATCGAGGAGACAGACGAATAGGCGACCAGCTTTTTCACGTCGCCATCTTTGACGACGACGAAATACATCGCGGCGAGCGCGCCGTAGATGATGCCGATGATCGCCAGCGTGACCATCACGTGGCGCACGCCGAAAGTCGCGCCGAAGAGATGGAAGTAGCTCAAATCTTTCGAAGCTTCGGGGAACATCGGCAGGTTGAAGCGGAAGAAGCCGTAAGTGCCGAGCTTCAAAAGAATGCCTGCGAGGATGACCGAGCCGGCCGTCGGCGCTTCGACGTGTGCGTCCGGCAGCCACGTGTGAAACGGCCACATCGGCACTTTGATCGCGAAGCCGATGGCGAAGGCGAAGAACAGCAAGACCTGCATCGTGCCCATCGGCAGGACGGAGCCGAGCGCCTGCAAAAACATGATGTTGAACGTGCCGCCCGCGCCGGCCGCCGCCCGCGCGTTGTCGAGCACGACGCGCGCCCCTGTGCCCGCGCCCGCGATGTTGTCCATGACGGCCGGGGTGATCGTGCCGGTGAGCGCGGCGTCCTGCGTCAGAAAGTAGACCTTGAGGATGCCGAGCAGCATGATGACCGAGCCGACGAGCGTGTAGAGGAAGAACTTGATCGCGGCATAGAGCCTGCGCTCGCCGCCCCAGATGCCGATCAGGAAATACATCGGCACGAGCGAGACCTCGAAGAAGAGGTAGAACAAAAACAAGTCCATCGAGGAGAAGACGCCGACCACGGCCGCCTGCAACAGCAGCAGGAGCACGTAGTATTCCTGCTCGCGTTTCCCGATGTATTCCCAGGAGGAGAGCGCGGCGATGACGCCTAAGAGCGTCGTCAGCACGATGAGCAGGACGGCCACGCCGTCCACGCCCATCTGGTAGCGCGCGCCGATGATCGGAATCCACTGGCAGTCTTCGATGAACTGCATTCCGCCGGCCGCGCGGTCGTAACCGATGAGCGCGAGCGACACCAGGAAGACCAGCCCGAACCACGCGGTGGCGAAACGCTTGATCGCGCGCGCGTTCTCTTTCCTGAAAACGAACAGGATGATGAGCGCGCCGAGGAGTGGCAGCCACGTGATGACGGAGAGCAAGTAAGGGATTTTCATAAGAGTTTTCAGTTTTCAGTTTCCGGTTTTCAGTTTTCGGTTTTGAGGTTTCGTGTTTCCCACAGTGCATCTCAAAACTGACAACTGAAAACTGAAAACCGTTCATCTACTATTCATCTTCCACGCACCAGCCACAGGATGTCTGCGCTGAAGAAGAAGACGACCGCGACGACGAGGCCGAGCACCATGACGAGCGCGTAGTTGGCCGTCAGTCCCGTCTGCGCCGCGCGCAGGAGCGGCGACATGAGCCGCGCGATGAAGCCGGCGACACCGTTGACCGCGCCGTCAACCACGCGGCGGTCGAAGTTGCCGGTGTAGCGGCTGACGCGCCGCGTCAGGCCGGCCGAGCCGTTGACCGCGCCGTCGAGCACCTTCGAGTCGACGGCGTAGATGCCGCGCGCCGCGTCCATCGTGCGGCGCGTGAAGAGAAGGCCGTAGAGTTCGTCCACCCAATACTTGTTGTAACTGGCGCGATAGAGCGCGCCGAGCCGAGCCGCCCAGAGGTCGGGCAGGTGCGGCTTCTTCACGTAGAACAGCCAGCCGAGCAGCATGCCGATGCCGGCGGCGACGAGCGAGATGATGATGAACAGCCATTCGGTCAGGAGGTGGCTATGCGTCGCGCCCTCGACGGCGTGGGCGAGGTTGAAGCCCGTGTCGTTGCCGTAGGGCGACGAGTGACTATCGCCCGCTCCGGTCGCGGCGTGCTGACCTTGCGCGGGCGCGGCGTCAGTGTGCGCGGCGGGCGCGGCGTTCGTGTGCGGGGCGGCCTGCGTCGCCGCCGGCTCGCCGTGATTCTGCGCGATTGCAGTCGGCTCGCCGTGCGCGTCCTCGGCGCGGTTCGCCTGCGCGTGTTCCCCGCCCCCGCCGTGCGGCGCGTTGAACTGCCGGGTCGAGGGATTCCAGACGACCGGCTCCAGCCAGTTGACGATGTTCATGCGCCCGCCGACGTGCGCGCCGCCGGTGAAAGCGGGACTGATGCCGACGAAGCCGCCGACGACCGCGAGCACGGCGAGCACGGCGAGCGGAATCCACATCGCGCGCGGCGATTCGTGCGGCACGACCGAGCCGTGTCCATGCCCGTGCGCGTGCCGGTCGTGCGGGTCGTGCTGGTCGTGTATGTCGCGTCCTCTCGCGTCCTCGTGCGCGCCTCCGCCCGTCTCCTCGATATGAGCTATCCCGACGCGTTCTGCGGGCGCATGATGCGGGCGGTCTCCGGCCGATTCCGTGCGCGCGTGGTGCGGTCTGACATCTTCGTCGTAGGCGTGAGCGTGCGCTTCATCGGCCTGCCCGCCCGCGTGCACTTCGAGGAAACGCTCCTTGCCCCAGAAGGTCATGGCGACGAGGCGCGTCATGTAGAAGGCGGTCAGGGCGGCGGTAAACGTGCCCACAGCCCAGAGCAGCCAGCCGTAAGGGATGAGCGTGGTGGAGGCGGCGTTCCACAAAATTTCGTCCTTCGACCAGAAGCCCGAAAACGGGATGATGCCGCAGATGGCGAGCCAGCCCGCGAGGAACGTCCAGTAAGTCTTCGGCATGTATTTCTTCAAGCCGCCCATGCGCCGCATGTCCTGCTCGTGGTGCATCCCGTGGATGACCGAACCCGCGCCGAGGAACATCAGCGCTTTGAAGAAGGCGTGCGTCATCACGTGGAAGATGCCGATGACGAACGCGCCCACGCCGCAGGCGAGGAACATGAAGCCGAGTTGCGAGACGGTCGAATAGGCGAGGACTTTCTTGATGTCGTTTTGCGTGATGCCGATGGTCGCGGCGAAGAGCGCGGTCAGCGCGCCGACGACGGCCACGACGAGCATCATCGTCTGCGAGTGCTGGAAGATGACGTTCGTGCGCGTCAGCATGTAAAGCCCGGCCGTGACCATCGTCGCCGCGTGAATGAGCGCGGAGACGGGCGTCGGCCCTGCCATCGCGTCCGGCAGCCAGACGTAGAGCGGTATCTGCGCCGACTTGCCGCACGCGCCCACGAAGAGGCCGAGCGCGAGCCACGACATGAGGCCGAACGTGCCCAGCGGTTCGACCGGGTAGCCGCTCGCTGCCGACATCACCTGCGTATACTGCGTCGAGCCGAAAGTGGCAATGATGCCGAAGACCGCGAGGGCGAAGCCGAAGTCGCCGATGCGGTTCGTGATAAACGCCTTGCGCGAGGCGTCGCCCGCCTCCTTGCGGTCGAAGTAGTAGCCGATGAGCAGGTAGGAGCACAGCCCCACGCCCTCCCAGCCGACGAACATCATCAAAAAGTTCGACCCCATCACGAGGATGAGCATCATGAACATGAAGAGGCCGAGATAGGCGAAGAAGCGATAGAACCCCGCGTCGCCGTGCATGTAGCCGGTGGCGAAGACGAAGATGCAGAGGCCGACGCCCGTGATGACGAGAATGAAGATCGACGAGAGCGGGTCGAGTTGATAACTCCACTCCACGTCGAGCAGCCCGCCCAAAACTCTCGGCTCCGGGTCGCCGAGGACGAGAACCGCGCTCGGCGGCGTGCCGGTTTCCCGTGTGATTTCGCGCGCCCGCTCCTCTATCCTCGCGCGCATGGCGGGAGATGTTTCCCGGTATACACCGTGACCCGTGCCCTGCGTGAGTTCCGTCGCGCCGCCCGGAATCCACTGGTAGCCGAACGCGCCGTCCTGACTCGTCACGTAAGGCGCAGGCCACTGCGCGTGGCTGCCGAAGCCATACGAATAGACGGCCGCGACGCCCAGCAGAAACGCCAGCGCGACCGAGCCAATCGCAATCGCGCCGACCACTGTCTCCGAGAAGCGCAGGCGACGGCCGAGCAACCCGTTGACGGCAGCCCCGGCGAGCGGCAGGAGCGGAATGAGCCAGATGAGTCTGTGCATAAGATTCGGTTTCAAGTTTCAGGTTTCAAGTTTCAGGACTGACAGGTTCTTCGTGCTTTAACTTGAAACCTGAAACTTGAAACCTGAAACTCTCTTTACCATTTGAGCAGATCAATCTTGTCAACAAAGATGGTCTCTTTGTTGCGATAGAGCGCGATGACGAGGCCGAGGCCGATGGCGGCTTCGGCGGCGGCGACGACGATCACGAAGATTGTGAAGACCTGTCCGGCGACGGCGTTCAAATTTCCGGTGTCCTGCAAGTAGCGCGTGAAGGCGATGAAGTTGAGGTTGGCCGCGTTCAGGATCAACTCGATGGACATGAAGATCACAATGATGTTGCGCCGCGTCAGCACGCCCGCCACGCCGATGATGAACAGGAGCGCGGCGATCACCAGAAACTTCGACAAATCCGGTTCCAGCACGCCCTGCCTGATCGCCTGCCAGCGGCCGGGCGCGGCTTCCTGCCAGACGAGCGCAAACGTGGATGCGATGAGATTGTTCATAAATGATTAAAAGCCGCGCTTCGGCAATCGTTAATCGTGAAGAGGGAAAATTCGTCTTCGTCTTCGTCTAACTACGATTCACGATTCACTTGTTTTCATTCACCCTCCGCTGTTTCGAGATCGTCGGTGGCCGCCTCCTGCCTGGCCGTGCGTGCGAGCATGACCGAGCCGACGATGGCGACCAGGAGCAGCACGCTCGCGATTTCAAAGGGCAGCGCGGCGAAACGGTAGAGGCTCGCGCCCACGAGTTGCGTGTCTTCCGAGATGCGCGACGTGCCGGTGGCCGCCGGGCGCAAGTTCTGCTGGCGCGTGCGCCGCCGGTTGGCCGCCTCCGCGCGCTGCCCCTGCATGGAGAGGTTGTCGCGGATCAGCAGCCCTTCGTAGCCCTGGCGAATGGCGTAGATGAAACCGAGCGACAGCAGCACGAGGAAGACCGCGCTCGTCGCCACCTGCGCGGGACGGTTGAAGAGCATTTCGCCCCCGCGCTCCTCCGCGCCGACGTTGACGAGCATGATGACGAACAGAAAGAGCACCATCACGCCGCCGACGTAGACGAGTATCTGCACGCCCGCGATGAACTCCGCGCCGAGCAGCACGAAGAGCGCGGCCACCGCGACGAGCGTCGAGATGAGGAACAGCGCGGAATGGACGGCGTTATGCGCGAGGATGGTCAACAACGCCGCCACCAGCGCCGCTATCGCGAACACCCAGAAGAAAGCCGCTTCCCAACCAGTCAAAGTCATAAGTTTCAGGTTTCAGGTTTCAGGTTTCAGGACTGAGGTTGTGCGTTTCGCAACCCGTGCGGTCAGGGTCGAGGTTTCCGGGTCTTAAACTTGAAACCTGAAACCTGAAACTTGAAACTCCTTAGGATTCGTATTTGACCGTCTCGCGTCCCTGTTCGAGCATCTCGCGGTTCCAGACGAACCCGGCGCGCGAATATGTGGCGAGTTCGAATTCCTGCGTCAGTTCGAGGCAGGCCGTGGGACAGGCCTCTTGGCAAAGCGCGCAGAACATGCAGCGCGAGGTATCGAAGATAAATTCGTCGAGCACCTTCTTCTTGCGCGCCTTGCCGGCCGTCACGATCTCTATGTCCATCGCGATCACGTCGATACAGTCTTCGGGGCAGGCGAGCGCGCAGAGGTTACAGGCGATGCACAGCGTCTCGTAGGTTTCCGGGTCCATGTTGAGTCGCGGCGCGCCGTGAAAGCGCGGCGCGACTTCGGCGCGCACCTTCGGATACTGCTCCGTGTAAATCCCCTTGCCCGCCACCGAATCCTTATCCGTCAAAGCGCCGAGGTTGAACTTCAGCGTCAACTTCAACCCCGAAATCAAATCGAGGAGAAAGAAACGCTTCAACTTCTCTTTCCACGTCGCCTCTGGAACATAAACTTCCGGCATAAGCACCCCTAAGTTTCAAGTTTCAAGTTTCAAGTTTCAAGTTAAAGCAGGTGTCAGGCTTCGAGATTTAGAGTTCAAGTTAAAGACCAAAGAGCTTTCAGACTTGAAACCTGAAACCTGAAACCTGAAACTTCTATTCCGCTGTTGCCGTGGCCGCGCTCGCCACCGCCGTCTGTCCTTTGGGCGGGTTGACGAGTCGGATACCGACGCGCTGCTTCTTCAGGTTGAAATCGCGCGCGCCGTGGTTGATGTAGGAGAGCATCCCGGCGGCGACGAACACGCCGAGCGCGCCGAACGCCACCATGATCAGTTTGCCCGTCCCGGTTAAATTCACGCCGCGCGCGATGGATTCGACCGTGTTCATGCCGCGCCAGCCGTCGAGCGCCTGTACGGTGAAGATGGCGATGGCCGTGAGCGTGATGTTGAGGAGCGCGGCCGGAATCATCCACTTCCACCCCAAATCCATCAGTTGATCGTAGCGATAGCGCGGGAACGTCCAGCGCAGCCAGAAATAGACGTAGAGGAGCAACGCCATCTTCGACAGGAAGACGACGAGGCTCAGGGCGACGAACAAATTCGGGTAATTGATGCCGAGCCGCCACACCCCTGGGAAATACCACCCGCCGAGGAACACCGAAACGGCGATGGCCGAGACGACGATCATCGCCGCGTATTCCGCCATGAAGAAGAGCGACCAGCGCATTCCGGAATATTCCGTATGAAAACCCGCGACGAGTTCCGATTCCGCTTCCGGCAGATCGAACGGCGCGCGGTTGTTCTCCGCGATGCCGCTGATGAGAAAGATGATGAAGCCGAGCGGCTGGTAGAAGATGTACCAGACGGAATCCAGCCCCTGCGCCGAGACGATGCCCGACAGAGAGAGCGTGCGCGCGAACATCAACGCGCCGATGAGCGCCATGCCCATCGCCACCTCGTATGACACCATCTGCGCAGACGAGCGCAGGCCGCCGAGCAGCGCGTATTTCGAGTTGGAAGACCAGCCCGCCAGAATGAGCGCGAGCACGCCCACGGACGAGACCGAGAGCACGAACAGCAGGCCGATGTTGATGTCCGTGATGACGCCCCAGTCCGGCGCAAAAGGGATCACGACGAAGACGACGAAGGCCGCGACCACCGAGATGAACGGCGCGAAGAAGAAGATGTAAGTGTCCGCGCGGTCGGGCTTGAGGTCTTCCTTGGTCAAGAGTTTGATGGCGTCGGCGATGGGCTGCAAAAGCCCCCACGGCCCGACGCGCATCGGCCCCAGGCGCGCCTGCATGAACGCCGAAATCTTGCGTTCCAGATACGTCGCATAGGCGGCCCAGACGGCCACGCCCGTCACAACCGCGCCGATCTGGATGAACGGCCACACGACGTAATTGATCGTCTCCTGCCCCAGACGAAGCTTGAGCAGCAGTCCGTTGATTAAATCCGGCGGCGCGAATAATGCGAGCATGTCCATAGCGAGATTCTTTAACTAGACTTGTTTACCTTCGAGCGTCTCAACGCGGTCTTGTAATTCATCTATATCTCCGCGCGTCGTCAGCACCAACCCTTCGATGCGGTAGAGCCTTCGCCCCTGCAAACGTTGCTCGCGCCCGATGCGAGCCACCTCAGCTTCAAGGCGGTCAAAGCGAGCATTCATTTCCGTGCGCAGTTCGCCGACGTCGCGACTAATCGCGCTCAGGTAATTAAGTATTTCGGTTGTGCGGTCAGTGCTCATTTACTCCGCCTCTCTTTTTGCGCATCTCTGAAGTGAAGAGATCATTCTAGACTTCGATCTCGAAAGTGCAGTTGTGGACGGCCTTCAAATCAACCAGCTCGTAATCGCTGTCGAGCGTTCCGGCGCGGTCAACGACGAGATAGGAAGACCACTCGCCGACGGCAAAAGGCGGCGTGTGCCAGGTTCCCTTGTGATACGCATAGGGCAGATGCCCTTCAACCAGGAAGGCGACGATCTCTTCGACCGCGGGCGCGTTCCCGCCCGAGGGCGGCGCGACGCAGATGATCGAACGCGACGAGGCGAGCGGCGAAAAGACCTGCATCGTGCGCCTGTGCCGCGCCATGAATTGAAACTCGAACGCGCGCCGCTCGCTCGTCGCCCCCGTCAAACTCGGCGCGCCCGTCCCCAGATCGATCTCCACAGACCCGCGACTGTCGAGCAAAATCCCATACGGCGCGAAGCGCTCGCGGGTCATCTTTTGCACGACGAGTCGGACAACTCTCATAAGGCAGAGGTCAGAGGTTAGAGGTTAGTGAAAGACAGTTTTTTAACTGCCCTCTAACCTCTGGCCTCTTCAACGATCAATTTCGCCGAGCACGATGTCGAGCGTACCGATGATGGCGACGACATCGGCGACTAGATGGCCGAGACACATCTGCCGGAGCGCCTGCAAGTTGAT
Organism: Pyrinomonadaceae bacterium; assembly: GCA_035645855.1. GTDB lineage: Bacteria > Acidobacteriota > Blastocatellia > Pyrinomonadales > Pyrinomonadaceae > JAIVJZ01. Next base: position 95,454 of record DASQLU010000054.1, read on the forward strand.
CAGGCAGGGCGGGCGCACGCGCACGCGCGCCGGGCGGCTCGATCCGTCCGAGACGAGGTAGCAGCCGATCTCGCCCTTCGGCCCTTCAATCGAATGGTAGTAGTCGCCGGCGGGCGGCTTGATGATCTTCGGCACTTTCGCGTTGACGGGGCCGTCCGGCATCTTCGCCAAAGCCTGTTGCACGATGAGACGCGACTGCCGCATCTCTTCGAGCCGCACAAGGTAACGATCATACGTGTCGCCGTTTTCGCCCACGGGCACTTCAAATTCCATGTCGGCGTAAGCGGCGTATGGCCGCGACTTGCGTATGTCCCACGCGACGCCCGAACCGCGCAGCGCCGGGCCGGAGAGGCCGATGGCGATTGCCTCCTCGGCCGAGATGACGCCGATACCGACGGTGCGGCCGAGCCAGATGCGGTTCTCCGAAAGGAGCGTCTCGTATTCCGCCAGACGGTGCGGGAAGTTGTCTACAAACCGCGTCACGTCTTCCGTGAAGCCGTCGTAGGTGTCGTTCGGCATCCCGCCGATGCGCCACGCATGGCAGGTGAGGCGCGCGCCGAACTGCCGCTCGAAAATCTTCAGAATCTCCTCGCGCTCGCGCAAAGCCCACAGGAGAACAGTGAACGAGCCGATGTCGAGGCCGTGCGTGGCGAGCCAGAGAAGGTGCGAGGAGATGCGGTTGAGCTCCGTCAGTGCGGTGCGGATGTAGTGCGCGCGCGGGGGCACTTCGAGTCCGAGCATCTGCTCGACGGTCTCCACCCAGAGCAAACCGTTCGAGACGGCGGCGATGTAATCGAGCCTGTCCCAGTAGGGCGCAATCATCGGATAGAGACGATGCTCGGCGATCTTCTCCATGCCGCGGTGCAGATAGCCAATGTCGCAATCGAGATCGATCACCGTCTCGCCATCAAGTTTCAGGATGACACGCAGCACCCCGTGGGTCGAAGGATGCTGCGGCCCCATGTTCAGCACCATCTCTGGGCTGTCGAGTAGGGTCTCACGGGTGGTGGCGACTTCTACCT
>DASQLU010000055.1:0-53653 GCA_035645855.1 Pyrinomonadaceae bacterium
AAGCGAAGAAGGGCGCGAGCGAGAAGGCTTCCGCCGCCGTGTAATTGTTCGTCGCCAAAACTTCACGCGCGAACTTGAGCAGCGCGTAATTCGCCTCGTTGGTGAGGCGCGGGCTGCCGACGACGCCTACGGAATCTCCGCCGTGCGCCTCTTTGATCGCTTGCAGTTTCTCGGCCGTGTGCCGGATGGCCTCGTCCCACGTCGCCGGGATCAACTTGCCGCCCTTCTTATAGCGGATGAGCGGCGTCTTGATGCGCTCTTCGTGGTTGATGAACGGGTGGGCGAAGCGGCCTTTGATGCAGAGAAACTCGCCGTTGATGCCGTTGACGTAGCGGTCGCGCGCGACGGAGCGCATTACCTCGCCCGCGCGCGACCCCAGAGACATCTGGCAGCCGTCGGAGCAGAAGTTGCAGGTGGTCGTGGTTTGAGAGAGTTCCCACGGGCGAGCCTGATGGCGGTAGGTGGCGTCGAGCAGCGTGCCCGTCGGGCAGACCTCGATGCAATTGCCGCACTGCGAGCAGTTGAGCCAGCCGTCGAACGTGCCGATGACGGTGTTCGCGCCGCGCCCGCCCGCTTCGATGGCGTCCTCGCCCATCCACTCGTCGCAGACGCGCGTGCAGCGTTTACAGAGAATGCAACGCTGCGGGTCGTTGGCGACGATTGGGCTAAGGAATTTTTCGGGATAGTAGTTCTTCTTCTCCTGAAAGCGTTCTTCGAGGCCGCCCCAGTCGAAGACCATCTCCTGCAACTCGCACTCGCCGCCGCGGTCGCACACGGGGCAATCGAGCGGGTGGTTCGCCAGCAGAAACTCCACCATCCCGCGCTGCGCCTTCTCGATCTCCTCGCTCTCGGTCGTGACGCTCATGCCGTCCGTACAGGTGATCGTGCACGACGTTTGCAGCTTCGGCATCTTCTCGATGCGCACGAGGCACATGCGGCAAGAGGCCTGGAGCGCGAGGTCTGCGTAATAACAGAAGGAGGGAACGGCGTGGCCGCGCTCGCGGCACACGTCTATGAGGCGCGCGCCTTTCTCCACCTCGTAGAGGTTGCCGTTGATCGTGACTTTGATTAACTCTGCTGCCATGTTTGAAATCCGATTTCGGTACTAGATTGATGCTGTAAATTCGTCAACCGTCAGGTTGGCGGCTCGGATGAGACTGCGGAGCGTGCCCTTCGCAACCTCTTTATGATCCGGTATCGAGAGCGTGATCGTCTCGCCGCTTTTGGTCATAATGATTATGACTCCCACTTTGACGCGCTACCTCCCATCCAAACGATGCGAACACTTTCACAGCTTCGCGGCCGCTCAAGACGGGAAGTGATGCCATTACGCGGCAACCTCTACCTGCCGGGTCTCAATCGTCAGCGGGTAGCCCTTTTCCGCCCGCACTTGCAGGCATTGCCTGATGGCGTCTTTCACGTTCTCCAACGCCTCTTCCTTTGTCGCGCCCTGACTGACGCAACCGGGAATCGCAGGGCACTCGACGACCCAGACGCCGTCTTCATCCCTATCTATCGTGACATTAAAAATCATGTCCCAACCCCGCACGCCTTTTACGTTAACGAATCGTGACTTGAAGTGTGTAGCGCGCCGTAACGTCCGTGCCGATACTGATCTGATATTCGCCGTCCTCGGGCAACACGCCCGTCCAGTCCCACGTGCCGTCGGAGAGGCGGTCGGTGGGCGCGTAAACCGCGAAGGAAGTCTTTTTACCCGCCGCGAGATGCACGGTCATCCGCTGTCCCCGGCGCGCGCGCACGTAATAGTCGTGGCTCGTGCAGAGCTTGATCCTGTCCCGGACGACCGTCGTCGTGCGCCCGCGCGCGAAGCGCAACTCTTTGCGGACGGACACGTCCGTGCCCTGACATTGCCCCGACTCGTCCCGCGAAAAACTTCCGGCCTGCGCCGGCGGTGCGACAGGAACGGACGCGCCGAGGAGCGCGAGCGAAAGGATGAAAGCCTTAGTTCTTTGCATCGGCCGCCAACGTCAAATTCTTCCGCCGTCGTTCAGTCGCCCGCCAACGTCGGCAACGCTTCGATCTTGAGGAGCATCGTCGCTGTGATTTCCTCAGCCATGATCTGACATACTTCGGGACAATTGAAAACGCGCTTATCTCGTTTTTGAAATAAATGTGTCCGTTTCTGAATTTTGGTGGCCGTTCCCGCCCGCCATCGTCGGCAACGCCTCCGTCTTCGCGAGCGGCATCAGGTGTTTCCTGAAATCTTCGGGAAACTTCTTGATAGCCGACTGGATCGGCCACGAGGCGGCGTCGCCGAGCGGGCAGAACGACTTGCCCTCGATGTTGTCGCACAAATCCAAGAGCAACTGCGCGTCATCCGCTTTGCCTTCGCCGCGCGCGATGCGCTTGAAGACTTTGACGAGCCAGTCCGTGCCCTCGCGACAGGGCGTGCACCAGCCGCACGATTCGTGCTTGTAAAACTCCGTCAGATTTTTCGTGGACTCGAAGATGTCCACCGTGTCGTCCATCACGATGAAACCGCCCGACCCGACCATCGAACCGGCCGCGACCAGACCCTCGTAATCCATCAACACGCTTTTGCCTTCGATGTCCGAGGCGGGCATGATATAGACGCTCGATCCGCCGGGAATCACGGCCTTAAGTTTCCGCCCGTTGGTGATACCCTGGCAGTCTTCCATGATGAACTTTTCCATGTCCGCGTAGCCCATCGGAAGCTCATACACGCCGGGGCGGTTGACGTGACCGCTGACCGACCACAGCTTCGTGCCGCCGCTCTTCTCCGTGCCGAGCTTCTGATAAGCCTCGCCGCCCATCCTGATGATGTCCGGCACGGCCGTCAGCGTCTCCACGTTGTTGACGACCGTCGGGCAACCGTAGAGACCTGCGACGGCCGGGAAGGGCGGCTTCATGCGCGGGTGACCGCGCAGGCCTTCGAGCGAGTTCAGGAGCGCGGTCTCTTCGCCGCAGATGTAAGCGCCCGCGCCCGTATGCGTGTAGACCTCGCAGGCGAAGTCAGTCCCCAGAATCCTGTCGCCCACCAACCCGGCAGCCCGCGCCTCTTCAATCGCGCGATCCATGATCTCGATCAGATAGCGATACTCGCCGCGCGTGTAGATGTAGCAGGCCTTCGAGCCGAGCGCGTAGGCGGCGATGAGCATGCCTTCGATGAGCATGTGCGGGTCGCGCTCCATGAGGTAGCGATCCTTGAACGTGCCCGGCTCCGATTCGTCGGCGTTGCAGACGACGTACTTCGGCTTCGGCGAATCCTTCGGCACGAAACTCCACTTCATCCCCGTGGGAAATCCCGCGCCCCCGCGACCGCGCAGCGCCGACTTCTTCAACTCGCCGATCACGTCGTCAGGCGACATGCCGTTCAAAACCTTGCCGAGCGCCTCGTAGCCCCCGTGCTTCCGGTAGGTTTCAAGCGATTCGGATCGCTCCAGGCCGACGCGGGCGAGTTGTAGCGGTTCGCAACCGATAGCACCGATAAACATATTCTTCACAGGAGACGAAAACTTGTATTCTTAAACTTCCGAAAACTTCTAGCGCACGCCGTTCGAGAGTTGGTTGCCGCGACAACGCTCGATCAATTCGTCCACCTTCTCTGGCGTCAGGTTCTCGTAATAGTCGAAACCGATCTGCATCATCGGGGCTGTCCCGCACGACCCGAGACATTCCACTTCGGAGAGAGAAAACTGCCCGTCTTCGCTCGTCTCGCCCGGCTTGATGCCGAGACTTTTCACGCAGTGTTCCGTGATCTTATCCGCGCCGACGATCTTGCACGAGAGCGTGCGGCACACTTGCAGGTGATATTTGCCGACCGGCTCGGTGTTGATCATCGAGTAGAAGGTCGCCACTTCCCAGATGTCCGTCACGCGCACGCCCAAGCGGTCGGCGAGATAGGCCACGCCGGGCTTGTCCAGGTAGCCGCGCTCGCGCTGCACGATGAACATCAGCGGTAGAATCGCCGAACGCTTCAAAGGATACTTCGCCAGATGCGCGTCTATCTCCGCCTCGACCGCCGCCGAAAACGTGGCGATCTCATCGGGCACGGGCGCTTCCTGCGGCAGCGGATTGTTGGGCGTAAACTGTTTACTCATAACCTCAGAGGTTAGAGGTTAGAGGTTAGAGGTTAGAGAAGACAGTTTTTGTTTTAACTGACCTCTGACCTCTGGCCTCTGACCTCTTCAACGATCAATTTCGCCGAGCACGATGTCGAGTGAGCCGATGATGGCGACCACGTCCGCGACCATCTCGCCCTCGGCCATGTGCGGCAGGGCGGAGAGGTTGATGAAGGACGGGCCGCGAAAGTGTACGCGCGCGGGCTTCGGGCCACCGTCCGATCTGACGTAGCAGCCGAGTTCGCCCTTCGAGCCTTCAATCGGGTGATAAATTTCGCCGGCCGGGACGTTGAAGCCTTCGGCCACGATCAGGAAGTGATGTATGAGCGCGTCCATGTGCGTCTTCATCGCCTCGCGGTCGGGCAGGACGACTTTCGGCGCGTCGGCCTTGACCGGCCCCGGCTTCAGGCGGCCGAGCGCCTGTCGCGCGATCTTCAGAGACTCGCGCAGTTCGCGCATGCGGACGATGTAGCGCGCCCACACGTCGCAACTCTGTTCGACCGGAATCTCGAAATCATAAGTTTCATAGCCCGTGTAAGGGTTCGTGCGCCGCACGTCCACGGCGACGCCCGAGCCGCGCAGGCAGGGGCCTGTCACACCCATGTCGATGGCGTCTTCGGCCGTGATGATGCCGACGCCCTGCGTGCGCGTCTGGAAAATGCGGTTGCCCGACAGCAGCGTCTCAAATTCGTCGATGGCCTTCGGGAACCCGTCCATGAACTGGCGCGCGCGCCGCTCGAAGCCCGCCGGCAAGTCCATCATCAAGCCGCCGATGCGAAAGTAGGAGGGCGTGAGCCGGCCGCCCGACGCGGCTTCGATCAAGTTCAAAATCTTCTCGCGCTCGCGGAAGGCGTAAAAGAAGACGGTCATTGCGCCGATGTCGAGCGCGTGCGTTCCCAGCCAGACCATGTGCGAGGCGATGCGCTGCAATTCGCACATCAGCACGCGAATCACCTGCGCACGCTCCGGTATTTCGAGGCCGAGCAATTTCTCCACGGCCATCACGTAGCACAAATTGTTGCCGAGCGGATTGAGGTAGTCCATCCGGTCGGTAATGACGATGCCCTGCTGGTACTTCTTGTACTCGAAGAGTTTTTCCATCCCCGTATGGAGATAGCCGATGTCGGGCGTGCACTTGACGACCATCTCGCCGTCGAGCACGAGTTCGAGACGCAGAACGCCGTGCGTCGAAGGGTGCTGCGGCCCCATCGAGATCGTCATCTGCGTGTCGAACGGTTGATCGACAACCTCGAATTGCGACGGAATGTTTGCAACCATAAGTTTCAGGTTTCAGGTTCCAAGTTTCAAGGCTGAGGTTTCTTCGTTCTTTAACTTGAAACCTGCAACCTGAAACTTGAAACTTTATGACAAGCTGTATGGCTCGTAGCCGCGCAGCGGGAAGTCTTTGCGCAGCGCGTGCCCCTGCCAGTCGTCGGGCAGGAGTATGCGCCGCAGATCGGGATGCCCCTCGAAACGGACGCCGAACATGTCGAAGGTTTCGCGCTCGTGCCAGTTGGCCGTGCGCCAGACACTCGTCACGGTCGGAATGCTCGCGTCTTCTTCGCCGACCACCACTTTCAGACGCAGGCGATGAAATTTCGTCGTGGAAAACAGGTGATAGTTGACTTCAAAACGCGGGTCTTCCTCCGGCCCGCGATCAACGCCGCAGATGTCCGCCAGCATGTTGAACTCAAACTCCGGCGTCGTCCGCAGATAGCCGCACAACTCGACGATGCGCTCGCGCGGCACGACGATGGTGATTTCGCCGAACGCCTGAATCACTTCCGACACAGCTCCGGCGTGCGTCTCCCGCAAAGCGGTGATCAACTGCGACCCGACCTGACCCTTCAAAGGTTCGGCCTCAGCCTGTTCCGCTATCCCCTGTTCGCGCTCAATATCTTTGCTCATAAATTTAGTGACAGGTGACAGGTGACGGGTGACAGGATGAAGACAGGTTTTAATCCTGTCACCCGTCACCTGTCACCTGTCACGCTTTTAAGATGACCGCCGTTTTTCGTGTCGCGACGGGATCGTGTAGGGGCGCGAGACGTTTGCTTTCTCGTCCGCGTCCTGCGCCGCCGCAGCGTTGAGGGCGGAGATGCCGGAGCCGGGCAGCGTGCCGGGCGGGACGGCTTCGCGCGCCTGCTCGGTCGGGATGTCGCGCCGGTCGCGCAGAGACTCTTTCATCACCTTGTCCTGCAACATCATCACGGCGTTGATGAGCATTTCCGGGCGCGGCGGGCAACCGGGAACGTACACGTCCACGGGGACGATCTTGTCCACGCCCTGCACAATGGCGTAGTTGTCGAAGACGCCACCCGACGTGGCGCACGCGCCCATCGAGATGACCCACTTCGGCTCCGGCATCTGATCGTAGATGCGGCGCAGCACCGGAGCCATCTTGCGCGAGACACGGCCGGAGACGATCATCACGTCCGCTTGCCTGGGACTCGCGCGAAACACCTCCGAGCCGAAACGCGCGAGATCGTGGCGCGAACTCGTCGCGTTCATCATCTCGATGGCGCAACAGGCGAGGCCGAAAGTGGCCGGCCACAAACTGGATTTGCGCGCCCAGTTGACGATTGAGTCGAGCGTCGTCGTCAACACTTCCGGCAACGCTTCCGCGATCTTATTTTCGAGACCCATTTTGAAACTCCCGGAACCGTCTCTTAAGCCGCCGCGCGATGTTCCAAGTCCGCCCGGCGTCCTTCTTTCAAAGCCAGAGCGCGCGCTTCGGCCTCGGCCTCTGTTCGCGCCCGCTCGTTCCAGTCAAACAAGCCCTTCTTCAAGACATAGAGGTAGCCCACGAGCAAGAGCACGACGAACAACATCATCTCGATGTAGATGAGGTTCCTCATCGCCGCGCCCTGCGCCGCGAGCGACTTGAAGACCACCGCCCACGGCATCAGGAAGATCAACTCGATGTCGAAGAGGATGAAGATCATCGCGATCAAATAGAACTTGACCGAGAAGCGTTCGCGCGCCGACCCCACAGGGTCTTTGCCGCACTCGTAGGGCATCAACTTCGTGCGCGTCCGCTTGCGCTGCCCGACGAGTTGGGACAGCAGGATGTTGCCGCCCGCGAACCCGCCCGCGACGATGAACATCAGCAGGATCGGCAAGTAATCTTTCAGGTCGAAATTACGCACACCGGCCTCCCGTCAGCTTCGGCTGAGAAGAGCGTAAAGCTGCTCTGAAACTAGATTGAGAATGATGGCACAAAGTCATGGTAGTGCAAGGTCTAAAGGGTGTCAAGGGAGTGGACGCGCCGCCGAAAAGCCCCGTTTATAAGGAGATTGACCCTCTTCAAAGGGCTATGTTACTGTTTCAAGCGGCGACTCCGCCGGCAATCCCTGAATAGCATTTTACCCCGCTGCGCCCGCGCGCTTTCCTGAGTTCGTTGTGATCACTGGCTTCAACACGGATATAGAGTTTAACGGCGTCGTGTACCACGTGCAGACGGAGGACAAGGGTCTGGACACGCCTCTGATCCTGTCGCTCGTCTATGTCGGCGGCGCGATTCTGGCGAGCAAGCGTTCGGCCTATCAAGACCTGATCAACGAAGGATTCGACCCGCTCGTCCTCGCCGAACGTCTCCAACGCCAGCACAAACTCATCTGCGCCGCCGTCAAAGCCGGCCGCATCGAAGACCTCAAACGCCTGTCGTCTCAGGATACGGACGCGCCGCCCGTGGCGGCCGCACCCGCGCCCAGACCCATCGCGGCGAAAGCTGCGTCGAAAAACCCGGAAGCAGCCCCGTTCGTGGTCGAAGCGGCCACGCCTCCGGTTCGCCCGGCTGAAGTTCTTCCGGTCGAGGACGAGGCCGACATCCTGGCTCTGGAAGACGTCCCGGTGGAAGTTGTGCCGCCGTTGAGCCAGCCTCAGACTCCCGCGCCGGCGTCCCCGCCGCCATCGGCCAAAACGCCCGCCGAACCCGTGCGCCTAATCCGCAAGCAGGAAGAAGAGTTCATTCAGGTGGAGGCCGAAGGCGCATTGCATTTGAGCCTGATGGAGGAGCGAGACTTTCACGCGGGCGAGGTGGTAACGATCCGCATCCGCGTCAGTCGCGGCGCGGGCGAAGGCCGTGTGGTGGCTTCGAGTGTCCCGGTGACGGTCAAAATTCTCGGCACGGAATTTCGCCCCTTGATCCTGACGACGCGCTCCGACAAAGACGGCGTGGCGACCATCCACGCATGGCTGCCGCGCTTCACGAAAGGCCGCGGGGCCGTGCTCGTCCGCGCAGCCCTCGACGGCTTCACCGCGGAACTGCGCCGCGTTATCCTGCAGCCCTGAAGAGGAGAATATTGCGCGTCCAAGTCAACGGGGAATTTCGCGAACTGCCGGACGAACTCACGCTCGACGCGCTCGTCCGCCAACTCGCGCTCGCGCCCGAACGCCTCGCCATCGAACTCAATCGCGAAGTGGTGCGCCGCGTCCGCTGGTCTGAGACGATGTTGCGCGAGGGCGACCAGGTGGAAATCGTCCATTTCGTCGGGGGTGGGAGCGGCGCGAGGCGCACGGCGACGTGAGCAGCCGAGATGGGCACGGCCTGAGAAGCCGGAGAATTAAGCTTTCACGCCCGTTGGTTTTTTGATAAGTTGTGCGCCGGTTGCCGTATAATAACTTCGGCTGGCGCTCGTCGTGGCCTGGGCGACCAAAGGTAACCGCCAATAGCCGCTAGCGAACTAGACGCTCAGGCTTCAAACGTGATCGCCCTTTTCATCATCGCATTCGCCCTGTTCGCCGCAACCGCATACTCCCTTTATCGCAGGCGGCACAAGTCATCCGACTATACCGCGCAACTCGGAACAAGACCGGCGACCCCGCGCAGCCTGTTCGACGCTCCGGAAGCAGACAAGGAACACAGGCGTCTGCTCGCGGCTCAGGCGAGCGCGACGGCCGGCGAGCGCAAAGCAACGCTCCTCAAACGCGCGGCCGAAGGCGACCTGACCGCGCTCGCCGAAGCGCATCGTGTAGACAAAGACCCCGCGCTTTATGCTTTCGTCTTAGACGCCCTGCTTGACCATGCGGCCGACTCGGAAACGAATTTGCGCGCGCTCGCTTCGTTCATCTCGGCCGATGCGGACTTACGCGGCAGCCCACGTCTTTCCGCCGCCTACTTGAACCTCTGGCGCGAGCATCCCGACCGCACGCGTACCGTTCAACTGCTTCATCTGGCCGCGCTCTCGGACGACGCGAGCGCATATGAGCGCGCCGTCGTCGCGGCGACCGAAGCTTTCCGCGCGGGTCGCCTCACGGAGATCAGGGGCGAGGAATTGGCCGCCCTGATCGAAAGCGAGTACTGGGTTTTGAGTTCCGCCGCGCGCCGCACGGGCGCGGGCTTCGCTTTGAAACAACACCTCACCGCCCTGCGCGAGCGTTGGGCGGCGAGCCGGCAGCCGGGGTCTTCCAATCCGGAAAGCTGACGAAACTACGAACCGGGGCTGATAGTTTCGCGTGCGCCCTCCAGCGCCACGCCAATTTGAATTCGGTTAACCGTTGCATCGCAACAAAGGAAGCGACATGGACATCAACGATCTCTTCAATAATACGCCCCTCCTGATATTCCTCGTGGTCGTGGCTCTCGTCGTGCTCATCCTCCTGAGCAAAATGTTCGTCAACGTGGGTGGCCGCGAAATCGCCATCAAGGAGCGTCGTTATCTGGGCGCGAAGATGCCGCCGGGGCGCGTCGTCGCCACCGAGGGCGAGGTCGGCATCCAGGCCGACGTGCTCAAGCCCGGTCTGCACCTCATCAAGTGGCCGTTCGAGAACGTGGTGCGCAAAGTGCCGCTCATCGAAGTAGGCGCGGAAGAACTAGGCATCATCGAGGCCGTGGACGGCGAGCCGATGCCGCCCGGTAGAATCTTTGCCCCCGACCGCGCCGAGAACGCGCACAACAATTTCCAAGACCCCATCGCCTTCATCAAGCGCGGCGGCGTCAAGGGCATCCAACTGCGCACGCTGCCGCCCGGCCTGTGGCCGATTCACCCTTACCTGTTCCGCGTCTCGGTGGCGAAGGCGACCGTCATCCCGCCCGGCAAAGTCGGCGTCGTGACGGCGGCCGACGGCGATCAACTCGACGCCGGCCGCCTGCACGGCAAGGCCATCGAGGGGCATCGCAACTATCAGGACGCGGAGCAGTTCATCGCGAGCGGCGGGCAAAAAGGCCCGCAGGTGGAGATTCTCACGCCGGGCACTTACCGCATACTCACGCAGTCCATCTCCGTCGAAGACGGCACGGAGACCAAGCACGGCCTCTTCTTCGTGCGCCACTACGACGCGACCGTCATCAACGAAAACAACATCGGTCTCGTCGAAGCGCTCGACGGCGCGCCGCTCGACCCGCGCGATTACGTGGCGACGCCCGTGCAGGGACACGACAATTTTCAGGATTGCAACGAGTTCATCACGGGCGGCGGCCAGCGCGGCCCGCAGAAGGACATCCTGCTGCCCGGCACTTACTACATCAACCCGCTCGTCTTCAAAGTGATCCCCGAATCGGCGAAGGAAGTGCAGCCGGGCGAGGTGGCCGTCATCGTCTCGAACATCGGCAAAGACCCCGGCGAGGAAATCCGTCGCCTGATGGCGGCGAAGGTGCGCGAGCGGATGGAGCGCGAGGAGCAGGCGCACGTCGAACAGGCCGCCGCGCGGCTCGACAAACTCGGCGACGAGAATCGCGGCGTCGCGGAGATACAGGAAGACCTGATGTCCGGCGACCCGGCCGACCGCCGCCTCGACGAGGGCGCGCACGAAGCCTACGTCGTGCCCGAAGGCTATCGCGGCATACAGGAGATCGTGGTTGGCCCTGGCCGCTACTACATCAACACGCTCGCCATCACGCCCATCGTCATCCCGACGACCAACCAGACCGTCGAATGGACTGCGGGCGAGGTGAACCAATCGTTCAACCCGTTCGAGGTGATCTCGAAAGACGGCTTCACGATGCAACTCGAAGTGCGCGTCGTGTTTCGCGTCAAACCGGAAGACGCGCCTTTCATGGTCGCCAAGATCGGCTCGATTGATAAACTGATCCAGAACGTGATGCACCCGCTCATCGATTCGATCTTCCGCAATCAGGCTTCGGAATCATCGGCGATGGCCTACCTGCAGAACCGGCACGAGGAGCAGGAGCGCGCGGAGGCGCGTGTGCGCGCGCACCTGTTGAAGTATCACGTCGATGTCGTCAACGTGCTCATCTGCCACATCCACCTCCCGGCCGAGTTGATGAAGACGCAGACCGAGAAGATTCTCGCCGAGCAGCGGCAGAACATGTACGACGCGCAGCGCGAGGCCGAAGAGAAGCGCATCCAACTCGCGCGCATCAGTGCGCAGGCCGACAACCAGAAAGACCTGATGGCGGCCACCGTCGGCGTGGACATCGCGGGCAAACGCTCCGAGCAGCGCAAGGCCGAAGCCGACGGCGAGGCGCACTACATTCTCGCGACGGGTAAAGCCGAAGCCGAGAAGGTGCGCCTGATGGGCGAAGCGCAGGGCGTCGCTTATCACGAACAGGTCAACGCGCTCGGCGCGCAGGGCGTCGCGCTTGTCGAGACGCTGCGCGTGATCGGCGAGAAGGGCGTCCGCATCACGCCCGACGTGCTGGCGACGGGCGGCGGCGACGGCGGCGCGGGCGGCGGCCTCGGCACCCTCCTCCTGATGAACCTCTTCCGCGACCGCCTGCCCACGGGCGGCGATAACGGGACGAAACTGGCGAGCGGCGATAACGGGGGAAATGGGGGGAACGGTGGGAACGGGTCGAAGCTGAGAGGGTAAAACCCGTATAACTTGTAGCCCGAAGGGAGCGGCGACGCATTTTGCGCGCCGCTCCCTTTGCCGTTCATGGTTGATTAGTTGCTATAATCCCGAATCGCAACGGTTGGAAAGATTTCAATTGGATATGTCAACTACCTTAAGCACAACAACAGAGACTTTCGAGATCGGTGGGCGCGCTTTTCACTCGCGCCTGATCATCGGGACGGGAAAATATCGCAGTTTCGAGGAGATGAAGGCGGCGCACCGCGCTTCGGGCGCGGAGATGGTGACGGTGGCCGTGCGCCGCGTGCCGCTCGACCGTGGCAGCGAATCATTTCTCGACCATCTCGACCCCGCGCTCACCATCCTGCCGAACACCGCCGGGTGCTACACGGCGGAAGAGGCCATCCGCACCGCCCGCCTCGCGCGCGAAGCCCTGAACACCGATCTCGTCAAACTCGAAGTCATCGGCGATCAGACGACGCTCTTTCCAGACAACGAGCAGACATTGGAAGCCGCGCGCGTCCTCGTCCGCGAGGGCTTCACGGTGCTTCCGTATTTCAGCGACGACCTGATCATGGCGAAGAAGTTGCTGGACGCCGGGTGCGCCGCCGTAATGCCGCTGGCCGCGCCCATCGGCTCGGGTCTCGGCGTGCAGAACCCTGCGAACCTTTTGATCATGCGCGAGCAATTGCCGGAAGCCCTCATTATCGTCGATGCGGGCGTCGGCACGGCCAGCGACGCGGCGATTGCGATGGAACTCGGCGCGGACGCAGTTCTCATGAACACCGCGATTGCCGAAGCGCGCGACGCCGCGCAAATGGCCGACGCGATGCGCCTCGCCATTCGCGCCGGCCGCCTCGCCTATCTCGCCGGTCGCATGCCGAAACGACTCTACGCCAGCGCGTCCAGCCCGCTGGCGGGCGTGGTCAGGTGAACCCCGGGTTTCATTTATGAGCAGCGACGCCCCCAAACCTCCCTTTAAATCGGTTGAAGTAAATATCTTCAATCAGGTTTACAATCTGCGCACGAACCGCGAGGTGGAGCACATCAAGCGCATCGCCGGACTCGTGGACGAGCGGATGCGTCTCATCTCCGGGCACACCACGGCGCACGACCTCGCCAAGATCGCCATCTTCGCCGCGCTCAACATCGCAGACGAGTTGAGCGACACGCGCGAATACTACGAGAGTGAATTCCGGAAATTACTCACGCGCCAGTCCGTAGACCCCGGCGATGTCCAACCCGCGGGAGAACCGGAGGATGCGACCGTACAAACGACCGGGCAAACGACCGGACAAGTTAACGGGCAGGTGAAGGGACAGGCGACGGGACAGGCGACCGAGGATGCTCCGAAGTCCGGCGGAGCGCAATCGTGGTTCGAAGACATTTTCGACTCGCCGGAATCCGAAGCCGCGCGCGGCCGAAGCGAGCGTCTCAGCAGCAAAGTCTCCGCCAAATTACAGAGCCTGCGCCAGCCGCCCAAAGAAACCTCCTTCTCCATCGAAGAAGACAATTAGAGACGCACACCCGACAGGAAGAAGACAAAACGCCTTTCCACTCCGACACACTTTCCACTTCGACACAAGCGCCTTTCATCTCCGGCCACGGACGCCTGTACGTTTCAACCGCTGACGCCTTTCAATTCCCGTCGTTTCATCTCTCGGGATTCGCCGCTCTCGGGCTGATGCTCGTAACGGTGCCGTTGCGGCGGAAATCGGTGGCGTTGTTATCGGTATCAGACGCGTTTGGGCTGCGTATGAGATCGTTCGTCGTCCCGCCCGTGTAGGTGAGGATCGCGCCCTCGCCGTAAGCGCTGAAGACCGCCGCCGGAGGTGTCGCGCCGCCCTGGTAGGCAAGTCCGTCCAGCTTCAAGCCGCCCCATTCGATCTTGACCCCGCCCGTCGTGTTGTTGAGATCAAAATTGCCCGCGCCCGCATCGAAGTCCACGGGGAGGCCGAAGGTGTCCGCGCCGCCCGCGATGAGAAAATAGCCGCGCGGCTGAATCAGGAAGCGCGTGCCGGCCGCATCGCTGAGCGTGAGCGACTGCGGCGTGTTGCCGGAACCTGCCGCGCGATACGTGATGACGAGGCCGGTGATGTCGAGCGTCCTCCCGGTCGTGTTGTATAGCTCGACGAAATCCCTGCGCGTCTGCGTGCTCGAAGAAGCGAAGGCGACGAGCGCCTCGTTGATGATGACGTGACCGGCGGACGGCTGCGGCGGGGCTGTCACATCCAGCGTGGCGGGCGCGCTCTCGACGTTTGCGGATGTGGCCGTCACCTTCGTTGTGCCCGCCGCGCGCCCCGTCGCCAAACCGCCCGCATCAATCGTAGCGACGCCCGGGTCGCTCGTCGTCCAGTTGAACGCGACGCCCTGCATCTCCTGTCCGTCGCGGTCGTAAGCCTTCGCGTTGAATTGCAGCGTCTCGCCCGCGCCGATGGTCGCGGACTGCGGCGTGATCTCGATGCGCGCGACGGAGGGCGGCGGCCGGTTCACCGTGACGACCGCCGCATTACTCGACACGCTGCGGTCACCGTCGCTCGCGGAGGCGCGGATGTGCGCCGTGCCGGTCGCGCGACCGCCCACGCGCGCTCTCGCCGCGCCGCTCCCCGGATTCTGCTCGACCGCGTCAATCGTGGCGACCAAAGGCTCGTCCGAACTGAAGTTGATCGCGGAGACGGGGAAGGGTTGATCATACTGGTCGAACGCCTGCGCGTTGAAATGTTCCGCACCGCCGATGTTGATCGTCGCCGAAACGGGAGACAGGACGAGGCGCGTGAGGACGGGCGGCGGGGGATTGATCGAGAGGGTTGCGGCGGCTTCAAGTCCGCCCGCGCGGGCGCGTATCGACACCCTCCCAGCCGAGAGGGCGCGCGCCGTCGTTTCCCTCCCACTCGCGGGCGCGATTGTCGCCCTGTCAGCCGCGCTCGAAACCCATTTGAACGAGACGTGTGACACTTCACGTTCGACACCTTCGGAGGCGGCGTATGCGCGCGCGCGGAAAACCTGTGTAGCGCCGATCTCGATTGTGGAGGCCACGGGATCGACTTCGATGCGCGTGATGGGCGGTGAATTAAATGGCGTGCCATCTGCGCGCGTGCCGGGCGAGAAGGCGCGGGTCGCAGCGTTGACGGCCTGTGTGTGCGGGATGAAGTCGCCGCCCTGCGAGGCGTGCGCGGCGTCGGGCGAGCGCGTCAAGGATTGATCGGACGGCGCGGACGGCGCGCCGGCGGCAGCCGTCCCGAACCCTTGTGAGGCGATTGTGATCTCCGCGTCGCCGAGTGGGAGCTTGAGCGAAAGCGTGTCGCCCGCGTCGTTCAAACCGAGCGACGCGGCCGTATAGATGCCCGCGCCGCCGAACGCCGGATCGTCGCGCGGCGGCGCACCGCCTCCGAAGACGATGAGTGCGCCGCTGGCCACGAGCGTCGAGTTCGCGGGGAAGGTGAAACGTCGTGCGTTAGCGTCGGAGACGACGAGACCGGAGATGTCCAGGGGCATTTGCGAGTGGTTCAGAATCTCAACAAACTCGTCATCGTCGGAATTGCGCACGCCGTCGCGGTTGGCGTCGCCTTCGACGGCCGGTGTCGCCGGATCGTCGGGCGGCACGTCTGCGAGAATTTCGTTTAGGATTAGCGGCACGCGCACTTCGAGCGACGCCTGTCCGGCGACTGTGCCGCCCGCGCCGTCTGAGGTCGAGGCAGTGATCGTCGTAGTGCCGATGCCGGCGCCGCGCGCGAGTCCCGCCGGGTCAACGTTCGCGATCAAACTGTTGCCGGAAGACCACGAAAAGACTGCGTCGCCGACGGTTCGCCCTTCGGGGTCGAATGCTCGCGCGCTGAGTTGGAGCGTGGCGCCCCGATTGACGAAGGAGGTGAGAGGCGCAACTTCAACGCGCGCGATTTTCGGGCGGGGCGCGCGCACGTTGAGCGTCGCGGGTAATGAACGCAGGCCGCGCGCCGTGGCCGTAATCCGGGTGTCGCCCGTTGCCCGTGCGCGAGCGAGGCCGTCCGCGTCAATCGTCGCCACCCTCGCATCGCCCGTTTGCCAGCCGTAGATTACTCCCTGCAACTCGACACCGTTCGCGTCGAATGCGCGCGCCGTGAACTGTTGCTGCGCGCCCAGTTCGATGCTCGCGGACGCGGGAGCGACTTCGATGCGTGCGATGGGCGAGGTGTTGAGAAAAGACGTGGCATCGAGCCGCGTCCCGGGCGAGTAGGAACGCCCGCCGCTCGCCGGCGCAATTTTGTGCGGCGAGAAATCACCCGTGACATCGGGTGCGCGCGTGAGCGATTGATCGCGTCCGGCGTCGGGTTCGCCCGCGCCGCCGTATGCTAATTGTTCGACGAGCGCGCCCGCAGAATCGAGTAGTTTGACGACGCCCCCGCTATTCGCCAGAGACAGCGCGCCGGTCGAGGCTTGCAGGACGAGCGCGCCCGCGAAGGCCGGATGCGTCGGGTCGAACGTAGCGGCCTGCGCTCCACCGAAGACGACGATTGCAGTGCCGGGCGCAACGACGGTGTGCGCCGCGAAGGTGTGGCGGACGGTGTCCACGCCGTTGCTGTTGCGGGTCGTGAGTTGATAGCCACCGAGGTTCAGATCGGACGAAGTTGCGTTGACGAGTTCGATGAATTCATCCTGCGTCGAACTGCGCGTGCCGTCTTGGTTGGCATCGCCGGCCGCGCCCTCTGGCGGGTCTGCGAGAATTTCGTTGAGGACGAGCGTGAGCGGGAAAACATCCAGCCGCGCCGTCACGGATATTTCGCCGGAGGTGGCCGTGATCGTCACCGTCCCGGCGCGCAGTCCGCGCGCGAGACCATCCGCGCCGATGTGGGCGATGCTTTCGTCTGAGGAGTTGAAAGCGACGGGCGCGCCCGCGATCTCTACGCCCTCCGCATCACGCACCGTCGCCTTAAAACTTATGGCGCGGCCGACGCCAATTGCAGCCGACGCCGGCTCAAGCGCGACGCTCGCGGCGCGGCGCGTGCCGTTGAAGGTGATGTTCGCGGGGTTGCTCTCGCGCCCGTCGGCGCGCACGAAAAGCGGCACGACGCCCGCCCCGGCCAGCGAAGATGAGAGCAGCACGTGAATCTCGTCCAGACCGGGCAGGTCGGGCGACGGCAACACGTTTTCAATTGTCAGCGCGCGCCCGGCGACATGGACGCTGACAGCCCCGGCGCGGCGCACGCCGGTCGAGAAGATGATCAGGCGTCGCGGGCGGTTGCCGTCGTCCACAGGGTTGAAGGGACTGCGCGTGAACGTCTGCGCGTCGAGCGCGATGGCCGCGCCGAGGCCGTCGCCGCTTTCGGTGAAGACGCCGGGCGCGGCGCGCAGCACAGCGACGAAAGCGCGCGATTCCCGGCCGTCAGGGTTGCGCACGACTATTTCGGCTATGCCCGTCTCGGTTTCGACCGGGACGTGAAAGTTGATCTGCGTGGGCGAGACGTAAAAGAGTTGTGCGCTTCGCCCGTTCACGTAGAGCGACGCGCCGCCGAGCACGCGCGGAAAAGAGCCGTCCGCCTGCCGCTGCGCGCGCAGGGCGGCGAGGGCGAGGTTCGAGCCTTTGACCAGCGCAATTTGATCGGGCGCGACGGCTTTCAGGGCGTCGGGTTCTTTGCCGTGCGATGCGCCGTGCAGAACTTTCAGGTCGGAGTAGAAAGGCGTGCGCGCGGCGAGCGTCGCCAGATAAATCTCGGAGTTGTTGGCGAACTCAATTTCGGAGACTGTGCCGTCGAGCACGCGCGGGAAGTTGAAGGCGACGAGCGATCCGTCTTCGTTGAGCGAAGAGACGACTTCGGCCGTCGCGGCGGATGGCGCGTCCGTCAGGCGGGAAAGCGTGGCGGTTGGGAGGTCGTATAAATATAACTCGACGCTCGCGTCCGGGTTGCCGCCCGAGGCGTTGCGCCGCGTGGCGAAAGCGACGCGCGAACCGTCTCCACTGATGGTCGGGTGGAGCGGCACATCTGCGGCGCGTGCGCCGAGAGTGGTGAGCTGGCGCGTCTGCTCGTTGCGCCCGTCGTAGAGAAACACCTGTGTCGTCCGCGCGCCCGTCTGCGACGAATAGACCACGCGCCGGCCATCCGTGCTGATCGCGCGGCCATGAGTCAGCGATAACCCTTCGACGTTGGCCGCAATGATGCGCGTCGAATTGCCGTCGCGTTCAAACAACATCAGGTCGCGCGCCGTCGAAGCCGCGCCGCCCGCATCTATATTCCCCGTCGCATCGCCCACCGTACCACCTGTTGCCCGGTCGCGTATGAAGGCGACGCGTAAGCCGTCGCCGCTGATTTTGGCGTCCCGAGAGCCCTTGATGTGGGTCGTATCTGTGAGTTGGGAGATACGGCCGGTCTCTGCGTCGAAGAGGAATATTTCGAGGTTGGCGTCGGAATTTGCGCCCGTGAGATCGCGATTGGAGGAGAAGGCGATGAACGAGCCGTCGTCGGAGATGGACGGCTGAAAATTTCCGTCGAGGGCGCGTTCGGCGGGGTCGCGCGGCGAGGTTCGTGTGACCTGTTGCAGCCGCTCATCCGCGTAGAGAAATATCTCGGAGTTGCCGTCGGCGTTTTCGCCTGTGAGGTTTTCGCGGCTGGCAAAGGCGAGGCGTGAGCCGTCGCGCGAGAGAGCTGGGGCGGGCGCGCGCGAGGCCGCAATCTTCGTGAAGACCTCGCGCACGCCCGACAGGTCGGCGCGATACGCATGAAAGCCCGCGCCGCCTCCCTCGCCGTTGAGGCCGGCGGTTGATTCAAAGGCGACGCGCCGCCCGTCGCCGCTGAGGGTAGGGTTGAGGTTGAGAGTGTGTTCGGGCGTAACGGTGATGCGACGCAGCGTGTGGTTCTGTGAGCGCGCCGCATTGTCCTGTGAGCGCGCCGTATTGTCCTGCGAGCGCACCGTGACGTTTCGAGAGCGCATCGCGACGTTTCGAGAGCGCATCGCGACGTTTCGAGAGCGTGCCGTGAAATTTTGGGCGCGCGTCGCGAAGTCTTGAGAGCTTGTCGAATCGTCCTCCGAGCGCGTGGATGCGACCCACAGGCAGGCGACGAGCGCGATGAGAAGGGAAGCGAAGAGTCGCCGGGCGTGAGTGTCCACAGTCGTGACCCCGCCGGCGCACACGTGCGTTGAAGCCGCCGCGTCGCGCCGGTGTAGATGCTGTTATTTAACGGGGCGTGAGTTTCGTGGGTCGAACGATACGGCACGGGGCGTGCATAGAGGTTGCGCGCCGATGCCTCGAATTCGCGCGGCGAGTTAAAAAATGCCGTCTTGAGGTAACTCAGGCCGCGCGCGGGTCTCCTGAACCTGACGCGCGGCATTCTACAGCCATGCGGGAAAAATACAAGCGAAAGTTGCTTGCTAAAAACGTTGCAGCGATTAACCGGCGGCCGAAGTCGTCTCGCATTCAATCTCGAAACTATCCAAGGCTCGCGCATGAAAGCTACACTATTCGCGGGCGTCTGCGTGGAGTTGTTATGCTGCCACTTAAGGAACAGGAGTCGCCCTCATAAATCATGTATGTGGCTTGAGGCAATTTCAATAGGCACTAGCTTCGTGATCTTGCAGCTTTCCTTTTCGTCCATAAGCTTCACAAGCCTTCTGATGAGCTTCGCTGGAATAATGCCCTTTAGCAAATTCACATTCGACGACAACATCTTTCGAAGAGCCGCGAGCGGCGTTCGTAGCATCTTGAACTATTGGAGCATTGGGGTACTCTAAAGTCCACCAAGTTCTGCGAACAATAAAATCTTCTGTCCCTTGCTGGTTAGGACGCATAACCGAAATATAATCTCCCGGTCGCGGCACACCCGGCAACTCGAAATCAAGCGAGTAATCAGCCTCACCACCGCCGGGAGGAACAAAGACCAGTCTGACATGCATATTCTTATTTCTCCTTTTCAAGTTTGTGATTATTCTACCATCTATAGCGAAGCAGCATAATCATAGTAATGGTGGGGTGGTTAGCCGGGAGCTTGAAGCGGTTAACCGGCGGTGGTGGTGGTCGTCGTCTCGTGTCGCTCTGCGCCGAACTCCGGCAGCGCCTCGAAGACTTCGAGCGCGTAGCGGACGTTGTTGAAGGGGGCGGAGACCTGCACGCCCTGTATGAGATCGCGCACTTCCAGGAGCGATTCGCGCGCGATCTGCAAGCCCTCGTCGCGCGCGGCTTCTTTGCCGATGTCGGAGGCGCGGCGCATGCGTTCCATGATCGAAGGCGTGACGCGGACGCCCGGCACTTCGTTGTGTAGAAACTCCGCGTTGCGATAAGAGACGAGCGGCCAGATGCCAGCGATGACGGGGATGCGCACGTGCTCGATCATTTTGAGGAAGTCGCGCAGTTGACCCACGTCGAAGACGGGTTGCGTGATGGCATACTCCGCCCCGGCCTCGACCTTGTACTCGAAGCGCCTGATCTCTTCTTCGAGATTGATCGCGCCGGGGTTGACGCCGACGCCGATGCAGAAAGCGGTCGGGCAGCCAATCGGGTTGTTGCCGAGGTCGAGGCCGTGGTTGAGCTTGTTGACCATGTTGGTCAGGCCGATGGAGTCGATGTCGAAGACGGCCGTGGCATCCGGGTAAGGCCCCATCTTCGGCGGGTCGCCGGTGATCAGCAGCAGGTTATGCAGGCCGAGCGCGGCCGCGCCGAGCAGGTCTGACATCATGCCGAGCAGGTTACGGTCGCGGCAGCAATAATGGAGCACGGCTTCGAGGCCGATCTCGCGTTCGACGAGGAGCGCGGTGGCCTGTGCGCTCATGCGCGTCTGCGCGCGCGGCCCGTCGGGGATGTTGACGGCGTTGACGCCCGCGCTCTTGAGCAGGCGAATTTGATCAAGGGTTTTGGCGGCGTCGCAGCCTTTCGGCGGCAGCACTTCAACGGTCGTGACGAACTCGCCACGCGTCAGGCGGCGCGCCCAGTTCGAACGCTCCTCCAGCGGCACCACCTGAATGTCGGAGGGCTGCAATTCCTCTATGCGCGCCGGCTGTTCCGGTTTGAAGGCAGCGCGTTGTTTACGGCGCGGCGAGGCGGCACGCACGGCGTCGGAGATTAGCTTGATGTGCGTGGGCATCGTGCCGCAACAGCCGCCGATCACTTTCACGCCCGCCTGTATGAGACGCTTCGCATACTTCGCCATGTACTCCGGCGAACTCATGTAAAACTGTCGCCCCTGCACGTCGCGCGGCAGTCCCGCGTTGGGCTGCGCGGACAACTTCTTATCCGTCACCTTGCGCATCTTCTCGATGGCCGTGAGCACGTCTGCGGGGCCGACGCCGCAGTTGAGGCCGATCACGTCCGCGCCCCATTCGTCGAGGCGCGAGGTGAAGATTTCGGGCGTCGTGCCGTAGGAGGTGTTGCCGTCGCTGAGGATCGTCATCTGCGCGACGACGGGCAGGTCGCACAGTTCGCGCACGGCCTGCAAGGCCTGGCGAATTTCGGAGATGTCGGAGAACGTTTCGAGGACGAAGAGGTCGACGCCGCCTTCGAGCAGCGCCGCGACCTGCTGCTTGAACATTTCCTTCGCCTCGGCGAACGAGGTGGGGCCGTAAGGCTCGATGCGCAGGCCGAGCGGGCCGATGGCGCCCGCGACGTAGCAGCGTTCGCAGGCCGCCTCGCGTGCGAGCCGGGCGGCAGTAATGTTGATCTCGCGCAGGCTCCCGTCCAATCCGTACTGTTGCAGGTTGTGCGCCGTCGCGCCGAAGGTGTTCGTCTCGATCACGTCCGCGCCCGCGCGCACGTACTCCTGATGCACCTCGCGCACGAGGTCTGGATTCGTCAGGTTCAACTCGTCGTAGGAGCGATTGATGTAGATGCCTTTGGCGTAGAGCATCGTGCCCATCGCGCCGTCGAAGACCGTAATTTGATCGCTCGCCAGGTGGTCGCGAAAGTTTTCCATAATCAAACAGTGACAAGTGACGGGTGACAGGTGACAAGTTGGAAAGACAAGCACTTTGTTTTAACTTGTCACCTGTCACCCGTCACTTGTCACTTCAAATAAAAAGTCCCGCGCCAAACAACGCGGGACTTCAACAAAGCGTCTCGAAGTAGGTGGCGCTTCGGTGGAAGAGCCGTGCTGTTTAGCTGTTTATTTTACGTGGCCGCAAGTCGCCTTAACTCACCACGTCTTTTCTCAAACGCGCTTATACGCCCGCGCGCCCGCGGCTGTCAAGCGACGCGCCCGTGCCGCCCCTTGAGGGCATTGCCCGCAAGGTCACGGGCGCATCGCTTGACGTGGAAACCCACCCACCTCCGTTAGACGCTGCTCGCGTCCGCCCTGCGTATCAACCGGAATTTCCCTTGACAGGCGCGGTTGATTTTGGCTGAATGCTTCGAGCGTACAAAATTAACCGCCCCTTCTCCCCGAACACAGTGATGCCGGAACTCGCGCGCCCGCGTGCGAGCCCGAACGGTCTGGAGTAATATCCGAAGTCATCACCGGAGAAATAAATTGACGCCGCTACAACATAACTTGCAGGAGACATCCAAAGTGCGTAATCGTCCGACTCTTTTCACGCTCGCCTTTATCCTTCTCAGCCTTTCCTCCAGCGCGTTCGCGCAGGAAAAGATGCTGACCATCGACGATCTCTACGACCCCGTCAAGCGCGTCAACTTCAGCGGCACGACGCCCTCGCCGCGCTGGCTCAAGGACGGCAAAACTTATCTCGTGGCGGGCGATGCTTCGAAGCCGGGCACGCCGCGCCTCCTCCGCGTCAACGCCGCGACGGGCGACACGTCCGCCTTCTTCGACGCCGCGAAGATGGAGTCCGCGCTCGACGCCCTGCCCGGCATGTCCACGGAGGACGCGCGCCGCCTCGCCGGTCGTACAAACTACCAGTTGAACCCGGCGCAGACGGGCGCGCTTTTGAACCACGCCAACGATCTCTTCTATTACGAGTTCGGGGCGGAGCGCGCATGGCGTCTGACCAATAGCCCGGACGAGGAGGTGGGCGAGACGTTCAGCCCCGACGGGCGCATGGTCTCCTACGTGCGGGGCAACAACATCTACATCGTCGATCTGGCCGGGCAGAAGGAGCGCGCGCTGACCAGCGACGGTTCGCCCAAAATCCTGAACGGTCGCCTCGACTGGGTTTATCAGGAAGAACTCTACGGGCGCGGAAATTTCGAGGGCTACTGGTGGAGTCCTGACTCGAACATGATCGCCTACCTGCGCCTCGACGAGACACCCGTGCATGAGTTCACAGTGGTGGATCACATCCCGGTCAGGCAGGAGTTGGAAACCACGCCCTACCCGAAGGCGGGCGACCCGAACCCCGTAGTCAAACTCGGCATCGTCAACGCCTCCGGCGGCGCGACGCGCTGGGCGGATACTTACAAGTATCTCCCCGGCGATCTCTTGATCGCGCGCGTCGGCTGGACGCCCGACAGTCGCCGGGTCATCTTCCACGCGCAGGATCGCGAACAGAAATATCTGGACCTCAACCACGCCAACGCCTCGGACGGCAAGACCACGACGCTCTTTCGCGAGACGACCAAAACGTGGGTCGAGGCGAAGGACAACAACCCGCGCTACCTGAAAGACGGCTCGTTCCTCTGGCTGAGCGACCGCAACGGCTGGCAGCACCTCTATCACTACGCGGCCGACGGCCGTTTGCTACGGCAGGTGACGGACGGCAAATGGGAGATACGCTCAATCGAGGGCGTGGACGAAACGAAAGGCTTCGTTTATTTCACCGGCACGGAGCACAGCCACATCGCGCCGAACGCCTACCGCATCCGGCTCGACGGCACGGGGCAGACGCGCCTCACGCAGGGCGAAGGCTCGCACCGCGTAGACTTCAACCCGACCTTCACGCATTACGTGCATTACTGGAGCGACATCAACACGCCGCAGCAGGTGCGTCTCTTCGACGCGAACGGCAAGCTCGTGCGCGTGCTGGCCGAGAACAAAGTCGCCGCGCTCGCGCAGTACAAACTCGGCAAGGCCGAATTGATGCAGGTCAAGACGCGCGACGGCTTCACGATGGAGGCGATGATGATTCGCCCGCCGGATTTCGACCCGTCGAAAAAATACCCTGTGATGTCGTTCACCTACTCCGGGCCGCAAGCCCCGCAGGTGCGGAACGCCTGGGGTGGGGGCGGCTACCTGTGGCATCAAATGCTCGCGCAGAAGGGCTACATCGTCTGGATTTGCGACAACCGCACGGCGAGCAACAAGGGCGTGGAATCCGCCTGGGGAGTCTATCGCAACTTCGGCGAACTGGAACTACGCGATCTGGAAGAC
Source organism: Pyrinomonadaceae bacterium (assembly GCA_035645855.1). GTDB lineage: Bacteria > Acidobacteriota > Blastocatellia > Pyrinomonadales > Pyrinomonadaceae > JAIVJZ01. Next base: position 24,077 of record DASQLU010000055.1, read on the forward strand.
GGCGTCTCGTGGTTGAAGACGCAACCTTACGTGGACGGCTCGCGCATCGGCATCTGGGGCTGGAGCTACGGCGGCTTTATGACTTCCTATGCGCTGACGCACAGCCAGAGTTTCAAGGTCGGCATCGCTGGCGGCAGCGTCACGGATTGGCGCGATTACGACAGCATCTACACGGAGCGTTACATGGGCACGCCGCAGAATAATCCCGAAGGTTATCGCAAGGCCTCGCCGCTCCACAACGCGCGCGACCTGCACGGCAAAATCCTGCTCATCCACGGCCTGATGGACGACAACGTCCACGTCCAGAACACCATCCAGTTCGCCTACGAATTACAGAAAGCGGGCAAGCCCTTTCAACTTATGCTCTACCCGAAGTCGCGCCACGGCGTGACCGACCCGCTCCTCGTCAAACACATGCGACAGATGATGACCGATTTCATCGTGCAGAATCTATAAGGGCGAGAGATGAGAGTTTACAGAGTTGCATCTGCGCAGCCAGAGACAGTAGATCAGCTTTGAGCTTGCGGGCAATGCAACACCATTGCCCGCAAGCTCAACACGAGGCCGCGCGAGCGGCTTGGCTTCAAGACGCGGCTGGAGCGTTACTATGAATCTTAGTCGGCGTTGCAGTTCAAACTTAATGTCAGGCCGCGTTCGGGCTACAACGAGACATTGCAAACGTGTTCTTTGCCCCTGTCATCCAGCAGGTATGCCTCGACCGCGAGCTGCTTGCCGGGCTTAAGAAAGATGTCTGTCCTGAACTCACGAATCGCCTCGACATTCGCGCCGGAACTGGACACAAGGTTGGGCAGCCACGCTTTGTAATTAGCGATACTCTTGAGAACCCGCTCAGTCAGATGCACCTGATGCATAGACTCGGGAATCCAGTAGATGCTAATTCGCTCACCGTTAGCCTGCCGCGCGAGTTGCCGGAGGTCGTCTATGACGTGGCCGTCATCTACGTAATTCATAAAGCTCACAAACGAGTGTGAGAAGTTATGTGCGATAGATTTGAGGACACGGTACTTCATATTCGACAGCGGTATAATGCCCGGCATCGGCAGCCCGCAAAGAACATCATCGATAGAGACATGCTGTTTGCGCGTCAGCTACATGCCGTTGTTGGATGGCGTGCGGGTATATTCTGAGGCTTTGCGCCAATTATCTTTACCACCAATAGATTTGGGCTATCTTGCCGTCCTTCATCATCCTAAAGGAAAACCAATAGGGATTACCGCCTAAACTGACCTTGTAACGTAAGAGGTAGCTGTCGCCCGCATCTTCACGGTCTGAAAAAGCAAAGGAAGTCAGCGCGCCTTGATACGCATACCATTGCCACAGTGATTTCCCGGTTGCGGTGTTGAGATGAATACGCATCGCGTGAGTAAATTGGGTCGGCTCATGCTTTCCGTTCAAAAGCCCGGACATCACTTCCTTCAATCTCAACGTCGTCAACGGTTCCGGGTCTGTTTTACCTTCCGGTCTCTTCAATGTCGGGACGTACATTCCCGCGATGTCTATCGAAAGCTGGTCAAGCATTCTATCGGCGTGATTGGTCAGGATGATGATTGTCAGTTTGTCGTCCACAAAGCGATGAATTATCGAAGAGAAGCCGGGCGTGCCGCCGCTGTGGTGTATGAGGCGGCGCCCGCGATAATTCTCGATAAACCATCCGAAGCCGTTGCTGAAAGGCAGTACTGCCCCGTCTTTTGCTTTGGCGGGAGTCCACATCAGTTCGAGGCTGGATTTTTTCAGCAGCTTTTCGCCGTGAAGCGCGGCATCCCATTTCGCCATATCCTCGATTGTGGACAAAATCGAACCGGCGGAGAAACCGATAAAGGGCGCTAAGGCAGGGCGGTTTTCAAACGCCTTATTTACCCACTCATAGCCGGAAGCACGGTTCGGCACAATGGGTCGCGTGTCCGTGTTGCGCGTGGCGTTCATGCCCAGAGGCTTGAAAAGACGCTCATCCAGAAACTGCCAGTAAGATATGCCGCTCGCCTTTTCGACGATGATTCCAAGAAGGTAATAGCCAGTGTTGTCGTAAGCCCAGGTCTCATCAGGCTGAAATTCCGCCGGCAACTTGTAGAACTCCTTGAGCAGTTCGTCCCGTGCAGGAAAGCTTTTTGAAGTGATGCTGATTTTGAAAATATCAAGATAACCCGGCACGGCGACGTGATTCTGAATGCCCGACGTGTGGTTAAGTAGATGCCGGACGGTGATGCGGTTCCAGGTTTCAGGCGCATCCGGGAAGAACTTCGTAATCTTGTCGTCGAGGTTTATTTTCCCCTCTTCGACCAACATCAACACGGCGGCCGCGGTGAACTGTTTGGTCATCGAGCCGATTTCGTAAACGGTTGTTGTCGTGGCGGGAGAGTTCGCCTCGATGTCCGCAAGCCCGTAGCCCTTCGCTTTAACCGCACGTCCGTCGCGGACGACGGCAAGCGAAATGCCGGGTATACGGAGATTACGCATTTGCGTCTCGACGTAGCTATCAACCTCATCGCCACTGGCCGGTACCGAACCACAGAGGACGATCATTAGAGCGAACGCAATTATCTTATGGCTATATCTCACTGCACCCTCCAGATATTGTTCCGCAAGATTCAACGGCCATCTAACGCTGCGATTCGGATGTTGTAGAAGCGCGGAGCGATTGGGTAAACCTCTGCAATCACTTGTTGAATGGAAGCATCGAGCCACACCGTCACTTAACTTTATTGAACGTCTTTAATAACTGCTAAGGCGCAACCCGGAGTGTCCGGCTTATCCCATTTTGCAAATAGCTGATTTACTTTTTCAGAAAGCGTTTCTGTCGGTGTAATGTTTGGTGTCTGTGCGAACGCAGTTGAACCTAACGCAAGCACTAATCCAACCACAATTAATATTCGTGCCATATTAGTTACCACTTATCTCAGCCACCTCATCCGTCATTTGCCGAACTCACACACTGACTGTGAGCCATCTAAGTCCCGGCATCACCCGCGCCCTGGTGCCATGACAGATAAGAGAACCGCTAATTGGGCGTCGGGCGCGTGCCGTTGTTAGCTGGCATCGCTAGCGGGGCGGGCTTGGCCTAAATGTAGAACCGCTCCCAGTCCAACTCCCAGGCACAGCCCGTACACACAACCCCACAGCAGCATTCCCGTACGCCCGCCGACGGCATCGTTAAGCGCTGAGCCGAGAAAGTAGCCGACGGAGTTTGCGACGAACAGTATGGCGGACAAGTTCAATGCCGAGCGCATCACCCCGAATCCGGTGGCGAAAACTAAACCCATCAGTAGAGCCCCCGCGAGCGACCCGACCCATTCGCCCGTAGTACCACGTAAGGCGAAATATGCGCCGACCCAACCGGCGGCGTACGCTAAAAATGCCAAACCAAAGAGCAGATAGAACCTCGGCAACCGCCATCGGCCGACGACCAGTGCGCCCAGGGCTCCACCGCCCAACAGGATAAAAAGAGTAGTCCAGACCAGGTAAGCGCCGAACAACCCGAATCGCATGTACATCCACCTTTCGGCGAAGGCGACCGTGGCGAACACGCATAAACTTACGAGACCGAATCCCAGACCGCCCGTCAGTAAGGAGCGTCCGAGGGATGGGACGGCATCGGTATTCCCCGGTCGGCCTGCCCCCGACGTTGTGTGCCCCATAGCCGATTCAGAACGATTCATACGTAAGAGACGACCTCCTCACAGCGTCTGGCCGTAAAGCGAAGAAGCTTGCGGCTATGATCACGAGTTGAACAAAACTTCCGAGCTAGTAGCATAGTTGACGACTTCGTATGCTGAAAGTGACTCTAACTGAAACCAGATAACGCCCGGCATCACACGCAGCGCATGCAACGCCGCTACGGCCAGGACTTGCATGAGAAGGATGCTGATTCGCGGTCGGGTTCATGCCGTTTTTAAGCGGGGCGCGCGCGAGAAGATCAGGAACACGAGTATCTACATATGCTACTTACTATTTGTGTTTTCAGCCTGAAGGAGTTGTGTAGAAACAGCCTTAAGAATGACGTCTACCGCCTGCGATCCCGTGTCCGTGAGCATCCACATAATTAGTGGGCTATTCTCTGTATTCTCTGGTAGTGGATTGCTCAATTTCCAGCTTATCCGGTCATCTCCGGAACTCGATTCCTCAAACCCCGGGTATCTCTTTTTGAGCTCGCTCCACATTCCTTCCAGATTAGTTCCATCAAGCGTTCCACTCTTACCAAAACCACCTTCAAGTTCTATTAAACCTTTGCCTTGCAATTCCGAGAGAGCTTTCCTCACTGGCTCGGAAGGAAAATTGATCGCCGAATAATGATTTCGGTCATCCGCATTCGTAAATGATACGAGACTTTCTCCGCGGCGCGGCGCCCTCAATAAAAGTTCAATCGCGGGACTTGATAACTTCGGGATCGTTTCACCGAGACCTTCTAACCCTTGTGAAGCAGCAACTTTCTTAATAGTTGATTTTAGTGAAACTCCGGGGAGTTGAATTTCATCTGCGGTTTTAACTCTATCCGGGATCGCCATAAGAGCGTCCCGGAGAGGGAAGTAAAATAGTATCAGGAAGATGAAACCGAAGGCCGGCCATCCACCAAGAAGTATCCTGGCTAACTCAAGAGAAAACTGGCTGCGCGATTTCCCCTCTGAGTTCCCAGGCTGAGAGAGCGTCGCTTCGAGACCACCAAGGCGATTCGTCATATCCTTTAATAATGTCAATAGATGTAATCGCTCTATAGGCCCCGCTTCCAAGCTTGCTGCTAGTTCATTAGGCGCTTGCTCGACCTGCCCCGTCTGTGTGGAGACACCCTGGTGTCCATTTTCATGGATGGCGTGATGACTATCAGCGGACTGGCTTTCGAGTAGAGACGTTGTTGAAGTGTCTTCTGGCTTTTGACTCTTGCTATGTTCATCTTCCTTCATGGGGCGGCCTCCGTAGTCCAAGTATCAAATTCTATCAAAATGTTCTTTCCTCAGTGAACGCTCTGGATTTCCAGTTATCAATCACCATTTTGTCGATATGTACGCAAAGCTTAATCAAACCAAATTAAAGGAAGACGCCGAACGCCTGAGCTGACTGTGCGCGCTGCGGCCTTTGAAGATGAGAGGGTCGCTTGATTGCGCGTCCGGTTGAAGGACTTGTTAGGCGCGATGGCACAACCTCAAACTACTCTGATCGGTTCAAGTGCGTCAGGTACGGAGTCGAAGACTTCCTCCCACGTCCCGTCACGGAACCTCTCATACCGGCGAAACATACATGGCAGCCCTTTGGCTTTGAAAGGGTCGCGCCCGTCCATGAGCTGAAAGTGAAGGTGCGGGGTGGTGGAATTCCCCGAATTGCCTACTGCGGCGACAGGTTCGCCCTCCCTGACCGTTTGTCCCGCCCGCACCTGTACGCTGCCGCTCCGCAGGTGAGCCAGCATGGCAACTCCGGGTTGACCCTCAAGCAGAATGTAATTCCCGGTCAAAGGCCGGTAATCGTCCGGGGTGGCGTCACGTGCAAAGAATGACACCTGCAGCAAGTCCCACAATAGATTGAGGCGCTCGCGATCCGGCCAGCCTTCGCCCGCCGCGACGACTTCGCCGTCAAAGGGAGCCAGGACGGGCGATCCCCACCCGTAGCAATCTTCAACCCTCACTCTGCCGAACAGGTGATGCCAGACGGGCTTTCGATAGGCTTTCTTGTAGTGGCCGAGCAGGCGTACGAAATCAAAGGCGTAACGCTGGCCGAAGTAATCAGTCCCGTGGCTGGGCACACGTTCCGCCGGCGTGTGCAGGGCAGCCCACTCTCCTGTAAGCGGGAACGAGACACTTACAGCCCCAATCATCTCCATACGCCAATGCTCCCCTACAGCCCAACGCTTGCGTCTAACTCGGGAATTCAGCGGGCGCGCACGAACCGCCGCGACCGACAGGTTCTCGTTGACAGGCTCGCTAGCTGCGTGTCCGGTTGAATGAGTTGTTAAGCGGCGCGTTGATGGCAAACGATTACGGCTTGGAGGTTTGCCCGCCCTGACGCTGAATAGGTGTGTTATGAAACGCGTCAACCAGCCACTCTTTACCGTGTTTTGATACCGTCCAGGTCTGAATGGCTTCAGGCTCGGGCGAGGCGCCTGATTCTCCGCGCTTGAGAACCTTGCTGGCTGTATGTATCAGAGCAACGTCAGGCCTCAAGAACCGCACACTTTTAACTCGAACCCAGAGACGTGTCCCCTTGTAGATAGTATCGAAGATTTGCTGGTGACCGGAGGCGTTCTGCCGCCGACCCTTGAGGTGTATCCCGTTGACGACAACATAATCGGAATCTTCGGCGAACTGTGCGGCAAAGGCTTCACCGCTGCCCTTATTCCAGCCCTCAACACATTTCTGGACAAGGGAGCGGACGGCAGCTTCATCAGCCGCTTTCGGAGCTTGTTGGCCTGTCTTTCCCTGACCGAAGACGGGGATTAACGACGCGGTCAATAACGCTACAGCGATAAAACGTTTTCTCATCGTCATTTACCTCCGACAGAAAATTCATCGTTCGGACTTCTTTTATGACAAAGCTACTGTCCGGTCAAGAGAGCCGCCTAACGCCGGGATCGAGTCGCACCGAGCGATTAGCCTATAACTTAACTGCAAGGGTGAATGTTGACACGCGTAGCCTCGAATTGGGCAAATTGAATAAATATAGTTCTCCCGAATTGCAGGCGGGCGTGTTGGTTTCTGTGCCGATTATTTCGGCCAATCTGTTACCTTTTACCAGTGCGAGGAACATTAGCCCGCTCGAAAAGGTTTCTTTTGCGCTCGGAACATAAACATCTCCGTCGCAACGCAGAGGATTGGCACAGGGCTTATCGGTTTTGAATTTGGAAACGTATACTTCGCCGGGATTTAAACTCTGATAATAAGTAGAACTCACCACACAATGTCGTCAGGGAATTCAACCAGACCGCGGCTTTCAAACTCACCCGGCGTTGCAAGGCCGCTCTCATCGCCGCCCAGCCAGCCTTTATATTGCCGATCCCATAGCACCGTCGCGACAGCCGTCGCTAAATTAAGACAGTGTCTCGTCGGGATCACGACAAACCGATGACAGTGACTTATATGGGGCTTTGCCACGCTGCCGTCTTCCGGGCCGAACACATACACGGCATTGGACGGGTGCTCGAAACCGTGCAGCGACTCCGACCCCTTCCGAACTTCTACCGCCACGGGCACGACATCGGCGAACTGCTCGAACGGGTAGTCGTAATTGATTATCTCGACATCAGCATACCCTTTCATCCGCTCTTCGCGGGGCAGCCGCTTCCTGTATGAAATATCCAAAGAGACCCGCTCGCCTGTGAACCAGACTTGCCCCAGGCCGTAACAAGACGCCAGCCGCACGACCATGCCGACGTTGTGGGCGTATTTCGGGTCAATCAAGACGATGGCGGGAGGGCGACCTATCGGAGCCTCCGACTTGTTTAATATCTTTCTGATGACCCGCCTCTCCTGCATGTTATTACCCCCGGGTAACGTGCGGCCTAATACCCTATATCACCCGCCCGCTGCTGCCTTTCATTGATGAGGGCTGCGCTATTGCGTGTCGGGTGCATGCGGTTCCTATGCAAAGTCAAGAGTCAATTGGCGACACGACTCCGCCCCAAGCTCTACATGCAGCCGCAGTTAGTTTGTGTTGATCTCTTCCCCGTGCTGAGTGGCAAATGAGGGAGAGCGTGTCCGGTGTATTTCCACGCTCCTATTCGGGGTCAAAAGTCCCATTTCATGATTCGGGTAAGGGTTATCGACAGGTGACACTGTTAGCCGGGCTTGGCTCCGAGGAGTTGACCCACAACGGCATCCGACCCTCATCCTATCTCCCTCACGCCTCGCAGGGAGGCCTGAGCATCATACACCGGACGAGCGGCTTTGTATCATGCCTGTTAGGCGGAGGCCTTCCCGCGAACCACCTTTTTTCCGCGCTCATTTCGCCACTCTAAGAACTTTGAAAAGACTGTAAGCACAGTGCCCAAAGCGAAGACTATATTGTAAAGGAACATGCGCGATTGCTTTTTATCTCTCACTAAATCTTCAAAGTGCTGATACGTATTAAATACTGACTTACTAGCTTTCATTGATAATAGGTCTATTTCATTAGCTCGTTCTATTGGTAATTTCTGTAACTCTGGTATCGGCACTTCCACAGGAGTCACATCTTTTTCATCTGTGGCTTGCCTGATTGCTATGTGAATTTCGTTGAGAAGATTTCTTGGTTCCGCTAGGAGACTTGTACCATCAAGGTTGAATTCATCATTGATTTGACCAAGATAGATTACGAATTGATCTAAAGAAAATAGGTTATTACCTGCTCTGGCAAGCCAACGCTGGCGCACTTCAGGGGAATGCCAGGTGAGTCGGTAAGAACCTGAATTATTGTCAACATCATTAGAAGGAACCGGCTGGGGTAAGACGCGACTTACGGATGCCTCAAGTCGAACATTAGCGGTAAACTGCATTTGATGATAGCTCGTTGTTATCATCTGCATGAACGAATCGAGTTTCCGGGCTGCATCAGACCAATGTTCGACTGACCGCCAATTAAGAAACCAGCCAGCTAAAATTAAAAAGAGACCGAAACACTCCAGCAACTTCGCGTTTTTCGTCAGCCACTTCATCAATGACTTTATCCTCATTCAAGACAGCCGCCTAAAGGCCGGCATCACCCACCGCAAGCACAACATAATTACTGAAAAGTTCTCGACGAGAACTGCACTAATCGATGAGCGGCACGAGATTTCGTTAACTCAATGTGAAGCGGAGACATAACGCCGGGGATAACCGGCGCGCGCGAGATGTTGTTACGGCCAAGTTCCATTTGAGGGGCAGGCTGGGTGCGCGTCCGGTTCATCCCCGGCGTTAGGTTCGGCCGATGTTACTGCGCCGCTTTTTCCTTTGGCGGGAACGAGCGAATCTCACCGCCCTCTTTCCACCAGGCAGTGCGTGAGTCGTCATAGGAGAACTGTTTTCTACTCGCTAACACCCACCCGACTTCATAAATCACTCTTCCAATCACGCCCATGCTGATCGGAATTAAGAGAAGCCAGAGCAGCCCCGTTGAGAACTGAGCGACGAACTGCTTATAGGCCAGGTACGCAAGACAGGTTATCAGTGTAAGGAACCCTAGCATCCCCATCAGGTCGCCGATACCCACAAGTCTATAGCCGGGTGGTGTGCACGCCTTCAGCCCAAGGCGCTGATTCTCGGAATCCCACATCGGATGAAAGAATATCATTCTTATCAGCACTTCACGGAAACCTAACGCGCGGCCTCACCCGCCGCGCATATAACGCATCAGCACAGCGCCTCGCGGATGGGTGCCCCGCTATTCGCGGTAGAGTGCCTGCCGTTGTTAAGTGCTGCCGTGCTTTATAAGCAAGAATCTCAGCGGCGGGTCTTTCGCCTGCTTCGCCTCAAAGTATGCCAGCGCATCGGGCGCGCAGATTGGAATCGAAGGTAGGCCATAGCCCCGGACGGATCGGATAGCCTTCTCAAGAGGAATCTCCTTCCCATCAATCGTATCATTGAAGGAATTCACATGGCCTGTTTCCTTCGCCCCCTGCCTCACAAGAAGCTTTCGCAAACTGTCGCCATCTTCCGACTCAGGGAGCGGGTAAACATAGCGGCATCAAAGACACCGGCGAAGTCATAACAGAGCCGGTTGAGGAACCTGCCGCGCCGGGTCTCAGAGCCGAGCTCGTATCTCGCGCGCTCACGGCGCGACTTCTGTACGAAGTTTGTTACGAAAGCTTCCTCAATCGGATTCATGACCTTACCCATGCAAAGGCGCATAACCCCAGTCATCACCCGCGCCCCACTTCAAGTTACACGAGAGGCGCGCAGAAGGTTGCATCGGGTGCATGCCGTTGTTGGGCAGCGCGCCCGCTTACACAGCGCCTTCTGCTTTCGGAACATCCGCCTCGATTAAGCAATCAAGCAACCGACTGTAATCACTGAAATCTTTTATCACATGCGTTGCCCCCGCTCGGCGCAACTTTTTCTCTCCCTCGCCACTGCCTACACCCAGAAACGGAAACCTGAGCTTGCGTGCCGCGCGAACATCCCACAGCCCGTCACCGACACTGACAACTCTGGCAAAATTATTTTGCGCATAGAGCGTTTGCGCCTTAATCACCGCCGTGTGCAAAATCTCTTCTCTTGAAAGGCCGTCATCCGCAAAAGCGGCCGGATAATCATTCACCTCAATGCCCGCAGTTTTCAGCTTTAGGGTGGCAGAAGTTCGCCAGCCGCCTGTGGCAATCGCAACTCGCCACGCAGGCTCTTGATTCAACCGCCGCAACATCAATGAGGCTCCAACGATTTCACCAAAGAGCAAAGAATCCCTGGCGCAGTAGTCTTCCAACAAGCGGGTGAAGTGGGACTTGAACTTTAGTAACTCGGCTTCTTCGGGTGCGCGGTTAAACCTCTCTTGGAAAATATGGGACATTATTGCGGAATCCGTTGTATGTGGATACCTGGCCCAATCTGTGTTTACCCCGGTAATGGCATGGGCTTCGGCCAAAGCCTGCACAAAACAGATGTCGTCAACATGGTCAGTTCTAGTCAGCGTCCCGTCAATGTCGAAGATGGCTAGGTTCATGCTCAATCGGTCTCGACTCGTAGGCTAAAGAAACCGTCCCATGCCCGGCATCACCCACGCCCGTGTTCTAGGTTCATAAGAGGCACCGTGGAGTGGCGTCGGGTGCAACGGGTTGTTAGGCGCGACGCTAATCAGGCCGGACAACATTATTTGCGAACCTCCGCTTGTAAACAGGCGCCCTACGGTTAATCAGAAGAGCACCGGCGAGAGGGGGAAGTACCCAGAGAGTGACGATGCTTAAAGTAAGCCCAACCCACTGCCCCATCCCTACACGTTTGCCGAAGAAAAGGAAAACGTCCCTGAAGAAATGGGAGTTCAACGCCATGATGAGTCCAACGTACGACCACAGCATAAAAGAGAAATGCCGAGCGTACCAATTATTATCCCCGCGTCTATAAAGCGCCGGGATTAACCCTCTGGTCACAGTCCAGATACTCACCAGAGCCATGACATGAAACATTCCGAATCCCCTGAAGAATGGAGTCGTGTCCTGGATGGCGAACGAGGCGACGCATAAGACGTACATGGACGCGACATAAACTCTACCGATGACCTTGTGAAGGTGAGAGCCTTTACTGAGGAAGATGATCGCCAGCCCTGAGAGAATGGCGACCAAGCCGTTGATAGTGTGGAACAGTATCACCCAGCACACCCCCTCGCCTTATTACGGCTTCCGGCAAGGAAGGTTTCGGTCAAGCGCCGCACCCTCGGTATCACCCGCCGCACACAACTGCTGATGCCTCCGACCCTGACGAATGGCATTCTAGCTGGCTGCGGGTCTGGTGCAAGTTGAGCGTTAGGTGTGGCCGTTGATACGGCAATCTGCACCGGCGCTATTCGGACACTGCTCTTTCAGGCGGTATTCTCGGAGCGCGCGATGTGCTCATGAAGCGCGGGGGCAAAGGCGCGCGCGACAGCCAAATTATCGGCCTCTCTTAAATCCGATACGACGAAGACGACGTGGCGGGCGGTCTCGAAACACGAGACTTGAAATTGCCCGCTGCTGGAACAGGCGACGACCTCCAGCCGCGCGTCGTTCGGCGGCGCGGCCTGCCCCGTTCGCGTGTTCTTCCCATCCTGCTCGCGCTCGGCGATGAGGAAGGAGACGACGCTCCCGCGATGATTGAGCACCACGTGGGCAAAGCGTTGGCCTTTGAACACGCAGGAGTGAGATTCGATAAATTCAAACTGCCCGGCCGAATCTTCGCTCCGGGTTTTTACAACGCTTGTCAGATTGGTAAAAGCGGCGTCGTACTTGCGTCCGGCCTCTTCCAGATCAATCGGGTCTTCCGCGAGGTTGAACTTGATGGCGCAATCCCTGTGGTCTCCGATGGCTGCCTCACTCAACGCGAAGCTGGTATTACGCACGCCCGGCGACTCCTGATGTTGAGCCGGCGGCACGCTCACCTCAACATTCCGCTTTGCCGCAGTGCGTGCGTCTCCCCCGGTTGTGGCGACATCGGCGGGCGGCGGTTGCGAAAGCCGTCGTTGTTGCAGCGTAAAGAGACCGATCCCGACAGCTATAAGGAGCGAGGCCGCGATGGCAACAGGCCACCCGTTGATGCGCCTGAACAAGGCGGGTCGTGCTATCGCCGGGCCGAGAGCCTTCGAGCGCAAGTCGGCGCGCAGTCGCTCCTCGAATTCCGGCCTCACGCTGAAAGCTGCGTCGCCGTAGAAGGCCGCGCGCAGCCGTGCGCGGAACTCGCGCCGCGCGGCGAGTTCGCGGCGGCAGGCGGCGCAACCTTCGAGGTGTTGAAGCACTTCGTGGTTGGTCTCGCCCTGTAACTCGTCGCCGAGGTACAAATCGGCGATGTCATCGAATTCACTGCATTCCATTTGATCTTCTTTCTCTTCGCTCAGCCTGCAAAAGGCGACGCCTGACCGCTCACTTCATCGCGCGCACGCCCGATGCCGTGTTCGTTTGCGCAAGTCAACAGTTCCGCGCGCAGTAATTTTCGCCCGCGGTGCAGCCGCGACATAACCGTGCCGATAGGGACGCCGAGGGCTGCGGAAATTTCTTTGTAAGTCATGTCCTCCACGTCCGAGAGGACGACGACCTCCTGAAATTGCACGGGCAGCGCATGCAAGGCGCTGAGGATGTCTTCATCAGTGATGCCCTGCGGCGTGGGTAGGATGTAAGCCGCAGTTGCGGACGCTCGGATTTCGCTGTCATACACCAGCCGGAGCTTCGACCCGGCGCGCAGCCGCTTGCTGTTCAGGTGATACATGATCGTCACGAGCCACGCGCGACAGTTCGTCCCCGGCTCGTAGCGGTGAAACGATTTGAGCGCCTCCGTGAAGGTCTCCTGTACGATGTCTTCGGCCTCCGTGTGGTTGCGCGTGAGCCACATCGCAATGCGGTACAGGTAGTCGAGGCAAGGGAGCGCTTCGCCTTCGAAGGCCGCCCATTGATCCTCGCGCTTTACCTGTCGTGCAGACCTGAACATAAAACTCAATCTAATCCGGTGTTCAACTCGAAATGCCGGGAATCACATCCCGCACATGGTTTATACCCGCGCCTTGTTTATAACCGCGCCTTCGACTTAAACCCTGGCGCATCCCTTTCTGTTTTTGCGTGCCGCTCTTTTGCCCCGTTGCTTGCAGTAACTCGAATGCTTACGGGTTCCGTCTCGCTGGCGGCGCGGGAGATTCTTCACGGCGGCGGGAATGAAATAGGGAGAACCTTGTAACACTGTAGCGGCAACGAGCAGAAGGTCAAGGCTGCATGCGTTGGAGCGCGCAGGCCTGCGTTCGCCCGAACGGTGAAATTAAAGTTTTGACCTTACTCGTATAACTGCACGTGGAGCCCGGCGTTTTGTTTATGTGCGCCCGGTTCAGACTCGCGGCGCACGGTTTTTGTCGTGTTGAGGGAAGAAGGGAAGCGACGGGTCGCCGTATGACGCGAACGTTGCGCGTAATTATTCGGATGCCGTTCATGATCATGAACGGCATCCTTTTCAGAAATCAACCGCGCGAAAGTTAACTTTGCTTGTTGAACTTCAGCGAGACGGAGTTCATGCAATAGCGCAGGCCGGTCGGGCGGGGGCCGTCGTCGAAGACGTGGCCGAGGTGCGCGCCGCAACGGCTGCACAGCACTTCGGTGCGCTTTATACCAAAGGCGCTGTCAACCTCTTCGGTCACGTTCGCCGCCGCAATCGGTTGGAAGAAACTCGGCCAGCCCGTGCCCGATTCGAACTTCGCCTTCGAGTTGAAGAGGGCGAGGTCGCACGCCGCGCAATGATATGTGCCGGATTCGTGATGGTCGTTGTACTCGCCGGTGAAGGCGCGCTCCGTCCCCTTGTCGCGCATCACGCGATATTGTTCGGCGCTGAGCAGCCCGCGCCACTCTTCGGCGGTCTTCACGATCTTCTCGCCCTTGTAGGCTTCCGACGATGTGGCCGCGCCTTGCTTCTCGCCTTCGGCCAGCAAAGCCTTGATTATCTTCTCCTGCATGTCATACGCGCCCTCGCCGATGTGCGTGTAGCGGATGCGGCCTTGCTTGTCGAGGATGACGACGGTCGGCCACGCTTGGACGCCGTAGGCGCGCCACGTCACATAATCGTTGTCCAGCACAACCGGGTACTTGATGCCGAGGGTGCGCACTTGCCCGCGCACGGTCTCGACCTTCTTCTCGCTGTCGAACTCCGGCGTCTGCACGCCGATGATGGTCAGCCCGCGCGCTCGGTAACTGGCGTCGAAACGCTTGAGAGTGGGCAGCGTGTTACGGCAGTTGTAACAACTGAACGTCCAGAAATCGACGAGGACGACGCGCCCGCGCAATCCTTCGAGCGTGAGCGGGTCGGAGTTGATCCACGGCACGTTCTCGACCAGGGCTGGGGCCGGGCGCGCGTTTTTGGCTGAGATGAACACGTCGCGGGTGTCGGCGGGCACATCCGCGCCCGTCAGCCCTCCGGCTTCGGGCGCGCCACTATTGTCAAAGTTCGTAAGAGCGTCTGAACGCATGGAGTTGCGTGTCAGTGTGCGCCCGACCACGGTAAAAACGACGGCGGAGATGATGATGACGCTCAAGGCGATTAAAGTGTTACGGCTCATAATTTAGTTCCTCTTCGATCTTCTGAATGCTTCCGGCTGGAGGGCGTGCTCTGACAAAAGCGTCCGGCGATACACGCTGCCCTCGCAATAATTTGGTCGCCATCAGATTAATACCAAAAACCGCGCGGTTTATTCCCGCCAACAAACTTGCCGGGAATAAAAATGGGGCTCGCGAGTATTAACACATTGAAGAAATGATGAAAACCGGGGAGAAATGGTAAAAACCGGCGGTTCGGGGAGAGGACATGAAGAAGAGGTTAGAAAAGAAACATCCGCTCGCGATTCGCTGGCTCCACTGGATCAATTTCCCGCTCCTCACCGTGATGATCTGGAGCGGGCTGCTGATCTACTGGTCAAACTCCGTCTACGGGATTCGTCTCTTCGGTCGCGAGTTGTTTCACTTCTTCCCGAAAGGGTTTTTTGAAGCGTTGGGCGTCCCGTTCCGGCTGGCCGAGGGCATGTCCCTGCATTTCTTCTTCATGTGGGTCTTCCTGCTCAACGGCGTGTTTTACGTGCTCTACACGATTTTTTCGGGCGAGTGGAGATTTCTCGTCCCGACCCGACGCTCTTTCAGGGAAGCCGTCCAGGTCATGCTCCACGATTTGCACCTGAGCAAGTATCAACCGCCGCGCAGGAAATTCAACGGCGCACAGCAGATCGCTTATACGAGCGTCATCCTGATGGGCGCGGGTTCAGTGGTGACGGGGTTGGCGATCTACAAGCCGGTCTCCTTCGGCTGGCTCACGTCGCTCGTCGGCGGTTACGAGTGGGCGCGCTGGGAACACTTCTGGCTGACAATCGGCTTCGTGCTGTTCTTCATCGTCCACATCGCACAGGTCGTCAAGGCCGGCTGGAACAATTTCCGCGCGATGGTCACAGGCTACGAACTCGTTCCCGCCGGCAACGCCCCCGCACACGCCGACGACTCCGGCGACGCGCCTGCGCCCGTCGCGGCGACGGAAGGAGCGACGGCGTGAGCGAGAGGGAGGGAAACAAGTTAGAAGAAACGTCTGTCGCCCCGCCGGCCGCCGGCGACGTTGACGGGCACGCAAGAAGGGCGCACGTCGTCGAGACCGACGCTGAAAGGGCTGCGACAGCCGTAGACGCTGCCGCGCGGCGCGAAATGAGCCGACGCTCGCGGCGCAGTTTCCTCGCGCTGGGAATCGCCGCGGCCGGGGGCTTGGCGGGCTGGCGCTGGCTGCAATCGAGTGCGGACGCCGACGGTATCCATGCCACGCTGCGTGCGGCTCACGAATTCAACGCGCGTTTGTCGGAAGCCTATTTCAGCCACGCGCGCCTTGCTCCGACATTCGCCCGCGAACTGGCGCGCGAGCCGCGTGTCAACGGCCGCGATGGTCTGCCCGAAGACTTCGATGCGTCCCTCTGGCGTTTGCAGGTGATCGGGCTGGCGGACGCGTCCGGTTATCCGCAATACAGGGAAGATGTCGCCTACGAAACAACGAAAGCCGCCGGGAGGAAAGGCGAATCCGGCGAGCAGAGCGGGGACGCGGGCGCGGTTAATGACAGTAAAGAGGTTGAGGGCGGCGCGGCTGAGGGCGGCGCGGGCGAAGGCGGCATGTCTTCCAAGTCCGCCGGGGATTTTGAAGAACATAAAGAACCCGGCCTGCTGTTGACGCTCGACGACATACGCGCACTCCCTCGCGTCGAGATAACGACCGAACTCAAGTGCATCGAAGGTTGGAGCACAATCGTCAACTGGGCGGGGGCGCGCTTCTCCGATTTCGCCGCGCGCTACACACCGCCGACACGCGAAGGCGGCGGCACACCCGACGTGCGCGAGCGGCCGCAGGAACTCGTGCGTTACGTCGGGCTGGAGACGCCAGACGGTGGCTACTACGTCGGGATGGACATGCCGAGCGCGCTGCACCCGCAAACTCTGCTCTGCTATGAAATGAACGGGCAGCCCTTGACGCCCCAACACGGCGCGCCGTTGCGCCTGGTCGCGCCGGTCAAATACGGCATCAAACATATCAAGCGCATCGGCCGGATCACTTTCACGGACGAGCGTCCCGGCGACTTCTGGGCTGAGCGCGGCTACGACTGGTACTCCGGGCATTAAGAGCATGACGTGGCATAACAATGCCGCGCACGGCACGCGAGGCGGAGGGGAAGGGTCAAGTTAGTACAGTTAAAAATCCAAGCACACTCCGGCGCGCGTAAAGTCTACACGGCGTCGGATGTCCCGCCCGCCGTGCACATCAAGTTCATTCACCGGCGTGCGGCAAGCACGCGCATTTCTCTCGAAAGGTTGTGTTATATGTCCGGTTATTTTTCACGCATTCTGGGAATCTTCCTGCTCGGTTCGACTATGGCTTGCAACGTGGCGGCGACGGCCGCCGACGAGTCTGCCGTCACACTTCCCGACCCGACCGTTGACGCACCGCTCGCGACGGCTAAGGGCATGCGCACGGCCGTCTTCGCCGGCGGCTGCTTTTGGGGCGTCGAGGCCGTCTTCGAGCACGTCAAGGGCGTCACCAACGTCGTCTCGGGCTATTCGGGCGGAACCGCCAGAACGGCCAACTATGATCTGGTCAGCGCGGGTCGAACAGGGCACGCCGAGGCGGTGCGCATCACTTACGACCCGGCACAAATCACGTATGGCCGCCTGCTCAAGATTTTCTTTTCCGTCGCGCACGACCCCACGCAACTGAACCGTCAGGGGCCTGACACCGGCAGGCATTACCGTTCAGCCGTCTTCTACGCCGACGCTGAACAAAAGCGCATCGTCGACGGTTACATCGCTCAATTGAACGGGGCGAAGGTCTTCGGGCAGCAGATCGTCACGCAGGTGAGCGCGCTCGATGCTTTTTATCAGGCCGAGGCTTACCATCAGGACTACGCCGCGCACCATCCCGACCAGCCTTACATCAAGCACCACGATCTGCCGAAGGTGGAAAATTTGCGCAAGCACTTTCCCGAGCTATACATGGCGAAATAGTTAACGTGAGTTCGACCTAAAGATGTTTGACGGTCTTAGCCCCGTCAGGGGCGGTAGAGAATAGCCCACGGCGCAAGCCGTGGGACGCCTTGCAACCCCGACACGCGCAGAAGCCCCGGCAGGGGCGAAAGACATTCGACCTGAATTTCTTTTGCCCCTACCGGGGCTTCGCAAGTTTATCTCTCACATGATCCCACGGCTCACGCCGTGGGCTATCAATATGTCGCCCCTGACGGGGCTGTCCATTACTCGTCCTTACGTCGAACTCACGTTATTTAAACGTCATTCTCTCATCGCAAAAGGTCAAGCGGGCTAATTCAACGCCCGCTCGATCAACTTTCCTTCCCGACGTGCCTGCGCCCACGTGATGGGTAGCCGCCTGATATCGCCGCTCTGTTCGGCCGCGATCAGATGGTCGAACGCTTCGAGGATGATTCGCCGTTGAAGCTCGCGGTGGAACGGCACTCCGAAGTGATGACCCATCATGAAAGGGACGAACACGGCGCGCGGCGGCTTGATGTGAAGCGTCACGTCGAGCGCGACGCTGATGGAAACTGTCGGGATACCTCTTCGTTCGATGGCGCGCTGCACGAGCGCGATGCTCTGGTGGCAGATCGGTCAAGCGGGCGCGAGCAGCACTGCGTCCGCGCCGTCGGCTTCGACCGCCCCGGCGATCTCTTCGGCCAGCGTCGCCTCTAACCTCTCCGCGTCCATGTTGTAGCCGATGAACGAGAAGAAGTCGGCCGTCAATTCTCCGATGATGCCTTCGCGTGCGAACTCCTGCAAACGCTCGATGGGGAAGATGACGTTCAGGTCGCTGAGCGCGCCCGTGGTCGGATATTTGAGTTGATGAATCTCCAACTCGTCCGGCCTCGACCGGGAAGGCACGCGCCGGAAAGTGTAATCGCCGACCGGATGCACGGTGTCGAAGGGCAGCGTGCCTGTGGGCTGGACGCCCGCCGTGCTGACGAAAGAAAGACGCGACGCGGATAGAGGTTTAAGGGGGCGCGCAAGCGGCACGAAATCGTCCTTGTGGATCATCGAACCGGGGTAACGCTCGTTGACCGTCTGCCACAGGCCGGGGCGCAACTGCGCCGTCGCATCCTCAAAGTTGTCCGTCATGTATCCATTCCCCCGAACGCTTGACGAAGTAGAAGTGCAGTTGGAAAAAGAGGTGTGCGAGCGTGGCCGGGTCTTTGTCCTGGACAATTGCCAGTATGAACTCGCGGTCTGTCTCCGGCACGTCGAGCAAAAGTTTGAGGGCTTCGATCCAAGCCTTGTCAATCTCCTTGCGCCCCGCCGCTTCATCGCCGTCGCCGAGATGCAGGCGGACGTATCGGATGAGCTTCTCGGTGTCACCACCCGCAACCGCTTCTTTCAGGTATCCAAGAGACATTTGTCGACCCGCCCCTACCGTTAATCTCACGCGCCACGCTCATCTCAGGCCGCGACGCTGTTATCTACGCCCTTCCGGCAGACGGCGTACTGGTACCAAGTGTCTTGCCGGTATTCGACGCTCTCCCAGGGTTGCGATTCGACGAGCGAGCGGAAGCCCGAGGCGGGCAGGACGACCACGCGGCGCGGCTCGCGGTAAGAGCCGGGCGTCTCACGGCAATAGCCTAATAATCGCGCCGTGAGCCACATCGCGTGCAGCGGGATGGCGGCGCGCAACATCGAACGCGGCTCCGCGATGAAACAACGCCCGCCCTGCCGCAATACGCGAAACATTTCGTAGAGCGCGCGTTCACGTTCCGGCAGGATCGTGAAGAGCCGCGAGGCGACCACCGCATCGAAAGCAGCGCGCCGCCACCTGAGCGTGAGCACGTCGGCCTGCTCGAAGCGACAGTTGTCGAGTCCGCGCTCGCTGGCACGCACGCGCGCACGGCGTAGTTGCTGTTCGGCGCGGTCTATGCCGACGACTCGTAGTTGTGTGAAATGCCCGGCCAAGCGGCAGGAGTAGAAACCCGGCCCGCAGCCGATTTCCAGCAGGCTCGTCCGTGCCGGCGGCGACGTGTCAGGCCAGAGGGCGGCGGCGATACGTTCTGTATCGTCACGGAAGAGGTGCTCGCGGCAGAAGGCATAGAGCCAGTGGAGCCGATCAAAGAGACTCTCGGGCTCGTCTCTGCTCAAGCGGTACGTTGATTCGAGTGGTGATGCCATAAACGCTGACGCTTGCCTCCCGTCGGATCGCCCGCAACCTTCAGGCTTCGATGTTCACAGTGATCTTATGATACCCGGTGGAGCCTTCGGGCACGATGCCGCGCTCGTCCGGCGTTTGCAACGCGCCCGCGCCGTCCGTCGCCCGCACGGTCAGTTTATATTCGCCCGGCTTGTTCGGTCGCCAGTCGTAACTCCACAGCGACCACGCCGAGGGCGACTGTGCGTGCTCGACGTTCGCTTCCCGCCACGTTTGCCCGTCGTCGGGGCTGATCTCGACGCGCGCGATGCCGCGGTCGCCGCCGTGCGCCACGCCTCTTAGAGTGACAAACGCCGCGCCCATCGCCGCCAGCTTGAACCCCTGCCTGTCGTCCGGCTGATCGAAACGCGAACTGGTCGGGACGACGAAGTTCGGCCCCCAGCCCTGCCGCTCGTAGAAGCCTTTCGCGTCCCGCTCGACTAGCTCGATGCGCGTCACCCACTTGACGTTCTTCTCGCCGTAGAGGCCGGGAACGATGACGCGCACCGGGTAGCCGTGATTGAAGGGCAGTGGGTCGCCGTTCATTTCAAAGGCGGCCAGCGTCGTCGGGTTCATCGCCTTCTCGAACGCGACCGTATCCGTGTAGTTGTCCGCGCCGTGCAGGATAACTTCCAGCACGTTACCCTGCGGCCTGGCCGCCTCGATCAAACTTCTCAGCGGCACGCCCTTCCACGCGGCGTTGCTCATCAGCCCGCCGCCCGTCTGGTTGCTGATGCAGCGCAGCGTCGTCTCCTGCGTCGTCGCGGCCATCGCCGTCAAATCTTCATAACTGAAACTCTGAGGGCTTTCGACCATGCCCGTCACTTCGAGCCGCCACAGGCGACGCTCGATGTTCGGGTCGATGACGTTCTTGCTGACGACGTAGAAACGTTCATTCGGGGTGATGGCCTGCACGTCCGCGCCCTTGTACTGCGTGCCGTCATAGCTAAAGGTGGCGACGCCGTAGAGACGACGCATGACCGCGCCGAGAGAGACTGCGACAGCCACACCCGCACCCGCGACTAAAACAGCGCGGCGTCCGCTCAACTTCGCCGTGGGAGCAGAGCTGTCGAGCGGCGCGTGATGCGACATGACGCCGTAAGTCAGTATCAGAGTTGCCCCGAAGACGGCGTATGAGAACAACAGTCCGAGAGCGGTGATGACGGTCGCCTGTCCCGGCGGACGCCCCGCGTAATGCGTGCCGAGCACAGGCCAGAGCAGCGCGATTGACGCGAGCCAGAGTGTTCCCACGAACAGCCCGACGAACAGCAGTCCGCGCCGGTTGACGCTGAAGCTTCCGGTCGCTCCCGGTAACCGCGCCCGCTCCGTCTGAGTCGCATACAACAACCCGCCGAGCACGCCGAAGACGAGTTGACCGGCGATAACGGAGACGACGCCTATTTGCTTAAGCTCGTTGTAACCGCCGGCGAGGTTGAGGAGGTAAAGGAACGTGTTGACGGGGAGGAGCGGCGCGATCCGGTCGCCGACGAGTTCGGGCGCGGTGGCGACGCCAAACAGCAAACGCAAAGACATCATCGCCAGCGTCAACGCGAGCGCGGCGACGAGTCCGGCGACGAGTCCCGCCATACGGCGGGCGGCGGGCGACGCTTTCCGGCTCGGCTCTCTTTCTTTCATCTGTGTCTCTTCCACCGTCAAATCCTCGTCAGGCTGTTGCCCGTTTGATTTTGATCCAGATCGTCCCGGCGGCTATCAGCAGCAGCCCCGGCCAGAGCGGGAAGCCGGAACGTTGTTGCGGCGACGGCTGATTCGCGGCGGTTTGTCGTCCTGTTTCGGAAGAGCCGGTGTCGAGACCCCGCAGGAACTCGACCATGTCCGCGCGCTGTTTTGCGTCGGCAAAATAAAACGGGTGCGGGGCGTCCTCGCCGCGCGCGGGATCGAGCAGGCTCTCAAGGCTCGATACCGAGCCGTCGTGCAGGAAGAGATTTGTCCGCGCCAGATCGAGCAGCAGCGGCAGAGCGTTGCCGCGTCGCTCACCCCGGTCGCTCGCGTCAACGACGATCATCTTATCGTCGAAGATGCCCGGCGAGTTCTGGATCAGGCTGAGATTGGAATCGCCGCGCTTGCCGACGGGGATGGGCAGATACCCCGGCCAGATCGTTTTCATCTCCACCAGCGTCGGCGGCACAAACTTACCCTGATCCACGTTATGGCACTGCGTGCAGTTGGTGCGGAACGCTTCACGCCCGCGCGCCGCCATCTCCGCGTTCACCTTCGCGCCCGGCGGCGCGGGCAAGGCATCGAGGTAGGCGCTCATGTCGAGTAGTTTCTGGTTATCCACCCGCCGCCCGACGATGGTCGCCGGGTCGCCGACCTTGCCGGTCAGGCTGGCTTGAACGAAGGGATAACCGGTGACGCCCGTGTCCCGCAGAATCTTTTCATACTCACCGGCCATCTGCTTACCGGCGGGCCCCGCCTTCATCTCCAGAAACTGTCGCCCCTCCGGCGTCAGCAGCGTGGTCGGGTCGAGGTTGGTCGTGTAAGAGCCGTTGCTGATGTCGTCCAGCTTGCTGAACTCGCCCGCCGTACCGTAGGGCGCGGCGAGGTCTTGACGAAACAGCGGGGTGTTTTTAACGGGGTTGCCGTTGCCGTCCTGCGTCTCGTCGAAGGTTCCGACCGGGTAATAGGCGGGGTTGCTCAAATAAGCATCCACCTCAGCCTCCGTCGAATCCGGCCCCAATCCCGTTGGCGCGCGCCCGATTGTCACACCGACGAACGTTTGCTGGAGATTCGGGTAAAAGGCTCTTGAGTTGGCGGCCGTCGCCAGCAACTTCCCGACGTTCAGCGTCAACGCGGCGGGGCCGTCAACGCGGCGACCGATGGAGCCGCCGCCCGGCAAGTCGAAGACCGACTTGTCGGTGATGGTATGGCAGATCGTGCAACTGATGCCGACTTTATCCCCGCTCATAATGTCCAGTTTCCCGTCGCCGTTCGTGTCCTTCGGGACGACGCCGACCACGGCGTTTGCGTTGATGAGCGCCACGGTGTTTTTCGGATCATTGAGCGCGGGAGCGTTCTGCAACGACAGGTCGGTCTTGAGTTCGGCTTCCATGATTTTACGCATCGCCGGATCGACGGCCTCGATGTCCACTTGCAGCCCTGCCTCCAAAGCCTGCCTGGGCGTGAACTTCGCGTCCATCATTCCTTTCGGCAGGCGCGCCGCATCAGTCCAGAAGCCCTCGTTGCCGAAGGTCTCGAAGCGGAACACATCTCGCCCGGCGGCGGCGTTGCCGATCTGGTGCGGATGTGGATTTTGCGTAATGCCGGGGCCGTCGGATGCGGAGTGCGGCGTCTTCACCTGTGCGGACTCCGTGCCGCGATTGCATGCGGTGGCGAAACAGAAAACCGACAGAGCGCAGAGCAACAAGATACGCCGGGAAGCGCCACGGCGTCTGATGTACGTTGGCGTGAACATAGAGAGGAAACCTTTCTTGCCCTCAGTTGAGCATACGAAGCATTTGCGGATGTCCTTAATTCAAAGCCGACTCCTGGTGACCCCCATCAACTACTTGCTGCGTGGTAGCGTTGCAAAAACTTTTAGACTGCCAAAATATTGAGCAGCGGATGACTCTTAAGCCCAACTAACTGCGGCCGAAATGTTTTTTGCAACACTACCATCGCGAGCGCGGCGACGCGTCCGGCCGGTTGACCCGCGACGCGCGCCGCTTTCCGCTTCGGCTCTCATTACTTTCAACCGATTCTCATCCCCTTACGGGGATTATGCAGTTCTATTCCTGCCTTCGCCCGACACTAATATGCGGCGATACCGGATGCGCCGTCGCCGACCGGAAGACCGCCGACAAGTGTTTGCAAAAGTGTGAGCCTGCCGCCTTCATCAATGCGCAGGGCGGAGACTGCCCCGGTGCCTCTGAGAAGCTGGTACAGGTAGCGGCCATCTGCGCTGAGATCGATGTCTACCGGCTGGCTCATCTCGCCCAGAGAAGCGGCAACGCCGTTGATCAGGGTGAGTGTGCCGGCGGGCGAGAGGCTATAACTGGAGATCGTCCCGCTGCCGAAGTTAGCCGCGAAAACGTAACGCCCGTCGTCGGTGATTAACACCCAGCAGATGTCCGTCTGCCCGTTCGGCACCGAACCGCTGATGACCGAGATCGTGCCGTTGGGACTCAGTTGGTACGACGACGCGGCCGACATGGCGGGCGCGGCGTTGAAAGCTTCGACCACCACCACTTTGCCGTCGCGGCGGATGTCCAGACTGAACGGGCGAAGTCCGAAGGAGGCGTTTCTGATCGGAGTCGCGCTGGCGTAGCCGTCAGCCCCGACTGTGAAAGCGTCGATGGCATTCTGGGGCGTCAACAGCACGTTGGTCGTTTTCTGCGTCACCAGCAGAACCCGGCCGTCGGGACTGAATTTGATTTCGCCGGGAACGGCAATCGGTGAACTCAGCATCCTGTAAGAATTCGGCAACGCTGTTAAAGTCCCGTCGGCGGCGATCCTGAACCCGTGGATGCCCTGTTCGGCGACCGAGCCGGCGAGCACATAGAGCAGATTGCCGGAAATCGTCAGGCTCAGCGGCTGGTCGCCGGCCTCTATGATCTGGAGAAACCTGAGGCGGGTTCCAGTCACTTCAAACACGCTGAGATCGTCGCTGCCGGGATTGACCGCATACAGGAAACGATTGTCCGGGCTGAGTCTGAGCGGCCCCTGCGTATCCGTATCAACCCCGATGCCGAGTCCGCGCGTTTTCACGCGGTTGTTGAGCCGCTCCAACGTGCCGTCGGCCGCGCGGCTGTAAATCACTATCTCGTTGCCGGCCGTCTCGTTGGTCATCGCGAATACCGCTCCAACCGTGCCGCTGCGTGGCGTGTCTTGCTTATCCTTTTTCTCCGTCTTCGACGCCTTCCCCTGCGCCAAACTCACGCTCGCTCCGAGCGAAACCATCCCCATGGCGGCCACGAGTGCGATGATGAACGCGACCATTCTTGTTTGCTTAATCATATGATCTCCTCTGCTCTTTTACTTTGGTAAGATTTCCTGCACGACTACTCTTGCGCGTGCTGCGAACTCCGCTCGAACACCTGAAGATGCGGCGCGGAGCTATGACAATGACGGCCGAACACGGCACCGCGTTAGTGGTCGAGACCTCTTGCCTGTGCGGCGGGGGAGAGACAATTCTTGAAAGGGGGTTTTCCGATAGTGACTGACGAGGGTTCAGGGCTTCGCGCCGAATCCCATCTTCATCCTATGCGCCGCGCTCAACGCCTCGCCCGCAGTCCAGACGGCCGCGCCAAACAGCAGCAAATCTTTGACAATAAATTGTCCCGGCATCGGCGAGGCGAACGGGAAGCCATAACCCGGTTGCCACACGCCCGGCGTCGTCAAAGCGAAGCTGAGCGTGATGAGAAACATGAAACACGCGCCGAGGCTGCCGATGGCGGACGCTTTAGGAGAGAAGGAGCGTGTGGCGATCAGCAGCGCCAGCACGATCTCAGTGACGCCGATGAGTGCGGCAAAACCCCGCACGCTCATCAAACTGTAACCCCATGACATCAGCGGGCTATTGGCGACCAGCGCCTCGATGCCCCTGGCCTCGTAAAGGGCGAACTTCAATGCCCCGACCCACAGCAGGATCGCCACCAATCCATAGCGGATGATCGCGGCGCCGACCCCCTCAAGCGTTTTCGCCCAATCGGAGCCTTCCGCGTGTGACATAAGTTCTACTGACGTTGCCGCCATTGTGAGTCCTCCTGCCGCCAGCATCCCGACCCGATAGTCTGGATGCCGGGGAAGCCATCGCCATCCGGTATGTCCCGGATAAAGTTTCAACGTTAATCGGGGCTGTAGTGATAGGGAAATGCCTGGACGAGCGCAATTTATTCCCTCCCGCAGGAAACTCGCGCGAAAATAAAGCGCGAGAGTTTTCCCTGCGCTGCCGACGCTCAACCGGCCAGAGCGGCATTTCATGGCGCGCATGTGTCGGTTCTCACGTTGCTATCAATGTTCGAGCGGGCGACGGCTCAAGTTCGGCGTCAATCGCCTGCAATTTGAAACAATTCGCCGGAGTTGCATTCCCGCATAGTGATAAGTGATTATTAATGTCAGGAGTGGAGATTCGCTACAATCAATACTTATTTCTTCGGTTGGTTGCTGACTGTTAGATTTAACTGTGACAAGGATTCTCTGTGATGGGCAACTCTACAAAACCGCGCTCGCCGGTAGGGAATCAGATGCTCGCCGCTCTGCCTAAAAAAGAATATCAACGCCTGCTTCCTGATCTGGAACCCGTCACTCTGGCTTTTGCCGATGTGCTCTATGAACCCGACCAGCCCATCCGCCATGTCTATTTCCCGATTAGCGGCATGGTCTCTCTGCTCTCCAATGTCAATGAGCGCGCTACCACCGCCGTGAATATCGTGGGTAAAGACGGCATGATCGGCATCCAGGTTTTTCTGGAGATGAATATTTCGCCAAATCGTGCAGTCGTCCATGTGGCCGGCACGGCGCTGAGAATGGAAGCCGAGGTATTGCAACGGGAGTCCCAAAAATGGCCGCTCGAACGCCTGCTGCGCCGCTACACCCAAGCCCTTTTAACTCAGGCTCATCAAGCGACTATTTGTAACCATTTCCATAATGTAAATGAACGCCTTGCGAGTTGGTTGCTCTTTACGCATGACCAGGCGGGAGTAGACGAGTTTCCGATGACACATCAGTTTATGTCCGGCATGATGGGTGTGCGGCGGGAGGAGATCAGCAAGGCCGCGGCCGCGTTTCAGAAGAATAAACTGATTAGCTATACTCCCGGACGTATCCGTATTCTCAATCGCACGGGACTGAAAGCAATCTGCTGCAAGTGCTACAGCATCATCAGAGCCAAAAGCGTGACCTACTAAACTGGCGGTTGAATGCTGACGGCTGCCGTTGATCAGCGGTTCTTGGTTATTCCTTCCTGAGAAAGGGAAGATGAGCTTGATGGGCGACTCTACGACAATAAGCGTGCCGCTTGAGAATAAGCTGCTCGCCGCTTTATCTAAAAAAGAATACGAACGACTGCTTACGCAGATGGAATACGTGCCGCTGAATTACACCGAAGTGCTCTATCAACCAAACGAGCGTATCCAGCACGTTTACTTCCCGAACAGCGGCTTGATTGCTCTGACCTCGCCCGTCAATAAGAGTTCCACGACCGCGGTGAATATGATCGGCAGCAGTGGAATGCTGGGCATCGGCGTTTTTCTTGGTGACCCCGTCTCGCCCACTCCCGCGATTGTGCTGGTGGCCGGCACGGCCTTGAAAATGAAAGCCGCTGTGCTGCAAAAGGAGTCTCGTCGCGGCTCGCTCCAACGTCTGCTGCTCGATTTTACACATTCGCAACTGACGCTGGCGTATCAGGCTGCCATCTGTAATCACTATCACCAGATTCACGAACGGCTCTGTTGCTGGTTGCTCTACATACACGACGCCGCCGGGTCGACAGAGTTTCCGATGACGCACAATCTACTGGCAAACATGATGGGCGTGCGGCGAGAGGAAGTGAGCAAGGCGGCCAGCGCGCTGCAGGATGATAAAGTGATCAGCTATCGCCCCGGCCACGTCACGATCCTGAATCTGGCGGAGCTGAAAAAAGTCACTTGTGAGTGCTACCGGATTGTGAAAGGAATGAAATAATAAGTCCGCGTTATTCCTTCCCGAAGAAGTGAAAGGTGACTCCGGTGGTGATGGTTAGGGAGAAGCCGGGCGTGCCGTGAATGCGGCTGGGATAGACGAAAGCCCCGGCAGGGTTGATACCGACCGGAGCATCCGTCGGCAACCGGGACTCGAAATAGTTCTGCGTTTCGTAGTAGCGTTTGTTGAGCAGGTTATCTATTGAGAAGTTGAAATCAACCCACCGCCGGATTCGTTTGCTCACGCTCACATCCAACACGTCCAAACCCGCAGCGCGAATCGAGGCATCCTCGCCGTCGAGCCTGTAATTGCCGACGTGCCGCCACCGGAGCGAGCCGTTAAAGCCGTGAAAATCCGCGAGCGTCAACCCGCCGTTCGCAACCGTGTGCGGTGAACTGTCAACATAGACTCGCGGTTCGGTGTCGCGGTAGAAGGCGTTCAGCACGCGCGTCACGCCGCCGTTCAGAGCGAGACGGCGCGTAAGCTGCACGGAACTTTTGACCTCGTACCCGTAAGCGCGACTCGCCCCGGCGAACTCGGTCGTGCCGTCGTCGGGAATGTAAACCTGCTCGTTGGAATGGTCGATGAGGAACATATCCGCGCTGAGAGAAAAACGCCTCGCATTATGCGACATCCCGACCTGGTAAAAATCCGTCGTAGCAATTGGCGACCCCGTGCCATCGCCCGACCCCTGCACATGCGTCGGCTGCCCCGGCACCGGTAACGCGTTCACCCCGGCGCCGCGCACCACTCCGCGCGCATCCTGACTGTTGATGCCGCGCCCGTAGTTGAAATGGACGGTCGCCGGTAAGCGCGCCGAGGGCGTATAGGCGAGGTTGAATTTCGGTTGCAGGCGACCCGCGGCGCGCGTGCCGGAAAACTGCGGATGAATCTTGTCGGCAACCGTGAAGCGGAAGTAGTCGTAGCGCAAGCCCGCGTCGAGACGCAAGCGGCCTTCCATCAACTCGATGCTCTGCTGCACGTACTGACCGAAGTTTGCGATGCGGGCGTCGGCGCTGGTGGTCGCCGTCAGGGGCACGCGTTCCCTCTGTTGATAAAGGCCGACGTTGATTTGACTCATTTGCACATTGCCGCCCGCGTGCAACATGGCCTGACGCCCGAACAATTTGTATGGGCGAATATATTGGAGCGTGCCGCCTTGCTGTAAGCGCGAATCGTGCTGTTGAATGCCGTCGCCGTTCGTAGGGTCGTTGAGAAAAAAGGTGAGGTTGGAGAACAGATCGAAGAGCGAGCGGGTCAGGAAGGCGTCCGCTTTGAGGATGCCGCCATCCGTCCATTCTTTGCGGTAGTATGCTCCGAGAGTTGCGGAACGCACTCGCCCGCCGTTCGTCGGATCGATGAAGCCGTAACGGTCGAGTCGCCCGGCGGCCACTTCGTCCAGTGGAATCTGACCCGAAGAGTAAAAGTTGTTGCGACCGGCGTTCAGTTTGAACCCGAACGTTTGATCCTCGCTCGGACGATACGTGAAGTTGCCCGTCAGGTTGTCGCGGGAGTAACGTCCGGGATTCAGAAACGGCCCGTCGAGGCGCGACTTCTCATAAGCGATGAAAGAGCCGATCTTTTCCCATTGCGGGCTGTAGGCGACGAAGGCACGGCGGCTGTTGAATGATCCGCCTTGAAAACGCATGGTGAGTTGGTCGGGTAGAGACTCGCGCGAACGAATATGCACGACGCCCAGACCGGAAAAGTCGCCGTACTGCGCGCTAAACGGCCCGTTGAGAATGTCCACGCCTTCGACCAGTTCGGGCGTCAGGCTTTTCAACTGACCCAGATACCCTTGCCCGTGGCCTTGCGTCGCTTGATTCTGCTGCACGCCGTCGACCAGAATCTTTAACCCGCCGTTCACCCCGCCGTGATCGAGGTTGAAGCCGAAGCGGCGAATCTCCAGAGACTTGCCGCCGCCCTCGTGCTGGCCGACGTTGATGCCTGCATTCAGAGTTTCGATCAGTTGGTCGTCTCTGCCGAACAGCGCGTTCTTATAAATGGCGTCGTTGCGCCGTTCGATTGCCGGGTCGAGTCCGTCGGAAACGATCACGACGGATTCGTGAATTGCTGAGACGATGAACTCGATCTTGATTTGCAGATTCTCGGTCGCTTCACCGACGCCGATATCTCTTTC
>DASQLU010000056.1:0-43306 GCA_035645855.1 Pyrinomonadaceae bacterium
ACTTTGACCGCGACCCGGGCAACGTGGACATCACGGAAGTCCCGGTCAGCTTCCAGATCGGTCTCTCCGACCATCTGGAGCTGTTCTTCAACACGGATGCTTATCGCGGCGTCAAAGTTAACAGCCCGCAGAATCTGTCGAGCTTCTACCTGCCGAACACTGCGATCAACACGCAGCGGTTGCAACCGAACGGGACGTTCACCCTTAATACGTTGCAAAGCCCCGGAGCCATCGTGCTCGCGCCCATCAACGTCATTAACGGCGGTACCGGGCAGATTCAGGGCACGCTCTTCCGTCCCTTCGGGAATCAGCCCTTCGTGCAATTCCCGTTCGTCGGCGGCTCGGCGGGCAACTTCCAGAACGGCATCCCCGGCAACAACACGAGATTCACGTTCACGCTCGCCGGCCCGACCGGCGACAACGCGAGCGGCAGCAACTTCGGCGCAGCGGCCAACTTCCCCGGCATCGGCTCGATCTTCGGCAGCATCCTGCCGGGCGTCGTGCTGACGCAGAGAATTGTGCCCGCGACCTTAACCACCAGCGCGCAAGTTGTCCCTGACACCTTCACGCTGGCGCCGACGTATCTGCCCGATGCGCCGTTCATCGGCCGTCTCTACGGTGAATCGGCCTTCAGCACCTTTACCATCGGTGCGAAATATCGCTTCACCGGGCCGAACAACCCGTTCGGCATCGGCTTGCTTCCGTTCTACCGGTTCTATGGCGACAATGCCGACGACCGTAGCGGCTTCAACCAGTTGCAGCGCGGCGCAAGCCCCGGCGGCAACATCGGCGATTTCGGTCTGGTCATGTTCGCCGACGCCCGCCTGAGCCGCAGCGTCAACGTCTCGGCCAACCTCGGCTACATCCTGAACAGCAACCCGCGCAGCGAATTGCTGGGCGATGCTGCACTGATCGACCGTCCCGATGAATTCATCGCGGGCGTCGGCTTCGACTTCCCGGTCAACCGGTATTTCCAGCCGATCATGGAAGTTAAATCCGTGCAGTACGTGGGCGGCAGAACGCCGAATGCGTTCCAGAACAACCCGGTTGATTTCCTGGCCGGCGTTCGTATCTTCCCGCGCCGCTGGATGGGCTTCAGCGCGGCTTACCGCGCGCACATGAATCAGCAGGGCGGTCGCATTTTCAACGACCGCGGGCCGGAAGACTTCCCGCGCGGCTTCGTGCGTTCACAAGACCCGCACGGCTACCTCTTCCAGTTCTGGGCCGGTCGGCGCAACGAACGCGCCCCCACCGTTGTCCCGAACAACCCGCCGACGACGGCAGTTTCGGCCAGCCCGTCGAGAGTTGTTTTGGCGGCTGACTGCGGACCGGACATGCGTCCGTCCGAAGGCTGCACGGCCACCGACAGCACGGTTCAACTTGCCGCTAACGCGACTGACCCTGACGGGGACACGCTGCTCTACACCTGGTCAACCACCGGCGGCCGCATCACGGGCGATGGCGCCAACGTGACGTGGGACTTGTCGGGCGTCCAGCCCGGCACTTACACGGCATCCGTTGAAGTTGACGACGGCTGCGGCTGTATCGCGTTCTCTTCGACGACCGTGACGGTCGAGCGTTGCGATTGCGTGCCGGTTCCGACACCGACGCCGACGCCGGCGCCGACGCCTGTCGAGGAGACGCCGCCGACGCCGCCTACGGGCACCCAGTTCGACACCTACGGCCGTATCGCGCGTAACGACGAGAAAGCTCGTCTCGACAACTTCGCGATCCAGTTGCAGAACGATCCGGGCGCGCAGGGCTACATCATCGCCTACGGCGGACGCCGTGGCGCGGCCGGTGAAGCTCAGACCCGTGCCGATTTCGCCAAGAACTACCTGGTGAACTCGCGCGGCATCGACGCGGGACGTCTCGTCACGGTTGACGGCGGATTCAGAGAAGAGGCTACGACCGAACTCTGGCTCGTGCCGAGTGGCGCGCAACCGCCCACGGCTTCGCCGAACGTCGACGCGAGCGAGGTGCAAACCACTCGCGCGCCGAGACGCGCGCCGCGCCGTCGCGGTCGTCGAGACGACGACGAGTAGTCCAGACAGATAACGCTCGCGCTGCGGCCGCATAATTATGCCGCGCGCGACCTCTAACCGAAGCGCGGGCGATGTTTCTCCACAGGGAAGCATCGCCCGCTTCGCTTTTGTCCGCGAGCGACGCGGCCAGAGCGCATACAACTGCCCCAATTGCATTGCGCATCTTACAGAGGGTTGAAAATCCCCCGAATTTGCGATTGATGCGGCGCGCGTTAATAACCCGCCGGATTGCTGGTAGAAGCAAACCCCCTTTGAGTTTTAAACGCCAGATGCCACAGAGGAAATCGATGACCCGGCCTATGAAAAAATTATTCCTGTATTTCGCCCTTTTAACTTTAGTCGCCTCCCTGACGTTGCCGCCGCGCCCGGCCGTTGCCGCCGAACACTACATTGACACCACGCAGGACGCCGCCGACCGCACCCTGAGTTGGTCAATCGCGGGGCCTATGGGGGGCGACGTGCGCGAACTCGTCATCAACCCGTCCGACCCGCAACACCTCGTTCTCGGCACGATTGACGGGCAGCTTTACCAGTCAACTGACGGAGCGCGCACCTGGGCGCGACTCGTGAATTTCAACCGCCCCAGCATCTATATCGACCACATCATTATCGACCCGCGCGACGCTAAGACCATGTACGTGGCCGCGCACAAGCACAAAGAGCCGGGCGGGTTCTTCAAGACGACTGACGGCGGGGAGACCTGGCGCGAGGCGACCGAATTGAAGACCGAAGCCCTGCACTCGCTCGCGCAGTCATCCGCCGATCCGAACATCTTGATCGTCGGCTCGAACCGCGGCGTCTATCGTTCAACCGACTCCGGCGAGACCTGGACACAACTCCCGACTTCCTCTTACCCAGACATCCGCAACATCGAGTCTATCGCCATTGACCCGCGCGACCCGCGCGCGATCTACGTCGGCACGTGGCACTTGCCCTGGAAGACGGAAGACGGCGGGCAGAGCTGGAAGTCCATCAAGACCGGCATGATTGACGACTCGGACGTCTTCGCCATCGAAATCGACGTAACACGCCCCGACCACGTCATCGCCTCCGCGTGCAGCGGCATCTACGAGTCGCAGAATGCGGGCGCGAGCTGGCGCAAGGTGCAAGGCATCCCCTCGCAGTCGCGCCGCACGCGCGACATCCTGCAGCATCCGGCCATCCCTTCGACCATCTTCGCCGGGACGACCGAGGGTTTCTGGCGTTCCACGAACGGCGGCGATTCGTGGATGCTAACCACCTCGCGCACGCTCGAAATCAACTCTATCGCCGTACATCGCAAAGACCCACAGACGGTCTACATCGGCACGAACAATTACGGTGTGATGGTCTCGCGCGACGGCGGTAAAAACTTCCTTCCGAGCAATGAGGGCTATAGCGGCCGGCGCGCTTACGCGCTCGCGCCAGACCGCGAGCGCGCGGGGCGCATCTACGCGACGACGATCAACACGGCGACGGGCGGCGGCTTCTTCTTCGTCAGCAACGACAGCGGCACGACGTGGCAGCCTTCCATGCGCAATATGCCGAGCCGGCTGATCGCCTATTCGATTTTGCAAGACCGCAAAGACGGCAACATCATTTATCTCGGAACCAATCTCGGCCTCTATCGCTCCACCGACCGCGGTTTGTCATGGGCGCCCATCGGCGCGCCCAACGTGAAATCACCGGTAACCAAACCGGCTAGAAAGCGCACGCCCGCTACATCGAGAACAGGCACGACGGCCGCCGCGCGTCGCAGGGCTGCGGCGAATGCGGCGACTGCGGCCGCGCAGGAGCCACGTCCCGCACCGCCCGTCGCCGTGCCCGCAAAAAGCGCCGACGAGATGGTAAAGCGTGCGCAAGCCTCTTTGAACGCAGCCGGCTACAACGTCGGTACGCCGGACGGGCAAGCGGGCACACGCACAGTGACCGCGCTTAGGCAATTTCAGGCGGCAAAGGAACTGCCGCAGACGGGCAAGTTTGACGATGCGACTTTGACCGCGCTCGGACTAGGGGGCGGCAAGCAGTCGCTCGGCGTCGAGCAGGGAATACAGAGCGCGCCCGTCGCCCTGACGGAAACCATCAACGCTCTCGCGTATCTGCCGGCCGAGGATGGCAGTATGAGGATTCTTGCCGCCACCAACAACGGTCTCTACCGCAGCGCCGACCCGGAAAAGGGTTGGGAGAAAATGCCTTTCGGGGCGGGGCTCGACGCGCGCACCCTATCGGTTTCCACGAGCCTGCAAAATCCGCAGACCGTCTACGTCGGTACCTCAACTTCGGGCGTGCTCGTCTCGCGCGACGGCGGGCAGACGTGGCGCGCGGTCGATGGCATCCCGAAGGGCGTGCCCGTCAACATCATCGAACAAGACCCGCAACGCTCGGCCTATGTCTACGTCGGCACATCGCACACGCTTTTCGTCTCGCACGACGGTGGAGAGAAGTGGGCGCGACGCGGCGGCAATCTGCCTTACGGCAGTTTCACGAGCATTCTCATTAACCCGAAAAATACCGACGAGATTTTCGTCGGCAGCGCCTATGAACGCGCCGAAGGCAACGGTGTCTTTCATTCGATGGACGCGGGACTGACCTGGAAACGCGTTGACCCCGAACTACCGAGCCGCCGCGTGTGGGCGCTCGCCTTCGACTCGCACGAATCCGGCAAGCTGCTCATCGGCTCACACTCTGCGGGCGTTTACGTCGCGCAGCGCGCTTTGACCGCGACGACCGTCGTTGCGCCGGCACAACCATAACGGTCGGGGCTTGATCGAGAGGCCGCTGTTGCGGTGTTAGTGGACAGGGAAATGCTCAACGGATGAATGCTGAAATCCGTTGAGCATTTCCCTTTAACTTTAAAGATTCCAGCCCGCCGCCCGTCGTCAGCCGCCCGTCGCTCCCCATATTGCCTTGACAGGCTTGCGCGTAGGCGTGTACATTTTCGGCCTACCCGGTCAAGCGACTGGTGATTACCGGATCACGCGGGTGATCCACGGGCACGACAGAAACCGAAACCTTTTTAAATTTTTTCAACTTCTAGACGGCTCGCAATCCCCGCCTCATCCTTTCTGGATCGTCCGGCAATCACCCCCACATCGCCAGCAGAGTATGCCGCGCGCGAACGATTTACGGTCGCGGTTGAATCGCGAGCGCGCGAGTCGCGGGTGTTTGATTGGGAGGCGCGAAAGTTCTTGAACGCGCCGCGAATTCGAGCTAGGAGTCCAAGAGTCCGCATGTCCACTGAAGATAACAAGCTGAGCGCAAGCGAAGCGACCAACGAAAACTCACAAACCGGCGCAGCCGACAGCAGCAGCAACAGCACTACGTCCGACACCTCGGGCGAGCAGCCGCAGATGCAGTCGCACGCCTCCTCAACAACGTCCGCCACCGCTGCCACACCCGCCGCTTCTTCATCAGCGCCCGCCGCCAACACCGGCGGCACATCCGATGACGATGATGACGACGACGAAGACCGGCAGTCGGGTGGCGATTTCGATTTCGGCGCGATGCTCGATCAATACGAGCAGGAGCAGGCAGCCTTTCAGGAAGGCTCGGTCGTGCGCGGCACCGTCGTCGGCATCAACGACCGCGGCGTGCTGATCGACTTCGGCTTCAAGTCCGAAGGGCTGGTCGACCAGCAGGAGTTCACCGAGAACGGCGAGCTGACCGTCAAGCGCGGCGACGAAGTTGAAGTGCTCATCAAAAGCATGGAGTCGCAGGAGGGACAGCCGATCCTGTCGCGCGCCGACGCCGTGCGGATGCGCGCGTGGGACGAACTCGAAAAGGCGCACCAGAACGGCACGCCCATCAAAGGCCGCATCATCGAGCGCGTCAAGGGCGGCCTGCGCGTGGACGTCGACGGTGTGGATGCGTTCCTGCCCGGCTCGCAGGTCGATTCGCGCCCCGTCAGAAACCTCGAAAGTTTTCGCGGTCAGGAGATCGAGGCGAAGGTCATCAAGCTCAACCGCAAACGCTCGAACGTCGTGCTTTCGCGCAAGGCCATCCTCGACGAGCAGAACGAAGGCCGTAAGGGCGAGACGCTCGACAACCTCGAAGAGAGCATTATCGTCGACGGCCAGATCAAGAACCTGACCGACTACGGCGCGTTCGTCGATCTCGGCGGCATCGACGGCCTGCTCCACGTCACCGATATGTCCTGGGGACGCCTGCAGAACCCGGCGGAACTCTTCAAGGTCGGCGAGACCGTGCAGGTCAAGGTGCTGAAGTTCGACCGCGAGCGCGAGCGCGTCTCGCTCGGCTACAAACAGCTTCAGCCCGACCCGTGGGAATCGGTCGAGGAGCGTTTCATCATCGGCAGCAAAGTCAACGGCAGCGTGGCGAGCGTGACCGATTACGGTGCGTTCATCGAACTCGAACCCGGCGTCGAAGGTCTCGTCCACGTCTCCGAAATGAGTTGGTCGAAGCGCATGAAGCACCCTTCGAAGCTCGTCAATGTCGGCGACACGGTCGAAGCCGAAGTGCTCGGCGTCGACCCGAAAGCGCGCCGCATCAGCCTCGGAATGAAGCAGATGCAGGCGAACCCCTGGCAAACCCTGCGCGAGCGTTACCAGATCGGCGCGCGCGTCTCCGGGCGTGTCCGCAACCTGACGGACTTCGGCGCCTTTATCGAAGTTGAAGACGGTGTTGACGGCCTCGTCCATGTCTCGGACATTTCGTGGAACAAGCGGATCAAGCATCCCGGCGAAGTCTTGAAGAAGGGACAGGAGATCGAAGCGGTCATCACCAACATCGACACGGAGAACCGTCGCCTTTCGCTGTCGATTAAAGACACCGAACCGAGTTCTTGGGATCGCTTCGTCAACGAACACAAGCCGGGCGACATCGTGCGCGGACGCATCACGCGCTTCGCGAACTTCGGCGCGTTCGTCGAGCTGGACGAAGGTCTCGAAGGTTTGTGCCACATCTCCGAGCTGTCGGAGGAGCGAGTGGACAAGCCAGAGGACGTAGCGCAGATCGGGCAGGAGATGGAATTTCGCGTGCTGCGCATCGAGAATGACAACAAGAAGATCGGCCTTTCGGCGCGCGCCGCTTCGAGCGACGAACCCGTCATCGACACCAAGAGCTATTCGACGGAAGCTAAGGGCGGCATGGCCTCGCTCGCGGAACTCGGAAACTTCTTTGCCGCTTCAAGCAGCGGTTCAGCGTCAGGTCACGAGGGCGGCGGTTCCGGCGCAGGCGTTGAGAGCGGCGAAACGACGACCGCACTGAACGTGGGTGGCGACGAATCAACCGCCGGCACGGCGGGCGAAGAATCCACCGCCACCGTCGCTGCCACCTCCGATGCGGGCACCACGGATACGCTCCCCGACGGCGGCGACGCCGATGCCTCAACCGGCGACGGCACAGACGCTTCCGGCACGAGCGACGACGACCGGAGTTAAACGACAACCCGTTTTAAGCCGCAAGCCCTGCGCCCTGCTCCTCGTCTAAGACGAGTTAGAGGCGCGGGGCTTGCGGCTTTTTGCGTGCAAAACGTAAAAGCGCGAACTTTGTGCTGAATGTGCGCAAAATGCGATACGCGAGGTTGAGGTTGAAAACGGGGCGTTGCCGAGAGTGCTTCGCGTTCATCGTTCGACGTTAGTCAGGCGAGGCTTCCGCGCACTTCGGCGGGCACGCGCACGCGTCCCCGTCGCTCCTGTAAGCTATTGCCTGAGAGCTATTTCCGTCTTGCGAGGAACTAATAACATCTGCTACTGTACAATTCAGTTCCAGAGATTCCGGCCGTGTCGCGGAGTGCCCGACGGATGTCCCGCGCGCGCCCTTTGTGAGTGGTGAATCGTGAAAGGTAAATGTATGACGAAAGCGGAATTGGTCGAAGATGTCGCGCGCGCGGCCGAATTGACCAAGAAGGATGCGGAGCGTCTGGTCGAGATCGTCTTCGAGAGCATCATCGAAACGCTCAATCAGGGCGAGAAAATCGAGCTGCGCGGCTTCGGTAGCTTCCGCGTGCGCGAGCGCGGCGCGCGGCGCGGCCGGAATCCGAAGACCGGCGACCCCGTCGACATCCCCGCCAAGCGCGTCCCCTATTTCAAACCCGGCAAAGAGATGAAAGAGCTGATCAACGAAGAACCCCCCGGCGGCAGTTCGGCCGACGACGCGCACGCTGAGACGACCGAAGCGGGCGGCTCGGCCACGGCGACGCCGGCGGCCACCACCTCCGCCGGCACCGTCGGACAAGAGGACGGGAACAACGGCCATGGCGGGGGCAGCGGCAACGAGACGCCTCCCATTCATTAAGATAACGGGCGGCGCTCAAGGGGAACTGCTAAAGTGGACAGGTTATGGACGCCCTGGCGCTATCAATACATCACGGGCGAGAGTGGTGAGAAGAGCGGCGCAGACCATTCTTCAGCTTCCTGTATTTTCTGCACGCTCCCGCAACAAGACCCCGCGCACGACGAACGCAACTACATCCTCCAACGCGCACGGCACAATTTCGTCGTTCTCAACCTCTACCCTTACACTTCCGGTCACCTTTTGATCATCCCCTACGAACACACGTCCGAACTCGCCTCGGTGGCAAAAGCCGCGACCGACGAGTTGATGGATTTGGCGAAGCGCGCGCAGATCGTCCTCGGTGAAGCTTATCGCCCGGACGGCTACAACCTCGGCATGAACCTTGGCCGCGCGGCGGGAGCGGGCGTCGCCGCGCACGTCCACCTCCATGTCATGCCGCGCTGGGCGGGCGACGCGAATTTCATGTCCACCGTCGGTGAAACACGCGTCCTGCCCGAAGACCTCCAGACGACCTACCAGAAACTTCGAGACAAATTCTATAACAGTGACAAGTGACAAGTGACGGGTGACAAGTTAAAGCGAAAGAAATGCCTTAACTTGTCACCCGTCACTTGTCACTTCCTGGTGATCGCTTCGTCTTCGACTTCGCCGCCCTTACTGATGGGGACTTCGGAAGTCTTGTAGCCGATGCCGCGTTCTTCGGTGTCGATGTCGGCCGGCGGGAGTTGGGAGAGCGCGCCGGTGACGGCGGGCGGGTTGAAGCCGGGGTAGTCGACGCGCGAGTGGTAGATGGCGACGAGCGAGGCGATCATTGATTCCTTGATGGTCGTTAATTCGCGGAGCGAGAGATCGCATTCGTCGAGTTGGCCGTCGCTGACGATGGCATCGAAAATCTTGCTGACGATGCTGCGGATATTTTCGGGGTCGGGGCGGGCGAGCGAACGCGCCGCGGCCTCGCACGAGTCGGCCAGCATCATGATCGCCGCTTCCTTGAACTGCGGCCGGGGGCCGGGATAGCGAAACTCCGCCTCGTTCACCTGTTCGCCGTGGATGGCCTGCGCCTGTGCTTTGCGGAGGAAATAGTGAAGTGTGCGCGTGCCGTGATGCTGCGGGATGAAGGCGGCGATCTTGGCGGGCAGCCCGATCTCTTTGGCGAGTTTCAATCCGTAGGTGACGTGGCTCGTGATGATCTTGGCGCTGCTCGAAGGGCGCAGGCGGTCGTGCGGGTTCACGCCGGTCTGGTTCTCGACAAACATATCGGGCGCGGCGAGTTTGCCGATGTCGTGGTAGAGCGCGCCGATGCGTGCGAGCAGCGCGTTCGCGCCGATGGAGCGGCAGGCTTCCTCCGTCAGTTGGCCGACGGCGTGCGAGTGCTGGTTCGTGCCCGGCGCGCGCAGGGCAAGTTGGCCGAGCACGGGCAAGTCCGCGTTCGATAGTTCGAGCAGTTTGACGTCCGTCAGGATGCCGAAGATCGATTCGCTGACGGGCAGCGCGCCCGACGTGAAGATCGTCGTGAACAGGCCGCCGAGCAGGCCGCAGCCGACGGCCATCAGGATCGTGCCGAGGGTCAGCGGTTCCTGCGCCGCGAGGATGACGGCGAGCGCGGCGGCGGCGTTGACGGCCGCGACGAAGAGACCGGCGAGCGTGACCGACTGGCGTTCCCTGTAGCGGCCGATGCCGTAGATCGCCGCCGAGGATGACACCATCGCGTAGCAGGCCATCAACATGCCGTTCGGAGAGACCAGCCCGGCGAAGAGGGCGGTGATGATGCCGGCGGTGAGCGCGAGTTGGCCGTCCATTAAGAGCGCGACGAGGAGCGTGGCGACGGCGAAGGGAATCGCCAGACCCCAGAGCGAGGCGTCGTTCCACGGCGCGACGACGGACTGCGCGGCGATGGTCTCGGCCAGAATCGCGCCTGCCCGCAGCAGGATCGTTTGAATCAAAATGGCCGAGGCGACGAGTGTGAAGGCGCGTCCCTTCGAGAGCGAGAGCGTCGAGGTGAGGCTGCGATGTTCGATGAACTTCCACGCTCCCAGATAAAGAGCGGCGACGAGCAGAAAGATGCCGATGAAATGCTGCGGCCGCCGCCCCGAGTCGCCGTATTTGCTGATGGCGTCGAACTGCGCGAGCATCTTCGGCGTGACCGTGTCGCCGGAGCGCGCGACCACCTGGTTGCGCTTGAGCGTAATGAGCGTCGGCGGCGCGTTCGGCAGGGCGGCGCGCGCGGCCTGCGTCTCGCGTTC
This sequence comes from Pyrinomonadaceae bacterium, assembly GCA_035645855.1. GTDB lineage: Bacteria > Acidobacteriota > Blastocatellia > Pyrinomonadales > Pyrinomonadaceae > JAIVJZ01. Next base: position 10,523 of record DASQLU010000056.1, read on the forward strand.
GTCAATGGCGACGATGTCGGCCGGGGAGACGACGCTGGCGCGCACCACATCGCCCTCGCTGTACACCTGCGCGCGCAATTGCGTGTGAATTTGCGCGAGGAGCAGCGCGGTGACGAGCGAGAGCAGCGTGAAGCAGATGATGAAAAGCGTCGTCGGCCGAAACCAGTCGCGCACGCGCACGAGCCTGTGCAGCACGGCGCGGCGGGCTTCTGTGAACCGATTCGTGAACTTGGGGCGGCGACGGCTGCTCATACTTCTTAAAACTTTATTTTGAATGATGCGCGGAGCGTTCCGCGCCCTGCGGGGCGTGCTTGCGCGCGTGCGAGTCGGCGGCGGGCTGTTCGGTCGTCAGGTCGCGCGCGAGGATCGCCCCGGCCATCTCCAGCATCGGACGCACAGTGCGCGCATCATTGGCCGAGACGGCGATGCACTGGCGCGCGCCTGTGGCGCACGTCTGGCGCAGGATCGATTCGAGCGTGTCGGCGTCAATGAGGTCGGCCTTGTTGAAGACGACGAGGCGCGGGATGTCGCCGAAGTCGAGGCCGGCCAGAATTTTGTCCACCGATTCCACGTGCTGTTCCCAGCGCGGGTTCGAGGCGTCGATCAGGTGGATGAGAAGATCGCTGTCCGCGATCTCTTCGAGCGTGGCGCGGAAGGCGGCGATCAGGTCGGGCGGCAGATCGCGTATGAAACCGACGGTGTCGTTGAGAATGACTTCCTGCTCGTAGGGCAGGCGGAGACGGCGTGAGGTCGGGTCGAGCGTGGCGAACATGCGCTGCTCGGCGTGGACGCTGGAGGCCGTGAGCGTGTTGAGCAGGGTGGATTTTCCGGCGTTCGTGTAACCGACAATCGAGATGATCGGCAGTTCGCGCCGCGTGCGCTCCTTGCGTCGCTGCTGGCGACGCCCGCGCAGGGCTTCGATCTCTTTGTCGAGGCGGTTGATGCGGTCGCGCACGCGGCGGCGGTCGGTCTCCAGTTTCGTTTCGCCGGGGCCGCGCCCGCCGATGCCGCCCGCGAGCCGCGAGAAGGCCGAGTCCTGCCCGGTGATGAGACGCGGCAGGAGGTATTTCAACTGCGCGAGTTCCACCTGGATTTTGCCTTCGCGCGATTCGGCGCGCTGGGCGAAGATGTCGAGGATAAGTTGAGCGCGGTCGATCACTTTGAGGTCGGTCGCTTCGGAGAGCGAACGCACTTGCGCGGGCGAGAGTTCGCGGTCGAAGACAATCAAATCCGCGCCGAGACGCAGGGCGCGCACGAGCAGTTCGTCGATTTTACCGCGGCCGAGCACGGTGCGCGGGTCGATGCTCGCGCGTCGCTGGATGATGTGGTCGAGCACCATCAGGTTGGCGGAGGCGGCGAGTTCGCGCAGTTCGGCCATGGACTCTTCGGCGTCGGGGCTCGAACCCGTGGCGACGCCGACGAGGATGGCGCGGTCGCGGCCTTCGGCGCGGCGCGTGGTGCGGCGGTTGCGCGCCATTTCGTCTTCGAGCGAGTTGATGAGATCGAGAAAGTTCACGTCGAGTTGCGACGGGATTTGCGGGTCGAGCAGGACGTAAGGGTCTGTATCGTCGCCGTCTTCCAGATGCTCGGCGGTAGTTGGCAGCAGGTGTGCCGCGCGGACGAGGCCGGGCAGCCCCGTGCGCTCCTCGACGTTGACGACGGCCATCAGGTCGAGCCGGAGCAGCGCGAGGTCGGTCAAGTCGTCCTGCGTCAACTCTTCGCCGCGCAGGTGCGTGTGGACGCAGCGCAGGCCGCGAAAGCGGTCGGCGGCGACGCGCGTGCGGCGCAAATCGGGCAACTCGATGCGCTTGGCATCGCCGACGATGACCGATTCGATGTAGCCCTTGCGGTCGATGAGCGCGCCGATTTGCCTCCCCGTCTCGTGCGAGAGTTCGGAGAGCTGGCGTGCGAATTCCGGCGTCACGATCTGCTGCGGCGTGATACGGCGCGAGTAGAGTTTTTCGATGCGACGGAGTTGGTTGGGCTTCAGTCCCTGCGTGTTGCCGTGTACGTTGCTGATGTTGTCTACCCTCCTAGCCTATCGTGCCGGCGCGCCGCCGCCCACAAAGCGCCACCACCGTGCGACAAGCGGCGGCACGCACGGATGCGTGACGTGAACGGCCTGAAGTTACAGTGAGAGGGATGCGAGCGGTATGAGTCGGACGCCGTGAGAGGTCTCTGGATGTTGCCTTGCGAAACAGTTCGCCTGGTCATTTTTAGCCGCGCGCTCTGACCCTTCGCCGGTACAGGCATAAAAATCGCGCGCGCTCTTTCCGTAACTCGGTAAACCGAAAAGTTGTCAGGCGCGGATTATAACATAGCCGTCGCGCACGCAAGCAGCCGGACAGGCATCGACGCGCCGCGCGGGGGGCAGTCAGCGCGCCGCGCGCGGAACTTAGACGCGCCGCACGCGCAACATACATGCGCCTCGCGCGAAACTATAGACAGGCCGCGCGCGGAACTGTAGACGCGCCACAGGCCGTGCGCTTGGCCTGCCGCGCGCGGGGCGAAAATTATGCTGCGTGGACACAGTTCGTGCGCGCGGCGTATGATTCATAGCAATCAGCTAACAACCGTCAGCCGTCAGCAAAAGCACGACGATCTTTGTCTCGAAGCTGATTGCCGAAGGGCTGGCGGCCGACAGTTTTGGATGGAGAAACAAGATGGGCGAGCGAAATGTGATCAAGCGGATTGACCCGGCGGCCGCGATTCCCGGCGGTGAGGTAGTGATCGAATGTGAGAATTACGACACGAGCAATTTGCGCGCGTGCCGTGCGCTGTTCGACGGCGAGCGCGGCTGGCTGGTCGGCGTCACGCCGCGCCGCGTGGTGGCGATTGCGCCGGAGTCGAGTTGGGGCGGCGAAGCGGAGGTGCGCTTACAGGGCGGCGATGACGAGCAGTTGAGCGCGCCCGTGCGTATTCATCTAGGGAAAAAACTGGCCGATGATTTGCACCTGGTCGCCAACCCGGCCTTCGATCCCGACGACGGCTCGCTCTACGTGACGCGCTCCGGCGCGCGCGGGCAGAAAGAGCCGGTGTCGCTGTTTCGCCTCGACGCCAACGGCGTGATTCACGACGTGACGGGCGACATCACGAACCCGACCGGCCTCGCCTTCGACCCGTCGGGGCAGTTGTTCGTCACGAGCCGCCACGACGAGATGGTCTATCGTCTCACGCATTTCAACGAGGCCACGCCTTTCGCGCGCAACCTCGGCGTCGCCACCGGCCTCGCCTTTGACCGCGCCGGGCGCATGTATGTGGGCGACCGCACGGGCACGATCCATCGCGTCAACTCCATCGGCGAAGTGCAGCCGTGGGCGCAGGTCGAACCGTCCGTGGCGGCCTATCATCTCGCCTTCGGGCCGGACGACGCGCTGTACGTGACGGGGCCGACCGTGTCGAGCTACGACGCAGTTACGCGCATCGACCCGAACGGCAAGGCCGAGGTCTTCTTTCGCGGTTTGGGACGCCCCGGCGGGCTGGCCTTCGATGCGGAAGGCTTCCTCTATGTCGCCGCCTCCTATCGCGCACGGCGGGGCATCGTCCGCATCTCGCCAGACGCCATGGATGTGCGTCTCGTCGTGGCCGGAATGAACGTCATCGGCCTCGCCTTCAGCGCGCAGGGCGACATGGTCGTCGCCACCAACGAGGCTGTGTACAGCCTGCCCCTCGGCATCCAGGGGACGCTGTTAAAGTAGTCATTTGTCCGTAGTCAGTTGTCCGTTGCATGTGGCTTTCCATGCGAGTAGCTAAAAATGGAATTGCTCAATTCACGATAGACAAAAAACAACTGACCACTGACTAGGGACAAATGACGGTCATTTTTGACACCCCTGCGGGCGCATGTTAGTGTGACGGTTTGTTGGTGAAGCCCGCCGGTTATGACCTGTGAGTTGAGTTATGGATGAAGCCCGCATCGGACAATTTATTCTTTACATGGTGGCGCTCATCTTTTCGCTGTCCGTCCACGAGGCGATGCACGCCTGGATGTCGAATCGCTTCGGCGACGACCTGGCACACAGCCAGGGGCGCGTCTCTTTGAGCCCGGTCACGCATGTCGACCCAATTGGCACGCTGCTGTTTCCGGCCATCGGTTTTTTCACCGGCGCGCCGCTGCTCGGTTGGGCGCGGCCGACTCCGGTCAACCCCCTGCGCTGGCGCGAAAAGCGCAAGGCCAACTTTTGGGTGTCGCTGGCGGGGATTATCGGTAATCTGGCAATCGCCATCGTCGTCGGACTAATCATCCGCACGCTCTATCACACGGGGCAAATCCTGCCGCACCCGTTCGCATACTCGATCATCGCGGCCGACCCCAACTCTTCCATGATGGAGGCCGTGGCCGCGCTCCTGCGCATCTTCTTCCTGACAAACGTCGGTCTAGCCATCTTTAACCTGTTTCCGATTCCCCCGCTCGACGGGAGCAAGGTGCTCTCCAGCATCTTGCCCGAAAGTTTCGGCTCGGCCATCGAATCGCTCGAACAATATGGATTCATCCTCCTGATGCTCGCGCTGATCACGGGGGTGTTCGGCGCGGTGTTCAGCGTGGTCTTGCCGGTTGCGTGGAACATTCTGTTCCTCGGAGTTGCCTGAGGAAGACATGAAACGAATCTTCAGCGGCGCACAGCCGACCGGCAACATCCACCTCGGCAACTATCTCGGCGCGCTGCGCAACTGGGTCGAACTCCAGCACGAATACGAGAGCCTCTTCTGCATAGTTAACCTCCACGCCATCACACTGCCGCAAGACCCGACGCTGCTCGCGCGGAAAACGCGCGATCTGGCGCGCATCTATCTCGCAGCGGGCGTCGATCCGAAAGTCTCCCTCGTCTTCATCCAATCGGACGTGCCCGCGCACGCCGAGTTGGCCTGGATACTCAACTGCGTCACGCGCATCAGCGAACTCGAACGCATGACGCAGTTCAAAGACAAGGCGGGCAAGGCGCGCGAATCGGTCGGCGCGGGACTGTTAAACTATCCCGTCCTGATGGCTTCCGACATCCTGCTCTACCAGACAGACCTCGTGCCCGTCGGCCACGACCAGAAGCAGCATCTCGAATTGACGCGCGACCTCGCCGTCCGTTTCAACCGCGACTACGGAGAGACGTTCCGCATACCCGAGCCCTTCATCCCGAAAGTCGGCGCGAAGATCATGTCCTTGAGCGACGCGGCGAGGAAGATGTCGAAGTCCGACGAAAACGCGAACGGCAGCATCACGCTCCTCGACGATGCGGACACCGTGCGCCGCAAATTCAAACGCGCCGTCACCGATTCGGGCACGGAGATCGGCTTCGACGAGACGCGCCCGGCGATCACGAACCTCCTGACGATCTATCAAATCCTGACCGGCAAACAGCCCGCCGAGGTCGAAGCGAATTTCGCGGGCAAGGGCTACGCGGCGTTGAAAGCGGAACTGGCCGAGGTGACGATAGAGTTCCTGCGCCCGCTACAGGAACGCATTCATGGCTACGGCGACGACGAACTGGATCGCATCCTCGATGAAGGGCGCGTGCGTGCGCAGGAGATCGCGCGCGCTACGCTCGATGATGTGAAATCACGGCTCGGCCTCGTCGGCGCGCGGGCGCGAGGTTTGTGAGATGACGGAGAACGAGTTGAAGGATCAAGCGGCGGAAGCAGACACCGGCGCGCCCGATGCGGTCGTGGCGGATGTTGCCGGAGCAGATGCGGTCGCGGCGGATGTGGAAGAGGCCGATACGGCTGACGCCGCATCCGGAGACGCGCCCGATGTCGTGTCCGGGGCAGCGGCGAACGCCGTCGGGGTTGCGGAAGTTGGCACGAATGCGGCTGCGATTGGTTCGACGGCGGCCTCGGCTGCGGCCGCGTCCACGCCGTCCTTAAAGGTCGCGGGAGCGCGGCCTGAGATCGTGTCGGAGGGCAGCGAGAGCGGGGAGGAGTTGAAGTTGTACCTCGGCGAGTTTGCCGGGCCGCTCGATCTGTTGCTCTACCTGATCCGGCAGGAACAGGTGGACATCTACGACATCCCCATCGCGCGCATCACGGATGAATATTTGCGCTACCTGCGGCTGATGCAGGACATGGACATCGCCGTCGCCAGCGAGTTTCTGGTGATGGCCGCGCAACTCATCGAGATCAAGTCGAGGATGCTCTTGCCGCCAGACCCCGTGGCCGATGCGGCGGAAGCCGAGGGCGGCGAAGACCCGCGCAACGAACTCATCAGGCAACTGCTCGAACATCAAAAGTTCAAGGCCGCCGCGCAGATGCTCTGGTCGCGCTCCACGGTCGAGCAGGCGGTTTACGTCCGCGCGCCGATAGAAACCGACAAGGCGAACCCGGAAGTGTCGGCCGGCGTCTTCGATCTGCTCAAAGTGTTTCAGGAAATCCTCGCGCGCAAAAAGCAGGAAGTGATGCTGGAGATCGAGCGCGACGAGATTACGATGACCGAGATGCTCGAACGACTGCGTAACATGATCCTCTCGGCGGGCGAACTTAACCTGCGCATCTTCTTCGAGCGCGCCGAGACGCGCCGCGAACTCGTCCTCGCCTTTCTCTCGGTGCTGGAGATCGTCCGCACCTCCGAGATCATGCTCGTGCAGGAGACAACTTTCGGCGATATCATCGCCCGCGTGAACAGCTAATGAAGATGGTAAGAGAATGAGCAGAGAAGAAGATCACATCGACAACGAAGCCGCCGAAACGGATAGCTTCGCCGAAGCGGATGCTACTGTCGTTGAAGCGGATGCTACTGTCGTTGAAACGGATGCGGACTTCGCCGAAACGGCAGACGCGGACGAAGCGCAGAGCCTCGCAGCGCGAGACAATTCGAGCGCGGCGGATGACGCCGGCGCGCAGACTGACGAAGAGGCACAGACGGTTGATAACGCGCAGACGGACGAAGACGCGGAGGCGGACGAAGACGCGGAGGCGGACGAAGAGGGGGAGGCGGACGACGAAGAGGCCGAGGTAACAATTTACGACGCCGATGCCGAGGATGCGGCGGAAAAGCTGGCCGCGATGCGCCGCGAACAGGCGGAGCAACAAAAAGAGGCCGGGGCGTGCGCGGGTGCGGACGACATCGCGCCCGGCGGCTCGCGCAGTATGGCGGAACTCATCTCGATCATCGAATCGTTGATCTTCGTCTCGGATGAACCGCTGCCTTCGAAGACGCTCGCGGAAGTGCTCAAAGAGGAGCGGGGCTGGGTGCAGGTGGCGGTTGAGGAGTTGGCGAAGGAGTTCAACGAGCGCAACGGCGGCCTGATGCTGCGCGAGGTGGCGGGCGGCTGGCAATTCGCCACGCGCCCCGAAAATCACGAACACGTCCGCGCCTTCCTCAAGTCGCGCCCGTCGGCGAAGCTCTCGCTCGCCGCGCTGGAGACGCTCGCCGTCATCGCCTACAAGCAGCCGATCACCGTGCCTGAAATTCTGGAGATACGCGGTGTGCAATCCTCTTCGGCCATCAAGACGCTGCTCGACAAACGCCTCATCATCGCCAAAGGCCGCAAGGAGACGGTCGGCCGCCCGATGATGTACGGCACGTCCAAAGAATTTCTCCTGCAATTCGGCCTCCGCGATCTGTCCGAACTCCCGAACGTCGAGGACTTCGAGGATTTGGCGACAGGCGGAGCTTAAAAGCAGAGGTCAGAGGTCAGAGGTTAGATGCCGGTTAAAAACTGTCTTCACTAACCTCTGACCTCTAACCTCTGACCTCTAACATTATGGAAGAACGTCTGCAAAAATTGATCGCGGCGGCGGGGCTGGCTTCGCGCCGGCACGCGGAAGAGATGATCGCGGCGGGCGAGGTGACCGTTAACGGCAAACTCGTGACCGAAGCGGGGACGAAGGCCGACCCGGCGCGCGATCACATCAAGGTGCGCGGCAAATTGATCAATCCGCTGCTCGAAGCGCGTGAGAAGGTTTACGTGCTGCTCAATAAGCCGCGCGGTTACCTCGCGAGTTTGTCCGACCCGGAAGAACGCCCGCTCGTGACCGAACTCGTGCCCTCGTCGCTCGGGCGTCTGCACCCGGTCGGGCGTCTGGACTTCAACACCGAGGGGTTGTTGATCCTGACGAACGACGGGGAGTTGACGAACTACGTCACGGCGGCACGAAACAACGTGGCGAAGGTTTACGAGGTGAAGGTGAAGGGCGTGCCGCCGCCGGAAGCCATCGAACGCCTGCGGCGCGGCATCCGCCTCGACGACGGCGTCCACACCGCGCCCGCAGAGATAACGCACGCGGGCGAGACCGGAACGAACGCCTGGTTTCAAGTGATCCTGCACGAGGGGCGCAATCAACAGATCAGGCGCATGTTCGACGCCATCGGCCATTCGGTGTTGAAACTGCGGCGCACGCGCATCGGGGATTTGCAGGACGAACGGCTGCCGGTCGGCGCGTATCGCCTGCTCAGCCCGGCCGAGGTGGCACGTCTGAAACCGCAAGTGGCGAAGAGAAGACCCGCGCCCGCCGGGACGAAAGCGACGAGCAAAGCGGCCACGAAAACGGCCTCCAAAGCGGGCGCGAAAGGGGCTGCCAAAAGTCGCGGCGCGGGTACGGGTCGGCGGCGAAGTTAAGGTACAATGTTCGGTCAGACGAACGGCATCGTGAGACGGATAGTTGCTGGTAAGGTCTGTCACTGTCCGTCTTTTTTTGCGTGTACTCACCGGGGGGCTTTTAGATCGGCATGGATTTTGAACTGAACGACGAGCAGAGACAGGTGAAGATGAGCGTGCGCGAATTCGCCGAGGGCGAGATTGCGCCGCACGTCCGGGAGTGGGACGAGCGGCAGCACTTCCCGGCGGAATTGGTGCCGAAGCTGGCCGAACTCGGTTTGATGGGCGTCATCTTCCCGGAAAATTACGGCGGCGCGGGGATGGGCTACGTCGAATACGCCACGATCATCGAGGAGCTTTCGCGCGTTGACGGCTCGGTCGGCATCTCGGTGGCGGCGCACAATTCGCTCTGCTCGAACCACATCTACATGTTCGGCACGGAGGAGCAGAAGCAGAAGTTCCTCGTGCCGCTCGCCCGCGGCGAGAAACTCGGCGCGTGGGGGCTGACGGAAGCGGGCGCGGGTTCCGACGCATCGGGCACGCGCACCACGGCCGTCAAGCGTGACGGCGGCTGGGTCGTCAACGGCTCGAAGAACTTCATCACGCACGCCGTCCACGGCGACGTGTGCGTGGCCGTCGCCTCGACCGACCGCGCGATGCGCTCGAAGGGCATCACCGCCTTCATCTTCGAGAAGGGCACGCCCGGCTTCATGCCCGGCAAGAAGGAAGACAAGCTGGGCTTGCGCGCGTCGGAAACGGCGAGCGTGATTTTTGAAGACTGTTTCATTTCGGACGACAACCGGCTCGGCCCCGAAGGTCTGGGCTTCATCCAGGCGATGCAGATTCTCGACGGCGGACGCATCTCCATCGCCGCGCTCGCCATCGGCATCGCGCAGGGCGCATACGAGTCGGCGTTGAAGTATTCCAAAGAGCGGCAGCAGTTCGGCAAGCCGATCTCGGAGTTTCAGGCCATTCAGTTCAAACTGGCCGACATGGCGACGCAGATCGACGCCGCGCGCCTCCTGATGTATCGCGCCTGTTATTTGAAGGACAACGGCAAGAAGGTGACGAAAGAGTCGGCGATGGCGAAACTCTACGCTTCGGAGATCAGCGTCAAGGTGTGCGAAGAGGCCATCCAGATTCACGGCGGCTACGGCTACACGAAAGACTACCCGCCCGAAAAATACTGGCGCGACTCGAAGCTCTGCACCATCGGCGAAGGCACGTCGGAAATTCAACGCATGGTCATCGCAAGACAATTGCTCAACGCATAGAGGTCAGAGGCTAGAGGTCAGAGGTCAGTTAAAACAAGAACTGATTTTTACTGACCTCTAACCTCTGACCTCTAGCCTCTGATTGATGAGTACAGCAACGCCCACCACCGAACTTGAGCGCATCCTCGCGGGCGATGCGAGGATGGTGGCGCGCGCCATCTCGAAGGTGGAAGACAACGTGGGCAACGCGGCCGCTTTGATGAAGGCGGTGTTTCCGCACACGGGGCGTGGCCTCGTCGTGGGTGTGACGGGCGCGCCGGGCGCGGGGAAGTCTTCGCTGGTTGACCGCTTGGCCGGTTTTTATCGCGGCCGGGGCGAGCGCGTCGGCATCGTGTGCATCGACCCGTCCAGCCCGTTTTCCGGCGGCGCCATACTAGGCGACCGCATCAGGATGCAGACGCTTGGCCTCGACCCCAACGTCTTCATCCGCTCGATGGCGACGCGCGGCAACCTCGGCGGACTCTCCCGCGCGACGATTGACGCCGTGGCGATTCTCGACGCGGCGGGCTTCCAGAAGATCATCGTGGAGACGGTCGGCGTCGGGCAGGACGAGGTTGAGATCGTGAAGACGGCCGACGTGTCGGTCGTCGTGCTAGTCCCGGGCATGGGCGATGACGTGCAGGCGCTCAAGGCGGGCATCATGGAGATCAGCGACGTATTCGTCATCAACAAGGCCGACCGCGAAGGCGTCCACCGCACGGAGAAGGAACTCGAAGCGATGCTCTCGCTCACGATGCGCCCGGATTTGTGGCAGCCGCCCATCGTAAAGACCGTGGCGATAGAGAACCGCGGGATCGAGGAACTGGCCGCCGCGATTGCGAGCTATCACGAATACCGGCAACATGCCGAAGCGGGACAGGCGCGCCGCGCATCCATCGCACGCTGGCGCATTCTCGAACTGCTCCGTGAGGAACTATTGACGCGCGCCCTGAACCGCGACGGAGCCGACCGGCAACTCGAAGACCTCGCCGCCGAAGTGGCCGACAAACGACGCGATCCGTATTCGGCCGTGGAAGAGATTTTAAATACCGTCAGTAGCCAGTAGTCCGTTGTCAGTTGTTTGTGTCGCGTGAGCGAGTGGTTGTAGGTGATACGTCCGTCCGGTTAGCAAGTAACAACGGGCAACTGACTACGGACAACGAACAAACCCATGAAGATTGACCACATTGGTATTGCCACCGCGAAGATTGATGACGCCCTCGCGTTCTGGCGCGATGCGCTGGGGCTGCACGTGTCGGAGACGGAAGAGGTGGCGGAGCAGGGCGTGAGGGTGGCGATGCTGCCGCTCGGCGAGCCGCGCATCGAGTTGTTGGAACCGACGAGCGAGACGTCGCCCGTCGCAAAGTTTTTGCGGAAGCGCGGGGCGGGGATTCATCACATCGCCGTGCGCGTTGACGACATACGCGCCGCGCTCGGCCATTTGAAGCAGCAGGGCGCGCGTTTGATCGACGAATCGCCGCGCGTGGGGGCGGGTGGCTGCCTCGTGGCCTTCGTGCATCCGGCGTCCGCAGGCGGCGTCCTGCTCGAACTCGTCGAGCACACGGCGGCCGGTCATAATTCTGAAAAAAGGGACGAATAGGATTTTGAAGTTAAACACCGGAGCGATCCTCGCGCTCGCACTCCTCTCGATAGCCCCGACGAGCCTCTACGCGCAAAAAACTCAACGCGGGCGCGGCACCGCCGCCGCGCGTTCGCAGCGGAGCGCGCCGCCCGCGCGTTCCGTGGCCTCAACTCAAAAAGGGGTCAACCTGTCCGCGCTGGACTTGTCGCTGCTCGTCGAAGAACTCGGCGTGCCGCCGCAGTCGCGGGCGCAGCTCGCCGGTGACGCCGGGGCGCGCAAAGCTTTCGTCGGAGAGTTGCGCGAAATGTTCGCCGTCGCGGAAGAAGCGAGAGCCGCGGGACTGGCCGAACGTCCCGACACGAAACTCCAGTTGGGACTCTCGCGCACCTTCGTCATCGCGCGCAGGTATTCGAAGATGAGGCAGCAGGCCGGCGCGACCTCGCCGGAGCAGGTCGTCTCAAAGGAAGAGATCGCGGCCTTCGTCAAAGAGCCGGGGCAGGAACAGAAGTTTCAGGAATTTCTACAGGACTTTTTGAAGAACCGCCCGCAGGCGGAGCAGGGAAAGACGCTCACGGGCGAGGAGCGCGAGAATCTGCGCCAGCAGTGGGCTAACATCTTGTTGAGCGCGCGCAAGGGCACTGCCGCCGGTGTGGATAAAGAACGCGCGACCGAAGTGATGGTGAAGTATCAGCACGCGCGCCTGTTGGGCGGGGCGTATTTCAAAGAAGTGTTGAGCGCGCGCACGCAGGCGAGCGAGGCTGAGATTGACGCTTACCTCGCGGCGCACCCGGAACTCGATCCGAAGCAGACGAAGGCGAAGGCCGAAGATGTGCTTGCTAAACTGCGCGCGGGCGGCGACTTCGCCGCGCTCGCCAGAGAGAATTCCGTGGATACGAGCAACAAGGACAACGGCGGCGACCTCGGCTGGTTCGGGCGCGGGATGATGGTCAAGCCTTTCGAGGACGCGGCCTTCGCGCTCAAGCCGGGCGAACTGAGCGGCCTCGTCGAGACGCAGTTCGGTTATCACATCATCAAACTCGAAGAGCGGCGCACGCAGGACAGCCCGAACGGCCAGCCCGCAGAGCAGGTGCGCGCCCGCCACATCCTGATCGCTTCGGGCACGCCGGGCGCGCGTCCGCAGTCGCCGCGCGAGCAGGCGCGTGCGGCGGTCGAAGAGGAGAAGCGCGCTAAAGTGATCGGCGAGGTGGTGGAGCGTCAACGCGAGATCGTCGTGGCCGAAGATTTCGACGCCAACCCCACGCCCGCTGTGCTCAAGGCCGCGAACGCGCAGCAGGGCGCGGCCGGCGCACCCTCCGCCCCCACGGAAGTTAAAGCCACGTCGAAGCGCAGTTCGCCGCCGGCGGGGAGCGCGAGACGAAGGCGGCCATAGCCGGCGTAGCTACCGGAGCGCAGCGACGGGGAATTATCGCCCACACGCGGCGTAACACGCCGACGAACGAAACACAATCAGACGAAAGGCCGTCCGACCGGCCATTAGAAGAGGATAAGTTATGATCACCTGTGATAAATGCGGAACGCAAACATCTGAAGATCAGAGCGCCTGCCCGGGTTGCGGCGCGGAGTTGAATATTGATGCCGCGAACGAAAATTCGGCCGCCGCGCAATGGCCCGGCGAGGAACTGTCAACCGGAGAAGCGGGGACGAGCGCGGCGGACGAAGCGACCGCCGGTATCATAGACGACGCGCCGTCCGCTTCACGCGAAACAACTTCTCCGGCGAGTGAGTCGGCTTCATCCACGGCCGAGTCGGCGTCCGCGCCGTCGCAGGGTGCGAAAGCCGTCGCGCTGTCGCGTGGTCTGAGTTCGCTCACGAAAGCTCTGATCGTGGCGGGCATCGCCATCATCGCGGCCGGCGGGTTGCTGTTCTGGCAGGTGAAGGCGCGCAAGGACAAAATGGTGCGCCTCTCGCCCGAAGACATGACGGAGATCGTCAAGACGATGATGCCTCCGCAACAACTCGCCATGCTCGCCGACAATGCGGAGGAGCGCAAGGACATCGCCAAGCAATTTCGCCAGTTGCTCGCCCTCGCGGAGGACGCGCGCGCGGCCGGCATCGCCGACACGCCGGAGATGAAGCGACAGCTCGAACTCGTCCGCACGTTCGTCATCGCGCAGGTCTACGCGAAGAAGCAGCAGGAGGCCGGCGCGACCTCGCAGGAGCAAATTGCGCCCAAAGCGGAGATCGATAGTTTCCTGAAAGAAGCGGGGCAGGATGTGAAGTTCGACGAGTTCGTCAAGGACGTGCAGGCGTTGGGGCTGCTGCCCTCCGCGCAGGGCTTAACCGACGAGCAGAAGGAGCGCATCAAGACCGAACTCTGGGCGCCGACGCAGGTGCTCGCGCGCAAAGCGGCCGCCGCCGGGGTGGACAAAGAGCGTGGCACGCAACTGTTGATTCAATTCCAGCAGGCGCAGGTGCTCGCGCAGAAACACGCGCCGAAGATCATGGAGAGCGCGAAGGCGAGCGACCAGGAGATCGACGCTTACATCGCACAGCACCCGGAGCTTGATTCCAAGCAGACGCGCGCCAAAGCCGAAGACGTGCTCAAGCGCGCGCGCGGGGGTGAAGATTTCGCCGCGCTCGCCAAAGAGTTCTCCACCGACCCGAGCAACAAGGACAAGGGCGGCGACCTCGGCTGGTTCAAACGCGGAATGATGGTGAAGCCCTTCGAGGAGGCCGCCTTCGCACTGCAAGCCGGGCAGATCAGCGACGTGGTGGAGACGCCCTTCGGCTTTCACATCATCCAGACGCAGGAACGCCGCACGTCGAAGGGCGAAGACGGGCAGGACGCCGAAGAGATACACGCGCGCCACATCCTGATCAGCGCGCAGGGCGAGGGCGGGCAACAGGCCAATCCCTTCGCGCCGCCGCAGTCGCCGCGCGAAAAAGCGCGCGCCGCCGTGGAAAAAGAGAAGCGCGAAAAACTCCTCGATGAGATCGCAAACCGCACCGGCGTGACGGTGCCGGAGGACTTCAAAGTGGAAGTGCCGCCGATGCCCCCGCCGCAACAACAGATGGGTCAGCCTCCCACCGGCGCGCCCGAAGGGATGGAAGAGGGCTTGCCCGCCGAACCGCCGTCCGCCCCGGCGAAGAACGATACGAAGAAACCGGCGGCGAATCAGAAAAAGTAGGATGGTTTTCAGTTTTCAGTTTTCAGTTTTCAGTTTTCAGTTGTTAGGTAGAAAAGTTTTGAGCTATTCATGCTGACCACCGACGACCGACTACGGGCAACTGATAGCTGAAAACTGAAAACTGAAAACTCTTATGCTATTCGGCGATTATCGTGTGGAAGTCGTGCCGGATGCGGAATTTCGTTTGGACGGCGGGGCGATGTTCGGAGTCGTGCCGCGCACCCTGTGGTCGCAAAGCTGCCCGCCCGACGAGCATAACCGCATCCGCCTGAACATGAATTGCCTGTTCGTTGAGGCGGGGCGCGAGCGAATCATCGTCGAAACCGGCATCGGCAATAAGTGGTCTGCGAAGCACACAGGAATGTACGGCATCACGCGCCGCAGGTCGCTCGCGGATGCGGTCAAGGCCGCCACGGGCTACGGCGCGGAAGAGATCACTATCGTCGTCAACACGCACCTGCACTTCGATCACGCGGGCGGCAACACGTCGCAGGACGCGACGACGGGCGCCATCGCCCCGACGTTCGCAAACGCGCGCTACTTCGTCTCGCGCGACGAATACGCACACGCCGAGTCGCCACACGAGCGCGACCGCGCCAGTTACCTGCCGGAGAACTGGCGACCCCTGCGCGAAAGCGGGCAGTTGGAATTGAAAGACGCGCACTACGAAGTTGTGCCCGGCCTGCGGATGGAGACGGTGCCGGGGCATTCGCGTTCGATGCAGTGCCCGCGCCTTGAGCGCGGCGGGCGAACGCTCTACGGGTTCGCCGATCTCGTCCCGACGCGCGCGCACGTCGCGCTCGCGTGGATCATGGGCTACGATCTCTATCCGGTCGAGACGCTGGAGGCCAAGCGCCGCCTGCTGCCACAGGCCGCGCGCGAAAACTGGCTCTGCCTGTTTTATCACGAGCCGGATGAGCCTCTGGGGCGCATCGTCGAAGCGGACGGAAAACTGCGCGTCCGTGATTATAGGGAGAAATGATCCGGTATTGTGTGAGTACCCATTAGTCGGCCGGGTGGAGGCCACGGCCTGAAAGACATTTAAAGATATTTGCCGGGGAGAAAATTATGCGCAGGAAATTAAACGCCGCTCTGTTCGTGCTGTTGCTGGCAAGCTTGTGCCAGTCTTCCCTGTCGGCGCAGGAGCGCGGCCCTTCGACGGAACAGGAACGCCGGCGCGCGGTCGAACTGGCAACCAGTCTCGAAAATGAGCCGCTCGGAAAAAACGCGAAGGACTATCGCCGCGAACTGTTCCTGTTCCTCGTGCAGGTGCCGGACATCAACGTGACGCTCTGCACGAACGTATTGGGCGACCCGAAAAAGATTAAAGGGGATTACTCGGCCGAAATCAGCGGCCAGCAGATATTCTCTCAAGCCAGGTTCATCATCCAAAACCCGGAACTGGCGAATGATCAGCATCAGGTTTATCTCGCGGGCGTCGAAGGCACGCTGCGCGCTTACACCGCCCTCAAACAGGCGAAGCCCAAAGTTAAGATCGAAGGGTTTGAGCTGTTGTTGACGAAGCAACAGGCAGGCCATCTCAGCGAGTTCGTGAAGAGCGCGATGAGCGGATGTAAGTCGGATAAGTAGTCAGGCACACGAGCGAAGGATAAGACGACGAATTTATGACCACAGCACAGATCGGCATCATCGGCGGCAGCGGTCTCTACCAGATGCCGGAATTGACGGACATCGAAGAAGTACGCGTTGAGACGCCGTTCGGCAGCCCGTCGGACGCTTTCATCATCGGCACGCTGGAAGGCGCGCGCGTCGCTTTCCTGCCGCGCCACGGGCGGGGGCATCGCTTCACGCCAAGCGAGTTGCCCTTTCGCGCCAATATCTACGCGATGAAGTTGCTCGGCGTCGAGCGGATACTATCGGCCTCGGCCGTCGGCTCTTTGCAGGAGCAGTATGCGCCGCTCGACATGGTGATCCCCGCGCAGTTCTTCGACCGCACGCGCGCGCGGGCGCACGAATCGACCTTTTTCGGCGGCGGCATCGTGGCGCACGTGACGTTCGCGCACCCGGTCTGCGAGGAACTCGGCGACGTGCTGGAAGCCTCCTGCGGCGTGGCCGACGTGCGCGCCCATCGCGGCGGCACGTACCTGTGCATGGAAGGCCCCGCATTTTCGACGAAGGCCGAATCGAACGTCTATCGCTCGTGGGGCATGGACGTGATCGGGATGACGAATTTGCAGGAGGCCAAGCTGGCGCGCGAGGCGGAAATCTGTTACGCCACGCTCGCCCTCGTCACCGATTACGACTGCTGGCACGAAGACCACGATGCCGTCTCGGTCGAGACGGTCGTCGAGTATCTGAACAAGAACGTGCGCAACGCGCAGGTCATCATGCGCGAGGCGGTCAAGCGTCTGGGCGCGAGCGGGCGCGGCTGTTCCTGCGGCTCCGCCCTGAAGAACGCCATCTTCACCGCGCCCGATTTGTGGCCGGAAGCGACAACGAAGAAGCTCGAAGCGATCATCAAAAAGTACGGTGACAAGTGACAAGTGACAGGCGACAAGTTAAAACGTCTTGTCCGCCTTATCCTGTCACTTGTCACCTGTCACTTGTCACTAAAAAGAGGTGTTTATGAAAAAACTTTTACTCGCGGGCTGCCTGTTATGTTTCGCCTCGGGCGCGGGCGTCGCGGCGCGCGCGCAGAACACGCCGAAGCCGGTCGGTCAGGATGTCGAGGCGAATGCTTTACCGGACGAAATGCTGATCGCGGACGCGAAGAAGAATCTCAGGGCGGCGCAATTGTACTATGCGCGCAAGGCCTACGTCGGCGCGCTGCAACGCTGCGAAGAGACGCTGGCCGTCTTTCAACGCTTCAACAAACTCGATGAGGTGCTCTACATCGCGGGCATGTCGAGCGCGCGCCTGTCGCGCAAGGAGGGCAGGCAGGCTCCATCCACCACGATGACGCCCGAAAAATATCTCATCCTCGCGCGCCAGTATCTAACCCAACTCGTCAGCGAGCATCCGAAGAGTTCATACCGTAAGCGCGCCGAAGAAGAACTCCGTAGCCTCGGCCAACCCGCGCCGCAGGCCGACGCGAAACAATAAGTAGCCTTCCCATTTCACACACAGGAGATAACCCAAGGTGTCATTGCTCGTTGTTGGTTCGGTAGCGTTCGATGCGGTGGAGACGCCGTTCGGCAAGCGCGAGAGGATGCTCGGCGGTTCGGCCACGCATTTTTCGCTCTCCGCCAGTTTCTTTACGGAGGTGCGCGTGGTCGGTGTCGTCGGCGCGGACTTCGGCACGGCCGAGTTGGACGTGTTCGCGCGTCACGAGGTGAACACGAGCGACCTCGAACAGGTGCAGAACGGAGACACCTTCTTCTGGCGCGGGCGCTACGATTACGACCTGAACACGGCACACACGCTCGACACACAACTTAATGTCTTCGCCGACTTCAAGCCGAAACTCTCGGACGCATCGCGCCAATCGCGCTTCGTTTTTCTCGGAAACATCCAGCCCGATTTGCAGCGGGAGGTGCGCGAGCAGGTGGCGGGCGCGGAACTCGTCGCGCTCGACACAATGAACTACTGGATCGACACCGTGCCCGACGCCGTGATGCAGGCCATCGGGGGCGTCCACATCGTCATCATCAACGACGCGGAGGCGCGACAGTTGTCCGGCGAGCCGAATTTGATCCGCGCGGCACGCAAAATTCTCGACGCGGGGCCGCACGCCCTCGTCATCAAGCGCGGCGAATACGGCGCGGCTTTATTCACGCGCGAGTCATACTTCGCCATCCCGGCCTACCCGCTGGAATCGGTCTTCGACCCGACGGGCGCGGGCGACACCTTCGCAGGGGGCTTCATGGGTTATCTGGCGAGCCACGAGACCGTTGATGATGCGACCATGCGCCGCGCCATGATTTACGGTTCGGTGATGGCCTCCTTCAACGTCGAGGAGTTCGGGACGGAACGCGTTGACCGGCTGACGCACGCAGAGATTAACGAGCGTTTCCGCACGTTCAAACGCATGACTCATTTCGAGGAGATTCCGTTTGAACGCGCCGTGCGCGCGGCGAAATAGCAGCGGAGGGTAAAGGGGAAGGGGTAAGGGGGAAAGGCGGAGAATGTGTTTCTCTTAACCTTTCCCCTTTACCCCTTCCCCTTTACCCCTTAAACTAAGCGCGTTAATAACAATCACTAAAATTCAGTTGAGGAAAATTTATGTTCTGTCCCGTGTGTGAAGCGGAGTATGAGGCGGGCATCGAGCGTTGCCCTGATCATGAAGTGGCGTTGGTCGAACAATTGTCGGCGGAAACTTCGCGCGACCGGAGCGAGGCGCGGTTCGTGCCGCTGCACAACATCGGCTCGCCCGCCGAGGCCGAGATGGTGCACGACATCTTGACGCAGAACGGCGTGCGTTCGGCCGTGCAGTCGGGCGGCTCGGACGCCTTCTCGCCACTCCTGTCCACCACCGCGCCCGGCGCGCTCGTGCTCGTTGACGAGCGCGATTTCGACCGCGCGCAGGAACTTTACAACTCCTTCTTCGGCAGCGACACGACGCCGCTCACGGGCACGACGCTCGAAGAAGACGAAGAGATCGCATCGGATGATGACGATACGGACGATACGGATGACACGGATGACGGCGCGCCGGGAAGCCTTTAGTCGTTAGCTCGTGCGGCGGAGTTTGTTGCGACGTCGCCGCTTAGCGCGTGCCGGCGGCAAACGCGGGGTGCAGCCATGCAGGGGGCAGACGAGGTTGCGATCACGGTAATGTTGACGGCGGGCAGCCGCGAAGAGGCGGCGCGGCTGGCCGAAATGCTCATCGGCGCGCGACTCGCCGCGTGCGTGCAGATACTTCCCGAAATCGAATCCGTGTATCGCTGGAGGGGCGAAGTGCGGCGCGAGCCGGAGGTGTTACTGCTGGCGAAGACGACCGAGGCGCGCTTTCCCCTGTTGGAACGCGAAGTGCGCGCGCTGCACAGCTACGACACGCCGGAGATCATCGCGCTCCCCATCACACACGCCTCCGCCCCCTACCTCGCATGGCTCACCGGCACGCTCAAGGACGAGGTATAAAAAACACTTGCTGCCCGCCGCCAGTCATCAGTTGTTCAATCAAACGCCGGATGTCAGTTGTTCAATCAGAATATGCGGCCGCTCGCCAGCCGGTCATATTCAACTGACTATCTACGACGGGCAACTGGCAACAGGTTGCCGACAACTGACCACGGACTACTGACAACCTCGCCTCACGCTATGTCGCTCGAAATCGTTTTATCCATCTTCCGCAGAGCGTCCTGACTGCGCACGACGATCTCGACGGCTTCGGCCGGAGAATCCGTGAGGTGCAGTAGAACGAGGTCTTCCTCGGAGATGTTTTTCTCCGTCAACACCGCGCCGCGCAGCCAGTCCATCATCCCGCTCCAGAATTGTTTGCCGACGAGCACGACGGGGAAGTTCCTGACCTTGCGCGTCTGGATCAGCGTGAGCGCCTCGAAGAGTTCGTCGAGCGTGCCGAAGCCGCCGGGAAAGATGATGAAGGCCGTGCTGTATTTGACGAACATCGTCTTGCGCACGAAGAAATATTTGAAGGTGAGCGAGCGCGTCTGGTAAGGGTTCGGCTTTTGCTCAAAAGGCAGTTCGATGTTGCAGCCGATGGAGACTCCCTTGGCGTTGAACGCGCCGCGGTTGGCCGCCTCCATGATGCCGGGGCCGCCGCCAGTGACGACTGCGAAGCCCGCGCCGACGAGCAGCGCGGCCGTCTCCTCGGCCGCAGCATAGTGCGGGTTGTCGGGCAACGTGCGCGCTGAGCCGAAGATGGAGACGCCGCGCGTCACGCTCGCGAGTTCATCGAAGCCCTCGACGAATTCTCCCATGATGCGAAACACGCGCCACGTGTCCGTGTGCTTGAACTCGTCCAGTTTCGGAGTCTCAAGCAACTGCTCATCCTGCGTGACGTGTCGGCCGCCCTTACGATTTCGATTATTGGTCTTTGCCATGGGAAGCTGTTAGCTATTAGCTGTTAGCTATTAGCAGGAAATAGTAAGTTTCACTTATGTCTGACAGTCAAGTGTTTTTGTTGAAAGCTGAATGCTAACAGCTAACAGCTAACAGCTAACAGCTAATAGCTAACAGCTAACAGCTAAAACGCCATGATGTTGTAGCCGCAATCCACGTGGATGACCTCGCCGGTGATGCCGGAGGAGAGCGGGCTGCAGAGGAAAAGCGCGGTGTTGCCGACCTCGGCGGCCTCGACGTTGCGCCTGAGCGGCGCGCGCTCGGCGTGGTGCTTCAACATCGCGCCCATGTTGCCGACGCCGCGCGCGGCGAGCGTGTTGAGCGGCCCCGCGCTGATGGCGTTGACGCGGATGTTGTGCTTGCCGAGGTCGCTCGCCAGGTAGCGCGTGCTGGCTTCGAGCGCGGCCTTGGCGATGCCCATCACATTGTAGTTCGGCACAACCTTCTCCGCGCCGTAGTAGCTCATCGAGACGATGCTGCCGCCCTCCGACATCAGGGGCTGTGCGGCGCGCGCCAGCGTCGTTAGCGAGTAGGCGCTGATTTCGAGCGCGGTCTGAAACGCTCCCAGCGTCGTGTTGACGTAATCGCCTTCGAGCGCTTCACGCGGCGCGAAAGCGAGACTGTGAATCAGGAAGTCGAGTCGCCCGAACTCTTCCCTGACGCGCGCGAACGTCTGTTGCACCTCTTCCGGGTTCACTACGTCGCACTGCGACAGCACCGCGCCCGGCAGGTCTTTCGTCAAACTCTCGACGTTCTCGCGCAAACGCTCGTTCTGGTACGTGAAAGCGAGCCGCGCGCCCACGCCCGCGAGCGACTGCGCCGAAGCCCACGCTATCGAGCGCTTGTTCGCCACGCCGAACACGATGCCGAATTTATTCTCTAACATAGATTCAGAATCCAGGGTTTCAAGTTTCAGGTTTCAAGTTTCAGGACTGAGTTCCGGGGTTCTTTAACTTGAAACTTGAAACCTGAAACTTGAAACTCAATAGTTAAGCTGCCGCTACTTCGGGCGTGCCGTTCATCAGACGCGTGTACTGATCCGTCTCGACCCATTTCAAAATCTCCGACGTGCGCCAGACGGGGAAGGGGTGCGAGAGGCCGCTCGTGATGATGTCGGCCCAGAAGCGGTCGAGCGCGCTCTCGTCGTAATTCTTCTGGAAGTCGCGCGCCTGCACGAGAAATTGTTCGTAGTCGACCTTCGAGGCGAAAGTGCCGCCGCAGAGTTTCATCATCGTGCGCCCGATAACGTCGGCGTCCTGCGTGACGAGCAGCGCGGCGCGGTCGCACGACAACTCGGCGCGCCGTGACCACGCCAGCAGAGCCGAACGCATTGTGCCCGACAAGATTTGCGCGACGAGGCTCGCCACCGGCGCGGCCGCAATCGCTACGTTCGCCAGCGCCTCGAGCAGGTGCGCGACCGTCAGGTACAGCACGTGCTCGGCGTGAATGTGGCCGACTTCGTGCGCGACGACGGCGAGAACTTCCTCGTCCGTCAGGCGTTCGAGCAGGCCGGAATAGAGCACGATGACTGGACGCTCGACGCCGCCCGTGAAGGCATTGACCATCGGCGACTGCTGCACGAACAGTTCCGGCATGTCCACGCCGAGTGTCGTGCAGGCGACCTGCAACTTGGCGTAGAGGTCGGGGCATTGTTTGGGCGTCACGCGCACCGCGCTCGCCGTGAAGATGACGCGGATGGCCGATTCACCCGTCACGGAGAGCAGCTTTTTGACGGCCGTGTCGATGCCGGGGATGGCGCGCAAAGTGGCGAGCGCGCGGCTGTCCGCTGGGTGGATGTAGGAGTCTTTGTCGAGGTCGGCGAATTTTTTATGCGGCGCGCCCGCGAGCGGCAGGCGACAGCGGCCGCACTTCGCATTCCCCACCACGTCGGCGCGCGTCTGATTCAACTGCCCGCAAAAACGGCAGCGCACGGGCGTCCCGTTGTTTTCACCGCCGGGGACGGATTCAATATCAGCCATGAGTTCAACCCTTCGTTACAGTAAATAAATTTTCGGGGAGACGTGCCGCCCAAGTATCAACGATTGCGCGGCGCGACTGCAAGCACGTAAGGCGTGCGCGCCGTGCGACGGCTCAACGAATCGTCACCTTGAGCGTGTAAGTGGCGTTGCCGCGCGTGCCGCCTACTTCGATCACGTAGTCGCCGGTCTCAGGCAGCTTGCCGCTCCAACTCTTCACTTCCCGATCCTCGCTCGCGCCTTCAACCGTGTCATGCGACGGCGCGTAGATGGCGAAAGCCGCATTGCGCTCGACCGAGGTGATGCTCACGGTCATCTTCTGCCCGGCGCGCGCGTTGACCAGATAACGATCCCGCGTGCCGCGCACGACCGAATTCTTGAGCGTGGCCGTCGTGCGCCCGCGCGCGAAACGCACTCGCCTAGTGACGCCCTCCTGCGCGGCGAACACGCACGTCGCCAGCAACAGCAAGCCTAAGAATGTTGCCGCCAGTTTTACTTTGAATGATCGCATAGCCACCCTGTCTCGATTTCCTTCCCGCCCTCAGTGTTTGAAGTGGCGTATGCCGGTGAAGACCAACGCGAGTTTGTGCTCGTCGGCGGCGGCGATAATCTCTTCGTCGCGCACAGAGCCGCCGGGTTGAATGATCGCGGTGATGCCGTGTTTGGCGGCCTCGTCGATGCCGTCGCGGAAAGGGAAGAAGGCGTCGGAGGCGAGCACCGAACCGGCAACCGGCAACTGCGCGCGCATCGCGCCGAGGCGCACCGAATCGACACGCGACATCTGCCCCGCACCGACGCCGATTGTCTGCCCGGCGCGCGCGTAGACGATGGCGTTCGACTTCGTGTGCTTGCAAATCGTCCACGCGAAGAGGAGGGCTTGTATCTCTTCGGCGGTCGGCGCGCGGCGCGAGACGACCTTGAGATCGTCCGGCGTCAGGCGATGCAGGTCGCGCGTTTGCAGGAGCATCCCGCCGCTGATTTTTTTGTAGTCGTAATGAAGAATAGCGGCCGTTTCTTCATCAACGCCCGGCGCGGCGACGCGCAACACGCGCAAATTCTTCTTCGCGCTAAGCGTCTTCAAGGCCGCCGCGTCGTAACCGGGAGCGATGACGACCTCCGTGAAAATTTCCGTGACTGCGTCCGCGGCCTCCGCGTCAACTTCGTGATTGAAGGCGACGATGCCGCCGAAGGCGGATACCGGGTCGGTGGCGAGCGCGCGCCGGTAAGCCTCCGCCGGCGATGCGCCGAGCGCCGCGCCCGCAGGGTTCGTGTGTTTGATGATCGCGCAGGCGGGCTGGGTAAAGTCGCAGACGAGTTGCCAGGCGGCGTCGGCGTCCACGTAGTTGTTGAAAGACATCTCCTTGCCGGAGAGCAACTCGGCGTGCGCCACTCCGCCGGCGTCTTCTTCCTCGATCTCGTAGAGCGCGGCCGCCTGGTGCGGGTTCTCGCCGTAGCGCAGATCGGAAAGTTTGTTCAGAGAGAGTTCGGCGTATTCGTCAAATTCGGAGTCCGCGCCGTCCGTATCCGCATCTTCGAGGGCGTTGTCGCCGGCGGCCTCGAACGCGCCCGCCAGAACGGCTGCGTAAGTCTCCACGGTGTCGACGATTGATTCGACGGGCGGGTAGATCGCCCAATCGTCGGACTCGGCCGTCTCGCCGGACGCGCCGAGATAAGAGAAGACTTTGGAGTCGTAGAAGGCCGTCCGCATGAAGGCGAGGCGCGCGAGTTGGGCGCGCGTCGAGAGGGAGAGCGCGCCGTCGCGCTCTCGCAACTCGCGCAAAATTCGCTCGTAGAGTTCAGGCGCGGTGACGACGGCCACGTCCGCGTAATTCTTGGCGGCGGAGCGCACCATCGCGGGGCCGCCGATGTCTATCTGTTCGACCGCCTCGGCGAGCGTTATGCCGGCGCGTGCAACGGTCTGCTCGAACGGGTAGAGGTTGATAACAACCATGTCTATCGGCTCGATGCCGTGCCCGGCGAGCGCGCCCATGTGTGCGGCGTTGTTGCGCACGGCCAGCAGCCCGCCGTGGATGCGCGGGTGGAGGGTCTTAACGCGACCGTCGAGCATTTCGGGGAAGCCCGTGACCTCGGACACGTCGCGCACCTTGATGCCCGCCGCGCGCAGGTCTCGCGCCGTGCCGCCCGTGCTCAGCAGTTCGACGCCGAAATCCGCGAGCGCCCGCGCAAACTCGACTAACCCCGTTTTGTCCGAGACGCTCAACAGCGCGCGTCGTATGCTGCGCAATCCATCCTGTGTCTGTTCGCTCATAATTTTTAAGTGACAAGTGACAGGTGACAGGTGACAAGATAAAACAGTAAATCGTGAATCGTAAATCGTGAATAGATAAAACTCGTCTTTTCTCTTCACGGCTGACGATTTGCGATTTGAGGCTTTTTCCGACCTGTCACCTGTCACCCGTCACCTGTCACTGTTTCAGGTTGTAGTTTCCGCGAAGTATCTGGACGCGGAGGCGTTTGTGTGCCGGTGTCAGGCTGACCTGCAAGCGATGGTCTGTGCGCGCGCGGCCGGCGGCGTCGAGGTAGTAACCGAGGACATACTGGCTCTGCAAATCTTCGGTGATGGCGCGGAAGATGGGCGCGAGGTCTTGTGCGGCGTTCGGGTCGAGCGCGGCGCGCGCGTCGCCGAGTTGGAAGAAGTGGCCGCCGGTCTGCTCGGCCAGTTCGCGAAAGCCTTTGGCCGGCCGCCGCGCAACGAGTCGGCCGTCGCGCGGCGTGAACAGGGGAAGGTGTATGACGTAGATGGAGACGCCGCGCAGGCGCGCATCGTTGACGACGGAAGCGTGCGGCGTGCGGCTGGCGGTGTCGAGACCGTCGCTGAACAGGACGACGATGCGGCGTTCGCGCGGGTCGGCTCCGGCGACGTTGAAAGCGCGAATGGCGACGGAGGCGGCGTCGAAGATAGCCGTATGCCGCCCGCGCCGCGCGGAGAAGCGAAACGCGCCGCGCGCGGCGTCGATGTCGGAGGTGAAGGGAAGCGCGAACTCGGCCTGTTCGGAGAACTGGAGCACTGCGATGCGGGAGTTGTGGCCGAAGCGCGTGAACATGGCGAAGGCGGCCTCGGTCTGTCGCGTGATGTGCTCGCGCGCGCTGCCGGAAGTGTCGAGCGCAAAGAGCATCGCGACGCGCTCCGTGCCGGTGGAGAAGTAGTCGAGTTTGACGGGATGCCCCCCGTCGCGCACCTCGAAATCCCTGAGCGTCAGGTTGGCGAAGCGTCTCCCGCGTGCATCCGTGACGACGACGGGGACGGTGATGAGGTCTGTATTGACGCGCAGCACTTCGTCGTCCGCGTGCGCGTCGGACGTCGGGGGCGTTTGCGCGCGGATGTCGTTGCCGAGATGGAAGAGGAGAAAGGGCGCGAGCAGAAAGGACAATAATCTGTAGCGTGCGGCGCGCGTGGAGACGTGTCGCCGGGAAGGAACTGGACGAGGAAGGGTCATGCCGTCGTCAGGCTAAAACAAAAAACGCCCGAAGAACAAGATCGACAGGATGACCGCAATAGTGATGATGATGATCTTTACAAGACTCACGATTTGAACCTCAAATTCGCTGGAGGCCAGGGCTACTCATTCGAGAGGGCTGTATTTTATCGGTGCATTGCGAGAAGTGTCAACGTCTTGGCCGAAACGGCCGGCCGCGCGCCTGATTTTACCTGAACAGCAAAGCATCAGACGTGCGGCCGGCGCGGAAAGTTCCGTTTGTTGCCGGGCGCGGCGAATTGTCCGGCGACGGGCGCGATAACCGGAGACCCGCACGCCACGGTCAGACTTCATTTTCAGACTTCATTTGAAACGCACGGACAGACGCCCGCTGAAGAGACGCGGGAAGCCGACGTGCGTGCCGCTGAAGACCGATTCGAAGTTGTAGAGAAAGAGCGTGTTCGTCAAATTCTGCACGTCGAACTGCAGGTTGAGCGAAGCGCGGCGTTCGCGCAGCAAGTCCGCGCCGACGGAGAAATTGAGGATGGTGC
The DNA here is from genome assembly GCA_035645855.1 of Pyrinomonadaceae bacterium. Taxonomy (GTDB): domain Bacteria; phylum Acidobacteriota; class Blastocatellia; order Pyrinomonadales; family Pyrinomonadaceae; genus JAIVJZ01. The sequence continues at coordinate 36,978 of DASQLU010000056.1, forward strand.
GCGGTTTGGTGCGGCCGCGCTCGAAGTCGATTTCGTTGTAGAGACGCGGGTCGAAGCCGGCGGCGGTGAAATCCGCGCGCGTCGTTCCGGGTTCGACGTCGGTCGGGTAGCCGGAATCGTAGCGGCCACCGAAGTTGGCATAGAGACCGGAGCGCGCGTGGTTGTAACTGAGCTGGAACTGGGCGGAGTTGCGCTGGTCGTGGTCGTTGGCGAACCTGAGACCGGGGGTCTCAAGGCTCTCGACCGCTTCGCCGAGGAAGAGGCCGCCGTTGATCGGCGTGATGCCGTAGGCGCGCGCGTTGGCGTAAGAGCCGAAGGCGCGGAAGCCGCGCAGATCGACAGTCTCAAGGCGCAGCTCCTCGCCCGTCACGCGGCCGGAGGAGATCGTGATCGGGAAGATGACGCCCGTATCGAAGAATTGATCCTTGTCGCCGAAATTGGTGATCCGCTTTTGATAGACGGTCAGGTTGAGGCGCAGGAAGCGCGAGACGGCCTGTTGCGCGCCGACCTCGTAGACGTGTTGTTTGTCGGGCAGAATGGGGCGCACGCCCGCCTGTCCCTGCAACACCGCGAGCGGCGACAGCGCGGCGGCCTCGGCGGAACTGGCGAGCAGGAGATTCTCGGCCGGTGGCGTTTGGAAGATGCGATTGTAGGAGGCGCGCAGCGTCGTCTGCGTGCGCGGGATGAAATAGGCCACGCCGATGCGCGGGCTGAAGGCTTGCTCCTGAATGATCAGCCTGTAGTTGTCGTAGCGCACGCCGGCGTCAATCGTGAAATTGCGAAACGGCGAGAAGCGATCTTGGATGTACGCGCTGAACATGCGGCCGGTGCGGCGTCCGTCGAAGCGGAAAGGGTTGGCGGGGTTGAAGTCGTTGATCGGGTTCGGCACGACCTCGCCGTCTTCGTCGGTTAAGTCCTCGAAGGGCGCGGTCGGGTAGAAGCTGAACTCCTCGCGCACGGGCGTGACGGTGATCTGGCCGCCAAATTTGACGTTGTGGCCTGCGCGCGTGAGCGAGACGGCCGCGAGGCCGCCCGTGTTTTGCAGCGTGCGGTCTTGAAACGCGACGACCGGCGTGGAGAGCGGGTTGCTCGTCAGGCGCGCAGTGCTGTAGCGATTGAAGAACGAAAATTGGCCGAAGGTGTTCGGCGAAAAAATGCGCTCGTAGGTGAAGAACTCGGAATGGTCGCGCAGCCGCTGCCTCTGATCCTGACCGGCGAGTTCCTGTTCAAAGCGATTGGGGATTTGAAAATTCGTGCCGCCCGCGAGGAACGTGGCGCGCAACGTGTCGCTCGGCGTGAGTTGATAATCGAGGCGAAGGAACCCTTTGCCGGTGCGGCCGAAGTTGTGAAAGTTTTCGATGGTCGGCGGATCGAGGAAACGCTGCGAGGTGGTGGCCGTCAGGTTCGTCAGCAGGCCGAGCTTGTCTGTGCGCGTGGAGAAGTTAACGCCGATTTCGCCGGTGGAGAAACTGCCGCCGGAGAGCGTGACGCTGCCCTGCGTCGGCGTCTCGCGCCCGGAGCGAGTGTTGATGTTGACGACGCCGCCGAGTTTATCGCCGAACTCAGCGGAGATGCCGCCGGTCAGAACTTCGACCGTGCGTAGCGTGCGCGCGTCGAGGCTGGTGGCGAAGATGGCCGAGAGGTTGTCTGTGATCGGGATGCCGTCGACGACGTACTGCACCTGCGATTCTGAACCGCGCGGGTGGAGGCGTCCGTTGTCATCGGGCGCGAAACCGGGCGCGCTCGCAACGATGGCTTCGATGCCGCGCGAGGGAACCGCGCCGAGCGGGCGTTCGAGCAACGTCTGGGAGATGTTCGTGTCCGAAGAAGTCTTGTCGGCTTCAATGAGCGATGCGTTGTCCCTAATGGTGACGGTCTCGTTGGCGGCGGCGACCGAGAGCGTGAAATCCACAATTGTCGGAATGGGAGTCTCCACGTCGAAAGATTTTTCGACGGTCTGGAAGCCCGCGGCCTCGACGCGCACGGTGTAAATGTGGAAGGGAATATTTAAGAATTTATACTCGCCCTGCTCGTTGGTTTGCGCCGCTTGCTGGTAGCCGCTGGTCGGGTCGGTGATACGCACGGATGCGCCCGGCACGAGCGCGCCGCCGGGGTCGCGCACCGTGCCCTGCACCGTGCCGATGTGCGTCTGTGCCAGCGCCGCGACGCTGAAGGCCACAATCAATGTTGCGCTTGCGGTAAATCTATAAATGCTTTGACGAATCATAGTAGAGCCTCGCTTCGATGTAGAACGGTAGATGACCGCCGAACGCCCGGTCGGAAAACGCATCCGCGCCAGTTTCACAAACCGGGGCGGGACGAAGTACACGAGCGTCCTGATTCTTTAATGCTTCGAGGGCTTTGCCGGTAAACGGCAAAACTGTCGAACGAACATGCAGTTAGAGAAGCGAAGCGAAGGGTGGAGCGCGCCCGCGCGAGGACTCGTGCTGGGCGGAGTAGTTGTTGAAGTTTGCGGCGAGCAGCCGCGTCGCGTTCGCGGGCGGTTGCAGCGCAAAGGGTGCGGTGTGAAAAAGACCGTGTGAGAGTTGTTGATGAAACTGGCAGAGCAGGCAGTGTTTCCCGGAGGGTAAAAGCCTTGCCGCCGAGTCGGTTTCGCGCGCGTCGTTAAAGACGGCTGTTTCGAGCGTCGAACCTGATGCGAAATAAATCGTGTGGCTATGTATCAGCCCGCACGTCGCTCCGTAAAAGATCAGGAAGAGAAGTAGACTGCTCATCGCGCGCACGAAATAGATGCGGCGGCGTTGAGACCCGTTTTTAATGCAGTTGGGCACTACTTCGAGCATTATGTTACATTCGGAACTATTAAGGGAGCGTTGGAGGCAACTATAGACGCTCATGCGCACCAATGTCAAAGAGACCCCTTCCGCATCATGCAACCCGCTTCACGCGCGCCATTTCGATGAAAACATGCTTTGCGACGACCTGACCGACGGACGGAAAATTATGCTCCCGACGGCCGCGCGCTTCCGCGTGAACCGTGCGGGGCGAATGCGCGTCTGGTGGTTTATGTGTGCGGCGTTGCTCTTAATGTCGGGGGCAAATCTCGCCGCGCCGGCACAGTCAATGAGCGCACGCATCAGCGTCGTTTCGCAGACGCCTCCGCGTATCAGAGTGGAGGCCTTGCGCGCGGAAGGCACGAAGGCCTGGTCGTTTCGCAATGCGTATGCCGGAATCATCGGACTCGGCGAACGCATCGAGAATCTGTCGCTGTCCGACGCGCGCGGCGGCGAAATAGCCGCGCGCAAACTTGCCTCCGGGGAATATGAGGCGGAGCGCGCGGCGACGAATGCTAGCTACGAACTAAAACTCGATCCCCCGCGCGGCACAAACGACACGGCGCACGTTTCCTGGTTGACGGCCGTGCGCGGCGTGTTGATGCCCGGCGACCTCCTGCCGCTTCCTGCGGGGCGCGCGAAGTTGACTCTAAAGCTGCCTGATAACTGGAAAGTCGCCACGCTCGAACCTCGAAACGGGGAAGGGCAATATGAAATTGAAGATGCCGAGGCGTCCATCTTTTTCGTCGGAGCCGACCTGCGGACGATGCAAACGAGCGCGAGCGGCATGGATGTCACGTTCGCCGCCGCGGGCGAATGGGCTTTCGCGGATAAGGATGTGGCCGGAGTAATCCGCGACATCATCGAAAAGCACACGCGTGTCGCCGGTCGCTCGCCGCGTAAGAATGCATTGATCGTGCTCGCCCCGTTTCCACAAACAGCCGACGCCTCGCGTTGGAGTGCGGAGACGCGCGGAGGGACGATCTTCTTTCTCTCCGGGCGCTCGACATCGAAAGCCGCCGGGCTGGCGAGCCTGAGCGTCCCGCTGGTGCATGAGATTTTTCACCTCTGGGTTCCGCACGCGCTGGCGTTGAGCGGCGATTACCCCTGGTTCTATGAAGGCTTCACCGTCTATCAATCAATGCGCGTGAGCGTAGACCTCGGATATTTAACTTTTGAGGAGTACCTCAATTCACTGGCGCGCGCATACGATAACTACCTCGTACAACGCGAGCAGGATAAATATTCTCTGGTCGAAGCCTCGGCGCGCCGTTGGAGCAGCGGCGCTCTGGTTTATCACAAGGGAATGCTGGTGGCGGCACTCTATGATTTGACCGTGAGGCGTGACAGTCGCGGAAAACGCAGCCTTGAACATGTCTACCAGGCGCTGTTTCGCAAGCGTGGGACGGGCATCGGAAGGCAAGAGGGAAACGCTGCCGTCATCGCCGCACTGAATAGCGTGGCAGGCGGCAGTGATTTCTCGAAGCGCTATATTGAAAGCGCCAACCCGCTCGATTTGGATGCCGCTTTGGGCGCATTCGGCTTGAAGGCGGAACGCAGAGGGTCAAGGACGCAAATTACCGTGGCCGATTCGATAAGCCGCGCCCAACGCGATTTATTGCGTCGGATGGGCTACAATTAGGAAGACTGCGGAAACGTCTCGTTCCGTGTTCGGCTACAAATTCAAACTTACTCGCGAGAGATTGCCGGTTCGGAATTTCCCGTACATCGCGCAGGCTTCGTATCTATCATCCGCTGCATGAAAATTTTGGGTATCACCGAAAATCTCAATATTAGCTCTCGTCGAGTTTCCACACTCTTTCTCCTTTTACTGCTGGTCGTGACATTTGTCTCTGCCGGTTGCGGGACTCTGACGATTAAAAACGAGACGGGAGTCGTAATCGCGCGTCGCGCGCAGGTGCGCAGTTCGATTGCCGTCGTGGCGGCGGACTTGTCGGAGGTGGTGCGCGGCGATATCGTGGATATTTTGGATACCACGACGGCCGAGAACGGTGAGCGCTGGTTGCGCGTGCGCGCGCACGATGCGGAAAATACGGAGGGCTGGATTGAAGCGCGCAACATCATGCCGCAGGACTTGTTAGACCGTTCCGTCCAGGTTGCCGTAGAAGACAAAGACATCCCCGCGCAGGCCACCGGCCAACTTAGAGCGAGCACTAATCTACGTTCATCGGCGGATCGCAGCAGCGCGGATAATATCTTGCTGAAATTAGAAAGCGGCGCGCATTTCGAGATCATCGGTTGGAAGCGCGTGGCGAAACCTAAAACTTCTGAAACGACGGAGAGCGACGACGCGCCGAAGACGGGCGCGGCCACTCAGGGCGGGAATAAACAGAAGGATAGCGGCGCGGACAAGGAAGCGGAAGAGTTGAATGAGCTCTGGTATAAAGTCCGTCTGCCCCCGGCCATTTCTCCCGCGCCTGCCGGGTGGGTTTATGCCAAACAAGTTGAATTGACCGTGCCGAGCGACATCATCTTTTATCGCACCGGACGTGAATTCGTGGCCTGGCAAAGGCTCGAAGACGCGGGCGAAACCGCTCAATCCGCGCCGAAAGATAAGGATGCGGCGAAAGAAGTGCAGCCGGGCAGTTGGGTGATTCTGGAAAAGAGCAGTTCCGATAAGCCGAGTACGCCGGAAGACCCGGATTTCGACCGCATCTTTGTGCTTGGTTACGACAAGAGCCGGCAGGAACACTATACGGCCTACCGCAGCCCCGATCTGCATGGCCGCCTCCCTCTACGCATTGAGAACAGTAACGGGGAGAAATTCTTTACGGTCAAGGCGGATGACAACGGCCAGTTGGTTGACGTGCGATATAAAGTTTATCGAGACGATAGGGGTAATTTGCGGGTCGACGTACAGGGTGCGCTGCCCAAGACCCAGAAAAAGAAATAGTTGAAAAAAACTGGCCGAGCCTCATTTCATATGCTTTTCGATGGTAGTGTCTTTGCAAAGCGACGTGATTTGAAATTTTTTGCCGAGGGGTGTTGACAAATAAAAGATTCTGTCTATAATCCCCTTTCGCCTGAAACACGGCAATTGACATTTCCAAGCGACAGCACGATAGCGTTGGACACGGCCGCTTGTCTTCCTTGAGATGTTTAGGGAGAAGGGCGGTTGTTTCGTCGCCGCAAAAAGTCGCTTCGGCTAAGGCAACTTGAAAAGAGTTGAAGCCGTCTAAGGCTGACCCGCTTGACAAGTTGAACGCAATCGCTTAAGGTTGCGGTTTGCTTGAGACGAAAAATAATCGTCTGTGGGGCAACTTGAAAGAGTTCATACGCAACTAAGTATGGATTCGGAAATTGAGAAACCGATCTTTGAAAACTAGATAGAGCGTGTCCATGTTAATAACCTTTGAGAGTTGGAGCGCGCGAGCTTAGGCTCGGCGCAGATAAAACTCGAGAAGAGTCATTATCGGATACTTTTAACCAGTATAAGATAATGTTCCAGAGATACAAATTCTTAACGAGAGTTTGATCCTGGCTCAGAATCAACGCTGGCGGCGTGCCTCAGAC